>DATJOF010000017.1:0-21243 GCA_035507415.1 Solirubrobacteraceae bacterium
CAGGGTCGATCGGGAAGCACCACTCCTTCTGTGCGTTGTACTCCTTCAAGATGTCCGCCTGGATCGTGCCCGACAGCCGCTCGGGCGGCGCCGGGTGCGCGGGGTCCGTCTCCGCGGCGGCGACGTAGACGGCGAGCATGATCGCGGCGGGGGCGTTGATCGTCATCGAGACGCTGACCTCGCCGAGGTCGATCCCCCGGAAGAGCGTCTCCATGTCGTCGAGCGTGTCGACGGCGACGCCCTCGCGCCCCACCTCGCCGAGCGAACGGGAGTGGTCGGAGTCGTGCCCCATCAACGAGGGCATGTCGAACGCGGTCGACAGCCCCGTCTGGCCGTGCTCGAGCAGGTAGCGGAAGCGCTCGTTGGTCTCCTCGCTGGTGCCGAAGCCGGCGAACTGGCGCATCGTCCAGAGGCGCCCGCGGTACATCGACTCGTATACGCCGCGCGTAAACGGGTAGTGGCCGGGCCGCCCGATCGGGTCGTTGGCGGTGCCGATGCCGGCGGGCAGGTCGGCGTCGGTGTAGAGCTCCTTGACTGGTTGTCCCGATAGGGTCCTGCCTGCCGCCTGCTCTGGCGCGGGCGCGCCCGAGCTCTCGCGGGCGTCCGGACGCGAGGTCGCATCAATCGCCATGTCTTCAGATCGTACCGGCCACCATCACCCGCCCGCGGTCGATCTCGTGGACGGCGGCGCACGCACGCGCGCGCACGCACGCGTGGGCTCGGTGATTTCGCGTGGCCTGCGCCGGCGCCCGACTTCCGCATCACGTCGTCTGTCGCGTCCCGCGGGGCGGCGCCGCTCGGCCGTCAGGGCGAAGCTCGCGGCGGCGCTCGCCGCCGGCGTGATGCTCGTGGCCGCGGTCGGGGTCGCCGGCTGCGGAGGCTCGAGCTCGCAGCCGCATCTGACCCAGGCGACGCTGATCCTGGACTTCACGCCCAACGCAGTGCACGCGGGTATCTACCGCGCCCTGGCGGCCGGCTACTACCGCGATGAGGGCATCGAACTGCGCGTCGTCAGCCCGACCGCGACCACCGACACGCTCAAGCTGATCGACGCCGGCAGCGCCCAGTTCGGCCTCGCCGACGGCAGCGACGTCGCCAACCTGATCGCAAACGGGGGCGAAGCACGCGCTGTGATGGCGATCGCGCAGCGTCCGCTCGGAGGCTTGATCGCGCTGGCGTCCGAGCACCTGCAGACTCCCGCCGACCTGCAGGGCAAGACGGTCGGCATCACGGGAGTGCCCTCCGACCACGCCGTGCTCGACACCGAGGTGGCTCACGCCGGCGGTGAGCCCGGCAAGGTGCATGTCGTGAACGTCGGTCTGAACGGTCCGCAGGCGCTGCTCGCCGGCAAGATCGCCGCGTTCACCGGCTTCATTCCGGACGAAGGCGTCGGGCTGAAGGCGAGCGGCCACCCGATCACCGCGTTCCCGCTCGACTCCTACGGTGGCCCTGCTTATCCCGGCCTGGTGGCGTTCACCACACGCAAGGAGATGTCATCTGATCCGAGGCTCGTGCGGGGGTTCGTGGCGGCGACCGTGCACGGCTATGAAGACACGCTCGCCGATCCGCAGCGCAGCCTGCGAGAGCTGCTGCGCGCCAACCCCACGCTGCAGCCTGGGCTCACCAGGGCCTCGCTGTACGCGTACCTGCCGCTGTTCCAGGCTCGCACGGCAAGCGGACGCAAGGTGCCGTTCGGACGATTGCAGCCGCGCAACATACGGGCGCTGTCACGCTGGATGCTCAAGAACGGCCTGATCAGCAAGCGCGTGAGCGCCGCCCGTTACGGCACCAACCGCTTCCTGCCGGCGCGCAGCCGCGTGTGAACCTCCGCTCGCAGAGCCGTGTTTCGCGCGCTAGCGCTAGGCTGCGCTGCGCGGTGAACGGCAACTGACCAACGAAAGGAAGCTTCAATGAACAAGTCCCAGCTGATCGACGCGGTCGCCTCCGACAGCGGTCTCTCGAAAGCCGACGCCGGGCGGGCGCTCGAGTCGTTCGTCGGCACGGTTTCGAAGACGCTGAAGAAAGGCGACGAGGTGAACATCACGGGCTTCGGCAAGTTCTCCGTCGTCAAACGCGCCGCGCGCCAGGGCGTCAACCCGCGCACCGGCGAGCGAGTCAAAATCAAGGCGTCGAAGGCCCCGAAGTTCAGCGCTGGTGCGTCGCTGAAGCAGACCGTGAGCCCGAAGAAATAAGGGGGAGTGCAGCGATCGGGCGGGGTGCCGCCGATACGGTGACGCGGCGGCGCGCGGTGCGGCGATGACGCTCGTGAGCGAGCTGGAGCTGCCCCAGCTCGACTACACCGACGCCTCGCTGCGGGGAGATCGCTTTCACCAAACGATGCGCGAGCTCAGCGCTCACGGCTGGCTCGCATCGGGTCCGTACGGGTACCTGGCGCTCGACCGCGAGGCGGGCGAGTTCTTCCTGCGCACGCGCGACGCGATCTTCCCGGGTATGACGATCGCCGAGATCTTCGGCGTGCGCGAGGGTCCGCTCCACGAGCAGTTCAAGCGCAACATCCTGCATCTCAACGGCCCCGACCACGCCCGCCTGCGCGGTCTGCTGAACCCCGCGCTGAGCGCGCGCGCGGTCGAGCGCTACCGTCCGGCGGTGCGCGAGTTCCTGGGCGAGCTGCTCGCCGACGCCCGCGCCGGCAACGCGGCCGCAGCGAGGACGGCGGGCGCGGCCGACGCTGTGGCCGATGCGGGTCGGGCGAGCAGCGCGGGCGGGGTTGCCGCGGATGGGAGCGATGCCGGCGCTCCGAACACGGTGCGCTGCGAGTTCGTCGAGGCGTTCGCGAAGCCCTATCCGTCGCGAACGATCGCCCTGGTGATGGGTGCGCCGCTCGCCGACGCGGCGCGCCTGCACCACTGGTCGAACTGGATCCAGCGCCAGTTCGACGCCGCCTCGATGGCGACCGAGCGAGAGCTGATCGAGCAGGCGGTGGGGGAGTTCTACGAGTACGCCGAAGCGCTGCTGCGGGCGCGTCGCGAGGACCCCGGCGACGACCTCATCTCCACGCTGATCGCGGCCGAGCAGCAGGGCGAGCGGCTCAGCGACGTCGAGTGCATCAACCTCGTGTTCAACGTGCTCGTGGGGGGCGTGGACACCACCCAGAGCCAGCTCGCGCACGCGGTCAGGCTGCTGGCCGAACATCCGCAGCAGTGGCAGCTGTTGCGGCGCGAGCCCGAGCTGGCCGAGCGGGCCGTCGAGGAGGCGCTCAGATACGAGCCGATCACGCCGTTCACAGCTCGCATCACCACGGCCGAGGTCACCTTCCGCGACGTCACGTTCCCGGCGGGGACCGTCGTGATGGTGTCCGCGTTCACAGGCAACCGCGACCTCGGGCCGGATGCGCAAGATGACGAGTCGAGCCGTGGCGGGGGCAACGAACGACGAGCGGGAGGCGAGCACCTCCCAGGAGGCGGCGGCGCGTGGGAGTTCGATATCGCCGCCCCACGCGCGCGCGCGCATGCGCTCACGTTCGGCGCCGGCGTGCACTACTGCGTCGGAGCCAACCTCGCCCGGCTCGAGCTGCAGGAGGCTCTGCGGTTTCTGGCCGAGCACGTGCGCGAGCTGTCGCTGGACGGCGAGCCGGAGTACGAGACGATCACCGGCATCTACGGGCTCGCCAGGCTGCCGGTCAGCCTGTCCTTGTAAAAACGGCGGCGCCCGCGCGGGCCCGGTCCCCGGATCGGGCCGGGTCGGGTTTTCTGGGGCGGCGCGACGGAGCGTCCACGAGCAGCGCCGTGAGCGCCACGCCTGCGTCGGGGCGCGCCACAGGCGCAATCAGTGGAATAATTCGGCTAAGGGGATCAGCGAGGATCGCGACGACAGGAGGTCGCGTGGTTGACGTAACGATCGAGAGGCGCCGGACGGGGACGGGCTCGGCACGCCGTGTCGTCGGCCAGATGACCATGCGACGGGCGGCGCTGGCGATGTGTCTCGCCGGCCTGGGCGCACTGGCACACGCTCAGCCGGCGCCGGCCGGCCAGTACCACGTGTACTCGTGTCGCACCCCGTCGGGAGCCCCGGCCCCGGTTGATGGGTGGAGCGGCTCGAAGACCGGCGCCTACGCGCTTGTCCAAGAAAGCTGCTTTCAGACCGGAGGGGCTTTGCTAGCGGCGCTCAGGGACGAAGTCGCTCGCGAAGCAAACACCGAAATCGCGACATGGACGTTCTCTGCTCCTCCGGGCGAGCAGATCGCAGCAGCAAAGCTTTGGCGGGCAGGTGACGCTGACGGGGGCGGCGAACTCGGCGCGTTCTATCAGCTCTGGTTCGCCGGTCCAGAAAATGTGCTGGACCCGCGGAACGCGTTTGGTCAATGTGAAGCGGGTGTCCGCTGCCCCACCGGAGTGGGAGATCTTTATGAACCACTTTCAGGCGAAAACGTTTTGACGGTGCCTCAAGCCAACCTCGGAGCACACCTGTACGTGGACGCGTCTTGCGTGGGGACGCCCGAGTTCACTTGCCCCGGTGAGCAAGGCGATGCCCATGGCTACGCAGCAGCCGTATACCTCTATGCCGCCGACATCGTCCTGGAACAGAACGAAGGGCCGACCGTCACGAACGTCGCCGGCGAACTCACGAGCGCCCCGACGATCACCGGCACCAGCGACGTCGAGTTTGACGCCAGCGACCCCGGCTCGGGCGTCTACGAGGCCGTGTTCAGCGTCGACGGGCAGGTCGTACAACGGACCGTCGTCGACGAAAACGGAGGACGCTGCGTCGACGCCGGCGGGACCAGCGATGGGCTGCCCGCCTTTCTGTATGTGCAGCCCTGTGCCCAGAAGGTCAGCGTGGACATCCCGTTCGACAGCTCCCAGGTCGGCAACGGCACCCATCATCTCGTCGTCAGCGTGATCGACGCCGCGGGCAACTCCGCGCCCGTGCTCGACCGCCAGGTGACCGTCTCGAACCCGTCACCCGCGAGCCCCCCCGGCCCGCCGAACGGCATCAACGCGTCGACCCAGGCCACGCTCACGGCCGCCTGGGCGCAGACAAAGAGCGCGCGCCTCACGAGCCCGTACGGGCAGGAGCACGTCGTCGACGGCCGGCTCACGGGGCCGACGGGGCTCCCGATCGGTGACGCTCAGATCGACTGCACCGCCACCCCCGCCTACGCCGGGGCGCGAACCGCGACGATCGCCTGCCCCAGGACCGGCGCGAACGGGCGCTTCTCGCTCCACGTCCCCGACGGCGTAGGCTCGCGCACGCTGAAGTTCGCCTACCGCGCTCAGCTCGGCAGTCCGCCGGTGGCCACGCGCACGCTTGCGCTCACCGTGCGAGCGGGCGTCCGGCTGCACGTCCGCCCGCACACCGCCAGCGTCGGCGCCACGATCGTGTTCACGGGGCGGCTGCTCGGTGGGCCGATACCGCGCGGAGGCAAGGTGATCGTGCTGGAGGCCCGCTCTCCCGGGGGGCCCTGGATCGAGTTCGACGTGGTCCACAGCAACTCTCGCGGCGCCTTCCGCGCCTCGTATCGCTTCAAGCTCCCGGGCCCCGCCAGCTACCGGTTCCGCGTCGTCAGCGAAGCCGAAGCCGACTATCCGTTCGCGGCGGGCGCGTCCAATCAGGTGGGCGTCTACGAGCGCTGACCCACGTCCGCCACGCCGCCCGGGCCACGTTATCCACCGTTTTGCCTGCATATGCGCCTAATCGGACAACTGTCCAAATCGTGCGCATGGGCCAACCTCACGGCTCGTGTCGTCCGAAAGGAACGACAAGCACTGCCCGATCAGGGCAAAGTCGGGGGTGAAACCCATGAACGGTCAGCTTGCATCCGCAACAGCGCTCAGCATCGAACCGGCGGTCACCCGCCGCACCGGCGAGTGCGTGCCGTTCCCCGGTCCGCACGGCAGCGCGGAGCCGTCCACGCCCGCCGCAGCACCTCCCTGCCCTGTCTCGCCGACCGACCCCGATCTGGCCTCGCGGCCCGAGCCGGCGGCGGTGCGCTGCGTGTGGACGGCTCACCTCGACGAGGGATCGTGCGCCCGACAGGTGCCGCGGGCCGTCATGCAGGAGGCCTGGCGGCGCGAGCTCGGGCGCGCGCAGGGCCACGCGGGCTTCTTCCAGTTCCGCTGGCAGGACGAGGTCTGGCTCGGCTATGGCCTGGCCGACGGCCAGGTGCGAGGCGCCTTCTGCCCTGCTCATCGCGCCGAGCGTGAACAACGGCTCGGGTACGATCCCGGGCTTGCCCTCTGAATCGGAGCCGCGCGACGCCCCCAAGGTTCCCGAGCGCCCCAGCCTCGACGGGCTGGAGGAGAAGTGGTGCGCGATCTGGGAGCGCGACGGCGTCTACCGCTTCGACCGCGATGCGCCGCGCGAGCGCATCTTCGCGATCGACACGCCCCCGCCGACCGTCAGCGGATCGCTGCACGTCGGTCACGTCTTCTCCTACACGCACACCGATCTGATCGCCCGCTACCAGCGCATGCGGGGCAAGGCCGTCTTCTATCCGATGGGCTGGGACGACAACGGCCTGCCGACCGAGCGCCGCGTCCAGAACTACTACGGCGTCCGCTGTGACCCGTCGGTCGCCTACGACCCCGACTTCGCGCCGCCCTCCGAGCCGCCCGCCGAGCCCCTCTCGATCTCACGCCCCAACTTCGTGGAGCTGTGCCTGCGGCTGACCGAGTCCGACGAGCGCGCCTTCGAGCAGCTGTGGCGCAGGCTCAGCCTGTCGGTCGACTGGTCCCTGGCCTACACGACGATCGGGGAGCTCGCGCAACGGGTCTCGCAGCGCTCCTTTCTGGGGCTGCTCGCCGGCGGCGAGGCCTACCAACTTCAGGCGCCGACGCTGTGGGACGTCGACTTTCGCACCGCCGTCGCCCAGGCCGAGCTCGAGGACCGCGAGCGCCCGGGCGCGATGCACCGGGTCGCGTTCGCGCGCGCCCCGGACGGAGCCGCGCCGACCGGCAGCGCGGGGCCGGCCGACAGCGCGACGCTGGCAGGCGGCGAGGGCGGCGCGATCGAAACCACCCGCCCGGAGCTGATCCCGGCGTGCGTAGCCGTGCTCGCGCACCCCGACGACGCGCGCTGGCGCCACCTGGCCGGCGGCGAGCTGCTGACCCCCCTGTTCGGGGTGCGCGTCCCGGTGCTCACGCACTCGCTCGTCGACCCCGAAAAGGGCACCGGCCTGGTGATGGTCTGCACGTTCGGCGACCTCACCGATGTCACCTGGTGGCGCGAGCTGGGGCTGCCCGTGCGCGCGGTGCTCGGTGAGGATGGACGCCTGATCGACGTGCCCTGGGGGGAACCGGGCTGGGAGAGCGTCGATGCCGAGCGCGCCCGCGCAAGCTACGCGGAGCTGCGCGGACGCAGCGTCAATCAGGCTCGACGCGCGATCGTCGCGGAGCTCGAGGCCTCCGGCGATCTGCTCGGCGAGCCAAGGCCCGTGACGCACGCAGTCAAGTTCTTCGAGAAGGGCGAGCGCCCAGTGGAGATCCTCACCAGCCGTCAGTGGTTCTTCAAGACGGTCGAGCACCGTGAGGCGCTGATCGCGCGCGGGCGCGAGCTCGAATGGCACCCGCCCTACATGCGCGCCCGCTACGAAGACTGGGTCAACGGCCTCAGCGGCGACTGGTGCGTGAGCCGCCAGCGCTTCTTCGGCGTCCCGTTCCCGCTCTGGTACCGGCTCGACCAGCACGGCGTCGTGATCTTCGACGATCCGCTGGTGCCGGCGCCCGAGCGCCTCCCGATCGACCCGTCGACGGACGTCCCCGACGGCTACACGCCCGAGCAGCGCGGCCGTCCCGGCGGTTTCGTCGCCGACCCCGACGTGATGGACACCTGGGCCACCTCGTCGCTGACCCCGCAGATCGCCGCGCTCGCGACCGCGCCGGACGGAGACGCCACCGGGCCGGGCGCAGACGATCGCGATGACGCCGGGCACGAGGCAGACGATCGCGACGACGACGCCCGGCTCCGCCAGGTCTTTCCGATGGACCTGCGCCCGCAGGCCCACGACATCATTCGCACCTGGCTGTTCACAACGGTCCTGCGCTCGCAGCTGGACTACGACGTGCTGCCCTGGCGCGGCGCCGCGATCTCGGGCTGGGTGCTCGATCCCGACCGCAAGAAGATGTCGAAGTCGAAGGGCAACGTAGTGACGCCGATGCACCTGCTCGAGGAACACGGGGCCGACGGCGTGCGCTACTGGGCCGCGAACGGGCGGCCGGGGACCGACACGGCCTTCGACACCAAGCAGATGCGCACCGGGCGCAGGCTGGCGGTGAAGCTGCTGAACGCCTCGAAGTTCGCGCTCGCCGAGCTGCCGCCCGCCGGCGAGCTGCTCTCCCATCCGCTCGATCGCGCCGCCGTCGCGCGCCTCGCCGACGTGGTCGACGAGGCCACGGCCAGCTTCGAGGCCTACGACTATGCGCGCGCCCTGCAGCGCATCGAGCAGTTCTTCTGGTGGTTCTGCGACTACTACCTCGAGCTGGTCAAGGGCCGGCGCTACGACACCGATCGGGACATCGTGGGCTCGGTCAGCCTGGCGCTGCGCGTGTCGCTGTCGAGCTTCCAACGCCTGTTCGCGCCGTTCCTGCCGTTCGTCAGCGAGGAGGTGTGGTCGTGGTGGCAGCAGGGCTCCGTGCACCGCGCGAGCTGGCCCACGGCCGCCGAGCTCCGCGCCCACATGACATCCAACGGTCGCGCCCACGTCGAGCAGCAGGCGATCGACGTCACGGCCGACGTCCTGCGCGAGGTGCGCACGGCCAAGTCGCAGGCCCAGGCGCCGATGCGCGCGCCCGTGCGTCGGGTCCAGGTCAGCGACACCCACGATCGCCTCGAAGCGCTCCAGCTCGGGCTCGACGACCTCGTCAGCGCCGGCGCGATCGAGCAGATCGAGCTAGCCGAGTCCGACGAGTTCGCCGTCGACGTCGAGCTTGCGTAGGGGTGCGAGCCGGACCAGTGGCGCTCGCGTGCCGCGGGCGCGGCGCACCGGCGCCGTCCGTGCGCCGCTCGGACGGGCCTCGCCCGTGCCGCGTGCAGGCCGGGCCGTGCCGGCCCTCGGTGCACCACGCGCCGCCCGGCCTGGGATCATTGATCCATGCGACTACCAACTCGACTTTCCCTCCTGAGCGCGACGCTCGTCGCGATCGTGCTCTCACTCGCGATCAGCGCTTCGGCGGCTGCATCGGCGATCAAGGTCCCGAATTGCACCAAAGCCAGCATCCGCCCGAAGACCGTCACGCTGACCTGTGCGGACGCCAACACCCTTGTCAGCGGCCTCACCTGGTCGACCTTCGGCGGGCCCACGGCCAAGGCCAAGGGCACGTTCCAGATAAACAAATGCGAACCCAACTGCGCGGCCGGCAAATTCTCGAAATATCCCGTCAAGGTCACGGTTTCGGGAACGCGCAAATGCAGTGGCAACATGCGCATCTACAGCAAGCTCACCGTGCAGTTCACAGGCAAAGCGCCCGCCAAAGCGAACACCCTGAAGAGCTGGACGCTCAGCTGTCCGACCTGACCGGGCAGCCGCCAAGGGAACGGTCTGAAGAGCTGGACGCTCGGTCGGCGACCCGGCGTCCGACCCGGCAGCGCGAGATCCCTCTTCGGGGGTCTCGCGCGCGGGCAATCGCGTGCCAGCCGGCCTCGAGCGCTCGCGCCTGCAGTCGCCGGACTCGATCGGCCCCTGCTCGGATAGGGTGCGCCACCGATGCCGCGGACACTCGTTGCCGATCTGAAAAGCAAAGTGGGGGAGCGTGCGACCGTGCGCGGTTGGGTTCAGGCCGTGCGCGATCAGAAGCGGGTGCAGTTCATCGTCGTCCGTGACGAGTCCGGCGCGGTCCAGGTGGTGATCGGCAAGGAGGAGCCGCCGAGCCCGCTCAACGAGCGGATCTCGGCGCTCACGCCGGAGTCGGCCGTCACCGTCAGCGGGCAGCTGGTCGCGGATGAGCGCGTCAACCTCGGTGGCCTCGAGCTGCAGCTCGAGCAGCTGGAGATCGACTCGCTGGCCGAGCCCGAGCTGCCGATCGCGCCCGACTCCGCGCTCGACAAGCGCATCGACTGGCGCTACCTGGATCTGCGCCGCCCCGACCGCAGGCTGATCTTCGAAGTGCAGACCACGATCGAGCAGGCGATGCGCGAGCACTGGCGCGAGCAACGCTTCATCGAGATCCACACGCCCAAGCTGATGGGCTCCGCCAGCGAGTCCGGCGCCGAGCTCTTCAAGGTCGAGTACTTCGACACGACCGCCTACCTCGCCCAGTCGCCGCAGTTCTACAAGCAGATGGCGATGGCCGGCGGCTTCGAACGGGTCTTCGAGATCGGCCCCGTGTTTCGCGCCAACCCCTCGTTCACCTCGCGCCACGACACCGAGTTCACGAGCGTCGACGTCGAGATCGCCTGGATCGACTCCCATGACGACGTGATGGCCTTCGAGGAGCGCTGGCTGGCGCACGTGCTGGACGCGGTCAAGGCGCGCGTCGGCGAGCAGATAGCGGACACGTTCGGCGTCGAGCTGACCGTGCCGACGATCCCATTCCCGCGCATCACGCTGGCGGCGGCCAAGGAGCTGCTGCGCGAGCATGGGCACGATCCGGTGCCCGGTCCCGATCACGACCTCGACCCTGCGGCCGAGCGCGCGCTGTCGGCGCTGATCGCGGCCGAGCACGGCCACGAGTTTGCGTTCGTGACCGACTATCCGACCACGGTGCGGCCCTTCTACCACATGCGCCACCCCGAGAACCCAACGCTGACGCGCAGCTTCGACCTGCTCTGGCGCGGCATCGAGCTCACGACCGGCGCCCAGCGCGAGCACCGCCACGACGTGCTGCTCGCGCAGGCCGAGGACAAGGGCGTCGACCCCGGCCCGATCTCTTACTACCTGGACTTCTTTCGCTATGGGGCCCCGCCTCACGGCGGCTTTGGCTTCGGGCTCACGCGCCTCTTGATGCAGATGCTGGGCCAGGACAACGTCCGTGAGGTGACGTTCCTGTACCGCGGCCCGCACCGGCTGACGCCCTGAGCTCAGGCCGAGCGGTGCAGCACGCGGGCGACCAACGGCGCCAGCGCCACGCGCCGCAGGCTGCGCACGCCGTGCCAGCCGCGCATCACGAACGCCGCGAACAGCGCCACGTACAGGCCGCCCCAGTACACGAACGGGACCAGGATCGCCGCTGACGGCAGCGTCTGGTGGATGATCGCGTACACCGCGGTCCCGGCCACAGCCATCAGCACGACCGTCTGCGGGAGGGTGTGCGCCCAATGCCAGCGCGGGTCGTCATGCTTGCGCGTGACCCTGTAGATCGGCTTTCGATCAGGCCCGCCGAGGATCGCCTGGATCGACGCCTTGATGAAAACCGGCGCCAGCCCGCTCCAGATGATCCGCACGCGCCACAGTTCGCGCACCGGTTCGCGCTGGTGTTTGCGCCGGTCGTTATACGGACGGTTCACCGCCAAGAGCCACGCCTCGTTCGCGAGGATCAGCGGCAGCATGTTGACCAGCACCCCGCGCTCGGTCGCGGTGAAGGGAACGTAGCCGAGCAGCGCTCCGACGATGCACGGTACGTACACGAGCACGGTGAATGCCTGCAGGTAGTAGAAGAGCAGCTCGCCGAACAGCGCCCGCTGGCGCAGATTCAGCCCTTTGAGGTTGCCCCACACCATCAACCGCACCGTGTCGATCGCCCAGGTGCCGCGCTGCTTGTACACGTTCGGCACGTCCTCGGGGGAATGCTGGCCGACGGCGCCGACGATCGGCAGATAGCAGCTGCGCCAGCCGCGTCGCAGCGCCTCGACGCCCGACTGCAGGTCCTCGACGAGGTTCCACGTCGGGAAGCCGCCGATGTCTTCGAGCGCCGTACGCCTCCAGATCAGCCCGGAGCCGCACGGGAACACCGCGTTGCGCGCATGACGCGCGAGCATCTGGCCGCGATAGAACATCGACTCGCGATTGTTGAACGGGTCGCCGCCGCTGACCTGCGATTCCTTGATCGTCTGGACATACGCGAGCTTCGGATCGTGCTCGAGCTGCCCGACGGTCTGGCGCAGGAAGCTGAGCGAGCCGAGCTCGTCGTCGCAGTCGCGCGTCTCCACGTACTGCACCTCCGGGTGCTCGGCCAGCAGCCGCTCGAGCGCCGAGTTGAGATTGCCGGCCTTCGCCGCGCCGTCGCGTCCGGGCGCATAACGATCGGGCGGCGCGTGATAGATCACCGGCATGCGGCGCACCGCCTGCTCGAGCCCGGGGTCGTGACCGTCGTCGCTGACCACCACCGCCATCCGCTGCCGCGGCCAGTCCTGTTCGAGCACCGACACGATCGTGCGCATGATCATCGCCCGCGACTCCCCGCAGCACGGGATCAGGATCCCAACGGTCGGCTCCGCGCCGGCCGGAAGCGGATGCGGTGACGGCACCGCGCGCCGCCAGTTGTTGAAGATGGTGAGCCCCGTGGCGAACAGCGTCAGGCAGTTCGCGGCCAGAAACGGCCATGCCAGCCACGGCAGGCTGTGGTTCAGCGAGCCCAGCAGCCAGGTCAGGTAGATCGCCGCGGCGACCACGTACAGCACGCCGGCCGCGCGCAGCAGCGTCTGGCCGGTTACGGGCGGGTAGTAGTCGCCGAAGCGCCGCGCCGCCTGCGCCATCGGCGCCGACGGCGCAGGCTTGACCCGCCCGCGTCGCGCGGGCGGGCGCGTGCCACGCCACGCGCGACGTCGCTCCTTGACGATCTCCGGCACATGCTCAACATCGGCGACCCGTGCCCGCCGGTTGAGCGCTCCCAGGCCTCGCGAGTCCTAAATTCGGCGGCCATGCCGCGGGCGCATCACCCGTGCAGATCTCTCCGCGCGACGCGCTCAGGCGCGCTTACCCGCGCAGCGCCCGTACCACTACGCCCAGATGGGCACCGAGCTTCGGCGGCAGCACGAGCGCGAGCAAGGTCAGCGCGAACCACGGGCGCAGATGCGGTCGAATGCGCTTGATCATGCCGTCGGGCGCGAGCTCGAAGACCATCGCATCGTCCAGCCGCACGCCCAAGACGCGCGACTCGGCGATCGCAAAACGAACGTCCCCCTCGCCCATCGGCGGTCCCCAGCGCAGGCTCCGCAGGCTGCCGTAGATCGCCCCGAGCAGGATCTCGAGGTCGGGCCGCCCCCGAAACACCATGTGGCCGGAGATCGGCGACACCAGCTCGGCGTCGGGCGCGAGCGTCGCGAGCAGCCCACCGATGTCGTTCGCTTCCGAAGCGGCCAGATAGCGCGCGACCGCGTCCTCGGTAGCCACGCCCGTGCTCATGTGATCACGCCCGTGCCCATCAAACAGCCGCTGCCACGGGGTCGCGCGACCGGCGTGATCTGCGCCCGCGCCCCGAGCGAGCGCCATAGGAGCGCATCAAGCGGGCGACCGTCTCACGCACCGCCTTGCGCGCGTCGGCCGGCTCGAGCACGGCGGCGTCGCCGGCTTCCTTGAGGATCTCGCGCGCCAGCCACTCGATGCCGGCAAAGCTGAGCTCGACCACTACGGCGCCGTCTGCGCGCTCCTGCACGACGTTGCGCGCCTCGCGCGCCCAGCGCGCGCGCTCGGGCGAGACCCACACGCGCGCCGTGCGCGAGGCCTCGACCTCGCCGGTGCGCAGCCAGCCGTCGACCTCGGCGGCCGGATCGACCTCCGGGCGCGGCGTGAACTTGCGATCGGACATCTCGACGTGCTTGATGCGGTCGAGACGAAAGTGGCGCACGCCGCCGCGCTCGGGGTCAAACGAGGCGACGTACCAGCCCTCGCGGCCATTCGTAAGGGCATAGGGCTCGACCGTCCGCTGCGACAGCTCGTCCTCGTTCTGCTTGTAGTACTCGAGCTCGATCAGACGGTGGCGCACGATCGCCGTGGAGATCTTGCGGGCGATATCCGAGTCGTCGCCCGCGTCGTGGGCCACCTGCAGGCCCTGCTCCATCGGGTCCTCGCCGAGGGCCACGACGATCTTCTCGCGGGCGCTGGCAAGCGAGCCCTCCGGAATGTGCTCCCCGATCAGGTCGATCGCCGCGATCAGCGCCTTGGCCTCGACCGGGAGCAGGCGCGCGGGCCTGTCGAAGTTGTCGCTGTAGGGCTCGGGGTCGACCTCGATCATCTCGCCCTCGGGGGTCTGCACGATTTCCGCGTACAGCACGTAGGACCCGCCGCCGAAGTTGACCACGTTCAGCACCCCGAGGTCCTCGTGCAGCTCCTCGGGGCTGAGCTGCAGCCGCTCGCACACCTCGGCCACCGCCACCCGCTGCTCGTCGCGGCCGGCGTGGATCAGGATGCTGGCGAGCGTCACCAGGCGCGCGAACCGCTCGGGCCTGATCGTGGCGTCGGCGCCGCGCGCCCCGGGTGTGGACGCGTCGTCCTCGCGGGCGCGCCCGCTCTGACGTGTCGGGCGGCCCTTGGCGCCCCGACGCTGACCGGCGGCGCGCGTGCTGGCGCTGGCCGACCCGCCGCTGAGCTGCTCGTGAAAGGCCTCGCTGTGGCGCTCGCGCAGCAGCTGCAGCCGTCGCGAGAGCTCGCTCGCCAGCTCTGGCGGACCGAGCAGGCGCGCGTTCGCTCCCAGCCCGAGCACCCACGCCACGAGCGTGCGCGGGCTCGAGTAGCCGGTCTGGAACACGATGTCCCCCGCGCCTGCATCGACATCCTCGCCGGGGGCGGCGATCTCGCCGTAACGGCCGAAATGGCGTTCGATCTGCCAGGCGATCCGCTCGCCGATGAGGATCTCGGCAACGCCCTGCTGCTCGCCCAGCTGCCAGTCCGCACGCCGCGCGTATGAGCGCGGATCGAAGTCCTCGGGCCGACGGAAGTCGTGCTCGGCCTTGGTCGCATAAGAGACCTTGCCGCGGATCCGCGACAGGCGAAACACCCTGATCGCCTTGCGCTCGTGCGCGTACCCGAGCAGGTAGAACTGGCCACCCTGGAACAGCAGGTGATACGGATCCACGCGTCGCGGACCCGTCTCGTCGCGCTCCATCGTGTAGTACTCGAAGGTGATCGTCTTGTTGCGAAAGATCGCCGTCTCGATCTTGGCCAGGCGCGCCGAAAGCTCGTGCCCGCCGGCCGACGCCGTGATGCCCAGCGCCACCGAGCGCTGCTCGGGGGCGCGCAGCGGGCTCGGCCGCCCCCACGTGATCTGCTGCAGCGCCAAGCGCAGCGGCTCCGCATAGGCGAATTCCCCGTCGAGCAGGCTGAGCGCAGTCTGCAGCGCGGCGTGCTCCTTGTCGGAGAACGCGATCGGCGGCAGGTGGAAGTTCTCGGGGCGCAGCGAGTAGTTCTCCTGCTCGGCCGCGCCGTCGGTCGGGCGCTCGACGGTCAGCTGGATGCGCAGCGACTCGAGCTCGGAGCGGTCGGCGTAGAAGCGCCGCGCGAACGCGTCCTCGTTCATGCCGCTGTAGCCCTCGACGTCGCGTCTGATCTCCAGAGCCGTGACAGGCCGGCGCTCGGCCATCAGGTAGGAGATCAGCGACAGCTGGCGGATCAGCTTCTCGGTGTCCTTGGCCATCCACGACAACCATAGAACCCGGCGGTGGGAACGCTCTCGCGCCCCCGGCCCGCCGAGCCGCTATTTGCGTGCTTTCAGGCCGCCCGCCGCTGCCGCGTGGGCTCGGCACGGTCCGTCCGCCCCGCAGAACCCTCCGCGAGACCGGCGCCGGCGGGCTCTGCGAAGAGGGTGTCCGAAACGAGCGTGCTCGAAGCGAGGGTGTCCCCAGCGCCGTCCGTGAGGGCCCCTGCGGCGGCGCCGTCATCGCTCGCCGCCCCCGAGAAGAAGGCGCTGGCGTCCAACGCTCGGTCGAAGCTCGACCAGCGCCTGCCGGGCGCCAGCGACTTCTCGAGGCGATCGAAGCTGCCCAGGCGCCCACCGAGGTTGTCGATCATGTGTACGAGCGTCGCCTCGCGCGTGCAGGGGACGACCGGGCTGCCGTGCTCGAGCGAGCCGTGGTGCGAGAGCACGATGTGCAGCACCGCCTGCTCCAGCTCGGCGGGAAAGCCCCGATCGGCCTGCTCGATCAGCCGGCGAACCCGGTGGTATCCGAGCGCGATCTCGCCCTGCAGGCGCCCGGCGTCGGTCAGCTCGATCGCGCCCGTCTCGTTGCTGTAGGCCTCCAGCTTGCCGATGTCGTGCAGCAGCGCGCCCGTCACCGCGACGTCGCGGTCGATCCCGGGAAACGTGGCGCTGATCGCGCTCGCGCCCTGCGCGACGCTCAGCGAGTGCTCGAGCAGACCGTGGGGGTAGGCCTGGTGGTAGTGCTTGGCCGCCGGCGCGACGCGGTAGAGCCTCCACAGCTCCGACTCGGCCGCGAACGCCCGCTCGAGCAGCTCGCCCAGATGTGGCTCGCGGACGGTCTGCAGCAGCTCGCGCAGTTCCGATTCCATCTGCTCGACGCTGCGTACCGGCCCATCACGCAGGTCATCGATCGCAAAGCTGCCGGGCTCGGGTTTGTCCAGGCCGCGCAGGTTGATCTGAGGCCCGAAGCGCGGGTGCACGGTATAGCGGCCGCACACGTGCACGGGCGCACCCGCCTGCGCCAGCTGCTCGACCTCGCCGAGCTCCTCCCAGACCATGCAGACGATCGCCCCCGAGCGATCGCCGAGCGTCATCCGCAGGTAGTCGCCGCCGTCGCGCCGCTGGCGGCGCTCGATCTCCCGCACCAGCAGCACCTGGTCGAGCTCCGCGCCGTCCTGCATTTCGTTCACGAGCACGGAGCTGACGTTAGGCGCCGCCTCGGACGATGCTTTGAAGCCGGGGCCCGTGCGCGCACGCACGCGCGCGCGCGTGCGCCGCCGGTAGGCTCCGCTCTCACGTGAGTCGCCGCGACCAGATCAAGATGAGCGCCGACGAGGTCGCGGCGTTTCTCGCCGGCGAGCGCACGGTCACCTGCGCCACCAACGGCCCGCGTGGCTGGCCACACCTGATGCCGCTCTGGTATGTGCTTCGCGACGCACCCGAGGGCGAGCCCGCGCCGCGAATCTGGGCCTGGACCTACGGCGCCTCGCAGAAGGTGCGCAACCTCGAACGCGACCCGCGGGCCACGCTCCAGGTCGAGGCGGGCGAGGCCTACGCCGAGTTGCGTGGCGTGATGATCGAGTGCGAGGCGATCATCCATCGCGAGCTCGACATCGTTGCGCCGCTCGGTGGCGCGATCCTGCTGCGCAACTCCGTTGCACGCGGCACCCCGGCGCCCAGCGAGATCCCGCCCGCGGCGCTCGTCGCCGTGGAGGCGCAGGCACCCAAGCGCGTGGGTCTCGAGTTCGTCGAGCGGCGCCGCACGAGCTGGGACCACCGCAAGCTTGCAGGGGTCTACTAGCCGATGGCCGAGCTGAAGGGCTTGATCCTCTCTGGCGGCAAGGGCACGCGCCTGCGCCCGATCACGCACACGAGCGCCAAGCAGCTCGTCCCGGTCGCCAACAAGCCGGTGCTGTTCTACGGCATCGAGGCGATGGCCGACGCCGGCATCGAACGTGTCGGCATCGTGATCGCCCCCGAGACCGGCGCCGAGATCGAAGCCGCCGCCGGCGACGGCTCGCGCTTCGGATTGCGGATCGACTACATCCCGCAGGCCGAGCCGCTCGGCCTCGCGCACGCGGTGCTCACGGCCGAGCCCTTTCTGGGTGCCGACCCGTTCGTCATGTACCTGGGCGACAACCTCCTGCAGGGCGGGATCGCCGACCTGGTCGCCGCCTTCCGCGAGCACCGGCCCGATGCGCTGATCCTGCTGACCCCAGTCCCGGATCCAGAGAACTATGGCGTCGCCGAGCTCGAGCCCGCGGCGGCCGGTCAGGTCGGCAGGGTCGTGCAGCTGGTCGAGAAGCCGAGCGCGCCAAAGACCGACCTGGCGCTCGTCGGCGTCTACATGTTCACGCCCGCGATCCACGACGCCGCGCGCGCGATCGCGCCCTCGCCGCGCGGAGAGCTCGAGATCACCGACGCGATCCAGCATCTGGTCGATGCGGGCATGCGCGTCGAGCCGCACATCGTGCGCGGTTGGTGGAAGGACACCGGCAGGCTCGAGGACATGCTCGAGGCCAACCGGCTGATCCTCGACAATCTCGTCGGCCGCATCGAAGGCGAGCTGATCGACTCGAACGTCGACGGACGCGTCGTCGTGGAGGCGGGCGCGCGACTCGAGCGCACCACCGTGCGCGGACCGGCGATCGTCGGGCCCGATGCGCGCCTGCGCGACTGCTACGTGGGCCCCTACACCGCGATCGGGCAGGGCTGCACGGTGGCAGGCGCCGAGGTCGAGCACTCGATCCTGCTGGCCGGCTCCTCGGTGTGCGACCTGGACGGTCGCATGGAGTCCTCGCTGTTGGGGCGCAACGTCACCGTGCGCCGCTCCGACGGCCAGCCGAAGGCCTACCGCTTCATGGTCGGCGACAACTCCGACATCTCGATCCTGTGAACGGGAGCCGGCCTCTTGGGTCCTGGGGCCAGCCTCTTGGGTTCTGTCGGGCCTCTCGGTGGGCGTGATGCGCATCTTGGTCGTAGGAGCAGCCGGCATGCTTGGCCACGACGTGCTGCGCGCAGGCGCGCGCGCGGGCCACGAGCTCGTTGGCGTTGACCTGCCCGAGATCGACGTCATCGATCCTGCGGCCGTCGAGCATCTGCTGCACGGTCTCCGCGACGAGCCCGGCCCGCTGGACGCTGTCGTCAACTGCGCCGCCTGGACCGACGTCGATGGCGCCGAGACCCACCGGCGCCAGGCCCACGCCGTCAACGCCGACGGCGCCGGCAACCTCGCGCGCGCCGCGGCCGCGGTCGAGGTTCCGCTCGTGCATGTCAGCACCGACTACGTGTTCGACGGCCAGGCTCCGCGCGGCCCAGATGGTCGGGAACGTGCCTATGTCGAGTCCGACCCGACCGGGCCGAGGTCGGTCTACGGCCAGACCAAGCTCGCGGGCGAGCAGCAGGTGCTGGGCGCCTGCGCGCGTCACTCGGTCGTGCGCAGCGCATGGCTGTTCGGCACGGATGGGCCCAACTTCGTGCAAACGATGCTCAGGCTCGCAGGCGAGCGCGACGCCGTGCAGGTCGTCGATGACCAGATCGGTTGCCCCACCTGGACCGGCCATCTCGCGCCCGCGCTCGTGGGACTGCTCGAACGCCATGTCAGCGGCCTGATGCACCTCGCCGGCGGCGGACGCATCTCCTGGAACGGCTTCGCGCGCGAGATCTTCCGTCAGGCCGAGGTCGCCTGCGAGGTCCAGCCGATCAGCACCGGGCAGATGCCCCGCCCGGCTCCGCGCCCGGCGTGGTCGGCGCTCGAGTCCGAACGCGACGACGTCCTACCGCTGCCGCCTTGGCCGGACGGCCTCGCCGGATACCTGGCGGCACGGGCTGGGATGATCACGTCATGAGAAGCGAGCGGGAAGCCATGCCAGCAACAACGGCCGATCGGATCGGGGCCCGGGCATGAAGCTGGTGGTGTGTGGTGGAGCCGGCTTCATCGGCTCGACGTTCGTGCGCCAGCGCTTGCTCGAGCACGACGATCGGGTGACGGTGCTCGACAAGCTCACCTATGCGGGTCGCGAGGAGAACTTCCACGACGTTCGCGACCTGTCCGGGTTTCGGTTTCTGCGCGGCGCGATCGAGGATCCGGAGGCGGTCGCGGGAGCGCTCGATGCAGGCGCGGCCGATGCGATCGTCAACTTCGCCGCGGAGACGCATGTCGACCGCTCGATCGCCGATCCCGACGCGTTCGTGCGCACTCATGCGCTCGGCACCCATGTGCTGCTCGAGGCAGCGCGCGAGCGCGAGCTGCGCTACCTGCAGGTGTCCACCGACGAGGTCTACGGGTCGATCGAGACCGGAACCTTCACCGAGGACTCGCCGCTGCAGCCGTCCTCGCCTTATTCGGCCACGAAGACGGGCGCCGATCTGCTGACCCAGAGCTACTTCCACACCTACGGCCTGCCCGCGACGATCGTGCGCGGCTCGAACAACTACGGTCCCTACCAGTATCCGGAGAAGCTGATCCCGCTGATGGTGCTCAACGCGCTGCACGGCGATGCCCTGCCCGTCTACGGGGACGGCATGCAGGTGCGCAACTGGATCCATGCCAGCGACTTCGCGCGCGCGATCGGCCACGTGCTCGAACACGGGCGGTCGGGCGAGGTCTACAACGCGGGCGGACCCGACGAGCAGGCCAACATCGAGGTGGTGCGTCGCATCGTGTCCCTCACCGACGCCGCCGAGTCTCAGATCGAGCACGTCGCCGACCGGCCCGGACACGACCGCCGCTACTCGCTGTCATCGCAGAAGGTGCGCGCGCTGGGATGGGCGCCGCGCGTGCGCTTCGAGGATGGCCTGGCTCAGACGGTGGCGTGGTATCGCGAGAACGGCTGGTGGTGGGAGCCGATCCGCTCGGGCGAGTACCGCGCCTACTACGAGCGCCAGTACGGGCGCGCGCTCGGCGCCTCCACGAACCGCTAGCCGACGCCCGAGACCCTCCACTTGCCGCCCTCCTTGACGAGCGTCAGCGTTTCGATGTGCTGCTTGCCTTCGCGAATGCTCTTCACGTGCGCCGTCGCGCTGCGGCCGTCGATCTTCACCGCTTCGACCGTCACTTCGAAGCTGTCGATCTGTTTCAGCTGGCTTTCGAGCGCCTTTTCGCAGCCTCCAGGGGCGCGGTCGAGGCGCGTCACCACCGAGCTCGCCAGATCTTCGTGGCAGACCTTCTTGTGTTCCAGCGCCGTCGCGTTGCTCTGCAGGTTGGCGATCGCCTGTGCGACGGCGTGTTCTTCGCCCTTGAAGCTGCTCGTCGAGGTCGTGCTCGCGCACGCCGCGAGACCCGGCGCAAGCAGCGCCAGGCAGAACGGCGACAGCAGGCGGGCGGACCGCCCGAAGCGGGCAGGCATGCGGCGCCGAGCAGGAACACGAAGGCGGGCAGGCATCTGCCCGAAGGCTATGCGATCAGTCCACTCGCTCGTCGTCGCGGCGGTATCCGAGTCGTGCCGAGATGCGGTCCGCGGTCGAGATCAGGTGCGGGCCGAGCGCGTCGACCAGCTCGTCGAGGGAGATCATCGAGCTGTGCGCCGCGAGGTTCACGGCGGCCACGACCTGGGACTCGTCGCGCACGGGCGCCGAGATCGCATACAGCTCCGGCGCGAGCTCTTCGTCGTTGACCGCGAACCCGGCCTCGCGCACCTCCTCGAGCTCCTCGCGCAGCGCCCGCTTGCTGGTGATCGTGTTGGGTCCGCGCTTGGTCAGCTTCATCTCGCCGAACACCTCGCGCTGCTCGGGCTCGGGCAGATAGGCGACCAGCAGCTTGCCCATCGCGGTGCAG
>DATJOF010000018.1:0-76446 GCA_035507415.1 Solirubrobacteraceae bacterium
GCCGCGCCTTATGCGCGCGAGCGCTTCGAAGATCACCGCGACGCGCTCGCCCGGGCGCTGAAGCTCGGCGAGCAGGCACCATGCGAAGGCCTGCGCAACATCGCGCCCGACGCCGACCGCCAGGCGCTGCTCGCGCCCGACTGACCGGCGCGGTGGCACGCGGGCGCCGCGCGGCCGCTGTCACTCCCAGCGCATGGTTGTCGGCGCGTCGCGCATGCGCAGCACCCGCGCGGGCACGCCCGCGACGACGGCGTTGTCGGGCACCGAGGTGGTGACGACCGAGGTGGTCCCGATCACGCAGTTGTCGCCGACGGTGACGCCGCGCAGGATGCACGCGCCGTAGCCGATCCACGCGTTGTGTCCCACGCGCACGTCGCGCTTGTAGATGCCCTGCAGGCGGATCGGCCGCTCGACCTCGGTCACGCCGTGGTCGAAGTCGATCAGCATCACGCGATCGGCGAGGATGCACTCGCGCCCGACCGACACGTGCTGGTAGGCGGAGATGGTGCACTCCTGACCCATCACGGTCTTCGCGCCGATGCTCACCTCGCCCTCGTGAACCCTGATCTTGCAGCCATGCCCGATCCAGGCCCAGCGTCCGATCCGCAGCGTCGCGCCGCGCCCGATCTCGAGCCTCACGCCGGGACAGATGAAGCAGACCCCTTCGGTCTGCAGGCGACGGCCGTAGCGCAGCTTCAGCCATGCGAGCCGAGCCAGCAAGCGGGCGTAGCGATGGTTGAACATGCGGTTCGCGCGCATGAACGTGAGTGTCTTGCGCGTCTGCCGCAGCGGGCTCACGGGCGGGCATCCTAGATACTTCCGGCCGATGCCCTCCGAGCTCGGCCAACGCCTGCTAGCCGGCGATCGTCGCGCGCTCGCGCGCGGCATCTCGCTGGTCGAGGACGATCGCGCCGAGGGCTGGGAGCTGGTGCGCGAGGTCTATCCGCACACCGGCAAGGCGGCAATCGTCGGCTTCACGGGACCGCCCGGCGTCGGCAAGTCGACGCTGATCGGCGCGCTCACCCGCGCCCGCCGGCAGGCCGGACGCACCGTCGGCGTGCTGTCGATCGACCCCTCATCGCCGTTCACGCAGGGTGCCCTGCTGGGCGATCGCATCCGCCTCGGCGAGCATTTCCTGGATCCCGGCGTGTTCATTCGCTCGATGGCCAACCGCGGCGCGCTCGGCGGACTGTCGGAGGCGGCCCTGCAGAGCGCGCTGCTGCTCGACGCCGCCGGACGGGAGGACATCTTCGTCGAGACCGTCGGCGTCGGCCAGGCCGAGATCGACATCATCGATCACGCCGACACGATCGTGCTGGTGTTGATGCCGGGCTCGGGCGACTCGATTCAAGCGCTCAAGGCCGGCGTGATGGAGATCCCCGACGTGATCGTCGTCAACAAGGCCGACCACCCGCTCACCGACACGATGGTCCGTGAGATCCGCGGCGTGCTCTCGCTCGCCAACCTCGATCGCTCGCCGGAGGAGGCCCGCGCCGGCTGGCGCGTACCGATCGTCAAGACCGAGGCCGCTCGCCGGGTCGGGGTGGAGGAGCTGGCCGAGCGCCTCGACGAGCACCGCGCACACATCCTCGCCGCCGGCGAGCTCGCCGAGCGGCGCCGGCGCAACCTACGCAGCGAGGTGCTCGCGATCGCCACTGCTCGTCTTCGCCGCCGCCTCGAAGACGAGCTCAGCGACGACGCCGAGTTCGCGCGCCTGCTCGAGGAGGTCGTCGCGCGGCGACTCGACCCGGCCAGCGCCGCCACTGCGCTGCTCGAAGGCGATGGGGCGGGGTGATTCGAGGTCGCACGTGTAGGGTGAGCAAATGGACTACATGGCCTGGGCCGATCGCAACTGGCCGCTGCTGGGCCGGGTGATCGACGGACACGCTGCGATCTACAAAGCCACCGGCGGTCGTGTCGGCCATCACTTCCCGGGCACGCCGCCGACGCTGCTGCTCGACCACGTCGGGGCCAAGAGCGGGACGCTTCGCACGAGTCCGCTCGTCTATGGGCGGGACGGTCAGAACCTCGTGCTCGTGGCCTCCAAGGGCGGCTATCCGAAGAACCCGGCGTGGTTTCACAACCTCGTGGCCCATCCCGACACGACCGTCCAGGTCGGAACGCGCCACCTGGACGTGCACGCGCGTGTGGCCAGCGCCGAGGAGCGCCCTCGTCTCTGGAGCCTGATGGTCGGCGTCTACAGCGGCTACGACGGCTACCAGCGCCGCACCGACCGCGAGATCCCGTTGGTGGTGCTCGAACCGCGTTAGCTGTGCGCGGTAGGGTGGGGCCGTCTTCGCCCGGCGCCCGGGCCTCGGCGGCGTGTTGACGCTCGTGACGTGAGGGCGGGCGCGCCGGCTGGTGGCGTTCGGCCTACGCGCCCAGGGCGCGTGCGATCACCATCTGCTGGACCTCATCGGTTCCCTCGCCGATCGTGAGGATCTTCGCGTCGCGATAGAAGCGGCACACCGGGTACTCCTCGATGTAGCCGTAGCCGCCGTGGATCTGCACCGCCTCCTCGGCGCAGCGCACCGCCAGCCGCCCGGTCTTCAGCTTGGCCTGCGCGGCGGTCAGCGTGAAGTTCCGGTTCGCGTCCTTCTCGCGCGCCGCCTTGTACACCAGCAGCCGCGCCGCCTCGATCTCGACCGACATGTCCGCCAGCTTGGCCTGGATGGCCTGGAACTTCGAGATCGACTTGCCGAACGCCTTGCGTGCCTTGGCGTAGCCCAGCGCCTGGTCGAGCGCGCCCTGCGCGAGCCCGACGCCCATCGCCGCCACCCCGATCCGACCGATGTCGAGGATCTGCAGGAACTGGCGAAAGCCCGCGCCGCGCGGTCCGAGCAGGTTCGCGCCCGGCACACGGCAGCCGCTGAAGCTGAGCGGCCGGGTATCGGAGGCGTTCCAGCCCATCTTGCGATACGGCTCGCCCTGCTCGTAGCCGGGGGTGCCGTTGGGCACGATGATGTTCGAGATCTCCTTGCCGCCCGCTCGTGCGTTGGGCTCGGCGCCCCCCGTGCGGGCGGCTCGTGTGCCGGACCCGCCGGCATTCTCGCCGCCGGCCCGAGCCGGCGCCTCGCCGTCCTCGCCAGTCACCGCCGTGATGCAGACCATCCCGGAGATCTCGGTTCCGGCGTTGGTGATGAACTGCTTGGCCCCGTCCACGACCCACTCCTCGCCGTCGAGCCGCGCGCGCGTGCGCGTGTTGCCCGCATCTGAGCCCGCCTCGGGCTCGGTCAGCCCGAATGCGCCGAGGCGCTCGCCCGAGCACAGCTGCGGCAGCCACTCGCGCTTCTGCTCCTCGCTGCCGAACAAATAGACCGGCTGCGTGCCGAGCGATGTGTGCGCGCACAGCGTGATCGCCACCGACGAGTCCACGCGCGTGAGCTCCTCGACCGCCAGCGCGTAGGCCAGCGTGTCGCCGCCACCCCCGCCGTACTCCTGGGGGAACGGGATCCCCATCAGGTTCAGCGAGCCGAGCTTGCGCACGATCTCGTAAGGGAACGCCTTCGTGCGGTCGAGCTCCTCCGCGACAGGCGCCACCTCGCCTTCGGCGAACTCCCTGACGGTGCGCCGGATCAGCTCGTGATCGGGCGAGAGATCGAAGTCCATGGCGCCGACATTCTCACAGAGCGGGGCGTCCCGAGGCGGACGCAGCGCGGACCGATCGCCGCGCGGCGTCGGTTGGGATCACGCCCTGTAAGCGCGCGCCAGCTCGACCAGCAGCCGCACTGACCCAGCGCGGACCGATCGCCGCGGGGCGTCGGTTGGAGTCACGCCGTGTAAGCGCGGGCCAGCTCGACCAGCAGCCGCACCCCGTACCCCGACGCCCCCTTGGGAGCGTATGCGCGGCCGAGATCCCAGGCCGAGCCTGCGATGTCGAGGTGCGCCCAGGGGGTGTCGCCGACGAAGTTCGACAGGAACGCCCCGCCGACGATCGTGCCGGCCTTGCGGGCTTCGGGGGCGTTGTCGAGATCGGCGTAGGTGCCCTTGATGAGCTCGTCGTACTCTTCGTGAAACGGCAGCCGCCAGACGATCTCGCCGCTGCGCTGACCGGCCGCGGCGATCTGCCCGGCAAGCTCCTCGTCGTTGCTCATCAGCCCCGCGTAGGTCGAGCCGAGCGCGATGATCACGGCCCCGGTGAGCGTCGCGAGATCGACGATCCGCTCGGCTCCGAGCTCGACCGCGCGACACAGGCAGTCGGCCAGCACGAGCCGGCCCTCCGCGTCGGTGTTGTTGACCTCGATCGTCTTGCCGTTCGAAGCCATCACGATGTCCCCCGGCTTCACCGACCTGCCGCTCGGGAGGTTCTCGGTGGCACCCACGACGCCGATCACCTTCAGCGGCAGGCCGAGCCTGGCGATCGCGGCCACCGCCTCGATCACCGCCGCGCCGCCCGACATGTCGAACTTCATCTCGGCCATTTTCGCCCCGGGCTTCAGCGAGATCCCGCCGCTGTCGAACGTGACGGCCTTGCCGACCAAACCGAGCACCGGGGCGCCCGGCGGCGGGCTCTGCGCCGGCTCGTAGCGCATCACAATCAAGGCCGGCTCCTGTTCGGAGCCCTGCGCGACGGCCGCGAACGCTCCCATGCCGCGATCCTCGAGCCCGGCGCTGCCCTCGGACTCCACCGAGAGCTCCGGGATCTCTTCCCCCAGCGCCTCGGCGTACTGCGCCAGTGCGGTCGGCGTGAGATCGTTGGCCGGGCGGTTCTGCAACTCGCGCGCGGCGTTGGCCGACTCGGCCACGAGCGCAGCTTCGGCGACGACCTCTCCGAGCGGTCCGTCGGGCCCGTCCGCGCCATCCGGCGAGGACATCAGCAAACGCTCGAGCCGCTTCGGCGCCGGCTGCTCGTCGGCGCGCGGCGGCTCAGGCGGAGGCGACTTGAAACGCTCGAAGCGATAGTCCGACAGCACGACCCCCTCGGTGAAGGCGCCCGCCAGCTCGGCCGACACGCCCGGCGGCAGCTGCAGGCACAGCGTGCGCGTGGAGATCTCCAGCGCACGTCCGTGCACGGCGGCGCCCGCCGTTCGCGCGCGCTCTCCCGTCAGCTCCCCACGCCCGCCGAGCCCCAGCACCAGCCAGCGCCTGCCCTGCGCGTGCGCCAGCGCGAGCGCCTTGTGCGAGCGCTTGGCCTCGCCCGACTCGAGCAGCTGGCTCAGCTCCGGCGGCGCCCCCGACGGCGGCTGCTCGCCCTCGAACACCCCGACCGCGATCGTATCGGCGTCGGTGTCGAGGCCCGGCTGTGTGGTGGCGGCTACCTGCACGGACCCGGGCACGATACCCGCCCCGCTAGCATTCTCGATCTCTCGTCGTCTTCTGCGACCCCGAGGAGGCCGCTAGACAATGTCCAGCACAGTGATCATCGGCGCCGCGCGCACCCCCATCGGCAAGATGGGCGGCGGCCTGTCAACGCTCGACGCCACCACGCTCGGCGCGACCGCGATCGAGGCCGCGCTGCAGCGCGCCGACGTCGCCCCCGAGCAGGTCGGGCACGTCGTGATGGGCCAGGTGCTGCAGGCCGGCCAGGGCCAGATCCCTTCCCGCCAGGCCCAGATCAAGGCCGGGATCCCCAAGGAGGTCTCGTCCGAGACGATCAACAAGGTGTGCGCCTCGGGCCTGCGCTCATGCGTGATCCTCGATCAGGCGATCCGCGCGGGCGACCTGGAGATCGGCGTCGGCGGAGGGATGGAGTCGATGTCGCAGGCGCCCTACCTGCTGCCGGGCGCGCGCTTCGGCTTTCGCATGGGAGATGTGCAGGCGCTCGACGCGATGGTCCACGACGGCCTCACCAATCCCTTCTCGGGCAAGCAGATGTTCGTCGAGGCCACCGAAGTCGGCGACGAGCTCGAGCTGACCCGTCCCGAGCTCGACCGCTGGGCGCTGCGCTCCCACGAGCTCGCGCTGAAGGCGATCGACGACGGACGCATGTCCGAAGAGATCGTTTCCGTGACGGTCAACGGACGCAAGAGCCAGACCGTCGTCGAGATCGACGAGGGCCCACGGCGCGACACCTCGCTCGAGAAGCTCGCCGCGCTGCCCGGACTGGTCGGCAAGGAAGGCTCACACACCGCCGGCAACGCGCCCGGAGTCAATGACGGCGCCGGCGCGCTCGTGCTGTGCGCCCAGCAGTGGGCCAGCGCCAACGGCAAGGAGCCGCTCGCCGAGATCGTCGCCCACGCGCAGAGCGCCAACGACTTCGCCTACCTCGCCACCACACCCGCCAGCGCCGCCAAGCTCGCGCTCGAGAAGGCCGGCCTGCAGCCGGGCGACATCGACCTGTGGGAGATCAACGAGGCCTTCGCCTCGGTCACGCTGAACTCGATCCGGATGCTCGGCATCGACGAGGACCGCGTCAACGTAAATGGCGGAGCCGTCGCGCTCGGCCATCCGATCGGCGCCTCGGGCGCCCGCATCCTCGGCGCCCTCATTTACGAGCTGCGCCGGCGCGGCGGCGGGCTGGGCTGTGCCGCGATCTGCTCGGGCGGCGGCCAGGGCGACGCGGTGATCCTGCGCGTCTGAGATGACCGCGCCGGCGAGCGGCGGCGAGACAACGCCCGCGAAGGGCGGCGAGGTGAGTGCGCCGGCGAGCGACCACGACATCGCCGCGCCCGCGAGCAGGGACGGGCGCCGGTCGGCGGCGTTCTTCGACCTCGACAAGACGCTGATGGCGGGCTCGTCGGGGATCTTCTTCGCCCGCGCCGCTTACGAGTCGGGCATGATCTCGCGCCGCCGACTCGCGCGCGACGCCTACGAGAACCTGCGCTTTCGCCTGCTCGGCTCGACCGACGACCGCGCCGACGAGGTGCGCGAACGCGTCGGCAGGATGATCGCCGGCGTCCCCGTCCGCGACCTCCAGCGCCTGTCTCCGCGCGTGCTCGCGGGCGTGCTCCCGCGCCTATACCCG
The DNA here is from genome assembly GCA_035507415.1 of Solirubrobacteraceae bacterium. Taxonomy (GTDB): domain Bacteria; phylum Actinomycetota; class Thermoleophilia; order Solirubrobacterales; family Solirubrobacteraceae; genus Palsa-744. The sequence goes on from DATJOF010000018.1 coordinate 6,905, forward strand.
CAGATGCTCGAACGCGCCTACGCCCACCAGGACGCCGGCCGGCTGGTCTACATCGTGACCGCGGCCTCGCAGGAGATGGCCGACCTGCTGGCGCACGTGCTCGCCTTCGACGGTGGCCTGGGGTCGCGCTCGGAGATCGTCGATGGCCGCTACACCGGGCGACCGGCAGGTCCCTTCAACTACCGCGAGGGCAAGCTGCTGTCGCTTCGCGAGCTCGCCTCGCGCGAGTCGATCGACCTGGAGATCTCGTACGCCTACTCGGACTCCGAGTCCGACCTGCCGATGCTGCGCGCGGTCGGCAACCCGGTCGTCGTCAACCCGGACGCCGACCTGCGGCGCATCGCCTCCGAGCAGGGCTGGGAGATCGTGCACCTCGATCGCCTCGCCCGCCGCCTGAGGATCTTCGCGGGGCTCGTCGGGGCCGCCGCGCTCGGCGGCCTCGGCGGTCTCGTGCGCGGACGCCTCAGCGCACGCGTCGATGCGCGCGAATAACCTGACTGCCGATGAAACCACGTGTCCTGCCACGCACGCCGTGACCGTCGCGGCCTCTCGCAAGCGCCGATGACCGCCGCAGCCACCTCCGCCTCATCGTCCGAGACGCATCGCGGCAAGATCCGCGTGGTCGTCGCCAAGCCCGGCCTCGACGGGCACGATCGCGGCGCGAAGATCATCGCCCGCGCGCTGCGCGACGCCGGCATGGAGGTGATCTACACCGGCCTTCATCAGACCCCGGAACAGATCGTCGAGACGGTCATCCAGGAGGACGCCGACGCGGTCGGCCTGTCGATTCTGTCGGGGGCCCACATGACGCTCGTGCCGCGCATCGTCGAGCTGCTGCGCGAGCAGGACATCGACGACGTGCTCGTAACCGTGGGCGGCACGATCCCGGCCGAGGACATCCCCGAGCTCAAGCGCCTCGGCGTCGCCGAGGTGTTCACGCCCGGCGCCTCGACCCAGTCGATAGTCGACTTCATCCGCAACGCCGTCGACAGCGGCTGACCCCGGCGGCGGGACTCGAGCACGTTGATTGACGCGTCAGTCAACCGCCGAACCGGATAGGATCATCGTCAACAGACCCAAGGAGAAGCCCCAAGAATGAAGATATGCGTCCTTGTGAAGGAGGTTCCCGACGCCGCCGTCGAGAAGCGGATCGACCCCGCGACGGGGCGTATGGACCGCAGCGGCGAGAAGAACCTCAATCCCTACGACACGCACGCGATCGAGGCGGCCATGCAGATCAGGGAGGGCGGCGCGACGCCCGTCGAGGAGATCGTCGCCGTCACGATGGGCCCCGAGAGCGCCGTGCGCGCCCTGCACAAGGCGGTCTCGCTCGGCGCCGACCGCTCGGTGCACCTGTCAGATCCCCAGCTCGCCGGCTCGGACGTGGCCGCCACCGGCTATGCGCTGGCACAGACGCTCGCGCGCGAGAGCCCCGATCTGGTGCTGCTCGGCCAGCAGTCCGACGACGGCGAGTGCTACACGATCGGCGCCGTCGTGGCAGAGCACCTCGGCATGCCGTCGCTCACGCAGGTGATCAAGATGGACGTCGAGTCCGACGCGCTGCGCTGCGAGCGTCAGGCCGAGTACGGCTATGACACCGTGCAGGTCGGCCTGCCCGCCGTGATCTCGGTCGGGGATGCCATCAACGAGCCCCGCTACCCGTCACTGAAGGCGATCATGGGCGCCAAGAAGAAGCCGCTCGACGCCGTCGCCGCCGGCGATGTCGGCATCGACGCCTCGAAAGTCGGCGGCGAGCACTCCGGCGCCCACTGGGTCGCGGCCAAGCCCCCGCCCGCCAAGGCCGCCGGCGAGATCATCGAGGACGAGGACACGCCGGAGACGGTCGAGCGGATCGTCGCCTGGCTCGACGAGCGAAAGCTCCTGTAGGCGGCTATGAGCGCGCGAACACAGTCACGGGCGCGGACGGCCAGCGCTGCTGACGGGCCCCGGACAAGCGAGCCCACGCACGCGCGTGGCACGGCAATCACGAGCAGGCGCGGCTGGGAATCCACGAGCAAGCGCGACACAGCGAGACGCGGCACAGCGAGAACGAGAAAGGAACCGGCAGGCTGAAAATGGCGAACATCCTGGTCTACGCGCTGCACTACGAAGGCGCGATCAACAAGAACTCCCTCGGTGCCGTATCCGAGGCAGCCCGCCTGGCCGGCGAGCTCGGAGGCGAGGCGCACGCGATCATGCTGGGCGAAGGCGTTCCGGAGGATCTGGCGGCCTCGCTCGGGCAGTACGGCGCCACCAAGACGCTCGTCGCCGAGGGCCCCGAAGGCCTGGCGCAACCGCTCGTCGACGCGATGGCCGCAGCGATCGCGGGCGGCGGCTACTCCTACGCGCTGTTCGGTGGAGGCCTGCTCGGCTTCGAGATCGGCGCCGGCCTGGCCGCCCGCCTCGGCGCCGGGGTCGTGATGGAGGTCACCAACGTCCGTGCCGAGAACGGCGAGCTGATCGCCGAGCGCCCGATTCTCGGCGACTCCGCGATCTCCGAGATCAAATACCGCTCGGACGTCGGCATCATCATCGGGCGCCTGAACGCCTTCGAGGCCAAGCAGTCCGGGGCCGGCCCGGCGACGGTCGAGCAGCTGAGCTTCGAGCTCAGCCCGCACTCGACCCGCGCGAAGATGCTCGTGCGCGGCGAACAGCGCGGCGCCGACGTCGACATCGAGGGCGCCGACATCCTCGTCGCCGGCGGCCGGGGGCTCGGCAAGGCCGAGGGCTTCAAGCTCTGCGAGGAGCTCGCGTCCGCATTCGGCAACAACGCCGCGGTCGCCGCGACGCGCGCGGTCGTCGATGCCGGCTGGTACCCCTACGCTGCGCAGATCGGCCAGACCGGCAAGACCGTGGCGCCGAAGCTGTATCTCGCCGCCGGCATCTCCGGCGCGATCCAGCACAAGGTCGGTATGCAGTCCTCGGAGAACATCGTCGCCATCAACAAGGACTCCAACGCCCCGATCTTCGAGTTCTCCGATCTCGGCATCGTCGGCGATCTCAACAAGATCCTGCCGCGGCTGACCGAGGCGGTCAAGGCGAAGAAGGCCAGCTAGGCGGCCTGCGCGTCAGGGAATCGAGGGAACTGCGCGAACGCACAAAGGAGCGAACAGGCGATGTCATCTCACAGCGGCTCCAGCAACGGCAAGGTGGCACCGGCGGCCTTCCCGCCGCCGGTGGACTCCCAGAAGGAATTCATCAAGCGAAGCCTCGATCCCGAGGACGAGCTGATCGAGGTCGGCGTCGCGATCGTCGGGGGTGGCACCGCGGGGCTGGCCTGCGCCAACCGCCTGCTCCAACTGCTGGAGGACGATCGGGAGAGCGGGGGCGATCTCATGGAGCGCCTCGGCGAAGTGCCGGTCGCCGTAGTCGAGAAGGCGAAGACCTGCGGCGGGCACAACCTCTCGGGCGCCGTCATGCGGCCCGGCCCTCTGCAGGAGCTGTTCCCGAGCATGTCGCGCGAGGACTGGCGCAAAGAGGGCTTCGCGTTCGGCGAGGTCACGAAGGAGTCGGTCTACATGTTCCCCAGCGCCAAGACCAAGGTCTCGGTGCCGATCCCGTTCGTGCCCAACTTCAAAAACCACGGCAACGAGGTCGTCTCGGTGTCCGCCCTGGCTCGATATCAGGCCGCCCAGGCAGAAGAGGCCGGTGCGTACATCCTCACCGAGACCGCGGCCACTTGCCTGATCGTCGAGGACGAGCGCGTGGTCGGCGTCCGCTCGGGCGACAAGGGTCGCGGCAAGGAGGGGCAGGAGCTCTCGAACTTCGAGCCCGGCACCGACATCAAGGCCCAGGCCACCGTGCTCGCCGAGGGCTGCTGGGGGCACCTCACAGGCGCGGCGATCCGAGAGTTCGATCTCGCCGAGGGCCGCGAGCCCCAGGTGTGGGAGCTGGGCGTCAAGGAGGTCTGGAAGGTCCCGAAGCCGCTCGACCGGGTGATCCACACCTTCACCCAGCCGTGGCCGATGAAGATCGCGCCGAAGTACGGACAGCTCGGCGGCACCTGGATCTACCCGATGAAGAACGAGAAGACCGGCGAGGACATGGTCTCGATCGGCTTCGTCGTCGATCTCAACTACCACGACGCCACCACCTCGGCGCACGACCTGCTGCAGACGTTCAAGACCCATCCCCTCGTCCGCGAGATCCTCGCCGGCGGCGAGCGCGTCGCGTGGGGTGCCAAGGCGCTGCCGGGCGGCGGGTACTGGTCGATGCCCAAGCTCTCGATGCCGGGGGCGCTGCTCGTCGGCGACGCCGGCGGAATGGTCGACACCGCGGCGCTCAAGGGCGTGCACCACTGCATCCGCTCGGGGAAACTCGCCGCCGAGGCGATCTACGCCCACCTGACCTTCGGCGCCCCGCTCGATGCCTATGAGCAGGCGGTCGAGAGCTCCTCGATCGGCAAGGAGCTGTGGCAGGTTCGCAACACCCGCCAGGGCTTTCAGAAAGGCTTCCTGCGCGGCAGCCTGCTCGCCGGCCCGTCGATCATGTCCAAGGGCAAGCTCCCGCCCGGCCGCGCCACCTGGCACCCCGACGACGCCGAGACGATGTTCATCGGCGACACCAAGGACGTCTACCCCAAGCCCGACGGCAAGTACACCTTCGACAAGCTCTCCTCGGTGTTCATCACGGGCAACGCCACGCGCGACGACGCCCCCAACCACATACGCGTTCAGAAACACGTGCCACGCGAGATCGCCGAGACATGGCGTTGGATGTGTCCGGCGGGCGTATACGAGATCCCGGATGACGCGCCCGAGCACGGTGAGGTCGATGTGATCGTCAACTACACCAACTGCGTGCAGTGCGGCGCGATCACCGCCAAGGGCGGTCGACTGACCACGCCCGAGGGGGGCGACGGGCCGCTGTATCAGATCGTTTGAGCCGTCAGCCTGCCCGGCGCGGGCGTGAAGGGCCGCGGCGGGCTCGTGGATGCTGGTCGCGGTGAGTGGTCGTAGTGAGCCGTCGGGCGAGTGTTGGTGCGAAGTGGCGAGGGATGTCCACAGCGCTCCAGTGCAGCTTGCAGTGACGGCGAAACATGACCGTGAAGCGAGTGTTAAGGAGGGTGCAGTGCGCCTCACCTCCACTACCCCCATTCACGGCAGGCGTCGGCTCGCGGCCGGCGGCTGCGGTCTGACGCTGCTGTGGATGGCCATGGCCGGCGGGGCGCACGCGCAGTCGACCGGCGGCGACACCACGGCGGTCGACCAGGGCCCATCGGCGACGCTCGTGCAGTGCGTCACCGCCGCCGGGCCAGCCGAACGCTCGGCCACGTTCGCGGGCGAAATGACAGTCCTGCCGGGGGCCGTGCGCATGTCGATGCGCATCGAACTGCAGGAGCACACCCCGGGTGAAGCAGGCTTTCACGCAGTCCTCGCCCCGGGACTCGGCGTCTGGCGCGCCGCCGCGGCCGGCGTGAAGACCTACAAGTACGACCAGCAGGTGCTCGACCTGACCGCGCCTGCCGCCTACCGCGCCGCCGTGGTATTTCGCTGGCAGAACGCTCGCGGCCACGAGGTCAAGCGCGTGGAACGCGTGACCTCCATCTGTCACCAGCCCGCGCCCGCGAGCACCCCCGAAGAACCCGCGCCATCGAGCTCGACCGGCAGCTAGCCGGCGACCGCTAGAATTAGCCGGCGATGAAGGCCGAGATCCATCCCCGCTACGTTCAGGCTCATGTGCGCTGCACGTGCGGCAACGAGTTCCTGACCCGCGCCACCCGCGAGGAGCTGCACGTCGAGGTCTGCTCCAACTGCCACCCCTTCTACACGGGCCGGCAGAAGCTCGTGGACACCGGCGGGCGCGTCGAGCGCTTCCAGCGCCGTGTCGCCAAGGGGCGCCTGCTCGGCGCCCAAACCAAGGCCTCGCAGTAAGGCCATGGCCACTGCCCAGGCGGCCGGTACCCGTGAGGCTGCCCCGGCAGGGCCCGGGCAGGCGGCAAGCGGGCCGGCGTCGGGAAGCGGACAGGCCGACGTCGACGTCGAGGTCGATTCCCACGGCCAGCTGAACGCCGAGCGCGACGCGCCCGTCGGCGGGCAGGCCGTGCTCGAGGGCGTGATGATGCGCGGCATCGCTCATTGGGCGGTGGCCGTGCGCAAGCCGACGCCCGAGCAGCTGCGCGAGCCGCACCGCTCGCCCGAGGAGGCCGCGCTCGGCGACATCGAGGTCACCGCCCACCCGTTGAAAAGCGCGCTGCAGCGCCACCGCGTGCTGCGCCTGCCGATCATCCGCGGAATCGTCGCGCTCGGCGGCTCGCTGGCGATCGGCTTCCGCGCGCTCGAAGTCTCCGCCAACGCTCAGCTCCCACCCGAGGACCGCGACTCGGCGCCCGACGCGAGGGCCGTCGCAACGTCCAACGGGAACGCCAACCCGCAGCTGCCGCTGCAAGAGCGTGACGCGGCGCCGGACGCGAAGGCCGCCGCAACATCCAACGGGAACGCGCAGGCGGCGTCCAACGGCGCGACACCGCCCCCGCAAGAGGCCGAGACCGGCGATGGCGAGACCAAGCCCCAGGAAATCTCGGGCGTGCTGTGGGTCGGCACGATCGTCGTCGCCGTCGCCCTCGCGATCGTGCTGTTCTTCCTGGTCCCCGTCGGTCTCACCAGCCTGATCAAGGGCCAGCTCAACAGCTCGGTGCTGTTCTGGGTGGTCGAGGGACTCGTCAGGACCGCGATCTTCCTGATCTACATGCTGGCGCTCTCGCGCGTGCGCGACCTGCGGCGCGTGTTCGAGTACCACGGTGCCGAGCACAAGACGATCTCCTGCTTCGAGGCGGGTCTGCCGCTCACGCCCGTCAACGCCCAGCGCTTCTCGCGGCTTCATCCACGTTGCGGCACCAGCTTCCTGCTGGTGGTGATGATCGTCGCGATCTTCGTGTTCGCGCCGATCGGTCTGCCCGCCTGGTACTGGCTCGTGCTCACACGCATCCTCGGCGTTCCGCTGATCGCCGGCATCTCCTTCGAGCTGATCAAGTTCGCCGGTCGCAACCGTCGCCGCCACTGGGTTCGCGCGCTGATGTGGCCCGGACTGAAGCTGCAGCTGCTGACCACGCGCGAGCCGGATCTCGACCAGCTCGCGGTCGCGATCGCGGCGCTCGAGGCGATCCTCGAGCGCGAGACGCCGGGGCAGCTCAACGCCGCCGACCTGGTCGGCGTCGAGGTCGTCGCCTAGCAGCCACGGTCGGCCGCGTCCGCCTCGCTCGGGCCGGCCCAGGTCGCTGGGCCTAGACTGGCCGAGCGATGATCGAAGACCTCGTCCAGCAGATAGAAGCGCGCTTCGCCGAGCTCGCCGAGCAGCTCAGCGATCCCGAGGTGATCGCTGACCGCGAGCGCTATGCGGACGCCGGGCGCGCCTACCGGCAGCTGCAACCGGCCGCCGAGCTGGCTGCGCAGTGGCGGCGCGCCCAAGACGACGCGGCCGGCGCCCAGGAGCTGCTCTCCGAAGATGGAGACGATCCCGAGCTGCGCGAGCTGCTGAGCAGCGCGCGCGAGCGCATCGAGCAGCTCGAGGAGGAGATCCGCATGGCGATGATCGAGCGCGACCCCAACGACGAGAAGAACGTGATCGTCGAAATCCAAGGCGGCGCCGGCGGCGACGAGGCCGGTCTGTGGGCCGGCGACCTGTACCGAATGCTCACCCGCTACGCCGAGCGGCTCGGCTTTCAGACCGAGGCCATGGACGTCGGCGACGGCAAGTACACGTTCGCGATCAAGGGCGACGGCGCCTACTCGGTGTTCAAGTTCGAGGGCGGCACCCACCGCGTCCAACGCGTCCCCGAGACCGAGTCCCAGGGTCGCATCCACACCTCGACGGCCACCGTCGCGGTCCTGCCCGAGGCCGAGGACGTCGACGTGCAGATCGACCCGAACGACCTGCAGATCGACGTCTACCGCTCCTCGGGTCCCGGTGGGCAGTCGGTCAACACCACCGACTCGGCCGTGCGGATCACGCACAAGCCCTCCGGCGTGGTCGTCTCGATGCAGGACGAGAAGTCCCAGCTGCAGAATCGCGAGCGCGCGCTGCGCGTCCTGCGCGCGCGCCTGTACGAGCGGGCCATGGCCGAACGCCAGGCCGAGGTCGCCGCCGACCGGCGCTCGCAGGTCGGCACCGGCGATCGCGCCGAGAAGATCCGCACCTACAACTACGGCGAGCGCCGCGTCACCGACCACCGCATCAAGCTGACCGTGCACAACCTCGACCAGGTGCTCGAAGGCCAGCTCGACGAGCTCACCGCCGCGCTCACCGCAGATGAGCGCCGCCGGCGACTGCAGGCCCAGGCAGCGGCCTGAGGCCCTCGCGCAAGCAGTGCCCATCGACACCGGCACCTCGATTCGCGACGCGCTCGACAGCGCGGTCATCGCGATCGCGGCCGCCGGCTGTGAAACGCCTCGCCTCGATGCGGAAATGCTGCTCGCCCACGTGCTCGGCGTCGCGCGCGAGCGCCTGCTGCTCGATCGCGACCTGGCCGTCGCGGGACCCTCCGTGCGCGCCTTCCAGGATGCCGTCCGCCGCCGCGCGGTCGAACGTGAGCCGGTCGCCTACATCTGCGCCAGTCGCGCCTTTCGACGCCTGCAGCTGCGCTGCGACCGGCGCGCGCTGATCCCGCGACCAGAGACCGAGCTGCTCGTGGAGACCGCGCTTGCGCGGTTGCCCACGGGCGCGCGCGTGCTCGACGTCGGCACCGGCTGTGGGGCGGTCGCGCTCGCGCTCGAGGACGAGCGACCGGACCTGCGCGTCGCCGGCAGCGACGTCAGCCTCGACGCGCTTGGGTTGGCGCGCGCCAACGGCGAGCGGCTCGGCCTGGACGTTCGCTGGCTGCACGCCGACCTGCTCGCCGGCGTGCCCGACGACTTCGACGCGATCGTCGCGAACCTCCCGTACGTGGCCGAGTCCGAGCGCGAACGCCTGCCGCCCGAGATTCTGCGCCACGAGCCGGCGGGCGCCCTGTCCGCCGGGCCAGATGGCCTTTCCTGCGTGCGCAGGCTGGTCGCGGAAGCCGGCCCGCACGCGCGCGCACGCGCGCGCGTGCGCTTGCTCGCGCTGGAGGTCGGCGCCGGGCAGGCCGGCGCGGTGATCGCCCTCATGGGCGAGGCAGGATTCCGTGACGTTCGCATCGAGCTCGACCTCGCCGGCATCGAGCGCGTCGTCGTGGGCGTGCAGTGAGGGACTCGCGGGGTGGCGCGCTGATGGGGTTGAGGGGTGGCGTGGTGATGGGGTCGAGGGGTGCGCCGTGAGGGACCGGCGGTGAGCAGCCGCACGCTCGACCCGGCCGACGTCGACCGTCTGCGTGCCTGCATCGCCGGCGCGGGCGTCGCGATATTTCCCGCCGATACCGTCTACGGCCTCGGCTGCGACCCCGACAGCGAACCGGCGGTGCGCCGGCTGTACGAGCTCAAGGGTCGTCCGGCCGCACAGCCGGCGGCGGTGATGCTGTTCGCGCTCGAGCCGGCCCTGCGACTGCTGTCGGAGCTGATGCCGCGCGAGCGCGAAGCCGTGCGCGCCCTGCTTCCCGGGCCGCTCACCCTGCTGCTGCCGAACCGCAGGCGGCGCTTTTCGCTCGCATGCGGGCCCGACCCGGACACCCTCGGTCTGCGCGTGCCGCTGCTGCCACGCCGGCTCGCGGCGCTCGAGGCGTTCGACCGCCCGCTGCTGCAGTCAAGCGCCAACCTCAGTGGCGAGCCGCCCGCCCGCCGACTTGCCGAGGTCGCTCCCTCGATCCGCGACGGCGCGCAGCTGATCCTCGACGGGGGCGATCTGCCGGGCCTCGCCTCGACGGTGCTCGACCTGCGCGACTACGAGCACGCCGGCCGCTGGTCGATCGTGCGCCAGGGACCGCTCGGTCAGGCCGAGCTGGAGCCGATACTCGGCTCCTGATAGCCTCGGACTACGCCGTCGCGACTGGCGCTAGGGTGGAATCGACCATCGGGGAGCGACGGGCCGTCGAGCCGCGCGCCTGGGCATAGACCGTCGTTTCCGTGCCAAGGAGAGCGCCATGTCACAGCAGACCAGCCCAGTCGACTCGAGCTCCCAGCTCGGCACCGCGAAGCCAAGCTCCGGCGCTCTCGCCGCGGACTACTTCGACCGCCCGATCGAGGAGGTCGATCCCGAGATCGCCGAAGTGCTCCAGGGCGAGCTCGCACGGGAGCGAGACACGCTCGAGATGATCGCCTCGGAGAACTTCGTGCCGCGAGCCGTGCTCGAATGCCAGGGCTCGGTGCTCACCAACAAGTACGCCGAGGGCTACCCCGGTCGCCGCTACTACGGTGGCTGCGAGTGGGTCGACGTCTCCGAGCAGCTCGCCATCGACCGCGCCAAGGCGCTGTTCTCCGCCGAGCACGCCAACGTCCAACCGCACTCGGGCGCCCAGGCGAACACCGCCGCCTACCACGCGCTGCTCACCCCCGGCGACACGATCATGGGGCTCTCGCTGGCCCACGGCGGACACCTCACGCACGGCATGAAAGTCAACGTCTCAGGGCGGCTCTACGAGATCGCGGCCTACGAGGTCGACCGCGACAGCGGGCTGATCGACATGGATGCCGTGGCCCTGATCGCGCAGGAGCACAGGCCGAAGCTGCTGCTCGCCGGCTGGTCGGCCTATCCGCGCCAGCTCGACTTCGCGCGCTTTCGCGAGATCGCCGACGAAGTCGGGGCGCTGCTGATGGTCGACATGGCTCACTTCGCGGGTCTGGTCGCGGCCGGCCTGCACCCGAACCCGCTCGCCTACGGCGCCGACGTGGTGACCACGACCACACACAAGACCCTCGGCGGACCCCGAGCCGGGATCATCCTGTGCAAGGACGAGCTCGCCAAGAAAATCGACTCCGCGGTCTTTCCCGGTCAGCAGGGCGGTCCGCTCGAGCATGTGATCGCGGGCAAGGCCGTGGCGCTGAAGATCGCCAAAAGCGAGCTTTTCCGCGAGCGCCAGCGGCGCACGATCGCCGGCGCGCAGGCGCTGGCCGAGGAGCTGCTCGGCCCCAGCGGAGCCGACCCGGGGGCCAGCGGCGTGAAGGTGCTGACCGGCGGCACCGACGTGCATCTGGTGCTGGTCGACCTGTGCGGGCTACGCCCGGAGCTGAGCGGCCGCGACGCGGAGGACCGGCTCGCCGAGATCGGGATCACGGTCAATCGCAACGCCGTCCCGTTCGATCCGCGCCCGCCGATCGAAGCCTCGGGCCTGCGCATCGGCACCCCCGCTCTGGCCACCAGGGGCCTGCAGGTCGAGGACTTCCACGAGGTCGGGCAGATTCTCGCCCGGGCCCTGCTGAGCAAGAACTTCGCCGCCGAGGCTCCAGGCCTGTCCGAGCGGGTCCGCGCCATCGTCGCGCGCTATCCGCTCTACCGGGGGTTGGCTCGCGCCGGCCTCCAGCCGGCCCTCTGACTTGGACGAGCGCGTCCATGCGCTCGTGACCGGCCTTCTCGGCCTGCTGCCGGTCTCTTCCCGGCGATGTAGACGCGACAGGCGCTCTGCAGCGGGCGCAAATGACCCCCCGGCCTGCGATGCTGTGGCCGGTCGATGGTGAAGCCGACCCCGATCGACGCGTTCTACGCCCTACTCGTGGCAGCGGCCGTCACCGCGCTGCTCACGCCCCTCACGATGCGCATCGCGTGGGCCATCGGCGCGATCGACGAGCCGCGCACGCGTGGGCTGTCCGAGCGCCCCACGCCGCTGCTCGGCGGTCTGGCGATCTTCGCGGGCGTGGCCACGGCGATGCTGATCTGGCTGCCGCCGGGCTACTACCAGGCCCACCAGCTATGGGTCGGCCTGCTGATCGGAGGCGCCCTGATCACGCTGGTCGGCGCGCTCGACGACCGCTTCGAGCTGCCGCCCGCGGTCAAGCTCGCCGGCCAGACGCTGGCCGCCATCGTGGTCGTGCACTTCGGCGTCGGCGTCAAGGTGATCACGCTGCCTTTCGCCGGCAGGCTCTCGTTTCCCAACACCGGCCTCGCAGATGCCGGCCCGGCGCTCACGGTGCTCGCGCTGGTCGCGATGATGAACGTGGTCAACTTCTCCGACGGCGTCGACGGCCTCGCCTCGGGTGTCTGCGCGATCATCGCCGCGACGCTCGCCGTGATCGCGTTCGATCTCGGCCGTGCCCAGCCCGGCGTGCTGGCGGCGCTGACAGCCGGCGCGGCGCTCGGATTCCTGATCTACAACTTCCCGCCCGCCTCCAGCTTCATGGGCGACTGCGGCGCCAACCTGCTGGGCCTGCTGATGGGCGTGATCACGATCGAGGCGGCGGTCAAGACCGAGGCCGTCGTGTCGTTCGTGCTGCCCCTGATCCTGCTCGCGGTGCCGTTCCTGGACACGACGTTCGTGGTGCTCAAGCGACTGAAGTACCGCCGTCCGATCTACGCCTCCGACAGCGAGCACTTCCACCATCGCATGGCCCGCATCGGCTTCTCGAGCAGGCGCACGATCGCTTATCTGTACGCCTGGACGCTGCTGCTCGCGGGGCTGGCGCTCGCGTTGCGGTTCGTCCCCTACAGCGATCATCACGGCCATCTGCGCACCGGTTGGACGATCGTGATGGTCGCGCTCGGCGTGGCCGTCGTGGCGGCCAGCATCTACCTGGTCTACGTGCTGGAGATCCTCAAGTTCAGGCGCCTGGACGCCCTGCGGCTCCGTCGCCTGCGGCCGGACGCGACCGCTGCCGAGATCGAACGCGACGTGATCGAGCACTTCGAAACCGGCGAGTTCCAGATCGCCTCGCCGCCGCCGCCGCGCGCGGCGCCGGCGCAGAAGCCCGTTGCGGTCCGCGAGCCGGCGCCCCGAGCGAGCTCCGACAGCACGGTCGTCTCAGCGCCCGAGCGCGGCGACGTGCACGTGATGGGGGATGACGTGCGGCTTGGGCGGGGCGAGCAGCGGATCAGCCAGCGTCAGATGGATCAGGATCGCGTACGCGCAGAAGATCAGCGTCGCGGCGCGCAAACGCCGATCGCCGCCGACCGCCGCTAACGGCAGCGGCCAGATCGCGTACCACGGCAGCAGCCAGGCCGTCGAGACCAGCAGCGCCAGCGTCGCCCAACCGGCGCCGACGCGCCAGTCCGCGCCACGCGCCACGCGCCACAACGCACACGCGAGCACCAGCACGAACCCCGCCACGAAGCAGTGGCGCCACCAGCTGGGCGTGCCGTTCAAGCCGAACAGGCGAGCCGTCTCGGCGGGGATGCTGTGGGCCGCGACCAGCTGCTGCTGCTCTCCGACGGCGTCGAGAAACCCGAGCGCGTGCGTGCCGAAGCCGATCAGCCCGATCGCCGCCACCAACGCGAGACCGCCCACGGCCACGAGCCCCGTGCGCACCCGCTCGCGCCGTTGTGGCGGCGCCAGCACGAGGAAAGGCAGCGCGATGCCCGCCGTCAGCTTGATGCCAACACCCGCCGCCAGGGCCAGCGCGCCAGCGCGAAAACGCGGCGAGGCCCCCGCTGTCAGGGCCAGCGCGCCCGCGAGCGTAGCGAGCACGAGCGTGTCGTTGTGCGCCCCACCGACCGCCAGCTCGAGCATCACCGGGTTCAGCCCGACGAACGCCGCCGCCGCCCGGGGCGATCGCCCCGCCAGCCGCGCCGCGCGCGTTGTCAGCGCCACCGCCGCAAGGCTCCCCGCGACCGCCGCCGCCTTCAACGCCCACAGGCCGCCGCCGAGCCCGAGAGGCGCGGTCGCGTAGCTCGCCAGCGTGAACAGCGGACCGTAGGGCGAGTGCTGGCCCGGCCAGCCGATGAACGGGTAGATCGGGTCGGTCGGCGCCTGAACGGCCACGTGCGTGTAGGGATCGAGGCCGTGCAGGACGCCCATTCGGGCAAACGCCATGTAGCCGAACACATCTTGGGAGAGCAGCGGCGGGCCCAGCATCAGCAGCACGTTCGCCGCGACGATCGCGAGCGCCAGCGTCCGCAGCGACAGCGCCCGCGCGCCGACCAGCACCGCGGCATAGCCGCCGCACATGACGAGCGTCCAGACCTGAAACTCGTTGTCGGTCAGTCCCAGGCCGAGGCCGTGCAGCGGCCCCTCCAGCCAGCCCGGCCAGCCGCCGCTGCGACCGGGAACGAACACGCCCGGTCCGCCGGCCGCGCCGGCCGCCACGAAGAACACGCTCGCGAGGATCCCCAGCAATCCCAGCGCGCCGAGCGCGCGCAGGTACGTGGACGGAGCATCGCGGGTGTCGGTCGACCGACGCACGCGCCGCGGGGTCGCACCGTAGCCGCGCGCCTCGCCGCCGATGGGGGGAGTGGTCGCCTCGATGCGACCCATTGTTGCGGCCGCCGCGGCCTGCCGGAGCGGTCGGCCGGCGGGCCGGAAGTCTGCGCTGGCCCTCCGTGGCAGGCCCGCCGGGTGGGTGACCGGTCAGCCTCGCCCCGAACAACGGCCCTCCGGCGCAGCTCGTAGGTATGTCCGTGGCGCCTGCAAGCATCCCCGTTGCTCAGTACGCTGTGGCGCCAGCGCGCCCGCCGCGCGCGGCAGCCGGCTCGAGCCGGTCGCGCAAGCAGGACCGCCCGCCCCGGGGGCGAAGCTAGCTCCAGCACACACATGCGACGTCGCCACCGTCACTCTAGATCGCGTCCCTGTCCCGAGACCCGGCGTGTGCTGATCCTGTCCGCGGACGTGGGGGAGGGTCACGCCGCAGCGGCTCGTTCGTTGGCCCGTCAGATCCAGGACTCCGGACAGCGGGCGGAGGTGACCGTGATCGACGGGCTGGCCGCGATGGGCCGGCTGCTGCAGCCCGTCGTCGAGGACGGCTACCGAGTCCAGCTGAAGTTCCTGCCGTGGACCTACACGATCGTCTACTGGCTGCTCGAGCACGTCGCGCCGGTGCGCTGGATCGCGCGCCGGCTGCTGTGCCTGTTCGGCTCGCGACCGCTGGCGCGCACGATCGCCGCCCATGACCCAGACGTCGTCGTCTCCACCTATCCGGCGGTCACGGTCGTGCTCGCCCGCCTGCGGCGTCACGGAACGATCGACTGCCCGACCGTCGCCACGATCACTGACCTCACGGGCCTGTTCTTCTGGGCCCAGCCCGGAATCGACATGCACCTGGTGATGTACGGCGAGTCGATGAGCCTGGTCGAGCGCATCGCGGGCGAAGGCAGCGCCCGGCTCGTGCGCCCGCTTATCTCGGCCGAATTCTCAAAGCCGCGCTGCCCGCTCGCGACTCGCCGCGCGCTCGGCCTGCCCGAGGCCGGCAGGGTGGTGGTCGTATCGGGCGGCGGCTGGGGGGTGGGCGACATCACGGGCGCGATGCGCGGCCTGATGAGCCTGCCCGAGATCAGCAGCGTGGTGTGCGTCTCCGGACGCAACGAGCAGCTGCGCGAGCGCCTGGAGCGCGACTTCCGCGACGAGCCCAGCGTCCGCGTCTACGGCTTCACGGACCAGATGCCCGAGCTGTTGGCGGCGGCCGACGTGCTGGTGCACTCCACCGGCGGCGTCACCTGTCTGGAGGCCAGCGCGGCGGGCACGCCGGTGGTCTCCTACGGCCTGCCGGTCGGGCACGCAAGGCTGAACACGCAGGCGATGGCCGACCTCGGGCTGCTGAGGCTCGCCAACGACGTCCGCGAGCTGCGCAAGCAGGTGCAGGCCAGCTTCCCCGAAGCGACGCGCGCCGCCTCGATCTCCCAACCGGTCGCTCCGCCGGAGCGTGCGCCCGCGGCCGCGCTCGTGCTCGACCCTCCGCGGCGCGTGAGCCCGATCCCGGCCTGGCGCCTGCGCCTGACCGGCATCGCCACCTCGCTGGTGCTGTTCCTGGCTTTCGGAACATGGTTGATGTCGACCGACGAGGTCGCTGCGCTCGCAGTCAAAACCTTTCACATGCAGCCGCTCGCGCATGTGGCGACACGCGCGCCCGACGTCGGAATGATCGTGCGAGTCCCGAGCAGCGCCGAGCCGCTCGTCGCGGACGAGCTGGCCGCCCGCGACATCCACCTCTCCTTTGCCAGTCAGGACCACGTGCCGTCGGCGACCACGATCGCGGCCGTACACGCCGACGGCGACGAGCTCGTACCGTCGATCCCAACCGCCGGCACGCTGTTGCACTGGGTTCACGCGCGCGGCTCGCTGCGGGCCCAGGCGCACGCCTTTGGATTGCGCCACAGGGGGTTCTACTTCCTGCAGCCCAGCGGCGGCATGACCATGGGCCAGATCGTGCTTGCGCATACGACCGGGGCCAAACCGGTCAGCGGCGCGCTGCGTGTCAACGCGCGCGACGGGCGCCTTCACCGGCCGGCACGAGCAGGCGACGTCGTGGTCGTGACCGCCGACGGCTCCGAAGCCTCCGTACGCGGGCTCGAACGAATCGTCTCGGCAGTGGAAGCCGGCGGCCTCGAAGTCGTGTCGCTTGACTCGCTCACCCACTCGAGCGCTGGTTTCGCCGGAGCCTCCTCGGCGGACGACATCGCTTGAGCGTTCGCCGGAGCCTCCTCGCCGGCCGGCATCGCCTCGGCGCGATCGACGGCCCGCGGCTCGGACGGGCGTTGGCTGGGCCCTGCAGCGCCGGCCGGTTCCGCCGACGGGGCCCCGCGGTCGGTCGGCGGGCGTGCCTCGGCTGCCGCGGCCGGCGCGTGCTGGCCCGCCATCAATGCGAGCAGCAGCGGCGAGCGGGCGAGCATCGTCGCGCCGGCCAGCAGCAGCGCGATGCCAAGCGTGAGCGGAACACCGCCATATGGCGTCTGTGAGAAATACTCGCCGAGCAACAGCGGCGCCAGCACCACCGGCACCACCGTCTGCACGACGAACACGACCGGTGCCACCTGGATCGCGGGACGCGACTGCAACGCGCTCATCTCGCTGAGCACGCCGACTCCCGACGCCGCCGCCGTCGACAGGCCCCAGGCGACCGCCACGCCGAGATGCCCGTGCGAGAGGTCGTCAGCCGCCAGCTTCGTCGCGAGCCCGCTCCACGCGAACGCCAGGCCCGCGCCGAACATCGTCACCAGCGCCGGCGAGCGGTGAAACAGCTGCAGCACGTAAGGCAGCAGGCTCGCCGCCGCAAGCGCCACCAGCACGATCGTGATCGTCAGCTTCTCCGAGGTATGCGTCGTGCTGCGCGGCGGCGCACACAGGCCGATCACGACCACGCCGATCGCGATCGCCAGGATCGCGAGATGCTCGTGACGTCCGGCGTGCTCGCCGAGGATTCGCTGCGCCGCCAGCAGCAGCACCACGAGACCGACCGCGAGCGCCGGCTGCACCACCACGAGCGGAGCCAGCAGCAGCGCCACCACCTGCAGCGGCCAGCCGAGAATCGACAGTCCCGTGCCGAGCAGCCAGCGGGCTCGCCTGACCAAGTTCCACAGCAGCGCCACGCGCAGGTGCTCGCTGCTGGGGGTCCGCTTCGCGTCGATCGCCTGATAGACGATCCCTAGGCTGTAGAACGTCGACGCCGCGATCGCAGCCAGGATGCCGAGCACGAGATCGACCATGTCCAGCCACGATCATCGCACCCGCGCCAGCGCCGCAGCCGGCGCGCTGGTGGTTGCGACCGTCGGCGCCTACTTGTTGCCGGGGCTCGCCGGCGCACGCGCACGCTTTGTGAGCGACCGCTCCCGGGCGTGGACGCTCGACGGACCGGTCGGCACGGCGCTCTGCGAGGGCCTCGGCATCGAGGATCGCACCGCCGGCGGACGCGGCTACGGCCTCACGTTCGACGACGGCCCGCACGCGCTCGGAACGCCGGCCGTGCTCGAGATCCTCGCCGCCGCCAACGTCACCGCCACCTTCTTCCTGGTCGGCGAGCAGGTGCGCCGCAACCCCAGCCTGACTGGCGAGATCGTCGCCGCCGGACACACGATCGGCCTGCACTGCGATCGCCACCGCAATCTCCTCCGTCTGACTCCCTGTCAGGTCCGCGCCGATCTTGCGCGCGCTCAGGACACGATCGAGTCGCTCAGCGGCCGCGCCATCAGTCTCTACCGACCGCCCTACGGCGTGCCCAACGCGGCGGCGCTCGCGCACGCGCACGCGCGCGCGTGGCGCACGCTGCTCTGGAGCCAATGGGGCAGGGACTGGGAGGCCCGCGCCACGCCCGACTCGATCGCCCGGCTCGTCACCGACGGCGTCCGGGCGGGCTCGCTGCTGCTCCTGCACGATGCCGACGACTACTCGGTCCCCGGCTCCTGGCGGCTCACCGCCGCGGCGCTCCCGCGTGTGCTCGACACGCTCGCCGGCCTCGGCCTCGCGCCCGAAGCGCCCTGAGAGACGAATGTCGCCCGCCGCCCGGGCGACGGATAAGATCGTGGGCTTGTCGAGCACCATCTCGATCGAGCGGCGCGAAACCGCGCTCGCGATTCCAGCCCCGACCGTCGGCGCGCCCCCATCCGAGCCCACCGTCAAGCGGTCGCCCCTGTGGATCGAGGCGCTCACGATCGTGTGGCTGTGCTGGGTCTATGACGCCATCACCAATCTCGCACCCCTGCGCCTGCACGCGGCCCTCGACCACGGGGAAGCGATCCTCGCGGCCGAGCGCTCTCTCGGGATCGCGCCCGAACTGCATCTCGACCGCTGGCTCGGCGCCCACCAGACGCTCGCGCTCGCGATCTCCGACTACTACGACAACGCCCACTTCATCGTCACCCTCGGCCTGCTCGGCTGGCTGTGGTGGCGCCGAGCCGACATCTACCGGCCGCTCCGCAACGTGCTCGTGGCCGTCAACGTGCTCGCCTTCGCAATCTTCTGGCTCTACCCCGTCGCGCCGCCCCGCATGCTCACCCGCTTCGGCTTCAAAGACATCGTCGCCTCCTCGCACGCCTTCGGCTCCTGGCACACCGGCGCGCTCGCCTCCGCCGCCAACCAGCTGGCCGCGATGCCCTCGCTGCACATGGCCTGGGCCGGCTGGTGCACGTTGGTCGTCTGGCGGGTCACCACGAAAGTCTGGCTCCGCGCCCTCGCTCTGCTGTACCCGTGCATTACGGCCTTCGCCGTGCTCGCCACCGGCAACCACTACCTGTTCGACGTCCTGGCCGGTCTCGCCACGCTCGCCCTCGTCGTGCTGATCCAGGCACTGATCCCGCGGAAAATCCGAACCGCCCGCGTACCGCATGTCACAAACTTGTTACGAAGTCTTAAAGCAGATAGACTGAGCGAGCCGCCGCGGACCGTGTGAAGGTTGTTACGAGGGTGCCGCCGAGTCGAGGCGTGCGCGCTTTTGTGTCTGCCGGCAGGCCAGACATCAGATTTCGATCGCCCTGAGACGACGCGGTAACGCTCCGCGTCTGTAGGGTGCCGAAAACGCTAATGCAAGACTTCGACGCCAACGACGACGCCGCTTGCCTGCCCGGCACCGCGCCAGGAGGCTCGGCGGCGGGCGTTCTGCGCAGCCTCGCCGCGCTCGCGCGCAACCTCGACGTCGTGCTCGTCGTCCTCGCCACGCCGGTCGCCCTCTCGATGGGCGCACCCGCCTTCGGCTATCTCGTCGGCGCCGTCGCCTGGATCCTGCAGAGCGTCGTCCGCCATGCCGACCAGCGCCTCGTGGTCAGAGCCGCAGAGCCCCGCACGCGCCTCGGATTCACGCTCTTCGAGGCGTTCGGGCGCATCTGGCTGCTCGCCGGCGCGATCGTGCTGGCCGGCGTCGTCGGCGGACGCCCCGATGGGCTCACCGCCGCGCTCGTGATCTTCGCGGCCTACTCGGTCGCGTTCGCCATCAGGGTCCTCTCTGGCCGACCCACGCCGCCCCCCGCCCGCAAGCGCGAGATGGCCCGATGAGGAACCCGGCTCGGATCTGGGGCGCGGCTGGGACGCGCGGCGGGGCTCGGATGTGCGACGCGGCTCGGACGTGGGGCGGGGCTCGGATGTGCGACGGGGCTCGGATCTGGGAGACGGCTCGATGAGCACGGTCGAGCACGCCACGCACGCCACCGGCGGCATGAGCAAAACACGCAAGCTCGTGCTCGGCATCGCGTTCGTATATCTCGCCGGACTGGTCGCATTCGCCATCGGCTTCGGCATTCATGGCCACAAAAACGAACAGTTCAAAGTCATCGACAGCTTTCACCTCGAAAGCTGGTTCAAGATCGCCGGCCCGATCCAGTTCGACAAGGGCGTCCTGTATCTGCTGCTCGCGACCGGCATCACGCTCGCGATCATGCTGATCGTCGCCCGGCACATGCAAAAGCGCCCCGGCCGTCTGCAGGTCGCGGTCGAGGCCGGCTACGAACTGATGTCGAAAGTCACCCGCGAGAACATGAGCGACAAGCTGAGCAAGCGCTGGTTCCCGGTCATCTTCACGCTGTTCGTGTTCATCCTCGTCTCGAACCTGATCGGCTACATCCCGCTCCCGGTCGACTCGGAGAACACCTTCAAAGTGTTCGGCGCCAGCATCCCGTCGTTTCAGATCTACGCCGCCGTCACCAACGTCGCCGTCCCGCTCGTGCTCGCGCTCGGAGTGTTCGTCGCCTACAACATCGAAGGGGTCCGGACACACGGACCGATCGGCTATCTCAAAAGCCTGATCCCGGCCGGCGTCGGCGGACCGATGCTGATCCTGATCTTCCCGCTCGAGATCCTCTCGAACTTCATCCTGCGCCCGCTCTCGCTCACGATCCGGCTGTGGGCCAATCTGCTCGCCGGCCACCTGCTGATCGACTTCATGGCAGGCAATCTGGCGGTCCTGCTCGGCCTGCAGCTGCTCGGCTGGCTCACGCTGCCGATCGGCGTCGTCATCTTCCTGTTCGAGGCGGTCCTGATCGCCGGCCTGCAGGCGTTCATCTTCGCGATCCTCACTGCGATCTACATCGGCGGCGCCACCGCGGCGAGCCACTAAATGCACTGACAAGGAGACTGATGCTGACTCACCTGATAGCAACCATCTCGATTCACTTCGGCGCCCCGATGCTGGCGGCCGCCGAAGTGTCAAAGGAAGTCGGCGCCAACGCTGGTAAAGCGATCGCGCTCGGCGTCGGTGCGGGCGGAGGCGCCGCGGGCGCCGGCGCGGGCATCGGCATGCTGTTCGGCAAGGTGATCGAGGCGACCACGCGCCAGCCCGAGATGAAAGATGAAATCACCTCGATCCAGTGGCTCGGCTTCGCGCTGACCGAGGCAACCTTCTTCTACGGCCTGGTCGGCGGCTTCATCGCCTTCTTCCTGTAGACCTGCGATGCACGCGCTCACCGCCATCATCGGCATTCCGCTCGCCAGCGAGTCGTGGCTGATCACGCCCAACGTCGGCCTGATGGTGTGGACCTTCGTGGTCTTCGCGATCTCGCTCTACATCCTGATCAAGGCCGTCTTCCCGCGCATCACCGCCGCGCTCGACGACCGCCGCGCCACCATCGACGAGTCGATCGACCACGCCGAGCGCATGCGCCAGGAGGCCGACCGCATCCTCGCCGAATACCGCGAACGTCTGGCCGAGGCCAGGGCGCAGTCCGAGGAGATCGTCCAGCGCGCCCGCCAAACTGCCGACTCGCACGAGCAGGAGGCCAAGGAGCGCGGACGCCAGCTGCTGGCCGAGGCCGCCAAGCGCGCCGAACGCGACATCGAGGCCGCCACCGAGCGTGCGCTCGGCGACCTGCGCAAGGAGGTCGCCGACCTGACCGTGCTCGCGACCGAGAAGGTCACGCGCAAGGCCCTCGACGAAGCCGACCAGCGTCGCCTCGTCGAGGAGGCCCTCGGCGAGCTCGACTTCTCCGGACTATCCGCCCGCGCGCGCGACAACTGATCGTGAGACCGGAGGTCGAACATCGATTTCGATTGCAGGACCGGATGTCCTGTGCTGTCGTGAGACCGCAGGTCGAACGTCCATTCAGGTTGCAGGACTGGATGTCCTGCGGAGGTATTCGATAACCATGGAGGAGCTCGCCCAGGTATATGCCCGCTCGCTGTTCGAGGTGGCGCGCGAACACGCCAAGCTCGACCAGCTCCGCGAGCAGCTGGCGCAGTTCGCCGACGCCCTGCACGCACAGCGCGAGCTCGCGATCTTCTTCTTCTCGCCCTACTTCTCGACCGCGGAGAAGCAGCAGGCGCTCGAGCGCGCCGTCGACGGCGCCGACCCGCTGCTCCTGAACTTCCTGAAGGTGCTGATCGAGAACCACCGCATGCCGGTCATCTTCCGCATCCGTCAGGAGTACCAGCGGCTATGGGACGAGGAGAACCGCACCCTGCCGGTCGAGGTCACGAGCGCGATCGCGCTCGACCCGACCACCACCGACAGCCTCGCCGCCACGATCGGACAGCGCGCCGGGCGCAAGGTGACGCTGAAGGCCCGCGTCGACCCCGACATCCTCGGCGGCATCGTCGTTCGCGTCGGCAACTCGATCCTCGACGCCTCCATCCGCAACCGATTGGAGCAGCTGCGCAGACAAGTTGCCCAAGGAGCCGCTTAGAAGCCGGGGGAGGGCAGACCCTCTCCCAGAACCCCGTCCCACAGCGGGGAGAGGGCGGACCCTCTCCCCGACCCCTCCCACAGGGGAAGGGCAGACCCTCCCCCCGACCCCCTCCCAAAATGAGCTGAGGAAAAAGACATGCAGATCAACCCAGACGAGATCACCAGCATTCTCAAGAGCCGCATCGAGGGCCTCGACAGCGGCGCCGCCGAGCTGACCGAGGTCGGGACCGTGCTGTCGGTCGCCGACGGCATCGCCCGCCTGCACGGCCTCGAGAACTGCATGTCCTTCGAGATGGTCGAGCTCCCGCACGGCGTCACCGGACTCGCGCTCAACCTCGAGTCCGACAACGTGGGCGCCGTGCTGTTCGGCGAGTGGGAGCACATCAGCGAGGGCGACACCGCCAAGCGCACCGGTCAGCTGCTCGAGATCCCCGTCGGCGAGCAGCTGCTCGGACGGATCGTCGACCCGCTCGGACGCCCGCTCGACGGCAAGGGCGACATCGCCACCAGCGAGACCCGCCCGGCCGAGTTCAAGGCCCCCGGCGTCGTCCAGCGCCAGCCGGTCAAGCAGCCGATGCAGACGGGCCTCAAGGCGATCGACGCGATGATCCCGATCGGCCGCGGCCAGCGCGAGCTGATCATCGGCGACCGCCAGACCGGCAAGACCGCGATCGCGATCGACACGATCATCAACAACAAGGACTCCGACGTCGTGTCCGTCTACGTCGCGATCGGCCAGCGCATGTCGACCGTCGTCGCGCTCGCGCAGACCCTCGACGAATACAACGCCCTCGACAACACGATCATCGTCGCCGCCCCCGCCGACGAGGCCGCGCCGATCAAGTTCATGGCCCCCTACGCGGGCTGTGCGATGGGCGAGCACTTCCTCTACAACGGACGCCACGCTCTGTGCGTCTATGACGATCTGACAAAGCACGCCTACGCCTATCGGCAGATGTCGCTGCTGCTGCGCCGCCCGCCCGGGCGCGAGGCCTACCCCGGCGACGTCTTCTACCTGCACTCCCGCCTGCTCGAGCGCGCCGTCAAGCTCAACGACGACCTCGGCGGCGGCTCGCTCACGGCGCTGCCGATCATCGAGACCCAGGCCGGCGACGTCTCGGCCTACATCCCCACCAACGTCATCTCGATCACCGACGGGCAGATCTTCCTGGAGTCCAAGCTGTTCAACTCCGGCGTCCGCCCCGCGATCAACGTCGGCATCTCGGTCTCGCGCGTCGGCGGCAACGCCCAGCTCGGGCCGATGAAGAAGGTCGCCGGCCGCATCAAGCTCGAGCTCTCGCAGTACCGCGACCTCGAGGCCTTCGCCCAGTTCGGCTCCGACCTCGACGTCGACACCCAGCGCACGCTCGCGCGCGGCGAGCGCCTCGTGATGACCCTCAACCAGCACGAGCGCGCCCCGCTGCCCGTCGAGGACCAGACGATCCAGATCTACGCCGCCACTGGCGGCTTCCTCGACCGCCTCAACGTCGACCGCGTCGAGGAGTTCCTGCTCGAGCTCACCGAACGCATCCACGCCGAGCATTCCGACCTGCGCGCCAAGATCGCCGGCGGCGACTGGTCCGAGGAGACCCAGAAGGCGCTCCACGACGCCGTCGCGGCGTTCGCGCAGGACTTCGGCTACGACCTCGACGAGGAGGGCCAGCCGCTGGAGGACGGCGGCTCGGGCGTGGCCGGCGGCGGCAAGGACTCATCGGAGCGGGAGCCCACGCGCGCGCGCGCGGGCGCGCCTGCGCCGGCGGCGGAGGAGGCGGCGGCGGCCTAGGCCCGCCGCCGGAACCGCACCATGGCCTCGCAGCGCGACGTCAAGAACAAGATCGCCTCGGTCCGCAACATCCAGAAGATCACGCGGGCCATGGAGATGGTCGCGGCCGCCCGCCTGCGCCGCGCCGAACAGAGGATCGCGGTGCTCCGCCCCTACGCCGACGCCATCAGACGCATGACCCGCCAGGCCGCGCAGGCGGCCGGTGCCGCCGAGACCGCGCGCATGCCCCTGCTCGCCGAGCACGACTCCGAACAGCGCGCCGCGCTGCTGCTCGTCACGGGCGACCGCGGCCTCGCAGGCGCGTTCAACTCGCAGATCATCCGCGCCGGCATCCGGCTCGCCGGCGAGCTCGCGA
Source organism: Solirubrobacteraceae bacterium (assembly GCA_035507415.1). Lineage (GTDB taxonomy): Bacteria > Actinomycetota > Thermoleophilia > Solirubrobacterales > Solirubrobacteraceae > Palsa-744. Next base: position 31,350 of record DATJOF010000018.1, read on the forward strand.
GCGACAGTGTGGACAGCGTCTGGTATGCCACCGGACGGCGCGGCGCGTCCTCGCTCGCGTTCCGCGGCTACGACCTGCAAGGAAGCTACACCGGCTTCACCGACAAACCGGCCTACGCGGACGCGCGCGCGATCGCCGCCGATCTGACCAGCGCCTACAGCGAGGGCCGCATCGACCGTGTCGACATGCTCTACAACGCCTACGTCTCACCGCTCACGCAGACCGTCACGCACGAGCGCCTGCTGCCGCTCTCGCGCGCGACGATCGGCGGCGAGCAGGAGGACGACGGCGCCGAGCCGGCGGCTCCCGCCGGGCGCCGCGCCCTCGTCGAGTACGAGCCCGAGCCCGAGAAGATCCTCGCCACGCTCGTCCCCGACTACGTCGAGACCTCGATCTTCCGCGCCCTGGTCGAGTCCGCCGCCGGGTTCTTCGGTGCGCAGATGACCGCGATGCGAAGCGCCTCGGAGAACGCCGGAGAAATCATCACCGACTACACCCTCCAGATGAACCGCGCCCGCCAGGCCGAGATCACGCAGGAGATCATGGAGGTCGTAGCCGGGGCCGAGGGCCTCAGCTGAGGCGGCCGATGACTGCGCAATACGATTGACGCCTAAAGACTGAGAGAGACAGGAGAAATCGCCACAATGGACACCACCGCCACCGAGCCGAGAGGCACGCCCGAGGAGTCGATGAGCACAGCCCAGCAGTCCACCAACGGAGGCTCAGCCGGGCGCAACGTCGGGCGCATCGAGGAGATCCAGGGCGTCGTCATCGAGGCGGTCTTCAGCGAGCGCCTGCCGGAGATCAACCACGCCATCACCGTCGCCCGGCCCGCCGCCGCAGCCGACGAGGAGGCGCCGGGAATCAGCGCCGAGGCCGGCGGCGACGTGCTCGTGTGCGAGGTCCAGCAGCACCTCGGCGACGACCGCGTGCGCGCCGTCGCGATGGACACCACCGACGGTCTCGCGCGCGGCCTGGAGGTGATCGACACCGGCGCCCCGATCACGGTGCCCGTCGGCGAGGCCACGCTCGGGCGCATCTTCAACCTGCTCGGCGAACCGATCGACCTGGGCGCCGAGCTGCCCAGCGGCATCGAGCGGCGCAACATCCACCAGGAGGCCCCGCGCGTCGAGGATCTCGCGCCCACCGCCGAAATGTTCGAGACCGGCATCAAGGTCATCGACCTGCTCGCCCCCTACGCCAAGGGCGGCAAGGTCGGCCTGTTCGGCGGCGCCGGCGTCGGCAAGACCGTGCTGATCCAGGAGCTGATCCACAACCTCGCCAAGGAACACGGCGGCCTGTCCGCCTTCTGCGGCGTCGGTGAGCGCTCGCGCGAGGGCAACGACCTGTGGCTCGAGATGAAGGAGTCGGGCGTCCTCGAGAAGACCATGCTCGTGTTCGGCCAGATGAACGAGCCCCCGGGCGCGCGCATGCGCGTCGCGCTCTCCGGGCTGACGATGGCCGAATACTTCCGCGACCAGGGCCAGGACGTGCTGCTGTTCATCGACAACATCTTCCGCTTCGTCCAGGCCGGCTCCGAGGTCTCGGCGCTGCTCGGCCGCATGCCCTCGCAGGTCGGCTACCAGCCCACGCTCGAGACCGAGATGGGCCAGCTGCAGGAGCGCATCACCTCCACCCGCGAGGGCTCCGTCACCTCCGTCCAGGCCATCTACGTGCCGGCCGACGACCTCACCGATCCCGCCCCGGCCTCCGTCTTCGCGCACCTGAACGCCACCACTGTGCTCTCGCGCGCGATCTCCGAGAAAGGCATCTACCCCGCCGTCGACCCGCTCGACTCGACCTCGACGATCCTCAAGGCCGACCTCCTCGGCGAGGAACACTTCCGTGTCGCCAACCGCGTCAAGGAGATCCTGCAGCGCTACAAGGAGCTGCAGGACATCATCGCGATCCTCGGCATCGACGAGCTCTCCGACGAGGACAAGCTCACCGTGCAGCGCGCCCGCCGCATCGAGCGCTTCCTCTCACAGCCCTTCTTCGTGGCCGAAGAGTTCACCGGCACCCCCGGTGCCTATGTGAAGATCGAAGAGACCATCAGGGGCTTCGACGAGATCATCGAGGGCAAGCACGACGAAGTCCCCGAGTCGGCCTTCTTCTTGAAGGGCACGATCGACGAGGTCGTCTCTGCCGCCCGATGACCGGCGCATCTCTTTGTCCTCGCTCGCTCGCGTGCTGGCCGGTTCGGGGATTCGAGCGCGAAAGCGCGAGTGTCTCCCGGTTCGGTCGCCATGCTCCCTGCGTCCTTGAGCTGCTTGGTCCTCGGCCGGCAGAGGGCGCAGGAGGGGAAGCCGAGTAATGCCTCACACGCCGTTCCCCGCCGAAGTGCTCACGCCCGAAGGCGAGATATTCGCCGAGGACATCGAGATGCTCTCGACCGTCACCACCGTCGGCTCGCTCGGGATCCTCGCCAACCACCAGCCGGTGCTCGCCACGCTCGAGCCGACCGAGCTGCGGCTGTACCGCTCGGACTCGGAGATCGTGCGCTTCGCCACCGCCGAGGGCTACCTGCAGTTCGCCGAGAACCGCGCGCTCGTGCTGGTCCAGGAAGCGATCGCTCCCGACCAGCTCGATCGCCAGGAGCTGCAGACCAAGCTGTCAGAGGCCCAGGCCGCGGCCGAGAGCGCGGACTACGGCAGCGAGCGCCAGGCGCGCGCGCTGCGCGACGTGCGTCGCTACCAGGCGTTCCTCGCGGTCGCCGAGTAGCCTGCGCAGAGATGCCCGCCGCCGATCCCGCGACCGCGCACTTCGAGCGCAAGCGCCCCGGATGGTTCACCTCGCGCGTGTTCAACCCGCTCGTCGCGCTCCTCACGCGCCTCGGCGTCAGCCTGGCCGGCTCGCGCGTGCTCGAGGTCCGCGGCCGCAGCTCCGGCCAGCCGCGGCGCACGCCCGTCAACCTGCTCACCTTCGAAGGCCAGCGCTACCTCGTGGCTCCACGCGGCGAGACCCAGTGGGCGCGCAACCTACGCGCCAGCCGGGAGGGACGACTGCTCGTCGGCAGGCACAGCGAGAGCTTCACGGCGACCGAGCTCGGCGACGAAGAAAAGCCGCCCGTGCTGCGCGCCTATCTCAAGCGCTGGAAGTTCGAGGTCGGCGTCTTCTTCGACGGCGTCGGCCCGGACTCGTCTGACGAGCAACTGCGCGCCGCGGCTCCCAAGCACCCGGTGTTTCGCCTCGGCCCAAGCGCCACTTGAACGACCCGTCCCAGCCCGTGCCGTCTCGTGTAACCGGCTCGTTGCCAGTCTGGCCCACCGGCCGTCGCCACCGGTAGCCTTCTGCGCCCGATGAACGCCCAACGTGAACCAATCGGAGTGATCGGCACCGGCTACGTCGGCCTGGTCACGGCCGTCGGCTTCGCCGAGCTCGGCAGCGAGGTCTGGTGCGTGGACATCGACGCCGACAAGATCGCGCGCCTGCGCGCCGGCGAGGTGCCGATCTACGAGCCCGGCCTCGACGAGCTGCTCGCGCGCAACGCCGGCCGGCTGCACTTCACGACCGAGCTCGCGCCGGTGCTCGAGGGGGCGCGCCTGCTGTTCGTGGCGGTCGGCACCCCGCCGACGCATTCGGGCGACGCCGACCTCGCGGCCGTCAACGCGGTCGTCGAGGCGATGCCCGCCTCGGCCGAGCACGCGCTCGTGATGAAGTCGACCGTGCCCTGCGGCACCGGCGCGACGATCCAGCGCACGTTTCGCGAGCGCGCCAAGTCGGGCATGGCCTACGTGTCATGCCCCGAGTTCCTCAAGGAGGGCTCCGCGGTCAAGGACTTCCTGCATCCCGACCGCGTCGTCGTCGGCGACAACCGCGACTGGGCGGGCGACGCCGTCGTCGAGCTGTACCGACCGCTGCTCCTCGAGGTCCACGGCGGCTCCGGCAGCGGCGAGCTCGTGCGCACCGACGTCGCCAGCGCCGAGATGATCAAGCTCGCCGCCAACGCGTTCCTCGCCACCAAGATCTCGTTCATCAACGAGATCGCCAACGTCTGCGAGGAGACCGGCGCCGACGTGATCGAGGTGGCTCGCGGCGTGGGCCTCGACGAGCGCATCGGGCCGCGCTTCCTGCAGGCCGGGATCGGCTACGGAGGCAGCTGCTTCACCAAGGACGTCAGCGCGCTCAAGCTGCTCGCGGCCAACTCCGGCTACCACTTCCAGCTGCTGAGCTCGGTGATCGAGGTCAACGAGCTGCAGAAGCGGCGCGTCGTCTCCAAGCTGCAACGCCACGTGGGCCAGCTCGCCGGCAGGCGCATCGGCCTGCTCGGACTCGCGTTCAAGCCCGAGACCGACGACATGCGCGGAGCCTCCTCGCTGGTGCTCGCCGCGCGACTGCTCGCGGAGGGCGCCGAGGTCAGCGCATATGACCCGGTGGCCGAGACCGAGGCGCGCAAGCTGATGCCACAGCTCTCCTATCGCGACACGGCGCTCGACGCGGTCCGCGACGCCGACGCGGTGGTGCTCGTGACCGAGTGGAAGGAGCTGCGCGAGCTCGACTGGAACGAGGTCGCACGCGCGATGCGCGGCACGATCGTGATCGATGGGCGCAACGCCCTCGACGCCGACGCCGTGCGGGCGGCAGGCCTCGCCTACGAAGGCATCGGGCGGGGATCCCAGGTCAGCTCGAGCGAGCCGGTGGTTCCGGCCGGCCGCAACTGATGCAGGCGGTGATCCTGGTCGGGGGCGAGGGCACGCGCCTGCGCCCGCTCACCTCGACCGTGCCCAAGCCGGTCGTCCCGCTCGTGGACCGGCCGTTCATCGCCTTCATGCTCGAATGGCTGAAGACACACGGCATCGACGACGTGATCATGTCCTGCGGCTTTCTCGCCACCAGCGTGCGCAACGTGCTCGGCGACGGCTCCGGCGTCGGCGTCAGGCTGCGCTACGTCGAGGAGCCCGACCCGCGCGGCACCGCGGGTGCACTGAAGTTCGCCGAGCGGCTGCTCGACGAACGCTTCCTGATGCTCAACGGCGACGTCCTCACCGACATCGACCTGACCGGTCAGATCGCCCAGCACGAGCGCACCGGAGCCAAGGCCACGCTCGCGCTCGCCCCGGTCCGCGACCCGAGCACATACGGGCTCGTGCACCTGCACGCCGACCGCTCGGTCAAGGACTTCCTCGAGAAGCCCAGCCCCGACCAGATCGACACGAACATGATCAGCGCCGGCGTCTACGTGCTGCAGCGCGACGTACTCGAGCTGGTCCCACCCGACCGCAACGTCTCGATCGAGCGCGAGATCTGGCCCGCCCTGATCGGCAATGGCCTATATGGGTTCCCGGTCGACGCCTACTGGCTCGACATCGGCACGCCCGAGCGCTACCTGCAGGGCACCTTCGACATCATCGAGGGCAACGTCGACACCGCCGTGCGCGCCCGTCTCGGCGACAGCTGGCTGGCGGTCGACGCCGGCGCCGAGCTGCACGGCCGCGCGATCCCGCCGGCGGTCATCGAGCGCGGCGCCCACGTCGCCCCGGGCGCCCACGTCGGCAGCCTCGTCGTGCTCGGCCGCGACGTGCGCGTCGGCGCCGGCAGCACGGTCGAGCGCTCGGTCCTGCTCAGCGGCGCCGAGATCGGCTGCGGCTGCACCCTGCGCGACTGCGTCGTCGCGGCCGGCTGCCGCGTCGGCGACGGCACTCGCCTGGAGGGCGGCGCCGTGCTCGGCGAGGGCGTCACCGTCGGGGCAGACAACACGATCGCCCGGGGGGCGCGTATCTTCCCTAATGTCACGCTGCCCGACGGTGCGATCAAGTTCTGAGCGAGCCCACGCGCGCGCGTGGGCCGGCACTGCGGCGGCCTCACGAGCCGTAGGCCGCGATCGAGACCATCTACCAGCAGACCGCCCATCCGAGCAGCAGCCGACCGACCATCACCCGCCATCCACGCAGCGATCCAGACCCGCCAGCCGACCACGCTCCGCCCCGATCCGGACCACCATCCCGACCCAGTTTCCACGACCCGAGTTTCCAAGGCGACAGGAGGCGAGCAGATGACTGACGCAAGCGAGGCCCTCGCCACACCGGTGGACGAACAGGGCGCGCTCTCGCGCGAGGCGATCGCGCGCGTGGACACATCGGGCGAGCTCGACGACGTGCTATCGCTGCCCGAGCAGCTGCGCGACGCCGTCTGGCGAGTCGAGTCGGCGATCATGCAGGACTGGGACACCCCCGCCGGGCTCGTGGTGGCGGGCATGGGCGGCTCGGCGATCGGCGGAGCGCTCGCCCGCGCCGCGCTCGGCGACCACGCCTCCCGGCCGATCTTCGTCACCCGCGCCTACGGCCTGCCGAGCTGGACCACGCCCGACACGATGGTGCTGCTGGCGAGCTACTCCGGCGAGACCGAGGAGACGCTCGCCTGCTACGAGTCCGCCGGCGCCCTCGGCGCCAAGCGCACCGTCGCCACGACCGGCGGGCGCCTGGCCGAGATGGCCCGCGCCGACGGCGTCCCGGTGATCCCGCTGCCGGGCGGCTTTCAGCCGCGTGCCGCGGTCGCCTACATGATCGTCGCCGCGCTCGAGGTCGCCGCGCTGTGCGGCGTCGGTCCGCGCCTCACCGCCGAGATCGACGTCGCCGCCTCGCACACCGAGCAGCTCGTAGCCGAGTGGGGCCCCGACGCCCCCGAGGACTCGCTCGCCAAGTCGATCGCGCGCGGCCTGTTCGGCACGACCCCGGTGATCGCCGGCGCCCGCCTCACCGCTCCGATCGCCTACCGCTGGAAGACCCAGATCAACGAGAACGCAAAGCTGCCGTGCTTCTTTCACGAACTGCCGGAGCTCGACCACAACGAGCTCGTCGGCTGGGAGGGAGCCCCTTCGGTCGGCCGCTTCTCGGCGGTCTTCCTGGACGACTCCGACATCCATCCGCGCGTCAAGGCCCGCATGGAGCTCACCGAGCGCCTGATCGCTCCGTATGCCGCGACCGTGTTCCGCCCGCAGACGCGCGGCGAGACCTCGGTCGAGCGCGTCATCTCACTGGTGCTGCTCGGCGATCTCGTGTCGATCTACCTCGCCGCGCTGCGCGGGGTCGATCCAACGCCAGTCAAAGCCATCGACGAGCTCAAGGCGGCGCTGGCGAGCAGTTGACGACGGCGGGCTGCTGACCTGGCGGGCTGCTGACCTGGCGGGCTGCTGGCGCTGGCGGGCTGCTGGCGCTGGCGGGCGTCCTGACGCTGGCGAGCAGTTGGCGCCGGCCAGCTGCTGGCGCTGGCGGGCAGTTGAGGCTGGCAGGCCGCCCGATGCGGGCCGTTGGGAGCGTGGCCTTGTGATACGGTCGAAGCAGGCCGAGGAGCGCTGCGACGGGCTGCCCGCCACGCTCGGCCACCCTCTTCAGCAAGGGCGCTCATCTGACCGGACAGGAGGACTCGTCATGTCAGCAATGACCCCAACGGCCGCGCGCGGCGTCGACACGTCCGCGCCCAACACCGACTTCAACGTCGCCGACCTCTCGCTCGCGGAGTTCGGGCGCAAGGAGATACGACTCGCCGAGCACGAGATGCCCGGGCTGATGGCCATCCGCGCCGAGTACGCCGCCGCCCAGCCGCTCGCCGGCGCGCGCATCACCGGATCGCTGCACATGACGATCCAGACAGCGGTGCTGATCGAGACGCTGACGGCTCTCGGCGCGCAGGTGCGCTGGGCCAGCTGCAACATCTTCTCGACCCAGGACCATGCCGCGGCCGCCGTGGCGGTCGGCCCCCAGGGCACCGCCGAGGAGCCGCGCGGCGTGCCCGTGTTCGCCTGGAAGGGCGAGACGCTCGAGGAGTACTGGGCCTGCACCGAACGGGCCCTGCGCTGGCCCGACGCCGACCAGAGTCCCGCCGCCGCCGCCGCCGCCGCCGGCCTCAACGCGGGAACCCGAGTGGCCGGCAACGGAGCGAGCGGCAACGGCTCGGCCCACGGAGCCCCCGGCCTCGGCTCGGCCGGCCCCAACATGATCCTCGACGACGGCGGCGACGCCACCCTGCTCGTGCACAAGGGAGCGCAGTTCGAGCGCGCCGGAGCCGTCCCCGATCCGGCCGGCGCGGACTCGCACGAGCTGCAGATCGTGCTCTCGCTGCTCGAGCGCTCGCTCGGCGAGGATCCTCAGCGCTGGACGAGGATCGCGGATGGCGTCCAGGGCGTCACCGAGGAGACCACCACGGGTGTCCACAGGCTGTACGAGATGGCCCAGGCCGGCGAGCTGCTGTTCGCGGCGATCAACGTCAACGACTCGGTCACCAAGTCGAAGTTCGACAATCTCTACGGTTGCCGCCACTCGCTCGTCGACGGCATCAACCGCGCCACCGACGTGATGATCGGCGGCAAGATGGCTGTCATCTGCGGGTTCGGCGACGTCGGCAAGGGCTGCGCCGAGTCGCTGCGCGGGCAGGGGGCCCGCGTCGTGATCACCGAGATCGACCCGATCTGCGCGCTGCAGGCGGCCATGCAGGGCTACGAGGTCAAGACGCTCGACGACGTCATCGGCGAAGGCGACATCTTCGTGACGGCCACCGGCAACAAGGACATCATCACGGCGGCGCACATGGCGCGCATGAAGCACCAGGCGATCGTCGGCAACATCGGGCACTTCGACAACGAGATCGACATCGCCGGGCTCGCCCAGGTCCCCGGCGTCGAGAAGATCAACATCAAGCCGCAGGTCGACGAGTGGGTGTTCCCGGACACTGCGGAGCGCCCGGCCCACGCGATCATCATGCTGTCCGAGGGCCGCCTGCTGAACCTCGGCAACGCCACCGGCCATCCGAGCTTCGTGATGAGCAACTCCTTCACCAACCAGGTGATCGCGCAGATCGAGCTCTACAGCAAGAACGACCGGTACGAGCGCTCCGTGTACGTGCTCCCCAAGCACCTCGACGAGAAGGTCGCGCGCCTGCACCTCGACGCGCTCGGCGTGCGCCTGACGCAGCTCACGCCCGAGCAGGCCGCCTATCTCGGTGTCCCCGTCGAGGGCCCGTACAAGCCCGACCACTACCGCTACTAGCCGCCCGCGCGGCCGCGGGCGGCGATCCGGTAGCTTGCCGCGCGATGAGATCGATGGTTCTCGCCGCCGGCCTGGGCACGCGCCTGCGGCCGCTCACGAACGAGATCACCAAGCCGATGGTCCCCGTGCTCGACCGGCCGGTGATGGCCCACATCATCGACCTGCTCGACCGCTACGGGTTCGACCAGACGATCGCCAACCTGCACTGGTTCCCGGACTCGATCCGCGAGCACTTCGGCGAGCGCCTGTCCTACCGCTACGAGCCCGAGCTGCTCGGCACCGCCGGCGGCGTGCGCGCCTGCGCCGAGTTCTTCGGCGGCGAGCCATTCCTCGTGATCTCGGGCGACGCGCTCACCGACATCGACCTGCACGCCCTCGCGAGCAGGCACCGCGAAGCGGGCGGCATCGCCACGCTGGCCGTCAAGAAGGTCGCCGACACGCGCGAGTTCGGCGTCGTCCTGCACGACAGCGACGGGCGCATCACGGGCTTCCAGGAGAAGCCATCTGCCGATGAAGCGCTCTCGGATCTGGGCAACTGCGGCATCTACGTCTTCTCGCCCGAGATCTTCGACTACTTTCCCGAGCGCCCGTTCGTGGACTGGGCCCAAGATGTGTTCCCGACGCTGCTCGCCGAAGACATCCCCTTTCACATCCACGAGATCCGCGAATACTGGAACGACGTCGGCTCGCTCGCGGAGCTCCGCCAGGGAACCTTCGATGCGCTCGCCGGCCAGCTGCATCTGGAGATAGACGGCAGCGAGCGCCAGCCCGGCGTGATCGTCGCGGGCGACACAGAGCTGCCGGCCGACACGGAGATCGAGGGACCCGCGTGGATCGGCCGGGACGTGACGATCGCGGCCGGAGCTCGCCTGATCGGACCGCTCGTGCTCGGCGACAGCGCCAGCGTCGGCGCCCGCGCGCAGCTGCGCGAGACGATCGTATTCCCCGGCACCGACCTGGCGGCCGGATCGATCCTGATCGGCGCCATCTGCGGGCACGCCGGGATCCTCGAGAGCGTCCGCCCGCGCGCGCTCCAGCACCGGTCGGTCGGCCAGGCCTGATCCGCCAGTCCGGGTGGGAGCTTCAGTAACGAGGTTCCGGTGGCCAAGACGGAGGGCCGGAGGTTGGCGACGCAGGCGCGCGCACGCCCACGCGCGTGCGTCGTAAAATCTGCGACATCCATGTCCTCCCAGACGCGGCCGTGCGCTGCGGTCGCGGGCGCGCCTGCCGCGCCGCCCGCCCGATCGTGAGACCTCGCCTCGGTCGCCACGACACGAATGGAGCCTGCGATGCAGATCGACGTCAAGGGTCGCAATGTCCAGGTCAGCGAGCAGCTGCGCGAGCGTCTGCGGCGTCGCCTCGACAAGGTCTCGAAGCAGGTGTCCGAGCTGGCTCGGCTCGAGGTCGAGGTCTACGAAGAGCGCAACCCCTCGATCGCCGACTGCCAGGTCGCCGAGGCGACGCTCTACCTGAAGGGCGCCACGCTGCGCGCCCGCGACGCCTCGCCCGACATGGACCACTCGCTGAAGCTCGTCGTCGACGAGCTTGCGCGACAGGTCAAGCGCCATCGCGACAAACGGCGTCATCGCCGCGACGGCCATGCGGCGGCGGCAGAAGCCGGCGCGGCCGAAGCGGGCGCCGCGGAATAGGCGCCTGCGCAGCCGTCCAGGGGGTTCTCGGCAGGGCGGCGCGGGACCCGGTCTGCAGCCGCTGCGCCGAGAAGGGCGCTGCGAGGCCTGGCGCAGGGAGTCATTTGCCGGGTGGCAGGCCGTTGCGCCGAAGGCCGGCGCGGCGGACTCGGCGCCCCGCGCCTGCCCACGCCTTCGGCTGCGCCGGACAGCTAACCTGGGGGCGTGTCTCCATCGCTGCTCGATCGCGCGCTCAACGTAGGTGAGTCCAAGAAGTTCAAGAGCTACCAGAAGCGCGTCGCCCTGATCAACGCGTTCGAGCCCGAGCTCGAGCTCGAGTCCGACGCCGAGCTGCGCGAGCGCATGGACGCGTTGCGCGAGCGCGCGGCGCAGGGGGAGTCGCTCGAGCAGCTGCTGCCGGAGTGCTTCGCGATCGTGCGCGAGACCGGCAAGCGCACGCTGTCGATGCGCCACTTCGACGTCCAGCTGATCGGCGGCATGGTCCTGCACGACGGCTGCATCGCCGAGATGAAGACCGGCGAGGGCAAGACGCTGACCGCCACGCTCGCGGTCGTGCTCAACTCGCTGGCCGTGCGCGATCGCCGTCCCGACGATCCAGAGGACGCTCCACGCGAGCGCCGCGGCGTGCACGTAGTCACCGTCAACGACTACCTGGCGCGCCGCGACGCCGAATGGATGAGCCCGATCTACGACGCGCTCGGCGTCTCGGTCGGCGTGATCGAGAACCTGCAGCCCTACGAGGAGAAGCAGGCCGCCTACGCCTGCGACGTCGTCTACGGAACCAACTCCGAGTTCGGCTTCGACTACCTGCGCGACAACATGGCCAAGGACCTCTCCGAAAAGGTCCAGCGCGGGCACTACTTCGCGATCGTCGACGAGGTCGACAACATCCTGATCGACGAGGCCCGCACGCCGCTGATCATCTCGGGCGCGCCCGAACAGGCGGCCGACCTGTACGTCAAGTTCGCCCGCCTGGCGCCGCAGCTGAAGTCGGGGAAAACGCCCGACGGGATGGACCCGCGCATGAAGAAGCAGTTCGTCGCCGACTTCGACTACGAGCCCGACGAGAAGCAGAAAATCGTGGCGATCACCGAGCAGGGCGTCGCCAAGGCCGAGCGCTTCCTTGGCATCGACCACCTCTATCGCGCCGAGAACGGGCACCTGGTCAATCACCTGATCCAGGCGCTGCGCGCCGAGTCGCTTTACAAGCGCGAAGTCGACTACGACGTGATCGACGGCGAGGTCAAGATCATCGACGAGTTCACGGGCCGCATCCTCGACGGCCGGCGCTGGTCCGAGGGCCTGCACCAGGCGGTCGAGGCGAAGGAGGGCGTCGCGGTCAAAGAGGAGAACCAGACGCTCGCCACGATCACCTACCAGAACTTCTTCCGCCTGTACGACAAGCTCGCGGGCATGACCGGCACGGCCCTGACCGAGGCCACCGAGTTCATGAAGATCTACGAGCTGCCCGTCGTGCAGGTGCCGACCAACATGCCGATGGTCCGCGACGATCGCAACGACCAGGTCTACAAGACCAAGGAGGGCAAGTGGACCGCTGTCACCAAAGAGATCATCCAGCGCCACGAGAACGGCCAGCCGGTGCTCGTCGGCACGATCTCGGTCGAAGTCTCCGAACTGCTCTCCGAGCGGCTCACCAAGCGCGGCGTCGCCCATTCGGTACTCAACGCCAAACCCGAGCACGCCGCCCGCGAGGCTGAGGTCGTCGCCGAGGCAGGCGCTCCCGGGGCGGTCACGATCGCGACCAACATGGCCGGCCGCGGCGTGGACATCAAGCTCGGCGGCAACCCCGAGCATCTCGCGCGACTGCAGCTCGCAAAGGAGGGCATCGAGCCCGACGCCGAAGGCTACGAGGAGCGCCTGGCCGCCACCGCCGCCGAGATCGAGCCGCGCGTCGCCGCCGATCGCGAACGCGTGATGGCCGCCGGCGGCCTGTTCATCTGCGGCACCGAGCGCCACGAGTCGCGCCGCATCGACAACCAGCTGCGCGGGCGCTCCGGGCGCCAGGGCGACCCCGGCGAGAGCCGCTTCTTCCTGTCGGCCGAGGACGACCTCGTGCGGCTGTTCGCGGGCGATCGCATCTACCGCATCCTCGACAAACTCGGCGGCGTCGACGACGAGGGCAACGAGGAACCGATCGAGGCGGGCATGCTCTCCAAGCAGATCGAGAAAGCCCAGAAGAAGGTCGAGGAACAAAACTTCCTGATCCGCAAACGCGTGCTCGAGTACGACGACGTGATGAACGAGCAGCGCCGCGTCGTGTATCGCTACCGCGACGGCGTGCTCGAAGGCGAAAGCATCGGCGAGGAGGCGCGCGAACAGATCGAGGGCGTGCTCGACCGTACGATCGCCCAGTACACGCCCGGCGACTACGTCGAGGACTGGGACCTCGACGGGCTGTTCGTCGCGCTCGGGCAGTTCTTCCCGGTCGACCTCGACGACGAGGACCTCGCCCCCGACACCGCCGACCGCGACTCGCTCAGCGCGCGCGTCGGCGAGCTCGCACTCGAGCGCTACAACGCCCGCGAAGCCGAGCTCGGCGAGGAGCTGATGGGCGCGCTCGAGCGCTTCCTGCTGCTGCAGATCATCGACGAGCGCTGGCGCGAGCACCTGTACGACATGGACTACCTGCGCGAGGGCATCCACCTGCGCGGATTTGCCCAGATCGACCCGCTCGTCGCATACAAGAACGAGGCCTTCGACCTGTTCGGCGATCTGATGAACAGCATCTGGGCCGACTACACGCGCATGATCTTCAACGTCCAGGTCAACGTCGAAGGCCAGAACGGCGGCTCCGGTCCAGGCCAGCCCGGGATCCCGGCGTTCGCCGCGAGCGGCAGCGCCACACAGCCCGCCCGCGTCTCCTACTCGGGCGGCACGTCGCTCGCGGGCGCGGGCGCGATGGCCGCCGCCGCCGCCGCGGCGGGTGAAAACCGCCAAGCCGAAGAAGGCGCAGTGCTGGAAGGCGGAATGCAGGCCGTGGCGGCGCCCGTGGTCGAGCAGCGCGTGGTCGACGAGGACCAGCAGGTCGGCCGCAACGACCCGTGCTGGTGCGGGAGTGGCAAGAAGTTCAAGAAGTGCCACGGCGCGTAGGGGCCCCGTGGACCGCTCCCCCGCTTGATAGCGTGAGCGCGTGGCCACGACCGCTCCCAGTGAACCCACGCCTCAGCGTCTGGCCGCCATCCGCGAGCAGCTGCAGCTGTTAGCGGACTATCTTTGACCCGGCTGCGCTGGGTGAGCGCGTGGCTGCGCTCGAGACGCAGATGGGGGAGAAGGACTTCTGGGATGACCCCGATCGCGCCGCGGCCGTATCGGCCGAGCACGCTCGCGCATCCAAGCGCCTGCAGAGCTTCGACGCGCTGCGCTCGGACATCGAGGATCTCGACGGCCTGGTCGAGATGGCCGCGGAGGACGCCTCACTGCAGGACGAGGTCGACGAGCAGATCGCCTCGGTCGAGCGGCGTCTGGAGGCGCTCGAGGAGCAGCGGCTGTTCTCGGGGCCCTACGACGCGGGCGACGCGCTCGTAACCGTCAACGCCGGCGCCGGCGGCACCGACGCCCAGGACTGGGCCGAGATGGTCCTGCGCATGGAGATGCGCTGGGCCGAGTCGCGCGGCTTCGAGGTCCAGCTGCTCGAGGCCAGCCCCGGCGAGGAGGCCGGCATCAAGTCCGCCACCTTCGAGGTCTCCGGGGAGAACGCCTACGGGCTGTTCGCGGCCGAGCGCGGCGTCCACCGGCTCGTGCGCCTGTCGCCGTTCGACTCGGCCCACCGACGCCAGACGAGCTTCGCCGGAGTCGAGGTCGCGCCGGTCGTCGCGGCGGCGTCGGACGAGATCGAGATCGACGATGACGACCTGCAGGTCGACACCTACCGGGCCTCGGGCGCCGGTGGACAGCACGTCAACAAGACCGACTCGGCGGTGCGCATCACGCACAGGCCCTCCGGCATCGTCGTGCAGTGCCAGAACGAGCGCTCGCAGTCCTCCAACCGGGCCACCGCGATGGCGATGCTGCGGGCCAAGCTGCTCGAGCGTCGCGAGCGCGAACGCGCCGAGGAGATCGCCCGCGAGAAGGGCGAAGCGCAGGACGTCAACTTCGGCTCGCAGATCCGCTCCTACGTCACCCATCCGTATTCGCTCGTCAAGGACCACCGCACGAGCTTCGAGATGGGCGATGTGCAGCGCGTCTTCGACGGCGACCTCGACGGCTTCGTGCGCGCCTACCTGCTGCAGGCCGCCGCCGCCAGCTCGCCGGCATGAGCCGGCGGCACCTCTCGGTCTGACCCAGCTACGTTAGCGTATACGCTACCATTGACACATGGCGTACTCCAGAGAAGTCGCCGGAGAGCTGATTCGGGACATTCGCCGGCGTAGCGGCCTGCGCCAGGCGGAGCTCGCCCGGCGAGCGGGCCTGCCCAGGTCGGTGGTGAGCGCATACGAGCGCGGTCATCGTCAGCCCGGTGTCGATGCGCTGGCGCGCCTCGCGGCTGCCGCCGGAATGGAGCTGAGAGTGAGTTCGGTCCCGCCGGTGGATCCCGATCGCGCGGGGCGAATCCTTGCGCAGGTGCTGGATCTTGCCGAGTCGCTGCCCGCACGCCGGCGTGGGCGACTCGAGTATCCGTCGCTGCAGGGCCTGCCTGGATGAAGCAGCCCCCGCCTGCATGAGCCTGCTCGGTCAGCGGCTGCTGGACGTCCACGCCGCGCTGAGCCAGGCAGAACTGCCGCACGCATTCGGCGGTGCCATCGCGCTCGCATACTGCACCCGAGAGCCGCGCGGCACCCGCGATCTCGACGTGAACGTGTTCGTCGACCCCGCACGCGCCGCTGAGGTCTTCGCCGCGCTGCCCGACGCGGTGAGCGTGACCGGAGCGAGCGTCGCGACCGCCCGACGCGACGGTCAAGCGCGGGTCTGGTGGGATGACACGCCGATCGACGTTTTCCTCGACGTCCACCGCTTTCACGGCGAGGTCGCCGACAGCGTACGCCTCGTCGTGTTCGAGGATCACGAGATCCCGGTGGTCGGCTGCACGGCGCTGGCGGTCTTCAAGGCACTGCTGGGTCGCACCAAGGATTGGGCCGACATCGAGGAGATGGGCGGCGCCGGGACGCTCGACTTTCCGCACGCGCTTGCCTGGGTCGAGCGCCTGCTCGGCCCGGAGAGCCCGACCACGCGGCGGCTCGCCTCGCTATCAGGCTAGCCGAGCGGCGCGAGCGTCATCGACAGATCGAGCGCCGGCGCGGAGTGGGTGAGGGCGCCCATCGAGATGAAATCGACTCCGGTCAGGGCCCGTTCGCGCAGGTTCTCGAGCGTGACATTGCCGCTCGCCTCGAGCGTCGCTCGGCCCGCGACGTGATCGACGGCCGCGCGGAGCTGCGCGACGCTCATGTTGTCGAGCAGCAGCCGCGGCGCGCCCGCCGCGAGCGCCTGGTCGATCTCGTCGAGGTCGCGCACCTCGACCTCGAGCGTGTCCGCCAAGTGCGGCGCATGCCCGCGCGCTCTCTCCACTGCCGCGGCGATCCCGCCCGCGGCGGCGACGTGGTTCTCCTTGATCAGGATCGCGTCGAACAGCCCGACGCGATGGTTGCTTGCGCCGCCGGCCGCAACCGCGGCCTTCTCCAGCAGCCGCAGCCCCGGCGTCGTCTTGCGCGTGTCGAGCACCGTCGCGCCCGTGCCCGCCACCGCCCGCGCCGCCCGCGCCGCCGCGGTCGCCACCCCCGAAAGATGGCCGAGGAAGTTCAGGGCGGTTCGCTCCGCCGTCAGCAGCGCACCGGCAGAGCCCGTGATCGACAGCACCGGACCGCCCTCATCGCGCCATAGCCCCTCATCGACGGAACGCTCGCACCGAACGCCCGCGTCGAGCACGACGAACGTCGCTTCGGCGGCTTCGAGCCCGTAGACGCTCCCGGGCGCCTTCTGGACGATCAGCCCCTGCGCGCGCGCCTCTCGCGCCACCGTGGCGGCCGTTGTCACATCGCCGGACCCCACGTCCTCGTCGAGGGCTCTCCGTACGAGCGCTCGCAGCTCGTCTGCTGGCATTGCCGTGCCCATCGGAACGCCAGGGTAGTCGGCTGCGGCGCCAGGGACCGTCGAGGCCGGGCATCGCCGCCCGGCCGCGGGCGGCTCGGGTCGCGGGGAGCACTCGGCCGCGGGGGGCGAGTCGGGTCGCGGGGAGCACTCGGCCGCGGGCGACCCAGGTCGCGGGGATAGACTGGAGAAGGTGCGGTCGCTGCCGATGATCCCGACCCCCCAGCCTCTGCCCGAGCTGACGGCAGAGCAGACCGCGGAGCTCCATGAAGAAGTCCGCGAGCTCGCCGCCGAGCGCCGCGCCGTGATCCTCGCTCACAACTATCAGGTCCCCGAGATCCAGGACGTCGCAGACTATGTCGGCGACTCGCTCGGGCTGTCACGGCGCGCGGCGGCCACCGATGCGCAGGTGATCGCCTTCTGCGGCGTCCACTTCATGGCCGAGACCGCCTCGATCCTGTGCCCGGAGAAGACCGTCCTGATCCCCGACCTCGACGCCGGCTGCTCGCTGGCTGCGTCGATCGATGCAGCGCAGCTCGCCGACTGGCGCGCCCAATACCCCGACGGGGTCGTCGTCATGTACGTCAACACCACGGCCGAGGTCAAGGCGCTGACCGACTACTGCTGCACCTCGGCCAACGCGGTGGACGTCGTGCGCCACATCTACGCAACACACGGTCAGGATACCGAGATCCTGTTCGGCCCGGACATGTGGCTCGGCGCGTTCGTCGAGAAGCAGCTCGGCCGGCGCATGCACGTGTGGGACGGCGAGTGTCACGTCCATGCCGGCATCCGCCCGGCCGATATCGAGGCCACGCGTGCGGCCCACCCCGACGCCGACTTCTTGATCCATCCGGAGTGCGGCTGCGTCACGAGCGTGATGGAGTACGTCGCTGCCGGCGACATCTCCTCTGAGGGTGTCCACATGTTCTCGACCGGCGGCATGCTCCGCTACGCGGAACGGCTCGAGCGCGAGGCCGGCGGGGGGGACGAAATCGGCGCACCGCGCGCGCCCGCGCGCACGCATGGCCCTCGCCGGGAGGCGGTCGTGGCCACCGAGACCGGCATGCTCTATCCGCTGCAGATGGCCGCGCCCGACGTCACCTTCATCCCGGCCAACCCCGAGGCCTCTTGTGTCTTCATGAAGATGATCACGCTGCCGAAGCTGCGCGACGCCCTGCGCGACCTGAAGTTCGAGGTGCGCGTCCCGGACGACGTGGCCGCGCGCGCGCGCATCCCGATCGACCGCATGGTCGCGCTCGGCTGAGCGCCCGGCCGCGCGCGGGTCCGCGCCGCGCCCGAGGCCCGGCCGTGCATCCACTCGCGCCACGTCGGGCGCCTGCGCCGGGCGCGCTCCCGCGCCTATTCGGACGAGGACGTCC
The DNA here is from genome assembly GCA_035507415.1 of Solirubrobacteraceae bacterium. Lineage (GTDB taxonomy): Bacteria > Actinomycetota > Thermoleophilia > Solirubrobacterales > Solirubrobacteraceae > Palsa-744. Next base: position 49,404 of record DATJOF010000018.1, read on the forward strand.
GCTTGGCCGCGTGAGGCTCCAGTGAGCTGCACCACTGCGCCGCCCCCAGCGTGATCATGCGCAGCTGGCGGCGGGCGTTCGCGACGATCTCCGCCTCGGCGGTCGGGTCGTGCTGCGGCGCGTCGAGGATCGCCTCGGCGGTCGCGACCATCGCGTTCACCATCAGTCCCGCGAGCAGCTGCAGATCCTCGCCGCTCCAGCGCTCGAGGTAGGGCAGGCGCGCGAGATCGGTCGCCAGGTCGCTCGCGAACAGGCGGATCTCGCTGCGGATCGCGCGCCGCAACACCGCGACTCCGCCATAACGCTCGCGCGCGATGAAGCGGAAGTGCGTGTCGTGCTCGTGGACGTACGCTGCGAGGATCTCAACCGAGTTGCGGATCATGTGCTCGTAGGTGCGCGGGTCCGCGCGCGCCTGGCTGAGCATCGCGCGCAGCGTCCGGAAGGACTCCTCGATCAGGGCCAGGCCGAGCTCCTGCATGTCCTCGAAATGGCGGTAGAAGGCCGTCGGCACCACGCCCGCCGCGCGTGTCACCTGGCGCAGGCTGAGGCTGGAGAAGCTCTGCCCCTCCAGCTGCGCCAGCGCGGCGTCGAGCAGCGCCTGGCGGGTGCGCTGCTTTCGCTCTTGACGCGTTACGCCGCCGTCTGGAGCACGATCGTGCACACTCATTGTGTGACGAGCTTCACATATGTATCGCTTGCACGCAAGTGGTGTAGCTGTATCCTGTGAACATTCGTGCACTGACTGATGTAGAGCGTCGCGGCCCGGGTGCCGCCGCCGCGCCCCGTGGTCTGGGCCAGCGCCTGCTGCGTTCGAGCCTGCTCGAGGCGCTCGCCCATCCGCACGGCGTGGACCGCTACGTCGAGCTCGTGCGCCCACTGCTGGTCACGCGCGAGGTGCGCGCCCAGGTCACGCGCGTTCACCGTCAGACGTCGAAGAGCGTCACGCTGACGCTCTGCCCCAATGAGAACTGGCTGGGTTCGCGCGCCGGCCAGTTCGTCTCGGTCAGCGTCGAGATCGGCGGGGTCCGCGAGACGCGGCCCTACTCTCCGGCAGGCTCGCAGCACGCCACGGCCGGCACGCTCGAGTTGACGGTCTCGACCCATCCGGACGGCAAGCTCTCGCGCCACCTGCGCGAGCACGCGCGACCCGGAATGATCGTCGGCCTGAGCCAGGCGCAGGGCGAGTTCGTGCTGCCCGCCGAGCTGCCCGAGCGGGTGCTCCTGATCAGCGGCGGCAGCGGCATCACGCCCGTGATGGCGATGCTGCGCACCCTCTGCGACGAGGGCTTCTCAGGCGAGATCGGCTTCCTCAACTACGCGCGATCGCAGCAGCTGGCGCTCTACGGCGGCGAGCTTGCAGAGCTGGCCGCGCGCCATCGCGGGCTGCGCGTGGCGCGCGGCTTCACGCGCGGGCGCGGTCAGCCGCTGACCGGACGCTTTTGCCGGGAGCACCTGCGTGCGGCGATCTCAGAGCACCGCGACGCCGCGACGTTCGTGTGCGGCCCGCCCGCGCTGATCGAGTCCGTCCGGACCCTCTGGGCCGAGGACGGGCTCGGTCAGCCGTCCGTCGAGACCTTCACGCCGCCCGTGCTGAGCTTCGACACCGAGGCCGCCGAGGGCCTGGTCAGCTTTGCGGCCAGCGGACGGCAGGCCGCCAACAGCGGCCTGCCGCTGCTCGAGCAGGCCGAGGACGCCGGCCTGGCGCCCGCGCACGGCTGTCGCATGGGCATCTGCAACACGTGCAGCTGCACGAAGATCTCGGGCAGCGTGCGCAACGTCTTCAACGGCGAGATCTCGACCGCCAGGGACGAGCAGATCCGTATCTGCTGCTCCGTGCCGGTCGGCGACGTCGTGCTCGACCTGTGAACCGCGATCCGATAAGGAGCTCGCCATGCCCACCGCCGCATCCGCCACATCCCCCAAGTCCGCCAAGTCCGCCAACGGCGGTCGAGCTGACGCTTCCTCGGCACGCGGCAAGCGCCGCGCGGCGCCGGCGAGGGCGAGCTCGACCCAGGCTGACGCCACCGCACGCGAGCTCACGCACGCCGACCCCACGGCGGCGCCCGAGCTGACGCCGGCCGAGCTCGAGGCCTTCGGTCGCGAGCTCGACGCGCTCCGCGCGCGTGTCGTCGCCGACCTCGGCGAGCGCGACGCCGACTACATCAACAGGGTCATCCGCGTCCAGCGCGGACTCGAGGTCGCCGGCCGCGGCCTGCTCTTCTTCGGCCTCTTCCCGCCGGCATGGATCGGCGGGACGGCAGCGTTGTCGCTGTCGAAGATCCTCGACAACATGGAGATCGGCCACAACGTGATGCACGGCCAGTACGACTGGATGAAGGACCCGCGCGTGGACGGCAAGTCGTTCGAGTGGGACACCGCCTGCCCTGCCGAGCAGTGGCGGCACTCGCACAACTACATGCACCACACGCACACGAACATCGTCGGCAAGGACCGCGACATCGGCTATGGCGTGCTGCGCATGTCCGAGGACCAGCGCTGGCATCCCTACTACCTCGGCAACCCGCTCTACGCGGCTCTGCTGGCGACCTTCTTCCAATATGGGGTCGCGCTCCACGACCTCGAAACCGAGCGGATCGCGGCGGGCGAGACGAGCTTCGGCGAGAAGCGGGAGATGTTGCGCGAGATCTGGCGCAAGACGCGCGCGCAGACGCTCAAGGACTATGTGCTGTTTCCGCTCCTTTCCGGTCCCTCGGCCCCGTTCGTGCTGGCCGGCAACCTCACCGCGAACCTGACCCGCAACGTGTGGGCGTTCACGATCATCTTCTGCGGACACTTTCCCGCGGGCACGCACGAGTTCAGCGAGGAGCAGGTCGAGAACGAGACGCGCGGCGAGTGGTACTACCGCCAGCTGCTGGGCTCGGCGAACCTCACCGGCGGCAAGCTCTTCCACATCCTCGCGGGCAACCTCAGCCACCAGATCGAGCACCACCTGTTCCCCGACCTGCCCGCTCACCGCTACGCAGAGATCTCGACGGAGGTGCGCAAGCTCACCCAGCGATATCGCATCCCCTACAGCACGGGCCCGCTGCGCAAGCAGTTCGGCAGCGTGGTACACAAGATCGTCAAGCTCGCGCTGCCGCCGCGGCGCGACGGCGCCGTCTCCGCACCCAAGGAGCACGGTGCCGGCGACCGGGCACGGACGCCGGAGCTCGCCGTATCGACGTGATTCGCGGATAAGCGGCAAACTGCTTCGCAGATGGGCGACAAACTCAACCGGCTCGAGACGCGCAAGGACACGATCCAGGTAGTGATCGAGTCGGGCGCCACGCACGTCGGCAGCATCGCCGCGGTGATCGCCGGCGCCGTGCGCGACGTCACGCGCGAGATCGGCGACTGGGCGACCGATGCGTTCGAGATCCGCGACGCCGCCCGGCGCGCGCACAGGGACGGCGAGGTCGCCTCGGAGGCGTCAGACCCGGAGCCGTAGAGCGGGTGCCGTGACGTGAGCGAGGCTCAGCCGCTCAGCTCGAGCACCGAGCGAATCCCGTCCTGTGCCTCCATCAGCTCGAAGGCACGGTTGACCTCCTGCAGCGGCATGCGGTGCGAGATGAACGGATCGACGTCGATCTCGCCCCGCATGTAGCGCTCGACGAGCTGGGGCACCTGGTCTCGTCCCTTGACGCCACCGAACGACGAGCCGCACACACGCCTTCCCGTGATCAGCAATCGCGGGACGATCTCGAGCACCTCGCCCTTGCCCGCCACGCCGCAGACCGTGCACAGGCCCCAGCCCATGCGCGCGGCCTGCACCGCTTCTGCCATCACCGAGACGAGCCCGGTCGCCTCGAACGTGTAGTCGGCGCCGAACCCGCCGGTGGCATCGAGCACGCGCTCGAGCACATCAGGGCCGGCATGCCAGAGATCGGTGGCGCCCTGGTCGCGAGCGAGACGCAGCCGATCCTCGGACAGATCCACGCAGACGATCCGCTCGGCTCCGCGCAGGCGGCATCCGGCGACCGCGCCCAGCCCGACCATCCCGGCGCCGAACACGACACACGTGCTGCCCGCCTGGACCTCGGCCGTGAACATCGCCGCGCCCAGGCCGGTGGACAGCCCGCAGGCGAACAGGCACGCGCGATCGAGTGGCGCCTCACGGCTGATCTTGGCCAGCGCGATCTCGGGCAGCACCGCGCACTCGGCGAACGTGGAGGTTCCCATGAAGTGGCGAATCGGCTCCCCGTCGAGTGAGAGACGCGTGGTGCCGTCGGGGAGGTAGCCCTTGTTCTGCTGCTCGCGGATCGCCAGACACAGGTTGGTGCGCGGACTGAGGCAGTGGATGCACTGCCGGCATTGCGGCGAGAACAGCGTCACCACATGATCGCCTGGCGCGACGCTGCTCACCTGCTCGCCGACAGCCTCGACGATCCCCGCGCCCTCGTGTCCGAGCACCGTCGGCGCGTATCCGGATGGATCTGCCCCGGAGGCGGAGTACATGTCGGTGTGGCACACGCCGCAAGCGACGAGCCTGACCAATGCCTCGCCGCGACGCGGACCGGCGAGCTCGAGATCCCTGATGGCGAGCGGCCGAGCGAACTCCTCCAGCACCGCCGCGCGAATCTTCACGCGTGCCTCCGCAACCAGTGCTCAGAATTCGGCTGCATCGTGAGGTCCCACGCAGGCGACGGCGAGCGTGTCGGCCACGCCTGCCGCGACCTCCTGCACCTCGGCGAGGCTGACATCGTCGAGCGCCTCGATCGCGGCGTCGGGGTCGATGTCCTCGCCGAACACGATCGTCCGGTTCGCGCCGTAGCGCGCGACAGCGCCCGAGTTCTCGAATGCCAGCACCAGCCGGCCGGCGGCGTACGCGCGCGCGCGCGCCACCTCGCTCTCGGTCGGGCCCTGCTCGCGCAGTTCATCGACGATCGCGCGGATCCGCGTATACGCCTCGATGCACTTGGCCGACTCGAGCCCCGAGCCGATCTGCAGCACCGGCATGTCCGCGAACGCATGGTCGCTGGCGTACACCGAGTAGCACAGGCCGCGCTTCTCGCGGATCTCCTCGAACAGACGCGAGCCCATCGAGCCGCCCAGCAGCGTGGCGTAGATCGACAGCGCCGCCCGTTCGCGGCGATCGGACACCTCGATCGCGGGCCGATAGATCATGCGCAGGTGCGACTGGTTGGTGTCGCGCGGCTCGACGATCGTCTGCGGCGCGAACTGCGGCGCCGCCAGATAGGGCTCCGGCGCGGGCAGCCTCGGGAAGCGCGCGAAGCGCTCCAGCAGCTCCGCCTGCTCGGGCAGCGAATCCACGTTCCCGACCAGGAAGGCGCCGCCCCGCCGGCCCGACCAGCGGCGCTCGCGAAAGGCGACGATCGCCTCGCGGCTGAAGCTGCGCAGGTTCTCCTCGGGCCCGAGCACCGTGCGACCGAGCGGATGATCGCCGAACGCGGCCCTGTCGATCAGGTACTCCGCCACCACCGAGGGCTGGTCGTAGGCGCGATTGATCTCCTGGATCACCACCCCGCGCTCGCGGTCCAGCTCCTCGCCGTCCAGACGGGGGCGCCCGACGAAGTCGGTCAGCAGGTCGATCGCCGCGGGTGCCGACTCCGCGCGCACAGTGATGTGGAACGCAACCAGATCGTGGCTCGTGTAGGCGTTCAGCACCCCGCCGAGCCGCTCCGCGGTCTCGTTCACGGCGGTGTACGTGTCGTACTTCTCGCCGCCCTTGAACACCAGATGCTCGAGAAAATGCGCCATGCCGTTCTCCTCGGGGCGCTCGGTGCGCGCACCCGCGTCGAACGCCACGAGCACGGTCAGCGCGCGCGTCCCCGGCAGTGCGACCGTGTGAACGGATAGCTCGTTGCTCGGCACCGCCGTCGTCTCGATCACGGCCATTGGCGTCCTCCCATGGAGGTCCACAATAGATGCCCGGCCACCGCGGGTCCACGTTCGATAACCCCCGCGCGCCTCGCTCGACCATCGGGGTCGCGATAGGGGGTGCGTGCGCGCCTTGCTCGGCCATCGGGGTCGCGATCGAGGGCCCACGCGCGCGCGTGTGCGCGCGTGCGTCCCGTCCGGCGGCTCGTCATGAGGGAACGCACGCGCATGCCTGCCCCCCGTCATCAGAGAACGCACGCGCACGCGTGCGCCCCTTCACTAGGCTTGCCTGGCATGTCCTCCCAGCGACGCCTTCTATACGTCCTCGCGGCGATGCTGCCGATCTTGTTGGTGCTCGGGGTCTGGTGGGGCGGCCATCCGGAAGACCTGCCGTCGTTCGCCCGCTCGGCGCTGGTGGCGAATGGCGAAAGCCGCGCCGTCAACGAAGCGCTCAACGCGATCTCCCATGACTACTATCGGCCGGTTCCGCACAACCAGCTGGCAAATGGGTCGATCTCGGGCGCGGTCGCGAGCCTCGACGACCGCTTCTCGCACTACCTGAGCCCACAGGAATTCCACGGCTTCGACACGCCACCGAGCTTCACCGGCATCGGCGTCGAGGTGGCGCCGTCGACGCGCGGCCTGCAGATCGTGCGCGTATTCGACGCCTCGCCGGCGGCCCGCGGCGGCCTGCAGGCAGGCGAAGCGATCGTCGCCGTCAACGGCAGATCGATCGCCGGCTTCCCGGTCGAACGCTCGCGCGCCCTGATCGTCGGAGCACCGGGCAGCAACGTAACGCTCTCGCTCGAACGCCACAGCGGTCGCGGCGCGCGCCGGGTGACGCTCACGCGCGCCACGATCTCCGAGCCTGTCGTCGCCTCGGCGACAGTCATGCAGCACGGCGTCAAACTCGGCGTCGTCGCGCTCGCGACCTTCAGCCTCGGAGCCCACGGCGAAGTGCGCGAAGCGGTCGAACACGAGCTGCACGCCGGGGCGCGCGGGATAGTGCTCGACCTGCGCGGCAACGGCGGGGGCCTGGTCGAGGAAGCGCAGCTGATCGCCAGCATCTTCATCGGGCACGGCACGATCGTGACGATGCGCGGGCGCACCCAGCCGACCCAGACGCTGAGCGCCGTCGGAGACGCGCTCAAGCCGACGTTCCCGATGGTCGTGCTGGTGGACAGGAACACCGCATCGGCTGCGGAGATCGTGACCGCCGCGCTGCAGGACCACCACCGCGCGACCGTCGTGGGCACGCACACGTTCGGCAAGGGCGTGTTTCAAGAGGAGATGCCGCTCGCCAACGGCGGAGCTCTCGACATCACGGTCGGCGAGTACTTCACGCCCAACGGACGCAACCTCGGCGGCGGCGGTATCAAAGAGGGCGCGGGCGTCACGCCGGAAGTCGCGGTCGCGCACGGAGTCGACAGCGAACACGGCCTCGAGGTCGCGCTGAACACGCTGGCCGCCAAAGTCAAGTGAGCCCCGCGCCGGCCTGGCAGCATGCCAAGTGAGCGACTCGCTCGTCGCGACCGTAGAGAAGCGGGGCAGGTTCTGGGCGGCCGAGCCGTACTTCCCGGCGCCGCGGGCCGGCGCGGCGAGCGCCCCCGGCGCGAACGGACGGCGAGTCACGCTCGCCTCGAACCGAGTGATCGGCTCGCACGCGGGGGTCGCAAACGTCGGCGACCTGGTGCTCGTGCGGACCGCCGGGCGCGCGGGGCGAGGCCGCGCCACGATCGCGCGGGTGATCGGGCGCCCCGACGTGGCGCTCGACGCGATCGAGGCGCTCGCGCTCGATCGCGGGCTCGCGCGGAGCTTCGACGAGCAGGTCGAGCGGGACGCCGGGCACGCCCGCGCGTCGGGAGCCGAGCGTGCCGAGAGCGAAGTGGCGGCCGGGCGCAGACGCGACCTGCGCGATCTCTGCACGTTCACGGTAGATCCGCTCAGCGCGCGCGACTTCGACGATGCGATCTCGGCGCAGCGGCTGCCCGCGGGCGGTGTGCGTGTCTGGGTCCACATCGCGGACGTCAGCCTCTACGTGCCCGAGGGAGCGCCCGTCGATCACGAGGCGCGCCGGCGCGGCACGAGCGTTTACCTCCCCGGAACGGTCGAGCCGATGCTGCCGCCGGCGCTCTCCGAGGGCGCCTGCTCGCTGGTGCCCGGGCTGGCGCGCGCCGCGGTTACGGTGGAGCTGGACTTCCAGGGCGCGCGGGCGGTGCGCAGCGCGTTCTACCGTTCGCTGATCCGCTCGGACGCGCGTCTCGACTACGACCAGGTCGAGCGGATCTTCGACGGCCGCGAGAGCGCCCGCGAGCCCTGGGCGTCCGCGCTGCAGGCGGGTCGCGAGGTCGCCAGGGCGCTGGCGCACGCGCGCGCCCAGGCCGGCGCGCTGGCGCTCGACTCCGAGGAGCCCGAGTTCGCGTTCGACGCGAAAGGGCACGTCAGCGCGCTGACGGTGCGCGATCACAGCGAGTCGCACGCACTGATCGAGCACCTGATGATCGCCGCCAACGAAGCCGTCGCGCAGCATCTCGCCCGGCACAAGATCCCGTGCCTGTACCGCGTGCACGAGCGTCCGGAGCCCGCCCGCGTGCTGCGGCTGATCGAGCAGCTCGGGTCGCTCGGGGTGCCGACGCCGCCCGTGCCGGACGCGATGTCACCGTCGCAGGCCGCCACCGTGCTGGCCGAGCTCTCGCAGCGCGTCGAGCGCCACATCCAGCGCGTCGTGGGACGGGAGGGCCGCTGGGGCGGGCGGATCGCGCTGACCGGCCTGATCCTGCGCTCGCTGCAACAGGCTTACTACTCGCCAAGCAACATCGGCCATGCGGGCCTGCACTCGGCCTGCTACTGCCACTTCACCTCGCCGATCCGGCGCTACCCCGATCTCGTCTGTCACCGCGCGCTGTGCTCGACGTTCGCGGATCAGCCGGCCCCGCGGGCCGAGGAGCTGCGCACGCTGGGGGAGTGGACCTCCGAACGCGAGCGCGAGGCGATGGCGATCGAGCGCGCGGGCGACGATATCGCCCGCTGCTTCGCGCTCGAGCGCCTGCTGTACGAGGGCGGCTGGGAGCAGACGTTCAGCGGCGAGGTAGCCGGCCTGATCTCGGCGGGCGTGTTCGTCGCGTTCGGCGCGCCACCCACGCCGGCGCCCCTCTATGAGGGCATGCTGCCGGTCAGGCGCCTGCGCACCGGCGACCCCGGTGGCCGCGCATGGGCTGGCAACCGGGCGCGCGCCGGCGAGAGGACTCGCGCTGGCGAGCGGGCACGCCCCGGCCCCGGCGATGAGCGGGCGCATAGCGGCGACTGGTGGGAGCTGAACGAGCAGGAGACGGTGCTGCGCGGCCAGCGCTCGGGCGCCACGGTCCGGCTCGGAGACCCGATCGCCGTGCGCGTGGACAGCATCGACGCCGCACGCGGACGCGTGGACCTGCTGCCTGCCTGAGCGCGTTAGCCTGGCTGCCCAGGCATGGCCAAGACGAAGAAAAGCAAGCGCAAGATCGGCGCCGGCGATGTGGCGTCCAATCGCTACGCGTCATATCGCTACGAGCTGATCGAGCGGATCGAGTGCGGCATCGTGCTGGAAGGCACCGAGGTCAAGTCGCTGCGCGAGTCCGGCGCGCAGCTCAAGGACGGCTATGCCGCGATCAAAGACGGCGAGCTGTGGCTGTACTCGGTGCACATACCACCGTACAGTCCTGCCTCGCGCGAGAACCACGACCCCGAGCGCCCACGCAAGCTGCTCGTGCATCGCCGCGAGCTCGACCGCCTGGCGATGAGCGTCGCCGAGCGCGGGCTCACGCTCGTGCCGACGCGGATCTACTTCGCGGGCTCGCACGCCAAGGTCGAGATCGCGCTGGCGCGCGGCAAGGACCTCTACGACAAGCGCCAGACCATCCGCGAGCGCGAATCCAAGCGGGACATGGAACGCGCCGTGCGCGAAGCGCGCCGTTAGACAGGTGCACGGAGGGATGGTGCGGCCAAGGAATGGCGCGCGGAGGGAGGTGCGCAGAGTGCACCGCGAAGCCGCTGCGCGTGGCGGTGGAGGGTTGGCTCTAGAGCGTGCGGAAGCTGTGCCCGCCGGCCGAGAGCACGTGCGAGGCGTCCATGCCCAGCACCAGCAGCGCGATCAAGGCGACATACACGACACCTACAAGCATGCGCTGACGCGGCGTGATGCGGTAGTAGGCGGCCTGCTCGAGCGAGCGGGTGCGACGTTCACGCCAGCGCCGGCGGGTTTCCATGAAGCCGAGGAACAGGAATATGAGCAGGAACGGACTGCCGGTGATGAGCAGGAGGATGAGGAGCGCCCCGAGACCGACGAACCACATCGCCGGCGCCATCGCCGCCATCGCGCGACCGCCGTCGAACGGCACGACCGGGATCAGGTTGATCAGGTTCAGGAAGAAGCCGATGTAGGCGAGCGCCCGCAACAGGTTGCTGTTCGTGACTTCGGCCAGGACGAGGCAGCCGGCCGAGCCGAGTGTGCCGAGGATCGGGCCGGCCAGGCCGACGCGCGCCTCGGCGAGCGCGTTGTCGCCGAGCGACTTGGAGAAGATCGCCGCACCCAGAAACGGGATGAACATCGGCGCGCTCGCGTCCCTGACTCCCTCGCGCCGCAGCTGGAACACATGGCCCATCTCGTGCACGAACAGCAGCACCACGAACCCGACGGCGAACGCCCAGCCGAAGAACAGGCTGTAGGCCACGACCGAGACGAGCGCGGTACCCAGCGTGCCCAGCAGCTTGACCTTCGGCAGCAGCAGCACCAGCCCCTTGATGGCCGCCCAGAACTTGGCGACGGCCGCGCCGATCGCCGCGAGGATGCTGCCGATCCGCTTGCGCAACGACTGCAGGCGCGAGCGGCGCCCCACGGCGAACGGATCATCGCCGGTGCTCTGATCAGAGGCGTGGCCGGCCGGCGCGCCCGGCACCGCGACCGGGTGGGCATGGGTCGGGTAGGACGCTTCGACGGGTCTCGCGGACGCGGCCGGGGGGCCCGTGACCGGGGAGGCCGGGATCGAGAAGTCGCTGCTCTCCATAGTCACATTGTGGCAGCAGTGATAAGTCGTTCCTAAGGCGCTCGTGGCGGGTCCCAGTCGGCGTGGCTGCCGGGCGTGGCTGGTAGGGCCGTCGCAGCCGGCGGGCGGGAACGTCGCCACCCTGCGTGGCAGAGTCGTCCGCACTTTGCGTACGGGCCGTCTGTGCCCTGAACGGGCCGCTCCTACCTTTTCCCCGGACGATGCGGACAGCAGGTCTGAAGAGACTTGCATTCGTTTGCGCAGAGGGGTACCTTGGACCCAGACGCGGAACCGAGCCGTGAAGAGCGAGGCCACTGAGGTGTGAGGCCGCGCCACCGAACCGCAGAAGACCCTCGGGTCGGACGTGGAGGTTCCTCGAACGGCCCGGGACCGCGTCGACTTGTTTGTGCAGGCGCCCCAGGTTGTTCGTCGTGAGCCGGTCCGGGGCGCCTGTTCGATTGGGTCGTTGGGGGCGCCTTCTCTACTTGAGCCGGTTGGGAGCCCGCTCGATGCGCCGGTCGCGGCGCCTGCCGTCTGGCCGTGGAGTTCGATCTCGGCGCTCGGGGAGCTCGAGCTGCTTGGGCTAAGATCGTGGAAGCAACATCCGGGGACGACAGGCTTCGACGCGGTCGGTTCGTGCGGATGGTCGCGAGTCGAGGTTCCGGGCGGCCTCGTAAAACACCCGGAAAACCATAAGTGCGGACCATCATGAGTTCGCCCTCGCGGTCTAGCTAGAAACTAGATCGGAGGTCTCGGGCCCCGCTCGCCCGCGGCGGGGAAGGCCGGGATCAGAAAGCGGGCTAACCCGGGGCGGTCCGCCTCCGCCAAACCGGGAACATCTCAGGAGGCTGGTCCCCCGCAACCCGGCCGGCGAGGCGAGCGGGGGATGAGACCAGAGCGCCGGCTACGCTCGTAGAAGCCATCTCCACGCGGTCGCGGACGCGGGTTCGATTCCCGCCGTCTCCACTGGTACGGAAAGCCGCGAAGGGCCGCGAATTCGCGGCCCTTGCAGGCATGACTAGCAGGTTGGCCCTGCGAAGGACCCTGAACGCGGAGGCCGCAAACAGCGCGATGCTCGTGCGGTTGCTACAGGGTCTGGTAGCACCCCGCGGCGGCGACTGGGTAGCAGCGGTAGCCGCGAGACGACCGGCTGACTGCCGCTGTGCGCCAAGCGGGGCACACACGGGATCGACAGGGCGCGCCGAAATGCGCGATCGTGTATCCTCCCCGCCGGCGGCCGAACTCACGACCGCAACTTTCATTCGCTACCCGAGCACTACGAGTGCAGGGAGACCGAGGAGGTAAAAGATGAGTAGCACTACCGTTGCGCCTGATGCGCAGCTACATGACGTGAACGCCCGCGACACTCGCGCCGACGAGGTGTGCGCCGCCGAGGGCTACACCAAGGAAGGCAAGGACGGAAGAACGATCCGCCTGAACGACAAGATGGCCGAGCGCGCGGCGGGCGTCCTGATCGCCGAGGCTGTGGCGGAAGGCACAGACGAACGGCTCGAACGAGCTCTGACCCGCGAGAAGCTCTACGAGAAAGTGTTCCCCCACGGACCGAGGTGCGACGACGAGGACGAGATCGAGCGCGAAGTGGCCGACCTTCTGGCAGGCCTCGTGTGGACATTCGTACAGCCGTCACACACGGGCCGCGTCCAGGTCGCGCTGGGGTCGATCGCGGGCGCGACCGACGTCCTGCTCTGCCGACGCAAAATCGGCAACGTCTCGTGCGTATACCTGACGCGCGACCACGAGATGATCATGGAGGACTACATGAACCCCGGCGACGAGAAGATGGTCAGGGCCGGAGAAAAACACCGAAAGGACGCCGAGCTTGCGATCTCGCGCCAGCGCGGGCTCGAGACGCGCATCAGACAAGAGCTTGAGGCCACGGCAGCCAAGACGGCTGCCGCCCTGGGCGTGACGCCGGCGCTGGGCTCCGGCCGCTCGTAAATGCAACCGAAGCTGGGCCCGCAGGCCAGGGCGGTGTACGCCGCCCTGGCCGAGCCGGGCACCGTCGAGGACGTGGCCGAGCGCACGGGCTTGATCGTGAAATCGGTCGGCCCCCACTGCTCCGACCTCGTGAAGATGACCCTGGTCGAAGTCGTCGATCACGTGCCCAACGCGCGCGGAAAGAAGGTCCAAGTCTTTGCGCAGGCGCCGGTCGAGCGCGTGGATTCGGTGCGGGCCGCGGCAGGGCCCAAAGCGGCGCGACGGCAAGCGGAAGCCGAGGGAAAGACCCGCAGAAGACCCCTTGAGAGTTTCCCCGTCGCCGACCGCAAGCGGTTCGTCTACGAACTCTTCAAACACACGGACCTGTTGCATGCTCTAGATGAAGATGACGCGACGAGCAGGGCCGAAAAACAGGCCCGGCGTCGAGCACGAGAGGAGCTGAGCAAGCATGAGCGGCTGGCGAAGAAGCTGCTTCAACAGGAACGCGACGCGCAGCAGGCACAAGACCCGCGACTGCCCTTCTGGGCCGCTTGGCGGAAGTACAGCCAGGGGGCTGACGCCGCAAGATTTCTGATTCAGCTGCTCGAGCGCGACGTGGACCTCGCAGCACGCGGCATGCAGCCGTTGGTCGAGCCCAGACGTTGGCGGGAAAGCGAGTGGCACACGAGGGAAATGCTGCGCGTGACCGGCGTGCTCCACGCTGCGCTGCACCAGGTCTTCGACTTCGGCCCCAGCGCCTGCCCGGCATGCGGTGCACCGCCCGCAGAGCCCCAAGACGATTTCGTCGACGCCACTGTTGCGCTTGAGGGGCTCCAGAGCCTTGAGGCGGGGGAGAACTCGCCGTTCACCTCTAGCCAAGCAGGAGGACCGGATGGTTAAAGGCCAGCCCGGCATGAGACCGTGCAGCCGACAACACCGGGAGCGGCGGAGGGCCAGCCTCAAGCCCCGCCGCCCGCCTCCTGAGCGGGCGCTGGGCCGGCCACACGAGCCCGCGCAGGACTGTCCGTCAGCGTCGTCGTGTAGAAATACGGCTGCCGTGCCGCTTCCATGAACACGCCTGGCCCCGTCGGACCGGGCTTCATCACCCCGGTCCGACGGGGAGCAGTTCGTCGGTCTCCCCTCCGGCTTCCGTCCGGCACGTGCGGGACGATCCGATTTGAGGTTTCGTGATCGGTGTGATGGCCGATTGTCAGCGAGCCTTTCAGCGTGTTCATTTCCAGACCGAGGCTTAGGTATGGCTGGCATCACCACGGCCGATTACGCGGGCAGGTCCTGACTGACGTCCGCCGGCAGATCGCCGTGGACGACGACGTCCTCAGGGAGGCGAAGGCGAGGCGCAACCTCGTCAAGCGGCACGCGCGCAGCTTTCCTGGGGCGCTGAAGACGTTCGACTCCGGCAGCGTTGCCCACGCGACTGTCAACAAGCCGATTTCCGACGCCGACGCTGGCTTGGTGCTCGACAGGCGCACGTACCCGGAGCTGGGCCCCGACGGGAACGACGTGCCGCCGAACGCGATCGTCACCGCGATGGCCGATCACGTGCTCGCCGGCGTGCGCGAGGAGTATGCGCAGGCCACGTGCGAGGTGCTCAAGCGGGCGATCCTGGTGAAGTTCAACGAGCCGCTCGACGGCGAGCAGGACCCGAGCGTGGACCTGATTGTGGCGCTCACGCGCGCCGAGGGTCCCGGGCGCTGGATCCCGAACACCGAGCGCCCCGACTGGGACGCGTCGGACCCTGAGGAGCACACGCGGTTGCTGAACGACCTCGACGTGTCCGCGCGCGTGCACCGCGCGCGCGTGATCCGCCTGGCGAAGGCGGCGGTCAAACAGGGCGAGACGCCGGTGGTCAGCTCGTTCAACCTCGAGGCGCTGGCGATCGAGCTCGTGGACTGGGACAGCACGATCGCCGAGAGCCTGCGCGACCTGCTGCTCGACGGTGCCCGCCAGTTGTCGGCCGGGCTCACGCCGGACCCGGCGGGCGTCTCCGACCCGATCAAGCTGCCGGACGGCGTGACACGCGCCATGGCGACCGCGCGGCTGCGCGAGCTCGGCGACGCCATCGCACAAGCCGTCGAGGCTGACGACCTGGGCGCTGCCGAAGATGCCCTCGCGCGCGTGTTTCCCGACTACATCGCGGGCGGATCGGGCACGCGCAGCCTCGGCGACGCCCTCCTGCGGCAAGACCGCACGCGCATCGGCGCGGCGTTCGGGGTCGGCGCCGAGGAGCTCAAGTCCTCGCGGGCGTACGGCGATGAGACGTGCTAACCCCGGCGGCTGGTACGACGACTTCCGCTACCGGCTCCGGTTCGAGGGCGAGGCGCACCGGGCGTTCCCGTCGATGCGCGTGAGCAGAACCGGCAGGGGAAGGACGGGCGCAGTCGTGTACACGCTGCACGTGACCGTGCCTGAGTTCAACGAGTGGCGCCGGATCACGATCACGCTGGGCAACCGCGGCCGCCCGTTTGTCCGATCGGTGAAGGCGGACGGGCCGACTCGGTCGCCTCACCGCTACCCCGATGGGCACCTTTGCATGTGGTACCCAGACGACGGCCCGGACCTCGTGTGGCAACCGGAGGATGGGCTGCTGAGCCTCGTGCAGCATGCGCGCGTGCACCTGTTCCGCGAGGCGTACTGGCGCCTGTACGGCGAATGGCCGGGTCCCGAGGCGCCACACGGCGTCGAGAAGGAGGCGGCGTGATCGTCATGGCGTCCACCGACTGGGTGGCGGTCGCGCTCCCGCTGGGGATACCGCTGCTGAGCGGTGTACTCGCGTGGGTCGCCAACGGCATCCGAGCCGACCACACTCGCCGCAAGCAGCTATACGCTGACGCCTTCGCCGCCGTCGTCGCCTACCAGGAGTTTCCGTTCAGGATCAACCGCCGCCGCGCACCGATCGAAGGACACGAGGAGATCGGCAATGAAGAGCGGTTGCGCATCTCCGAAGCGCTCCACGAAGTGCAGCAATCGATCAGCAACTACCGTGCGCAGCTCAGCACGGAGAGCCCCGCCGTGTCGGCCAGGTACGACGCGCTGGTCACTCGGAGTCGAGAGATTGCCGGTAGCGCTATGCGCGAGGCGTGGAAGGGACCCCCGTTGGACAACGACGCGGGCATGAACATGAGCGTCAACTACAACGCTCTCGTAGCACCGGAAGACGAGTACCTCGCCGCCGCCAAGAAAGACGTCAAGTGGTGCAAAGCGCCGCGATCGTTGCCCATTTGACTCCACCTGCTTGAGCGAAGCCGTCGGCTCGAAGGACGGGGTCCGCTAGCGCCGCGGCATTCCGGCGGCGCGCGCGCTTGTGTGCTCGAGGGCGCCGTCGGCGGCGCGAGATAAGGATCTCTCCAATGAGGGCATCTCAGCCCCCGCCTTCAGGCGTATGCGGGAGTCCCTCGTCAACTTTCATCAGCCACCGCTCGACCGCCTGCGCTGCCTCGGCCGGTGGGGTGTGCTCCCAGAAGCGCAGGACCGTCCAGCCGTCTGCCTGGAGGGCGCCGTCGAGTTCGCCGTCTCGCTCGGAGTTCCGCGCGAGCTTGGGCGCCCAATACTCGCGGTTCGCGACCGGGATCTGTCCGTGTTCGGGACAGCCGTGCCAGAAGCACCCGTCGATGAATACGGCTAGCCGCCGTCGGGGGAACGCCACGTCCACTCGCACGGTGCGCCGGCCGAGAGGCACCGGGTAATCGCACCGAAACCGATGACCCGCGCGGTGCAGCAATGACCGCAGCCGAACCTCAGGGCCGGTGTCCCGCCGACGGTTCGCCTCCATCGTGCGGCGCGCGGTGTAGCTGCTCGGTGCAGGCGACGGGGTGCTCACGCACCCAGCGTCTCACACGCCGAGCGCGTGCGCGACCGCACGGGCAACGCGGTAGGCGATCGGCGGGGCGACCGAGTTGCCGATCTGCCCGAGCGACATGTAGACGGCGCCATGGAAGTGCCACCAGGAGGGGAAGCCCTGGAGCAGGGCCACGTCGGCGACCGCGAGCCTGAAGTGGCCATTCTCGGTGGGAAAACGGGCAGCCGCGGACCGTGTCCGTGCGACGCCGTTCGGCCATATCTGAAGCTCGGCCCAGGCACGCTGCGCGGACACGCTCGAGAGGATCGATGTCGTGTGGCGCGGGCCGGTCAGGGTGCTCCGAACGGTCGGTGCCAGACCGTCCACACCGATATCGCCGAGGCCAAGCGCCGCACGGACGCCAAGTGTGCGCTTCCGTGCGGTCAGCGCGGGCGCCGGGCCACGCGCGAGATGGTCCGCGCGGTGGGTTGGGTCTGGGGGTTGGAAGCGCTGGAGCGCGCGCGACGAGCGGAATCCAACGAAGAACACCCGGTGGCGGAGTTGCGGCACTCCGAAGTCGTGGGCGCTGAGTCGAAACCGTGTGACGCAGTACTCGCGCGACAGCGGACCGAGGAAGTGCTTGTGCAGATAGGGGGCGAACTTCGGGCCCGCGAGCGCAGGCACGTTCTCACAGACGAAGGCGAGCGGGCGCGACTCCAGCACGGCGCGCAGGAACTCGGGAAGCATGTTCCGTGCGTCGGCCTGCCCGCGCTGGCGACCCGCGACCGAGAATGGCTGACAGGGGGGTCCCCCATGCAGCACTGCCAGCTCGCCCCGGAGGCGGCGCCAGTCGACGCCGCGAACGTCACCGTCGTCTTGTGAATGAACCTCCCAAGACGGGCGGTTTGCAAGAAGCGTCTCTCCCGCTGCCTCGAGCGTGTCGTAGGACGCGATGTGGGCGAACCCGGCACGCTCGAAACCCAGATCCAGGCCACCCCCGCCCGAGAACAGCGAAAGCGCCGGTAGAAGGTGCGGGCCGACGCACGGCATAAGCTGCGCTGGGTCGAGCGCGGGTCGATGCGCGACGAAGTCGGCGGCCGGCTCGGCCTCGAGCGCGGCCAGCTTTGCGGTCCGCGAGCGCAACGCCCGCTCGCGAAAGAATGCCCGCTTCTCGTCGCTGAGATCGCGCGCCTCGTACCACGGGGCGGCGGTGCCGCCCTGATGGTCGAAGATCGTCTCGGTGGCGTCGGGCGTGCTCATCGCTCAAGCACAGTAGGCGCCGACGCGGACGCCTGAGGCTCAGCGACGGCTCGTCAGCGCGGTGATCACGAGCTCCCGCAGCCGGGCGGCGTGGTCATCGGCGATGTGCTCCCATCCCTCGAAGAACGCGGCCGGGATATGGGGGTTGTTCAACGTCGCCCCACGTTGGATCACATATCCGCAGCGCTCCTGAAGCATCTGGAGCATGGCCCTACGGGAGTATCTGCCGCCCGGGAGGTCTGACGCGTCGTCATAGTCGTCAGCTCCGTATTGGTTCTTCATCAGGCGTTTGGCGTCGTCCCGATCGAACCTCGCGGCTTTGCCTAGGATTGCCGTCAACGTCTTGTCGGTGATGAGCGCAGGAACGTGCTCAGCCAGGGCCACATCGGGCTGGATGTAGGCCGACATTCGGTCGAACCACGGCTTCATCGCACGGGGCGAGCCGTAGAGGCAGTACTGAAGCCTCTGGTCCCCACGTCGATCGCGCGCGTATACGCCGAATATCCAATGCAGCTTCCGCCACTTCTCAAGGTGGTGCAGCCCGAAGTCGCGAACGGTTGAGATGGTGGGACGCCCGCCCGTCGCGGACTTCAGCTCGAATGAGACCGTGCGTCCGGCGAGCGAAGCCGGCACGCCGCGTCCTTTCAGCTCGAGCACCGCGTCGACGTCTGACCGGCCGGCCTCCTCGGGACGGGTGAGGTTGAACAGGGTTCGCATCTCCCGCTCGCGAATGTCGTCTTGGGCAGCTATGCGGAGGGGTTCGACCCGACCTCTGGGCCTCCTGCTCAGCGCCGGCGGCACGGGGTTCCGCGCTGGTGCATAGCGCAACCAGACCTGGGCCCATCCCGCCGGGGGGTCCTCGCTTTGAGCCAGGTGGGCGCCAGCCGCCGGCGCTCGCGGCTCTCACGCAGCTGCCGCGCCGCCTGGACAGCCCCTACGTTTTCTACACAGCTCGCGGCAAGAGGCTCAGCAAGGGATCGCTGTCCTACATGTGGCGGCGGCTGAAGGCTGCCTGGGTCCAGTACGGGGGGCGGCCGCTCGACCTGTACAGCCTTCGTCACGCGTGCCCGACGCTCCTGCTTGAACATGGTGTCACCCCAGCGGACGTCGCCGTGCAGCTCGGACACAGCGACGGCGGGCGGCTGGTCCAAGTGCTGTACGGACATCCCTCGGAGGATCGTGCGCGGGACCGCCTGAAGCTCGCAGTCGCCGGCGCGAACGCGTCTGCTGGTAGCAAGCGGGTAGCAGAGGCCTGACCAAAACGACCGATAAGCAGGCGGTTTCGCACCCGTCGCACCCGCCGTCTCCACTGGATCCTCGTTTCGCCGCAAATCGTTGGTTCTTGTGGCGGGACGGGGGAACGATTGCGAAGCGGGCGAGTCGGGCTCGTGCTCGTTCTCCCCCAGACGACGTCTGCCGCGACCCGCCGATCGAGGACCGTCGGTGTCATACGCGATATATTGACCGTATGACAATGCTGAGCTTCCGGGTCCAGGACGATGAGGCGAAAGCTATCCAACGCTGGGCTGAAGCGTTGGGCGTGGATCGTTCGGAGGTCCTGCGCGACGCCGTGCATCGCCATCTGGCCACACTGAACCGCGAGCACGAACTCGACGCGTGGCAGCGCGCGCCATTGACCGCCGCGGAGAGGTCGCTGTCGGAGATCGCCGATTGGGGGTCCGCTGAGGACTGGGCCGATTGGAGCGATGCAGCGGGGTGAGATCTGGTTCGCCGCGACGCTCGGCGGGGATCGCCCGGTGCTGATCCTCACACGCGAACCGATTGCCGATCGCATCGGCTCGCTCGTCGTTGCGGCGCTGACGCGGACCGAGCGAGGACTGGTCTCCGAGCTCGCGCTCACGCCGTCGGAGGACGGCGTCCCATCGGATTGCGTCGTCAATTTCGACAACCTGCACACACTGCCGCGCGAGACATTCAGACGCCGGGTCACCGCGCTTTCTTCTCAACGCATGGCTCAGGCATGCCGGACGTTGCGTGACGCCACCGGCTGCTGAGCATCGGCCAAGGCAGACACGCACGCGCGGTTTCGCTTTCACCTCCTGACGCTCGTCTCGGCTACGACAGCGCACCACCGAAACGCTCGGCGAACGCGAACTCGTCGACCGCTTTTCGTGACAGTGTCGTCGGCCACGGATCGGCGCGGTAGCCCACGCCGATGTGCGCCGCGAGCCCGATCTCCTCGGGTATCTCCAGCAGGCGCTTGACCTCCGCCTCGGCCGGTATCAGCAATGTCGTCAGCGCTGCGCCGAGTCCCTCTGCGCGAAGCGCCAGCAACAGGTTCTGCGTGAACGGGTAGATCGAGGCGCCGCCCACGATGCTCTGGCGTGGCAGCCGCGCGTCGGTGACGGCGAGGTCGGGCAAACGCACGCCGATCACGAGGTGAACCGGCACCTCCGCGAGGCCCTCCGCGTATTCGTTGGCGCCGCGCATCCGCCTGACGGCCGCTTCGTCGAACGCAGCGGGTTCCTCGAGCATCTGCGCCCCGCCCGTCTGCCGCATGTACTCGCGCCAGCCCGGCAGGTACAGATCGCGCAGCTCCCTGCGGCGCTCTGGATCGCGCACGACCACCACGCGCCAGCCTTGGCGGTTGCCGCCACTCGGAGCGAAGCGGGCGTTGCCGAGCGCGCGCACCAGCACGTCCTGTGGCACGGGGTCGGATCTGAAGCGCCGCGTCGTCGGGGCGCAGCGCATCGCCTCGTAGAGATCCACGCTGTGCACGCTAGCGCTGCCTCTGGTCGCCCTGAAATCGGCCCGTCGCCGGCGCCGAGTCGGCCGGCGGAGTTGCGCCGACTGGTCGAACTGCTCGGCATAGACAACCCTTGACAAGTATGCGAACATGCGTTCGATGCGCAACTCGCCACGACAACCCCTGCGCCAGATCGAGCAGGCCGTCGAGTGCGACAACCTGCAGGAGGCCGTCGTGGTCGCCCGCGATTACGCTCGTGTGCACGGACGTCCGATACCGCTCGAACACGCGAGCAAGCTCCTGCCGCTGATCGCCCGCCAGAGCCCGTCGGAGTATGACGCCTACGCGCTGCGCTTCCTCGAGCGCTGGATCGACGAGAAGGCTCGCACGATCGACGAGGCCGCCGACCTGGCCGCAGCGCTCGCCGAGCTACCCGAGAACCCCGCGACCGAACTGCCGCTCTGAGCCCGGGTCGCCCGTCGGCAGCCAGGGTTGGCTCGAGGCGCCGCTCGCCGTTCCAGCGGCTGTCTGACCTCGGATAGCGTCTTGCCTGACGCCGTCCAGTCGTGCGGTCATTCCTCCGCCATCAACGCCGCCACGCCATTGTCGAACGGCGACGCCATGTAGACGTTCTCGCCGCTCGGTGACAGCGCGATCGCCACGGGCCCGCTCAACGGGTCGCTCGCCACCGGCGTTTCGCCCGTCAACGTCAGCGTCCCCTCGGCGGGATCGCGCCGCAGCTCGACCAGCGCGTCTGCTCCCTCGGCGAGCACGTAAAGAATCCCGCCCCCCGGCGCCAGCGCCAGCGCCGCCGCACCGCGCAGCTGGGTCCGCCCCATCGGACAACTGCTGTCGGCTTGGGCCTGCATGCAGTTCGCCGGCAGCGCCAGCAGCCGCCCGTCGCTCGTATTGCGCCCAAGCGTCACCACGGCGCCCGGCGCGAACGCGGCCACGTACAGCTCCCGGCCGTCCGGGCTCAATGCAAGCGACCGCGCCCCCCCGAGCTGCGGCACCTTCAGTTCGCACGACTTGTCCATGCGCGCGTAGTTACCGGAAGACACGCACCCGCCATTGCCGTACATGGGCGTGATGGCGCCGGTCGACAGGTTGCGCGTGAAGCCTCTGACCGCGCCGCTCACCTCCGACGCCACATACAGGAAGCGCCCGTCCGGTGAGATCGTGACCGCGCTCGCGCCCTCGAGACCGGCGACCGCAGGGCAGTCGCTCCCCGGCAGGCTTTGCCAGCAGCCGCCGCCGCTCGGCAATGGGCGCAGAGCCCCGCTGCGAGGTTCGATCTGGAGCGCCACCACCGAGTCCTGGCCCGCCTGCAGCCCGTACGAGACCGCGTACAGGTAGCGCCCATCCGGGCTGATCGCCAGTGCGTCCACGCCGTTGAGCCCTCCCACGCTCACTCCGCAGCGCGGCTCGGGAGCGCCTGCGAGCCGGCTGCCGGCGACGCAGCCGAAGTACACGCTCGGCGGCGGGTGGCTCGCGTGCCTGGCGCTCCCTCTGTGCGCCACCGGCACGAGCACCCTGAACGCGACCGGCTCGAGCACGCCGTCTTGCCCGCGCTCGAAAGCGCTCACGGACGCCGAATCGGAAGCGCCCACGTACACAAACCGCCCGTTCGGGCTGACGGCCACGGCGTCTGCGCCGGTCAAGGCCGCGTCGTCGCTCGCGCACGCGATACCGCTGCTCGCGGCCACGCACGCCCGCGCGGACGGCGACAGCGCCGGCTGAAGCGCTCCGCTATAGCGGTTGCGGGCGAGCGCCACGACCGCGCCTTCGCCAGCCACGTACACGTTCGCGCCATCGGGACTGACGGCGAGCGCCTGGGCTCCTGCCAGCCCATTTGCGCTG
Source organism: Solirubrobacteraceae bacterium (assembly GCA_035507415.1). Classification (GTDB taxonomy): domain Bacteria; phylum Actinomycetota; class Thermoleophilia; order Solirubrobacterales; family Solirubrobacteraceae; genus Palsa-744. Next base: position 71,821 of record DATJOF010000018.1, read on the forward strand.
CCTGCGCAGACCTGGCCGCCGGGGGGTTCGACGCCGGAGTCGCGCAAGCAGCCCCCGGCCCCCGCAAGCGGGAACGGGCCGCCGTAGATCTCGAGCGCGATCGCGCTCCCCGACCCCAGCAGCAAAGCCGCCGCGCCAAGTCCAGTCGCCAGTCCGGCAAGCGCAGCCGCCGGCACCAGCGCCCGCGCCGCGACGACTCGGCGGCGACGAGCTCTGCGAGGCCAGTGAGCTCTGAGGGTCCTTGTCGGCAAGAGCGCAGGGAGCGTTGCGGACGAGATGCTAACGCCACCCGCCCGCGCGAGAGCCGGTCGCGCCCCCGATCTTCCAGCGCCGCTCGCAAGTGGGGCGCTCGGCGTGGACCAGCCGATATCTTTGCCGTGTGGGCATCGGCCGTGTGCGCATCGGTCTGCTCCTGGCAACGCTGGCCGCGCTCGGCGCGCAACTCGCGCCCGGGCCTCAAAGCGCTGCCCAAGCTCTCGTCGATCCGTGCCAACAGGCGGCCACGCCCGGTGAGAGCCAGATAACCGTGCTGAGCAGCGGCATCGAGCGCACGGCCCTGATCGACGTGCCGCCGGCCGAGGCCGGCCAGCGCCTGCCTGTGCTCGTAGGTCTGCACGGCGCCGGCGGAAAGTTCTTCCAGACCTACTCGGGCTTCACCGAACTGGCCGACGCCGAAGGCTTCATCGCCGTCTATCCCAATCCGATCGACAAGGCGGACGGGCACACCTTCTGGAACATCAACGATCACCAGGCCGACGGCGGCCCCGCCGACGTGCAGTTCATCGCGGACCTGCTCGACTATCTGGAAAGCCAGCTTTGCGTCGATCCAAGCCGCATCTACGCAGCCGGTGTGTCCAATGGTGGCGGCATGGCCGCCAGGCTGGCGTGCGAACTGAGCGAACGCTTCGCCGGAATCGCCTCGATCGCCGGCGGCTACTCCAGCCTGCCACCGTGTGACCCAACCAATCCCGTCTCGGTGATCGAGATCCACGGAACGGCCGACACCGTCGTCCCCTACAACGGCACGCCTCCGAATGGCGCGGGCGCCGTGTGGCCGTGGCTGTGGGCCTGGCACGAACACGACCGATGTCGCGGCACGCCGTTCGCCAGCCGGATCGCGCCGCGCGCCGAGCGCTTCGAATGGACCGACTGCGCCGACGGCGCCAGGGTCGAGCACGTCGAGATCTTCGGCGGCGGCCATCAGCTGCCAGGTGGACTGCCGCCCGACGCCGGGCAGTCGAGCACGGTCTCCGCCGCATGGCTGGCGTGGGACTTCCTGCGTCAGCACACGCTCGCCGGGCCGTACGCCGCCACGCAGGCGCGGGCTCGTGGGTGAAGACCGGCCTAGGGTTCGACGATCGCGAGGGCGAACCCGTCGTGGCCCTTGTCGCCGACCGTCTGGATCGCGGTCGCGCGCACGCGCGGATCGGACGAGAGCAGCTCGTAGAAGCGCTGCACCCCGCCCAGCAGATCGGCGTCGCCGGTGCGCGGGTCCGGTTTGTCCGGCTCGAGGATCGCGCCGTCGCGCACGACGTTGTCGCCGATGATCACCGTCCCGGGCCGCGACAGCTGCAAGGACCATTCCAGATAGCCGGGATAGTTGCCCTTGTCGGCATCGATGAAGATCAGGTCGAACGGTCCGGCGCCCTCGGCCTGCAGCTCGGGCAGCACCTCGAGCGCCTTGCCCACTCTCAGCTCGACCGCATCCGCACAGCCGGCCCGGGCGATGTTGGCGCGCGCCACCTCGGCGAAGCCGGGCTCGGCCTCGACCGTGACCACGCGGCCCCCGGGCGCCAGCGCCCGCGCCAGCCAGATCGTGCTGTAGCCGCCCAGCGTGCCGAGCTCGAGGATCGCGCGCGCCCCCTGCATGCGCGCCAGCAATTCCAGCAGCCTGCCCTGGTTCGGCGTAACCGCGATCGGCGGCAGGCCGGCCGCCTCGCTGTCGCGCTGCGCCGCGTCGAGAGCCGGATCTGCGGGAACCAACTGCTCGCTGATATAGCGATCGACCGCCGACCAAAGCTGCTGACCCGCCTGGTCCATGAGCGGGCACGCTAGCGGATGAGCGGACGCACCAGCGGGTGGCTACCGTGCAGTGGCAGATGCTCACCCGTGTCTTGAGTCATAAATTCGGTCAGCATTTGCCGGATGGATGGACACGATCTGACGGCCCGGCGGCGCCGGTGAGTGTGCCGGTGGCACATGGGCGGCGACGGCGGACGTCAGGCGCGTTCAGACGCCGGGAAATGCCAGCGAATTTATGACTCACGACACTAGCTCGGACGCCGCGCGCAAGCGCCTGACGCTGATCGCGTGCATCCTCGGCTCGAGCATCGCGCTGATCGACGGCACCGCCGTCAACGTCGCGCTGCCAAGCATCCAGGATGCGCTCGGGGGCGGGCTCGCCGCGCAGCAGTGGGTCGTGAACGCCTACCTGCTGACGCTCGGCTCGCTGATCCTGATCGGCGGCTCGCTCAGCGACATCTACGGCGAGCGGCGCATCTTCGCGCTCGGGGTCGGCGGCTTCGGCGTCACCTCGCTGCTGTGTGCGCTCGCACCGACGATCGGGCTGTTGATCGCGGCGCGCGCGCTGCAGGGCGTCGCGGGCGCGCTGCTCGTTCCAAGTGCGCTGGCTGTGATCGTCGCCACCTTCTCGGAGTCCGAACGCGGCCCCGCGATCGGCAGCTGGACCGCGTGGAGCGGGATCGCGACCGTGCTCGGGCCGCTCGCCGGCGGCGAGCTGCTGGCGCTCGCCAGCTGGCGAGCGATCTTCCTGTTGAACCTGCCGCTCGTCGTGATCTGCGTAGCGCTGATCCTCGTGGCCATTCCCGCCACGACCCGCGCGGGCGCGCCCGACGTCGCGCTCGAGGCATCCGCTGGCGTTCGCGATGGCCCTGCCACGCGCGCGCCGGCGCGTGCGGCTCGGGCCGCGCATGCAGGTCGCGACGGGGGGCCCACGCGCGCGCGTGTGGCCCGGGCTGGGGATGCGGGTCCCGACGGGAGGCCCACGCGCGCGCATGCAGCTCGGGCTGCGGATGCTGCTCCCGATGGGGGGCCCACGCGCGCGCGTGTGCGCGCGCGCATGCGCTTCACGCAGGAGGTGGACGTGACGGGGGCGCTGCTCTGCGCGCTCGGCCTCGGAGGGCCGGTCTTCGCGCTGATCGAGCAGCCGCGCCTCGGCTGGTCGAGTCCCGCCGTGCTCGTGCCCCTGATCGGCGGCACCTTGCTGTTCGCGGTCTTCATCCTGTACGAGTCGCGCGCGGCCAAGCCGATGCTGCCGCTCAGCCTGTTCGCGCAGCACAACTTCTCCGCCGGCAACATCGAGACGCTCTCGATGTACGCGGGACTATCCGTGCTGTTCTTCTTCCTGATCCTGTTCCTGCAACAGGTCGGCGGCTACACCCCGCTGCAAAGCGGCTTCGCCACGCTGCCCGTCACGCTCGTGATGTTCGCGCTCTCGCGCCGCTTCGGAGCGCTCGCGGACCGCCACGGCCCGCGCCTGCTGATGGGCGCCGGCCCGCTCGTCGCCGCCGTCGGCCTGCTCCTGTTCCAGCGCGTCGGCGTCGACGTCAACTACGCCGCAGACGTGCTGCCGGCGATCCTCGTCTTCAGCTTGGGCCTGTCGATGACCGTCGCGCCGCTCACCGCGGCGGTCCTGGCCGGGGTCAGCGAACGCCAGGCCGGCATCGCCTCGGCGGTTAACAACGCGGTAGCCCGTGTCGCCGGGCTGATCGGCACGGCTGCCGTCGGCGCGGCCGTCGCCACCGCCTACGCATCCTCGCTCGACAGCCACCTGTCCGGCACTCCGCTCGGCCCCTCCGGCCAGGCCACCGTGACTGAAGCCAAGCGCCTCCCGCTCGGGCTGCCCGACGTTCACGGCCTGCCGCCCCGCCAGGCGCACGCCATCACCGACGCCGCGCAGGCCGCCTCGCTGCACAGCTTTCACCTCGGGCTCGCGATCGCGGCCGTGCTCGTGGCGCTCGGGGGCATCGCCGGCGCGATCTGGGTGCGCAACCCCAAGCGCGAGGTCGTCGCCGCCGGCTGCGAGGGCGGCGCGCTGGTCGGCGCCAGCCTCGACGCGGCGCATGTGCCCGCGCGTGAGTCCGCCGCGGTCGCTGCGGACTCGAGCTGAGCAGGGCGGGGCGGTCGTGGGCAAAAGCCTCGACGCGGCGCGTGCGCACAGGCGCCCGCCCGCGGAAGTCGCCGGGTAGGACCCATCAGCGGGTCGCCCGCGCCTATCCTCGATTCGAGATGGCCACACGAGTCAACCCCGACGCGAGCTCGTCGACCGGCGAGCACGACGAGCCCGCCAGCAGCCTCGCCGCACAGCGCCGCGCCCTGCCCGACCAGCCGGGCGTCTACCTGTTCCGCGATGCCCGCAACCGCGTCATCTACGTCGGCAAGGCGAAGTCGATCCGCAAGCGCGTCGCCTCGCACTTCGCCCGCGCCAACGTCCCCAGCTCGCCCGGCCATGCCGAGATGATCGCCAGCGTCGCGCGCGTCGAGTCCGTCGTCGTCGCCTCCGAGGCCGAGGCCCTGCTGACCGAGCAGGGCTTCATCAAGCAGTACCGCCCGCGCTTCAACATCCGCCTGCGCGACGACAAGTCCTACCCGTTCATCGCCATCTCG
>DATJOF010000019.1:0-121341 GCA_035507415.1 Solirubrobacteraceae bacterium
GCGGATCGCCTCGGCGCCCATGCCGCCGCGGAAGTACTCGCCGAAGCCGTAGGGGGAGCCGAAGCGCTCCTTGAGCTCGCGGAAGGTGGTCTCGTCGTGCTCGATCTGCTTGGGCTCCATCGTCTTGAAGAGCTCCCACACCTGGCGCATGCGCTCGGCGGCGTCCTCGATGTAGGCCTCGGTGTCGGCGATGTCCGCCTCGAAGGCCTTGGCCAGGTCCTTCTGGTGCTTCTCGCGCTCCTCGTCTGAGATTTTCGAGAGGTTGATGTCGAGCGCGTCGGCCCACAGGTGGTCTTCGTCGTTGAAGCCCGTCTGTTTGCCCGACTGGAGGTACTTCTCGCGGCGCGCGAGCGACTCGCGCAGCTCCAGCACCCGCTCCTCGCGCTCGGCCGCGTAGGAGTCGAGCACCTTGTTGACCTCCTTCTCGAGCGAGTCGAGGTCCTTCTCACGCGCCTCCTCGTCCACCCACGTGACGATCGAGGCGGCGAAGTACAGCACCTTCTCCAGTTCCTTCGGCGCCATGTCGAGCAGGTAGCCGATGCGGCTGGGGACGCCCTTGAAGAACCAGATGTGGCTCACCGGCGCCGCCAGGTCGACGTGGCCCATGCGCTCGCGACGGACCTTCGAGCGCGTGACCTCGACGCCGCAGCGCTCGCACACGATGCCCTTGTAGCGGACCCGCTTGTACTTGCCGCAGTAGCACTCCCAATCCTTGGTGGGACCGAAGATGCGCTCGCAGAAGAGCCCGTCCTTCTCGGGCTTGAGCGTGCGGTAGTTGATCGTCTCGGGCTTGGTCACCTCGCCGGAGCTCCAGCTGCGGATCTGCTTGGAGGAGGCGAGGCTGATCTCGATCGCGTCGAAGTTGTTTATGTCAATCACTCTGGGGCCCTTCTTGCTGTGGGTGTGAAAGCTGTGGACTGGTGCTGCTGGTGGTGCTGGTGCCGGGTGGTGCTGGTGCCGGGTGGTGCTGGTGCCGGGTGGTGCTGGTTGCTCGGGGCGGCTACTCGACCGGTTCCTCGCTGGCGAGGCTCTCGAGGTCGATCTCCTCGCCGGCGTCGACGTCGATCAGATCCTCGTCGGCGAGCGCGTCCTCGCCGTCGTCGTCCTGCGTCTCGGAGTGCTCGCCCTCGGCGCCGGCGCCGTCCTGGGCCGCCTCGGGTTGCTCCTCGGCGCCGTCGGCGGCGAGCGCGCGCACCCCTGACAAATCGATGCCGAGCTCCTCGGCGGCGCGCAGCAGGTCGTCGTCCTCGTCGCGCATCTCGGTGCGCTGCCCTTCCTCGGAGACGACGTTGACGTCGAGCGCCAGCGACTGCATCTCCTTGAGCAGCACCTTGAAGGACTCGGGGATCGAGGGCTCGGCGATGTTCTCGCCCTTGACGATCGCCTCGTAGGCCTTGACGCGGCCGACGGTGTCGTCGGACTTGATGGTGAGCATCTCCTGCAGCGTGTAGGCCGCGCCGAACGCCTCGAGCGCCCACACCTCCATCTCGCCGAAGCGCTGTCCGCCGAACTGCGCCTTGCCGCCGAGCGGCTGCTGGGTGACGAGCGAGTAAGGCCCCGTGGAGCGCGCGTGGATCTTGTCGTCGACCAGGTGGAGCAGCTTGAGGATGTACATGTAGCCGACCGTGACCTGCTCGGCGAACCGCTCTCCGGTGCGGCCGTTGAAGAGGGTCATCTTGCCCGAGGCCTGTTCGCCGGGACGACGGCTCTTGTCGATGTCCATCTTGATGGCGCCGGTGTGCTCGTCCTGCCAGTTCACGAGCGCCTTGTCGACGTCTTCGACCGTGGCCCCGTCGAACACGGGCGTGGACACGTACACGCGCGTGCCGCCCGCGCCGCCCGCGCCGTTGCCCGATCCGTTGCCGCTGCCGTCGGCGTGGGCGCGCTTGTAGGCGTCCGAGCCGTCGTCGTACCAGCCCTGCGCCGCGACCCAACCGAGGTGGGTCTCGAGGATCTGGCCGACGTTCATACGGCTCGGCACCCCGAGCGGGTTGAGGATGACGTCCACCGGGGTGCCGTCCTCCAGGAACGGCATGTCCTGGACGTCGACGATCTTCGAGATGACACCCTTGTTGCCGTGGCGGCCCGCAAGCTTGTCGCCCTCGGAGATCTTGCGCTTCTTGGCGACGAACACGCGCACGAGATCGTTGACCCCGGGCGGCAGGTCGTCGCCCTCGTCGCGGCTGAAGGTCTTGACGTCGATCACCACACCGCCCTCGCCGTGAGGCACCTTCAGCGAGGTGTCGCGCACCTCGCGGGCCTTCTCCTTGAAGATCGCCCGGATCAGCTTCTCCTCGGCGGTCAGCTCGGTCTCGCCCTTGGGCGTGACCTTGCCGACGAGCAGGTCGCCGGAGCCGACCTCGGCGCCGACCCGCACGATCCCGCGATCGTCGAGGTTGCGCAGCGACTCCTCGGAGCGATTGGGGATGTCGCGGGTGATCTCCTCCTCGCCGAGCTTGGTGGTGCGAGCGTCGATCTCGTACTCCTCGATGTGGATCGAGGTCAGCTCGTCGTCCTGGACCAGGCGCTTGGAGAGGATGATGGCGTCCTCGAAGTTGTAGCCCTCCCAGGACATGAACGCGACCATCAGGTTCTTGCCGAGCGCCATTTCGCCGGTGTCGGTCGAGGAGCCGTCGGCGAGCACCTCGCCGGCCTTGACCTTCTGCCCGGTGGCGACGAGCGGCTTGTGGTGAATCAGGGTGCCCTGGTTGGAGCGCATGAACTTCTGGAGCTCGTAGTCGCTCTTGGTGGCGTCGGGGCTTTCGATGACGATGCGGTCGGCGTCCACGTATTCGACGGTGCCGGCAGCACGCGCCAGCAGCACGTCACCGGTGTCGAGCGCGGCGCGGCGCTCCATGCCGGTGCCGACCAGCGGCGCGTCGGCCTTCAGCAGTGGAACGGCCTGGCGCTGCATGTTCGAGCCCATCAGCGCCCGGTTGGCGTCGTCGTGCTCGAGGAACGGGATCATCGCGGTCGCGACAGACCAGATCTGCTCGGGTGAGACGTCCACGAGATCGACGTCTTTGGGCCCGACCGTCACGTACTGGCCGGCCTGCGTGCGGCACAGGATCTCCGAGCCCTTGAGCTTGCCCGTCTTGGGATCGACGGGCGTGTTGGCCTGGGCGATCAGCAGCTCCTCTTCCTGGGTGGCGTCGAGCCGTTCGATTTTGTCGGTCACGACACCGTCCTTGACAACCCGATAGGGCGTGGTGACGAAGCCATACTCGGAGACCTCGGCGAAGGAGCTGAGCGAGCCGATCAGGCCGATGTTGGGTCCCTCGGGGGTCTCGATCGGACACATGCGGCCGTAGTGGGTGGGGTGCACGTCGCGCACCTCGATCGGAGCGCGCTCGCGTGTCAGGCCACCGGCACCGAGCGCCGACAGCCGGCGGCGATGGGTGAGCCCGGCGAGCGAGTTGGTCTGGTCCATGAACTGGGACAGCTGCGAGGAGCCAAAGAACTCCTTCAGCGCCGCCACGACCGGACGGATGTTGATGATCGTCTGCGGCGTGATCGTGTCGGCGTCCTCGGTCGTGAGACGCTCGCGCACGACGCGCTCCATGCGGTACAGCCCGATCCGGAACGCCTCCTGGATCAGCTCGCCGACGGTGCGCAGGCGGCGGTTGCCGAAGTGCTCGTACTCGTCGAGATGCTCGGCGACGGGCTCGCGCGGCATGCTGATCGCCTCGGCGGCGTAGTCCTTGATCTCGTTCTCGGGTTCCTCGGGCATGCCCAGGCGCATCGGCAGCGAGACCAGCTCGCGCACGAGCGCGAGGATGTCGTCGTGGGTGAGGACACGCGTGTCGATGTCGATGTCGAGCCCGAGGCGTGAGTTCAGCTTGTAGCGTCCGACGCGGGTCAGGTCGTAGCGCTTGGGATCGAAGAACAGCTGGTTGAGCAGCGCCTTCGCGTTATCGACGCTCGGCGGCTCGCCGGGACGCTGCTTCTTGAACAGCTCGATCAGGGCGCCGTCTTCGGTGCGGGTCTGCTCGGTGTCGGACTCGAGCGTGTTGCGGATGTAGAGGGAGTTGTCGAACAGCTTCAGGATCTCCTCGTCGGAGGCGTAGCCCATCGCGCGCAACAGCACGGTGACGGGGAGCTTGCGCTTACGGTCGATCCGGACGTAGACCTTGCCCTTCTTGTCGATCTCGAGCTCGAGCCAGGACCCGCGCGCGGGCATCAGGTTGGCGATGAAGACCTGCTTCTCGCGGTCCTTGGGTTCCATCAGGTACGCGCCCGGGGAGCGCACGAGCTGTGTCACGACGACGCGCTCGGTGCCGTTGATCACGAACGTGCCGCGCTCGGTCATCCACGGGAAGTCGCCCATGAAGACGGACTGCTCGCGGATCTCACCGGTCTCGCGGTTGATGAACGCCACCGTCACCGTGAGCGGCCGGGCGTATGTCAGGTCCTTCTCCCGGCACTGGTCGAGCGAGGCGACGGGCTCGTCGAACGTGAACTCGCCGAACTGCACGGCGAGGTTGCCGGTGTAGTCCTCTATCGGGGAGATGTCGTCGATCGTCTCGCGCAGCCCGCCGTCCTTCGGATCGGTGAGCCACTCGAACGAACGGCGCTGGATATCAATCAGGTTGGGAACATCGACGGTCTTCTGAAGGCGCGCGAAACTGCGGCGCGTCCGGAGAGCATCAACAGCAGCCAAGAAACGTCTCCTTCGGAGGGCGTGATACGGGCAGAGGAGAGCGCCGAAGCGCGACCAACCAAGATAGCACAGACTATCGCCGCCCTCAAGGGGGCTGCCGGTGCTCACGGACCCCGCCCGCGACGACCGCGTATGTGGCGCGACGCCGATGCTGCCTGGGACGGCTGCGGCTATTGACCAGCGTGGGCACTTTACCGGAAAATCGGCCCAACTGCACAAACATAACGAGAACCTAAAGACGGGTCGAGCAGGCGGAGCCTCGGGACCCCCCGGCGGGCCGATCTCCCGAGCCCATACGCGCGCGTGGCCCGCTGTCGGGGACATGCCACCGGCGAGCGGTTAGCCGACGAGGCCCTTGCAAGCCCGGCTCGCACGCACCCCCCTCAGGCCAGGCCCGGCGTCCTGCGTCCTGACGCACGCACGCGCACGCGCGCGCGCATGCGCTCCAGCTTCAGCAGAATCGTGCGCCAGGCAAGCGCGCCACCAACGCGCGTGCGCCGCTTCAGCTCGACCCCGACCCGCCGAGCACGACACACGCGCCTGCGCCGCTTCAACCCGACCCCGACCCGCCGAGCACGACACGCGCGCCCGCGCCGCTTCAACCCGACCCCGACCCGCCGAGCACGACACACGCGCCTGCGCCGCTTCAGCTCGAAATCCTGACCGGCCGAGCACGGCGCGCAGGCATGCCCTACTTGAGCTCGACTGTGGCCCCGGCCTCCTCGAGTTCGGACTTGAGCTTGTCGGCCTCCTCTTTTTCGACGCCCTCCTTGACGGGCTTCGGTGCCTCGTCGACGAGCGCCTTGGCCTCTTTCAGGCCGAGCCCCGTGGCGGCGCGGACGACCTTGATGACCTGGATCTTCTTGTCGCCTGAGCCAGCCAGGATGACGTCGACCGTCGAACTGGCTTCCTCCTCAGCACCGGCGCCGTCGCCGCCGGCGGGAGCGCCGGCCGCGGGGGCGGGCGCGGCGACCGCAGCGGCCGACACGCCGAACTCCTCCTCGAGCGCTTTGATCCGCTCAGCGAGCTCGAGCACGGAAATGCCCTTGAGCTCCTCGATCCAATCCTGCGTGCTGGTTGCCATGGTTCAGTCCTCCTTGGTGGTCGCGTTCGCCTCGGCGGCGTCAGACCGCTCGGGCTCCGAGGCGTCCGCCTCTTGGTTCTCATCGTTTGGAGCGCGCTCGCCGGCTGGCGAAGGCTCGCTCTGCGCGGCATCGGCCGCGGTCTCGGTCTTGGTCTCGGGAGCAGTCGGCTCGGCCGGCTGCGCCGAGGGGCCGTCGCTCGAACCGGTCGCGGTCGCGTCCGCGGGAGCGGCCGCAGGCGGTTCGCCCGCTGGAATCTCGCCCGACTGCTTCTTCTCGTTGACCTGGCCGAGCGCGACGGCGAGGCCGCCGAGCAGGGCGTTGAGCGTGCGCACGAGGCCGCTGACGGGAGAGGCGACGATGCCGACGAGCTGCCCGTACAGGACTTCGCGGGAGGGCAGGCGCGAGAGGGCGCGGATCTGCTCGGGGTCGAGCGCCGCGCCGTCCATGAAGCCGCCCTTGAAGGGGAGCAGCTGGGTTGCGCGTCCATAGTCGGCGATCGCCTTGGCGGCGACGGCGGCGTCGCCGCGTACGAAGGTGAGCGCCGTCGGCCCCTCGAGCAGAGCCTTGAGGGCATCGACACCGGCCTGGTCGGCGGCGCGTTCGGTGAGCGAGTTCTTGACGACTTTGAACGTCGCGTCGGCGTCGCGCAGCTTGGCGCGCAGCTCCGCAGCCTGGGGCACGGAGATGCCCTTGTAGTCCACGGCGAAGACGGCCTCGGACTGCTCGATATTGGTCGCGATCTCGGCGATCGCGGCGGCCTTTTGGTCTCGATTCACATCTGCTCCTGTCCCGGGCTTGTGCTGCTGGCCGATCTTCGATCGGTGCGGCGGCCGGAAGTCTCGGGGGCGTTTCTTTGCAAGGGACGCTAGGCGGCCAGGGCCGCGGGCGCCTCCTCGATTATTTCACGGGTCTTGCTCGGGTCGACCTTGACGCCCGGGCCCATCGTGGAGGCGAGCGTGATCGAGTGCAGATAGCGGCCTTTGGCGGCCGATGGCTTGGCCCTGACCAGCTCCTCGACGACGGCTGCGTAGTTCTCGAGCAGCCTGCGCTCGTCGAAGCTGATCTTGCCGATCACCAGGTGCACGATCGCATTGCGGTCGGTGCGGTACTCGACCTTGCCGGACTTGGACTCTTCGACGGCTTTGCCCACGTCCATCGTGACGGTGCCGACTTTGGGGTTGGGCATCTTGCCGGCAGGCCCGAGGATGCGCCCGAGCTGGCCGACGACGGACATCAGGTCCGGAGTGGCGATGGCGACGTCGAAGTCGTCGAAGCCGTCTTGGATGCGCTTCGCGAGATCCTGCGCGCCGACGACGTCGGCCCCGGCATCTTCTGCCTCCTTGGCCTTGTCACCCTGCGCGAATACCGCGACCTTGACGTCCTTGCCGATGCCGTTGGGCAACGCGATCGTCCCGCGCAGCTGCTCGTCGGCGTGGCGGACGTTCAGCCCGGTGCGCACGTGAACCTCGATGGTCTCATCGAACTTGGCGCCGCCGAGGCTGCGCACGAGCGCGACGGCCTCCGTGGGCTGGTACTCGCGTTCGCGGTCCACCTTCGCAAGCCGTTCGGCGTAGGCCTTGCCGTGCCTGGTGCTCACGGAGAGTCACCTCCGCGGGCCATTCGGGCCCGCGATCCGAAGATCGCAGGCCGGCCTCGAGCGGTCCGTGCGTGGTGGCGTCTCACGAGGCCACCTCCACACCCATGCTGCGGGCGGTGCCGGCGATGATCTTCGCGGCCTGGTCGACGTCGTGGGCGTTGAGGTCGTCGAGCTTGCGCTCGGCGATCTCGCGCAGCTGCTGCTGGGTGATCGTGCCGACCTTCGTGCGGTTTGGCTCGCCCGAGCCCTTGCCGATGCGCAGGGCCTGCTTGATCAGCACGGCCGCCGGCGGGGTCTTGGTGACGAACGTGAACGAACGATCCTCGTAGACCGTGATCACGACCGGTATCGTCGTGCCGGTTTCGGACTGGGTCTGGGCGTTGAAGGCCTTGCAGAACTCCATGATGTTGATCCCGTGCTGACCCAGCGCAGGGCCGACCGGCGGCGCGGGGCTGGCCTGGCCGCCCGTGGCTTGCAGCTTGATCGTTGTCAGAACCTTCTTGGCCATTGCAGATCGATGAGCTTAGTGGGAGGCGCGCCCTTGAGGCGGTCGAGGATCGAGCGAGACGAGGACGCAGGGAGCGTAGCGTGCTCCGTACACGAGCGACCGAGGACGCGGTATCGCGAAGGCCATCGATCGCCTCAGAGCTTTTTGACTTGGTCGAAGCCCACCTCGACGGGAGTCTCACGGCCGAAGATCGAGACCAGCACCTTGAGCTTGGCGGCGTCGTCGTTGATCTCGGAGATCTCGCCCGAGAAGTCCGAGAGCGGCCCGGAGACGACCTTCACGGACTCGCCGATCGTGAACTGGGCGCGAGTGCGCGGCGCGGTGGCGACCTCCTTGTGCAGCAGGCGGTCGACCTCGCCTTGGGTCAGAGGCACAGGCTCCTGTGAAGCTCCGACGAAGCCGGTGACACCCGGCGTGCCCTTGACGACGCCCCACGAGTCCTCGTTGAGCTCCATGTTGACCAGCACGTAGCCGGGCATGGTGCGCTTCTCGACCATCTCCTTTTTGTTGTCTTTCATTTCGGCGACGGCCTCGGTCGGAACCACGACGTTGCGCACGGCGCGCTGCTGGCCGAGCGAGACGATGCGGTGCTCGAGGTTCTGCTTGACCTTGTTCTCGTGACCGGAGTATGTGTTGACTACATACCAGCGAAACATTCGGTTCCTTCGTGAGGGCTCATGCGGTTGGGTTGTGCGAGCTCGTGGATTCGGGGCGTGTGGATCTGGTGCGGGGTGGCTTGTGCGGGCTTCGGGCTTGCGGGTGCGGTGATTCGCGTGGTGGCCGTGTCTTTTGCTGAGCCTGAATGCCGAAAGTCAGCGGGGCCGTTTGCCACGGATCCGCTCACAGGATGAATTCGACGATTTCCTTGGCGACGGTGTCGGCGACGCCGAGGTAGACGCCGGCGATCGCGACGAAGCCCATGACCACCGCCGTGGCCTGGAAGACCTGCCGGCGGTCGGGCCATTGCACGCGCTGGAGCTCGGCCCAGCTGGCGCGCAGGAAGCCGGTGACGCGATTGCCGCTGCGGACGGGCGCCCCGGAGGCCTGCTCGGGTGTCGCGGCACGCTGGCCGTCGGCGCTTCGGGGCAGCTCCTGGAGCTGGTCCTCGCTGAGATCGCCCTCGGCCTCGGCCTCAACCTCGATTTCATGCTCTGAAAGATGCTCCGGGGCGTCCGCGATGGGGTCGGCCTCGAGCTGATTGCCGAGCAGCTCGGTATCGGGCTTGGTCTCGGAAGCGCGACTTTCGAGCTCGGCGCGCTGCTCCTCGGCATCGAGATCGGTCGCGGGCGAGGCGGGGACGCCACCGGCGCCGGCGACGAGCGCGGCGTCGAACTCGTCGACCTCGCCGGCGTGCTCAAGCGCACCCGGCAGGTCGGCACGCTCGACCTCGCCGACGGAGCTGTGCTGAGCGGCGCTGCCCGGCCGCCCAGGCGTCGTGGCACGGCGAGCGCGACGTTGCTTTGCTCGTTTGCGATCACGGGCCACAGCAGCGGTCCCCCGCTAGCGAGTCTCCCGGTGGCTGGTGTGGCAGCGGCACCAGCGGCAGTACTTGCGCAGGGTCATTCGATCCGGGTTGTTGCGCTTGCTCTTGTTGGTCTGGTAGTTGCGCCGTTTGCACTCCTCGCATGCGAGGGTGATGGCGATTCGAACGTCTCCGCGAGCCATGTGCGAGGTTCCTGCGTCGTGTGTACGGGACAGCTGCCCAAGCGAAGAAAAACCCCGCCCAGGCGCGAGGTATCCGCAGTCTAGCGTGCTTTGGTCGCGGGGGCCAGCAGTGGCAGGAGACTCGGCAGACGGGCGCGCCCGCGCCCCTACTCGTAGAGCGTGAGCGTGGCCATGATCACGTACATCGCGACCAGCGCCCAGCCCTCGAAGGCCGCCGCCTCGCCGTCGCCGGTGACCTGCCAGACCACGAGCGCGCTGAGCGCGAGCGCACCGATGTACACGGGCGCGAGCGCGAACGTGAGATGCGTGGAGAGCGCGAAGGAGATCAGCACGAGCAGCGGGAACAGGAAGGCCGCGATCTGCGCGACGGAGTTCTTGACCACGGAGATGGCCAGATCGGCACGGCGCTTGTAGGCGAGCACGAGCCCGGCGACGTTCTCGACGGCGTTGCCCGCGATTGCGACGATCACCAGACCGGCGAAGGCCTGCGAGAGGTTGAGCACCGAGATCGCCGGGGCGAGCGCGTCGACGAACCAGTCCGAGACGAACGCCGAGGCGACGCCGCCGGCCAGCAGCAGCACGAGCGTCACGGACAGGGTGAGCCTCGGTGCCCGCGAATCGCCCGCTGGGGCCTGATCGGAGCGCAGGTAGGGCACGACCCAGGCGAGGTAGACGACGAGCAGGCAGACGGCGCCGACGGCCGAGATGGCCTGGACGTGATGGCTGGCGGGGTCGTGTGTGGCCAGCGACAGGCCGAGCAGGACGATGATGAAGACAGTGACCAGCAGCAGCGTGGCGGTGTCGCGCGGGAGGCGATGTGAGAAGCGCATCACGCCGTCCTCGGAGCGCAGGGCGCCGAGCACGATCACCAGACCGAGCACCAGCAGTGCGTTGGCGAGGATCGAGCCGACGATCGCGGTCTGGGCGACGACCAGCTCGCCCTGTTTCAGCGCGAAGATGACGACGAACAGCTCGGGCAGGTTGCCGAGGCTGGATTGGAGCATCCCGGTGACACCCGGACCGAAGCGCTCGCCGAGCTGCTCGGTGGCGAACGACACGAGCCAGGCGAGACCGGCCAGCGCGAGCGTGGCGAGCGCAAAGCGCGGCACAGGGGCCCAGGTGCGCTGGTCGCCGACCCCGGCGAGGACCGTGAGGACGGCCACCAGTGCGATCGAGCCACGCTCGAGCCGGGTCAGACGGGACATCGAGCTGTCAGCCCAGAGCCATCGGGCCCGTGGCTCGGCTCAATGACTCTCGAGGACGCGATCGATCAGGCCATACTCCTGCGCCTGCTCGGCCGTGAAGAAGCGGTCGCGCTCCATGTCTTCGCGAACCTCCTCCTGCGGCTTGCCGGTGTTTTCGGCGTAGATCTGATCGAGGCGATCGCGGACGGTCAGGATCTCGCGCGCGTGGATCTCGATGTCGGTGGACTGGCCTTCGAACCCGGCCGAGGGCTGGTGGATCAGGATTCGGCTGTTGGGCAACGCGGCTCGCTTGCCGCGCGTGCCGCCGGCGAGCAGCAGCGAGCCCATCGACATGGCGATTCCGACGCACATGGTCGCGATGTCGGGCTTGACGAAGCGCATGGTGTCGTAGATCGCCAGGCCCGAGTAGACCGAGCCGCCCGGTGAGTTGATGTAGATCGAGATGTCCTTGTCGGGGTCCTCGGACTCGAGGTGCAGCAGCTGGGCGACGACCAGGTTGGCGACCTGATCGTCGATCGGGGTGCCGAGGAAGATGATGCGCTCGTTGAGCAGGCGCGAGTAGATGTCGAACTCGCGCTCCCCGCGCGCGGTGCGCTCGACGACCATCGGGATCAGAGGCATGAACCCACCCTAGCGATCGGCGCCACGGAGTCGGCGCCACGGGGCACGGACGGAGCGCGTGCCCGCGTTCACAGGCGCTCCCTCGACACGCGCCGGCGCTCACCGGCAACGGAGACCACGGACGCGCGCACGCACGCGCGCGCGTGCGCTCACAAATTGACCGAGCGCATGACGGCCTCGGGATAGCGCTCGCCTGCGGCAGGCGGGACCGACGCGGCGATCTGCTCGACCTCGGTGTCGCTGAGCTGGACGTCGGCGGCGGCAAGGTTCTCTTCCAAGTAGCGCACGTGCTTGGTGCCGGGGATCGGGACGATGTGCTCGCCGCGGTGCAGCACCCAGGCGAGCGCGAGCTGACCGCGAGTTATGTTGCGTTCGGCGGCGAGCTCGCGCACCCGGCGGGCGAGCGCGAGATTGTGCTCGAGGTTCTCGCCGGTGAAGCGTGGTCCGTGTCGCCGGTAGTCGTCCGCGTCGAGCTGGTCCGGTGAGCTGAAGCGTCCAGACAGGAAGCCGCGACCGAGCGGCGAGTACGCGACGAGCGCAATCCCCAGCTCTTGCAGCGCGGGCAGGATCTCGGCCTCGACATCGCGTGTCCACAGCGAGTACTCGGTCTGGAGCGCCGTGATGGGATGCACCGCGTGGGCGCGCCGGATCGTCTGAGCGCTGGCCTCGGAGAGCCCGAGATAGCGGACCTTGCCCGCGGTCACGAGCTCTGCCATCGCGCCGACGGTCTCCTCGATCGGCGTGTTCGGGTCGACGCGGTGCTGGTAGTAGAGGTCGATGTGATCGACGCCGAGGCGCTGCAGCGAGCCCTCGCAGGCTTCGCGCACGTACTCCGGGCGTCCGTCGATGACGCGGCGCAGCAGATCGTCGTCGCTCACCAGCTTGATCCCGAACTTGGTGGCAAGGAACACCTCCTCGCGCCGGCCGGCGATCGCGCTGCCGACAAGCCGCTCGTTGGTGTGCGGGCCGTACATGTCCGAGGTGTCGAGGAAGTTGCAGCCCAGCTCGAGAGCGCGCGCGATCGTGGCGCGGGCTTCGGACTCGTCGGTGGCGCCGTAGAAGGCGGACATGCCCATGCAGCCGAGTCCGATCTCAGAGACGGCCGGGCCGCCTGGTCCGAGTGTGCGCGTCTTGATGCTCATCGTGGCTCCTCTCGCTTGCGGTTGTCACGCCCGTGCGGCGCGGTCGGCCGGCGCCTCGACCCGGCCGACAACCGGCGCTCCGAACTGGCTGCCGGCGGCGCCGGCCCGGGCTGCCGGCCAGAGCCTGACCGGCGCGTCCATAATGGCAGCGGCGATGTTTCCACTGAACCTCCCGAACATGCTGACGGTGCTGCGCATCATGCTGGTGCCGGTGCTGGTGGTGGCATTGTTGGGCAACACGCCCCAGGGAGACGTGTTTGCCGCGGTCGTGTTCGCGCTGGCGTCGCTGACCGACTTCGTCGACGGCTATCTGGCCCGGTCGCGCCAGAACGTGACCACATTCGGCAAGCTGATGGACCCGCTGGCCGACAAGCTGCTGATCGTCGCGGCGTTGATCGCGCTCGTGTCGCTGAACCGGCTGCAGGCATGGATCGCGATGGTGATCATCACGCGCGAGCTGGCTGTCACCGTGCTGCGGCTGGGAGCGACGCAGGCGGGAGTGGTGATGGAAGCGAGCATGTTCGGCAAGCTCAAGACGTGCCTGCAGATCGCGGCGATCCTGGCCCTGATCGCGGTCCCGGGCGAACCGCTGTGGGTGTCGCTGCTCCTGTATCTGGCCCTCGCCGCCACCGTGATCTCCGGCCTCGACTACTTCTTCGGGCTGCGCCGCCGACTCGCCCAGGCTCAGCCGCCCGCCTGACCGGCGCCGCCTCGATCAGCCGCGCTCGAGATGATCGCCGGCGGCGAGCCACTCGTCGAGCGAGGTGTGGTGCGGCGCCAGCTGGCCCGAGCTGATCTCCTGGCGGAGCTCGCGAAGCAGCCCGTGGCGTTCGGCCAGGACGTTGTGCTGGTGGATCGTCTCGAGGTTCTCCTGGCGCGCGGATACGAAAGCGCGGTCGTCGAGGCCTGGAAAGGCGCTGACCACGCCCGCGAGCATCTCGCGGACGCAGTCCTCGACGAAGCGCGGACGGGCGTGGGCCTTTTCCACGACTGATACCTCGTCGGAGCGCTTCATCAGCTCGTAGATCTCCGAGGACATGCTCGACTCGACGATCGCGAGCAGCGCGGTGGCATCGATCTCCGCGTGGCAGTCCTCGACGCAGCCGATCTGCAGCGTGCCGAGCCCGCGCTGGTTGTGCGTGGCGACGGGGACGCGCGCGAGAATCCGCTCGACCTGCTGGGGCGAGAAGCCGTCGGCACGCAGGCGCTCGCGCGCGCGGCCGGCGACCAGCTCCTGCGCGCACGGACAGGCCGTGATACCCGTGGCCGAGACCCCCACGAGGCGGCGGGTGCCGTGCTCGTAGGCAACGGCGCGGCCGAGCAACGTGTAGATCTCCTGGGTCTCGACGCCGGACGCCGGCGCGGGCTTGTGCTCGGGGTAGCGGGCCTCGATCGTGACTTCCGCGCGACGGGCACCCTGGCGGGCGCGGACCAGCTCGGCGATGTTCTCGGCGAGGGTCTCGGCGCGAAACGGCGACTGGCTCAACACGACCTCGCCGATCGCCTCGTTGATGACCTCCTCGAAGCGGGACATGTGCGCGCCCTTCTGCTCGGAGCTCAGATCCACGAAGCACTCGAGGCGCGCGAAGAACAGCTCGTCGCGGATGCGCACGACCTTCTCGACCCCCGTCAGGCCGACACGCGAGAGACCGATCGGCACGCTCGGCGTGCGGCCCTGGACGTCATCGCCGGCGGCGGGGGCCGGGGACTCGGAGATGATCTGGCGCGTGGCCTGCACTGCGCGGTCAGCGTAGCGCCCGAGCCCGGCCGGCAGCGGCGCCCGAGGAGCCAACGGCTCATCCATGACCTCCGATTCTGGTATCAATAGGCCGAGCTGCAGAAAGTCAACGGTGGTGGGGAGTTGAAGCGTGCGGACGCTTCGCTGGGAAGCCGGATGATGATGAGGGGATGGGGAGTGGAGAGTTGAGGGAGGATTACGAGGTCGTGCTGGCACCCGAGGCACGGGCGGCGCTGGCGTTGGACGAGCTGCACGGGCCGCTTGGCGGTGGGATACGGCGCGCAGAGCGCGAGCGGCGAGAGACGCTCGCGTACGACACGACGGAGCGTGAGGAGGACGCGAGCGGCGACGGGCGTGCGCGCGACGAGCTGGAGGCGCAGTCGGACCCGAGCCTCGACTCGTTGCGGTTGTACCTGCGCTCGATCGGGCGGGTGCCCCTGTTGAGCGCGGAGGAAGAGGTGTGTCTGGCCGAACGCATCGAGCGCGGAGACGTGGCCGCGAAGCAGCACATGGTCGAGGCGAACCTGCGCCTGGTGGTGTCGATCGCCAAGGGATATGTCGGCCGCGGCCTGAACTTCCTGGACCTGATCCAGGAGGGCTCGCTCGGCCTGATCAGGGCGGTCGAGAAGTTCGACTATCGCAAAGGCTACAAGTTCTCCACGTACGCGACCTGGTGGATCAGGCAGTCGGTGACGCGCGCGATCGCGGACAAGGGCCGGACGATCAGGATCCCCGTGCACGTGGTCGAGCGGCTCAACAAGATGATGCACACCGAGCGCGTGCTGATGCAGCGGCTCGGGCGCGATCCGACCCCCGCCGAGATCGCGACCGAGCTGAAGTGCTCGGAGAGCGAGGTGTGCGAGGCGATGCGGATCGCCCAGCACCCGATCTCGCTGGAGAAACCGGTCGGCGCGGATGAGGACTCGGCGTTGGGCGACTTCGTCGAGGACAGCGCGGCGCAGTCGCCCTTCGAGATCGCCTCTGGGGCGTTGCAGCGAGAGAACATCGAGCGCGTGCTGGCGACGCTGTCGCGGCGCGAGCGCGAGGTGATCGAGCTGCGCTACGGCATCTCCGGCGGGCGCCAGCGTACGCTCGAGGAAGTCGGGCGCACCTTCAACATCACCAGGGAGCGCGTTCGCCAGATCGAGAGTCGCACACTGAAGAAGCTGCAGGCGCTGCCAGAAGCGCAACAGCTGCGTGAGGCGTCCTGAGCCTTCCTTCACGGCGGCCCGTGGCCTCGCGTCGGCCACCCGGTGCGGGCGCAGGCACTAGAATCCCCCTGCCCACGGCGCGCCGCCGGGGCGCCCGGTGGGGTGTCCGAGTGGTTAAAGGAGACGGGCTGTAAACCCGTTGGCTCTGCCTACGCAGGTTCGAATCCTGCCCCCACCATTCCCCGAGCCCTGATCCGCTGCCCTCGCACCCGCGCCCGCACCGGGGCATGCCGGCGTCGCCACTGCCCAAGTCGGGCTGCGCCACTCCCTGCCCCGCCGCTCCCTGCCGCCGGCCATTCCCCGCCCGACGCCGCTCCCTGCCGCCGGCCATTCCCTGCCCGACGCCGCTCCCTGCCCGACGCCGCTCCCTGCCCGCGCCACTCCCTGCCCCCGCCACTCCCCCGCTGCCGGCCCCTCCGGCCGCGATTCGCCGGAGTCCTTCTGCCTTCCACGCCTCGGCGCGCCCTCGGGCGCCGGGCGGACGAGCCTAGGTTTCCGAGTTCGCCGGAGCGGGTAGTCAGCTGACGTTTGGGTGACTGGGCGGCGATGAGCCTTGCCCTGTGGAGTGGGACAGACCAAACCGAGAGCGATAGGGAGAAGGCATAGATGACGAATCCGATTCACTGCCGCAGCCAGCGCGACACCGCGCGACGGGGGCCCAGCGGCCGGCGTGTTCTCGCCGGCGCGATCTCAGCGTCGTTGATGCTGCTTGCGGCACCTACGCCGGCGCTGGCCAAGGCGAAGGTCAACGAAGAATTCGAGCTTTTCGCGCAATGCCCGGTCGCGACACACGGGGTGCGCTACTGCGTGGTGGCGAAGACGACGAGCGGCGAATTCAAGGTCGGCAGCAAGACGGTTACGATCAACAAGACGATCACGATGCAGGGCGGTCTGACCGAAGGGTCCAACCAGCTCGTGCCGGCCACCAACGGCGAAACGCTCTCGAAGACGCCCTTGACGCTACCTGGTGGTCTGATTGGCATCGAACTGGGCAGCGTGACCGAAGTTACCGCGACAACCGAACTGGCGGGACCGGTGCTGATCAACGAGGGCAACATCGCCGACGGCACCGGTGCCGCAGTGGTGCTGCCGATTAAGGTAAAGCTCGAAAATCCCGCGCTCGGCAACGAATGCTACATAGGCTCAGACGCCGAACCGATTACGCTCGAATTGACAACGGGCACCACCGATCCTCCGTCTCCCAATAAGCCGATCAGCGGAAACCCGGGAACGCTGACACTCAATTCCGAAGACACGATCTTCACTCTGAGCGATAACTCGCTGGTGAACAACTCGTTTGCTTCGCCCGGAGTGAACGGCTGTGGTGAAAGCCTCGCACCCGTTATCGATCCGGTCGTGGATGTCGACGCAGGGCTGCCGGCCGCGGCAGGCACCAACACGGCAATCCTCAACGGGACCGTGTACGAGAGCACGGCGAAGGCCGTCAAGAAGTCGCACGTGACCAAGTCGAGCAGCGGCAAGGGGTAGATGCTCCGGCGCTGAGCTGCCGCCTACGTCTTAGCTCTTGCCGCAGCAAAACCAGCGGGCTGCGGCGAGTGGCGGGCTTGCCGCGACGCGGATTTCCGTATCGCGGCGAGTCCCGCACATGAGTACCGCGCGCCAACATGCCGGCGGCCGTCAACGCAACTCGTTCGGCAATAAGATTGCGGCATGTTTCTATCTCGCGCTGGCGCGGACCTCTCCGGAGCCCTGTGGCGCCGCGGCGAGTTCGCGCGCTGCGCGAGCGGAGCGGTCTCTGCGACCGTCCCGGATACGGTCTCGGCGCAGACTATAGTCTGTCCGGCGACTGTCCGGCCACGGGCCGTCTGTAGAGCCTCCGTCTGCAGAAAGCGAGAGTGCAGGGCGTGAAACCGGTGGAGTCGATCCGCCAGCAGTTCGCTGACAACCTCCGGGCCAACCGCGAACGGATGGGTCTCTCTCAGGAGGCGCTTGCGGAGATCTGTGACCTGCACCGCACGGAGATCAGCCTGCTCGAGCGCTGCAAGCGCTCGCCGCGGCTCGAGACGATCGTGATCCTCGCGCGGGCGCTGGAGCTAGCGTCGCCGGGCGAGCTGCTCAAAGGCGTGGGCTGAGCGAGCACGAGCTGGCGCCCGGGTCGCGCGGCGCGTAGCAGTGCGCGCTGGGGCGCACTGGTATTTCGATCGTGCGGGCGAAGCATCGCAGCGCAACGTTCGACATCGCTCGCACCAAGGCGCCCGCGCACCCGATGCCGCGTTGGAGGCGGTGGCCCTCGCAGGCGCGAGTCGTCATGCCTGGGAGACCTCCGAACGAAGCCGACCTGGCAAGCCGACGCGGGGACTCGAACCCCGGACCCCCTCCTTACCATGGAGGTGCTCTACCGGCTGAGCTACGTCGGCGTGGTCGCCAATCCTAGCGCCACGACGGGAGCATCGGAGCTCCTCGTCGGCGGCAGGCGCCGGCGTCCGGTCCCACCTTACGAGGTGCCCGAGCGGATCGAGTTCGGCGCGCAGGGGGCGTGGGCGTGGCCTCCGTGAGAGAAGACCACGCCCGGGCGCCGCGCTGGCCTCGGCTCGGCCGAGAGGGGAGGCCGTCCGAGGCGTTCGCGAGCGCCGCACCGGGGCGACACCGGAGCCATACGTGAGCGTCCGGGCGCACATGGGGCCCTGACCTGAACCGCATGCTCGCGGCGTGGTTATCGCTTTTGCTTGCGCTCCTGCGCCCTCCTCGATCCCCTGACCGTCGCTCTCTTGGGCCCGTAACGCTGGCGTGCGGCGCGTTCGCAGCCGGCGCGTTTGGTGCGGGCATGCTTGTAGCGTTTGCGGCAGGCTTTCAGCGCGTTCGCCAGCTTCTGGGCGTCCGTGAGCCTCTTGGCCTTGCCGACCTTGACCGCGGCACAGCCTTCGATCTTGACTTTCACGGTCTGGTCGAGGACGTTCCCGTTCTGGCCGGCCAGCACGGTGGGGATCGTCAGCTTCTGCTCGCACAGGCTGTAGTGATCGCTGGCGGGCAGGTTGGTCGTCAGCGCGGAGTGGGGTCCCTCGGGCAGGCTCGCCTCGACGGTTTCGAAGGGCACGTCGGGAACCGATAGGAAGCTCGACGTGGTAATGCCTTTTTTGATGGCGGTTTGACCGTCGAGGATGACTTTGAGATTGTTTTCGCCTTGCAGGACGAGCTCGGCGTCGGGCCAGGCGGCGTTGCCGTGAGATACCAGATAGATCGGGCCGGTCAACGGGTTCTTGAGCACTTGCGTGTGTACGGTTGCGCTGCCGATGACCGAGCCTTCCGGACATGCGGCTGGGTTTGCTTCGAAAACGCCAGCCACACAGGCTTTCTGGATCGTCGAGAGCCGAGCGGGCATGATCGCGGGGATCGTCAGAATGGTCTTGGCGACGTGAGCCTGGTTGTTGCCCGAGGTGAACTTGAGCTTCAGGCTGGCGCCGTCGAGTTTGCTGGTCGTGCCTTGGGCTGAGGCTTCGACTTTGGGAGTGAACGGCAGCTTCTGGCAGTTCGTGGCCTGGAACGGCCAGGAGACGTTTTGGCTGGCACCCTGCGCGCCGCTGAGCGTCGCCCCGATCGTATGGGGTCCGCAGTTGGTAGGGTTGAAGTCGAAGCTCTGCCGATTCACGTTTACTTCGATCTCGCGCAGCTGGAGCGGCACGCCCGTAGGCGGGCGGCCGATGCCCTGCACATAGATGGGCAGGCCGCTGGTGATCGTGACCTGGGCGGTGTGCGGGTCAACTTCGATCTTCGAGCGCACGACTACGTTGCCGAGATCGAAGGGGCCGGCGACGGCGGGCGTGACGATCGACAGCCCGAATGGCGCGCCTTCATAGGGCCCGGTGACGTAGACGCGGCCGCCGGAGACCGTGTACGGGTCGGGGCCGAGCCCGGAGCTGGCCCGCGCTTCCCCGATCTGGCTTTCCGGTCCGCATGTCCCCTGCGAGGCCTGTGGTTCCGGGCATGGCGTGACCGACGCCAGGATCGCGGCGTTACCGGGCGGCAGATGCACGGTCGCACCGGTCAGCTGCTGGTCGGCTCCGGGTCGGGTGATCGCGAGCGCGAAGTTCGTAAAGCCGCCGGCTTCGGTGTTGCCGGCGCCACCTTGCAGCGAGGGCGCGAACGGCGGTGAGCTGGCGCACGCGGTGCCTTCGCCGCCGGCGGTGATCTGAAGCTGTTCTTCCAGGCGGGTGGCCGGCGCTTCGACTGGTTCGGTTTCGTGTTCGGGTTCTACCGACCATGGCAGGAATGACGCCTTGATCGGGGAGTTTCCGCAGGTCTGCGGGGTGCTTAGGGATGCGCGAGGACCGCCGAATAGTTCGAGGCTGAGCTCTTCGAACGGGACCTGCGGTGTGTCCTGGAAGGTGCTGGTGATGCGGCCGGTTTGCGCATCGAGCTGGGTTTCACCGGCCAGCTTGACGAGGATGCCGGCCGTCGGGTCTTCGGCGACGATATAAAGCGCGAGCAGGCTGTTGAACGGGTTCTCACCGGCTTCTCCGAGCGGTGCGGGCGTGGCCAGGTAGACGGCGCCGGTCAGTTCTTCTTTCAGTAGTGGGGTTCGGATGTGCACGGTGGCGAGCTTCGATGCGTTCGGGCAGTGCGCGGGTGCGCTCGAGAAGCGCAATGGTTGCGCCGCTTCGGGAGACAGCGGATCCACGCCTGCGGGGCCTTCGTAGCCGATCTGCTGCTCTGAGCAGGCTTCCAGGCCGCCCGCGGCCGCGGGGTTCAGTTGCACGCCTTCGGGCAGCGTCACGGTAGTGCTCTTGACGGCCGGCTGCGCGAGCTGCCCGGCTTCGATCGTGCCCTGTTGCGGGACGCTCACATCTACGCTCATCGCTGTCGGGGTGCTGGCGGCGTGTTCTGTGCTTTCGAGCGTGATCGATGGTGTGAAGCTGAGTAGGTTGCAGCCCTGGAAGCCGGGGAGCTCATCTTCGGTGCCTCCCTGCAGGGGGAATGCTTCACCCGGTTCGCTGGCGAGCGTCTTGACGGGCCACGATTCGCCTTCGACCGTCGTTGTGAGGGGTCGTTTGGAGCAGGAGGTCGGCATCGTCAGGAAGGCGCCGTTCGAGTGTTCGCTGGGTTCGCAGGGCACGACGTGTTCTACGGCGGCGCCTTCGACCAGGCATCCCCATCCCCGTGACTGGTCGTGAGTGGCTTGCGCGGGCACTCCCCAGATCGTGACTTCGCTGGAGAGCAGTTGGGCGGACTCGGGGGCCTGGGTGACGTTCACGCTGACGCCGTAGTCGCCGTCGCTGCGCAGGCTGGTGTCGAGCACGACCGGGACGTGCAAGACCTCAAAGCCAAAACGAGCCGGCTCGCCCTGCGCCGGCACCAGATTCCACAACGGCACCGAACGCGTGATGTTATGAAACGCGGGGTCCAGCAGATTCACGCTGACGACCGCGACGCCGATCGCGGTATCGGACGGACACGAGTTGATGTCATCGCGACCGATCGTCGTGAAGTCCGAGCCTGGACACGCCGGTACCGCTTGCGGATCACCGATCAGTCCGGGCGGCAGGTTAAAGCTCAGGCGCTTGGGCAACGCGGGTGCCGTGCCGATCAGACCCGTTTCGGTGGCGCCCTGTTCGGCAGTGATCAGTTCCGAGGACTGGTTCAGATTCAGCGCGGTCGTGAGCTGGAACGGGTGCGACCCGGCCTGCGTATCAAGGCCGCCGCCTTCTTCTTCGGGTGTGAGCGTATAACCGTCTTCTTCAACCCCGAACGGTGTCGGCTGTCCACTGACGATCAGCGACGTGCTGAGCACGGCCGCGTTCACGCCCGTCCCCGGATCATCTTCCTGTTCGCCTCCCCGTACTTCCACGGTGTTCTGTTCACCGGTGGTCGCGCCGGGCTTGACGTTGACTTCGATCCCCATTTCCAACCGTTCGAACGCGGGGTACGCTTCCGGCTGGGACGAGCAGCTGACGGTGGCCAGGTCGCACGTCATCTGGTGAGCGACCGACTCGCGCAGCGCCGGTTTGCCACTGATTTTTATCGCTTCAAGGCCGGGAGGCAGCACATCCTTGACCATCACCGGCGCTGTGATCGCATCGATCCCGCCGTCACCCAGATTCGTCGCCGAGACGACGATCGTCGCTTTCCCACCGGGCGGTAGCGCGCTTGGCGCGGCACGTGAGGAAAGGCGCCACCACGCACCCGCCAGCGCCGGGCTCGCGCAGATCCCCAACAGCAGCGAGCTGCCCAGCACACACAAGGCGGTGCGCACAAGCACCGAACGCGCCGCATCTCGTCGCACCGCGCCACGCGCACGAATCACCCCGCCACGCGCACCAATCCGGCCGCCACGCGCACCGCTCAGGTTTAGCTTCCTGCGCATCTCAGTCACCGTCGTGCGCATCTCTCAGCGCCCCGTGCCTTTGGAGTGGCTTGTGCGCTTGGCGCTCGGGTCCTTGGACCTGGTCTTGGCTGCGTAGGCTTTGCGGGCTTTGCGTTCGCAGGCCTGGCGCGGCTTCTTGTGCTTGCGCTCGTGTCGGCATGCTCTGAGGGCCCTGGCGAGCTTCTGCGGGCGCGTCAGCGGTTTTAGTTTGGGGGCGGTGGTCGTTTTTGTGGGGGTGGCCGGTGGGCTGGTGGCCGGGGTTGTGGAGGTGGAGGTTGGGGGTGCCTGGAAGCTGAGTGGTGGGGCGGCGGGGGCGCGGCATGCTTCGCCGCTGCATGGTTCTGCGGGGGGTTCTTTGACGGGTAGGCAGGGTTGGGTTTCGCTGGTGTCGCATGCCGCGGCGTCGTAGACCTCGGCGCTGGGTTCGGTGTCCTGTGCGACGAGCTTGGCCTGGGTGAGGAAGAACACGTCGTCGCCGTTTTCGCTGGCGTCCAGGAACGCGGATTCGTGCTGAGAGGTACCCGAGGAGATCAGTGCCACGCAGCCGCCTGTCTGTTCGCAGGTTCCGAGTCGGGGGGGCTCGTACTCGTAGACGTTCTCGACGCCTACCGTGACCGCTTGTCCGTTGATGGTCTCGGTTCGGGTGGGCTGCTTGTCTTGCGGGACGAGTGGATCGGCGCTGTTGAAGAACAGGCGGCCCTGGTTTGTGAGGTAGCGTGACTGGTGCTCGGTCATCGGCGGGTCATAGCCGTATAGCGTCCAGCCCGGGATCGAACCGGCGAGCCAATGTTCGCTCCATGTTTCCGGACGATCGACGATCAGGCCTTCGCCTTCGCCGGCGCCTTTGGTATCGAACACCCCCTCCGGTGGCTGCCCGTCCGGGTTACACGACGCGCAGGTCAGCCGTCCCGTGCCGGCGTCATACAGGAACACCTCCTCGTCGTGCGCGCCGTTGGCGGCGGGAGCAGCGTCCACGTTGTCATACCCGGTCAGTTCGCGGTCGGACATGAACGCCAGGTAGCGCCCGTTCGCGGACACCTGCGAGCCGACGCCGCCGAGATCGTCCATCACCGGCGAGTCGCCTTCGCCCCAGTCGGCAGCGTCCTGCTCTGATAAACGCGCGATGAACCTGGTCTGACGCTGAGCGGAATCAGCCGGGTCGGGTTCGGAGACGTACAGGTTGCATTCCCCTTCGCTGCTCGCGCCGGGGTTGCGGTAGGGGTTGGCGCGCGGACAGTCCCCGCGTTCAGCACCGGACGCCAACACGCCGTTAGCCACGAAATAAACGTACGAGCCGTCTTCGCTCGTGCCGGGGAGCGTGCCCAGCACTTCGGCCTCTTCGCCGGCGTTACGGTCGACCGTGAGATCGGTCAGCCGGCCGGTTTCGACGTTGTATTCGTAGAGGTCGGCGCGGCGCGGCGATCCTTCTTCTTCATAAGGTTCCAGCGTCGACTCGCTCGTCAAAGGCCACGTATCCGTGAAGAACACCCGCGCACCGTCGCTCGATGCGCCCTGGAAATAAACTTCATCCAACCCGCCTTCCCGTTCTTCGGTGCCCGCTTCCGGGACGCCCTGCGCCGCGTTTATCTGCACCGTTTCTTCCTTGCTGGTGTCGCGCATGTATAGCGGTCCGAGTTCTTCTTCGTTGGTCCAGTAGACGCGCTGACCGTTCTGGGAGATCGCGCCGCGCACATCCCCGCGTTCAAAACCGAGCCGTGGACTGGACGCAGAACCTTCACTGCCCGGAAGCACGCTGACGAGCTTCAGCGGCTCACCCTTTTCCCACTCGTACAAGCCGTTTTCACCAGCACCAGGGACCAGTCCCACCTGTGACCCGAACACGACATGCACACGCTGTTCGTCCGCCCCACTACCGGGTTCGACCGTCGCGCCCTGGAATTCGAGCTTACCGCCGAACGGCTTGCCTGTGGCGTCGCTGGTGAGCAACGGTTCGAATTCTCCGTCTTCACGGGTGTAGATCGTCTTTTCCGTCGCTCCCGGCGCGAGCGGCGGATCTTCCAACGGTTCCCTCAAAAGCTGTGGCTCCAGCACCGCAAGCGACAGATCCGCCGAGAAGAACCGGTACTCCGTCGGTTCTTCCGTTGAGACGCCTTCGCCCTCGTTATGCGCCGTGCTGATGCCTTCCGAGGACCATTCTTCGCTGCCACGCTTGGAGAGCACCTGCACCGGTTCGGGCTGACGATTACCCTGCGCTTCGCTGGAGATCGGCGCGCTCGCCGTCCACGTCAACATCCCACCATCACTCGAGGCCTGGATCAGCGACCCCAAAAACGGCGGACTGATCAATTCCGGCGTCGCACCATGCATATCCGTCGGCGACACCAACTGCCACTGACGATCATCGAGCAACACCCCCTCAGAGCTCGGCAACGTCGTGAAGAACGTCTGCACATTCCGCGCGCTTTCGACCTTCCCATGTTCATTCTCCGCAACGACCCAGTAATAGTAGGTCGTGTCCGGCTCGAGCCCTTCGAGCGTCGCGTGCACGTTCACATCGCCAAAGCCTTTACCGATTTCTTCCCCTGGCGGCGCGACCGGGTCATACTCGCACCCCACCCCGTCTTCCACGCAGCCGCCCGTGCCGTACTCGACGTAGTATCTGGTCTCCGCGCCATCGGGATCGATCTTCGCGTCCACCCGCTCCGAACCGGGCGTCAGGCTCTGCGCGCTCACACCATCGAGCATCGGCGCACCCGCCCCTTCACGCACAAACACCGCCACCTTGCCCGGCTCAGCCGCATACACGATGCCATCCGCCGAGTCCACCGCGAGCGCACCGCCACCACCCAACTGCCCGGAGCCAAAACGCTGGATGAACGAACCTTCCCCACCAAACGCAGCGACGCTCGTCACGTTATCCAAATACACCTCGCCGTCGGCCGGATCGAGCGCCACCCCCGTCGTGTCCTGATTATCAAGGCTGCGCTCCGTTGCCACGCCGGAACCCGCCAGCTGCGAAACCACCGTCGGCTTGGGCTCCACTTCTTCTTCGGGGCAGTCCTCGAGTCCGTTTTCGCGTTCGTGCGCGACATAGAACACTTCATCGCCGGCACCTACCGCAAAGCCCGGCTGCGCCAAGCACCCCTCTTCCAGCAACGGCTGTTCGAGCACTTCTTCTTTGGTCTGCGAAGGAATCAGCTTGTTCGTTTCTTCGTTGCTCAGGCCGGTGATGTTTCCGCTTTCATACCAGTACACCCACACGTCGCCGGCCGCGTCGACGGCCAGGCCCGAGATGCGTTCCAGTTCGGCTTCGAATTCTTCTTCGTTTTGCTTGACTTTGAAGACTTTTTTCTTGAAGATTTTTTCCCCCGACGCGCTGAACTTATACAGATAGTCGCGTTCTTCGTCTTCCTTTTCTTCCGAGGTGCTCGCACTCGCCACATAGACATCGCCTCTCGAGGGATCTGACCCGCTGCTCGAATTGTCGACCGCGACCGCTCCGGGATCGGGTACCGCAATTTCTCCCACGAATTCGTAGCCACCAGCTTTCGGCTTGAATCGCTCCACGCGATCGTGAGCCTGATCGGCAACCAGCAGTTCTCCCGTCGCTTCATTCACCGCCACACCGCTCGGCATCCCAAAGCTCTGCGTCCCGGAGCCTTCGATCGTCCCCGCGAACACATGTCCGTGACTGAGGAGCGCCGAGGCAGGCGTGCTGCACGCGAGCAGCGCAGCAACGAAGACCACGAACAGCGGGAGGAACACGGCGCGCGAGCCTGCGTGCGAGGAGGCGTGACGCCTCGTCGCCGGGCATGCGTCACGGCCGTGTCCGGTATGCGGGCGTGCTCCGTCACCGCCACGTCCCGTGTGCGATCGTGCCGCGTCACGGTCACGTCCCGCGCGCGAGCGTGCGTCACGCCTTGTCCGCGTGATGCGCTTGCGCTCGGCCAGAGCGGCGCCGCCACGTTCGCCCAGCGCGACGCTCGTCTCGCGCATCGATCCTCGCTTCGCTGATTGGTTCGCCATCGGCGCTTGGCCAGGCAAGGGGAGTGGGGGCGCGCCGATGCGGGATCACACCGATCCCGGCACCGACGCTGGCCTCACTTCGGTGACGCCGCGAGTCACGGCGTCATTCCCTTGCGTTAGATGACCGCGTTGAGCTCCAACGCTTCTTCGCCGGCGAGCTCTTTGAGCACCGACGTGATCTGCTGTCCGGCCTGTTCGTACGGGCCGCCTTTGAACGACGATTCAAGGATGACCTTTTCCGAGCTTTCTTCCCATTTTTCGGGTTTCTGCTTGCCTTTCGAGGCCTTGTATTTGAGCGTTTCCGACGTCTTCATCGCATCGTTTTTGATCGGGACCAGGATTTTGCCCCTCACTTTGACGACGAGCCCCGCACATTCAAATTCGATGAACAGGCCGCTCGAGACGCTATGAGCAGGATATAGCTCCAGTGCCGTCTTTTTTTTCGCTTTGTTTTCCCAACCAACGATGCCTTCGACGTTATTCGTCACGAGTTCGCCCGCTTTGGCGCCCGGCGTGCTGCACGTCAATTGCAGCGACTCGCATTCGTTGAATTTGATCTTCATGTTGCCGGCTTCTTTGTTGTTTCCTTCGAGGAATTCACCGGTGCTCGACTCGGTCTTGCATTCGACTTGCTCGCCGCCGACGGAGGTTAGAACACCGACGCCGCCTTTGGTTTCGAACTTGGTTTTGCCGGCTCCGGGAATCCATTCGTACTTGGCTTTCTTGCCTTCTCCAGCGACCGTGCACTTGCTGGACGTATAGCCTTTGCCTTCCGCTTTGGCTTTTTTGATGCATCTGCCGTATTCCGGGGCTGTCGCCGACGCGGACGCCGCAGCCACGGCGCCCAGCGCGCAAGCCATCAACAGGCACATCCCCGCAACCCTAACTCTTCTCATTATTTTCACACTCTCGTATGTCGTTTGTCCGTTGTAACGCTCTGATCTCATCATGCCTAGAGCCATTAACAAGATGCTTGCCCACCCCGGATGCGGGCCCTGGCCAGGCGCGGGCCGTTGTCCTCGCCTCGCGCCCTAGGCTCGCCGAAACGGGATGCGGGCCGAATGCGAGTCTCTCTCGGATTCGGCGCTGTCGCGAACCTACGTCCGCGGCCCGACCACAGTCTCCGGCTGCGGTGCCCACCGATGATCTGCCCGGCGCGCACGCGTATATTTTGTTAGAAGCCCTTAGTCTCATCCCTCTCGGGGTTCTCCTCGTCCCTCATTCCTCTCCTGATCGTACCCCCCTTTTTACCTCTACGAGCCGGTTACTTTTTCACGGTGATCTCTGTCAGTTGGTTCGTCCACCTTTAGTGATCCGCACGCGCCGTGATCCGAGGACCCGCCTCGGTCCGAGGCGGGTCCCCAGTTGATTTTGCTATTCGTCCGAGCCGAGCCGACACACCGTTTCGTGTCGGCCCGGCCGTCGGACCGAAGCTAGATGTCTGCTCGGTCGGAGGCCAGACATCTACGCTCCATACTGCAGTTACGCTTTGATCTCTAGTTCTTCTCCCGAGTTCAAGCTGGTATCAAGGGTCTCAACCTGTCCAGCCTGAGCCCAACCTAGGGTTCCGTAGGCGTCGCTGGCTTCAGATTCGAGTACGTCCTTCTTCTTGCCTTCGAAGTTTTCTGGATTCTGGTGGCCCTGTTCCCTTACCAGTTCACCATTTTCATTTTCAACTTCTTTCTCGGAGTACGTCTGGGTAAGCACCGTGCCCATCGTGTTGACCGGGCTGATCGGCGAGATGATCGAGTCACCGCCGCCCTTCTTTTCTTTGGAGCCTACACGGATGATAAGAACAGGGTTCTGGCCATACTGGTCCTTGGCTCCGCACCCGAACTCGGCGAACAGACCACTCTTTTCTTCGGGCACGAGGTCCAGGCCGACCTTCGGTTCTGAGCTCCCCTTGCCTTCGACGTATCCCAAGTATCCCTTCAAGCCTCGCGTGATGATTTCGCCTTCTTTATATTCGAACCCAAACTGTTTCCCGCGTTGGAAGCTTTCGAAGGAGCCCTCACACGAGAAGTTAAGCACCCCTAGTTCACAGCCCGTGAAGGTCACCTCGACGCCAGTGACTTCTTTGGTCCCAGAGATCGATCCGTGCGCTACGGTCGATTCGCAGGTTACTGCGATGCCCTGCGACGTTTCGAGTTCGGCTTTTTCCGAAGTCTGGTAAGCGGTGAATTCCGTAGCTGCAGTTCCTTCCGTCCCTTTCAGGAATTCATATTCGCCGGCACCTTTTTCGGTGCAGTTGGCGTCGGTGTATTTACCCTTGGTCTTGACTTTACCTTTGACTTCGACCGGCACTTTTACGCATTTGCCCCATTCCGGCAGCGCCGCCGAGGCGCTTGCGGAGGCCAATGCGGCGATCGCGCATACCGCGACCAAACAGACTCCCAGCATCCGTACGTGTCTCACTTTTTCCACTACTCCTTTTCCTCTCGGATGATCGGCCAGGTTCGAGCGCGCCCTGGGGAGACGCTCGCGCTCTGACCGTTGCCACGACGCACCCTGCACGGACCCTCGGCCCCTGCATGCATGGGTGCTCGCCCTCGACGCCGACGACGCATCACGTCGGCGCCAAGACACGCTTTGTCTGCCCCCGTAGGCGAGGGCGTGAGCCCGGTGAGGGCCGTCCGGCTCCTGTCGGCACGCGGGCGCTGCCCAGGCCGACAGGAGCCTCGAGCGGGGCCGGCCTGCGCCTGGCCCCCCGCTCGCGACGACCGTTTGCTCGCGGTTGCGCCTGCTGAGCGCTCACCGGTGCCCTGGTAAAGCTCGTTGAGAACAGGATGCAGGCATCGCCGGCGGGGCCGCACCCGGGTGACCCCGGTCGCCACGAGACGGGGGTCACTGGTCCCGACAGGCCGCTCGGCCAGCTGCGCGATCGATCTGGCTGCCAGCGACCCGATCCGGAGCGCCGCACGACCGTTGCTCCGGGGTGTGGCCGATTGCCGCCAGAGCACCGCGTTCGCCCCGCGCCCACGGTCCATCGGCAGCGCTGAGCCAGCTGCGCCGTCCATGACCTGCCCCTCTCCTTGCTGCGCCATCCCTCTCCTCCAGACCCCTCGAACTCGCCGGCACTTGGTGCGCAGAGATACGAAAACAGATCCCCCCCTTTTTGTCAAGCCACTATCAAGCCCTCACGGCACCGGGCTAAACGACCGGTATTTGCGGGATTTCTCGGCCGCCGGGGAGCGCCGGACGAGGCAGTGACCCCCGTCTCGCTAAGTCGCGGGACACCGTTGAGAGGCCCAGGCGATGCTTGTTCTGTGGCGCTGCTCCCGCGCGCGTCCCCCCACTGGAGCGCGTCTTCCCCCATGGTCGTCCCCCCATGGCGCTCGGGAGCCCGCGACGGTGTCCGGTCGCGCGCACCGGGCCGCTCGCCGGTTGCAAACCCCCTTGCCCGCTCAGCCCAGGCGCAGGCACCCGTCGTCGGGGCCTGATCTGGCGTCGTGGCGTACCTTTCGCTGCCGACACACGGCCTTCGCCCCGTGTTACACCTCGCGCGCGGGCGCACCACGGGCCCCACGCTCGAGCCTTCCAGCTCGCGCTCCAGACCCGTCGAGCCGGCTGTCTCAGCCCAGCCCGCGCCGGCTTTCGGCCATCGCCACGCGCGTCGGTGGCATGTCGGCCGCGAACAGGCTCTCGGCCAGCTCGGCCGGCGTGGGGCGGCCGACCAGGAATCCCTGGGCCATCTCGCAGCCCATTTCGTGGAGCGTGTTCATCTGGCTTTGCGCCTCGATGCCCTCGGCGATCACCGCCAGCGAGAGCGCGCGCCCGACCCCCATGATCGCTTTCAACAGCTCGCGGCTTTTGTCCTCGTCGCTGAGCGCGGCCACGAAGCTCTTGTCGACCTTGAGGATGTCGACGGGCAGGCGCTGCAGGTGCGAGAGCGATGCGTAGCCCGTGCCGAAATCGTCGATCGCGATCTGCACGCCCAGCGCGCGCAGCTCCTCGAGCACTTCGATCACGCGTTCGGTCTCGTTGGCGAGCGAGCCCTCGGTGATCTCGAGCACCACGCGCGAAGGGGTCACGCCGCTCTGCTCGAGCGCGCTGCGCACGTCGGCGATCAGGTTCGGGGATCGCAGCTGGACGGTCGAGACGTTCATCGACATCGACAGCGCCCGCGCCCCCTCGTGGCGCGCGTCCCAGGCCCCGAGCTGGTTGAGGGCCTCGTGGAAGACCCAGCGGCCGAGCGGCACGATCAGACCGTTCTCCTCGGCCAGCGGGATGAAGCGCTCGGGCGCCACCAGGCCGCGCGTCGGATGGCTCCAGCGCACGAGCGCCTCGAAGCCTTTGAGCCGTCCGTCGAGCATGTCGAAGATCGGTTGGTAGAAGAGCAGCAGCTCCGAGCGCTCGAGCGCCTGGCGCAGATCGCCCTGCAGGCGGAAACGCTCGTGTGCGCGCTCGTGCATCGAGGGCGCGAACACGCGCACCGAGTCCTTGCCTCCGGTCTTGGCGACGTACATCGCGGTGTCGGCGTCGCGCACGAGATCGTGGACATCGACCTCGGTGCCCGACCCGATCGCCACGCCGACGCTTGCCGTCACCGCGTAGTCCGAGCCGGACAGCTCAAAACGCGGGCGCAGCACCTCGCCGACGCGCTCGGCCAGCCGCTTGGGCTCTTCGAGGGCGCTGACGTCGTCGATCAGGATCACGAACTCGTCGCCGCCCAGGCGCGCGACCGTGTCCTCCGAGCGCACGAGCGACTGCAGCCGGCGCGCGACCTCGCACAGCACGATGTCGCCGACCTGGTGGCCGAGGCTGTCGTTGACGAACTTGAAGCCGTCCAGATCGACCAGCACGACGGCCACCATCGCTCCCGAGCGGGCCGAGCGTGCGAGCGCGTGCTCGGCCCGGTCGGTCAGCAGCGCGCGGTTGGCAAGGCCGGTGAGCGGGTCGTGAAACGCCTGCTGGCGCAGCTGGCGCTGCAAAACCACCTGATCGGTGGCGTCGCGCGTGTTCACGACGAGGCCGCGCACGTGCGGGTCGCCGAGCAGGTTCGTGATCGCCGATTCGGCGTAGCGCAGACGGCCGCTGCCATCGGTCAGCTCCCATTCGACGCGCACGACGCGCCCGGGCTCGTTGACCGCGCGCTCGAGCGCGTGTGTCAGCGGGACAGACCCGCCGCTGAGCGTGTCGAGGCGGCGTCCCACCAGCTCGGTCGGGTCGCGCACGAAGATGTCGGCCATCGAGTCGCTCACGTAGAGCACGTTGAGGTCGGCGCCGACGACGGCGATCACGTCCGATGAGTGCTGCGCCAGGGCGCGGAAGTAGCGCTCCGTGGCGCGCAGCTCGGCCGT
The DNA here is from genome assembly GCA_035507415.1 of Solirubrobacteraceae bacterium. GTDB lineage: Bacteria > Actinomycetota > Thermoleophilia > Solirubrobacterales > Solirubrobacteraceae > Palsa-744. Next base: position 31,039 of record DATJOF010000019.1, read on the forward strand.
GCGCTGCTGCACGCGCCGCTCCAGATCGGACGTGAGCGCGCGGTTCTGGTAGATCACGATCAGCTGCAGGAGCAGCGCGAGCCCGACCATCACGGCGCCGATCGAGAGCAGCACGCCGACCGGGCCGGCGTCGCCGCCGGTCAGCCACAGCCCGGCCGCCAGCGCAAGCGCCGCAAAGCCCGCGATCGCAGCAAGGCTGAGCGCCCATAGCAATGGCCGCTGGGCAGCCTCCGCGGCTGCGCGGTTGGGGATCAGTCTCACGGTCACGGCACGTGTCGCCGGGAAGCCCCGCCGGTTATCGCGAGCTTTTCACTCATCGGTACTCGCGCGCCCGAGCTTGAGCGCGCCCGGCCGGCCGCCAACGGCCGATCCGCGCGGCGCACGCGCAATCGCATCGCCACCAGCAGGAGAGTGAGCGCAAATTGCGAACGCGCGCGGGTATCCGCTGTCAGGTAGGCTCCCGCGCTCATGCAGCGCCCTGCGATACGCCTCACGGCCCTCGCGGCACTGATCATGGTCGGGCTCGTAATCACGCTGGTCGGGCTCGGGCACGCCCCTGGGGTGGCTCGGGCTCAAGCGAACGCGCCCGCCGATCCGCCGGCGAACCTGCCGCTCGGACCGCTGCCCGCCAGCTGCGCGCAGGCCCCGTCGGGGCCTGCCTGCGAGGAAGCGATCGTGGCGGCCCTCGACGGCGCCCGCGGGCGGCTCGGCCTCGGCCCGTACGAGCTGCCACACGACTTCACGAGCCTGGCGCCGGCCCGGCAGCTGCTCGTGCTGACCGACCTCGACCGCGTCGCGTACGGGCTCGCGCCGGTGGCTGGACTGAACGCGGAGCTCGATCAGAGCGCGCGGGCCGGCGTCGAACAGCTCAGCGACCCGCTGCCGCCGCCTGAACTGACGCCGGGCGTCGCGGTGTGGGGGTTCGCGTCGAACTGGGCCAGCGACTACCCGAACGCCTTGGCCGCTTACTACGTCTGGATGTACGACGACGGCTACGGAAGCGCCAACGCAGCCTGCACGTCGCCGGGCGCCGAAGGCTGCTGGGGGCATCGCCAGGACATCCTGTGGCGGTTCCCCGAAGGATGGCTCGCGATGGGGGCCGCGACCGGGATCGACGTGTACGGCACCCCGAGCGTCGCGATGCTGATCGCCTACACACGCGGCGCGCAGTCGCCCACCGACTACTACGCCTGGAACCCGACCGCGACCGTCGCGAGCACGTCGAAACGGCCGTCGGGCCGGTGCGCCGTGGACCGTGCGCGACGCGCCGCGCGAGTAAGGTCGGCTCACAGCGCCGGCGCGCGCCATCGATCAAAGACCGGCCGCGCCGGAGCGCGGCGTGAGCAGCGGGCTCGCGACAGCCGGGCCGGTCGCGCGCCAACATCGGGCGCGTGCGCGGGCCGGCCCGGCTCGGGATAATCGGCACATCTCGCCCTCCTCGGCCCCGCACCCCCCCGAACGCTCGGCCTGTCCACGCGTCGGACCGGAGTCCGAGCCCCCGAACCCGTCCACAGCGGCGGACCCGCCACCTGCCAGGCCATCGGACGCGCCACCGGCCGAGCCCTCGTCCCCGCGCGTAGAGCACTCGGCCCCCGACCGTCCCGAGCCCTCGGCCCCGATCGAGCCCTCGGCTCCACGGGTCCTGGCGCGGATAGCGGAGCGGTGGACCGGCCGGGAGAACCCCGAGCGGGTCGTCTACGGGGTGATCCTGATCGGCGCGCTGCTGGCGGCCGAGAGCGGGCTGCACGACAGCTACCCTGCGACGGTTGCGTCGGTGGCGATCGGGCTCGGCGTGTACTGGCTCGCGCACTCGTATGCGGCGGTGCTCGGACGGCGCCTGTCGGAGCGCGGGCGCCTCAGCCTGCGAGCGCTCGTGCAGGCGCTCGCGCGCGAGTGGGCGATCGTGCGCGGCGCCCTGATCCCGCTGCTGGCGCTGCTCGTGTGCTGGGCGGCGGGCGCCTCGCAGACGACCGGGATCGCCGTCGCGATCTGGAGCGCGATCGTCGCGCTGGTGGCGCTCGAGCTGCTCGCGGGCGTGGCCGCGGGCGCGGGCACGGGCGAGCTTTTCCTAGAGGGCGCGATCGGCGCCGTGCTGGGGCTCGCGATCCTGGCTCTGAAGGCCCTGGCGCACTGACCGAGCGCGGCACAAGCGCACCCCCCGGCAAGCGCAGCGCGCGAGCAGACACCGACGGCGCGCCGCCCAAGCGGACCCCCTGAACGCGCGACCCGCAATTCCACGACCCGCCGCGCTCGTCCTGGTGGCCCCAGGCGGCCGAGAGCGTCGACGGACGATCGCACGCTCCGGCATTCATTGTAGACAAAGTGTTGCTGACATGACACCATGCGAAGGCGTCGGGCTGATTTGACATGCTTTGCATAAGCGAAACAGTTTCGGAGAGGTGGATTACATGTCTCAGCGACGCGCCGGGTCTGGCCGGGGCGCGGACGGCTCCGACCGACCGCTCGCCCGCTCGGTCTCCAACGGGTCGATCGCGCCCCTGTACAAGCGCCTGCCGCGTGGTCCGCACCGTCTCGCGCCCAGCGAGGTGGCGCGGCATCAGCGCATGCGCATGCACGGTGCGATGGTCGAGGCCGTGGCGGCAAACGGATACGCCGGCACGAGCGTCAAGCAGATCATCGGCCTTGCGGGCGTCTCACGGCGGTCGTTCTACGAGCAGTTCGCGAACAAGCAGGAGTGCTTCCTCGCGACCTTCGATCTGATCGCCGCCCGCGGCGCGCGCAGGGTGAACAGCGCCTACCTGGCGGCTTCGGGCGAGCCGGCCGAGCGCCTGCACGCGAGCCTCGACGCGTGCACCGAGAGCGTCTGCGCCAACACCAAGACGGCCGTCCTGGCGATTGTCGAGGCCCAGACCGCGGGCGCGATGGGACTCGTGCACCTGCGCCGCGCGAGCATCACGTTCGAGCGCATGCTCTGCGAGAGCTTCGCGCGGGCTCATGCCGACGATCGCCTGCCGGCGCCGGTGGCGCGAGCGATCGTCGGCGGCATGCACGGGGCGATCTCGATGCGCCTGTCCGCCGGGCGCGCCCGCGAGGTTCCCGAGCTGAGCGAGGATCTGCTGGATTGGACTCTGCTGCAGCGGGCACCGGGGGTCGGACGCATCTCCACCGTGCCTCGCACCCGCGGGCCGGCAGGCTCGGTCGCGGCGGGTTCGCTTTCCACCAACGGCCTGCTCAACTCGACGCCGGTCGCCGGCGAGGAGCTGCGCGAGCGCCTGCAGCGAAGCGTCGTCGAGCTCGCTGCGAGCGAGGGCTACGAGCAGCTGAGCCCGCCCCAGATCGCCGAGCGCGAGGGGGTATCGGTCGAGGCCTTCTACGAGCTGTTCGGCTCGAAGGAGGAGTGCTTTCTCGCGGCGTTCGATCGGCTCGGCGCAGAGCTGCTGGACTTGGTGGCCGAACAGGACATGCTCAGAACCGAATGGCTGCGGGCCATGCCTCAGGCGCTCCGCGCGCTGCTGGGCGCGCTCGCCGAACATCCTGTCCATGCTCAGACGATCGCCTGCGTGGCGCCCGGGGCCGGTCCCAACGCGTTCGCGCGCAGCGTCGGGCTGTCGCGGGACCTGGCGGGGCTGCTGACACGGGATGCCCCATACGCTCCCAGCAACGCGCTGATCACCGACTGCGTCGCGGGCGCGATCTGGCACACGGTCCGCTGCCAGGTCGCGAGCCGACAGATCCATCTGCTGCCGGCGCTGGTCGACGCCCTCGCATATGTGGTCCTGGCCGCGTTTGCCGGGGCCGAGACCGCAGCCGAGGTGGTGATCGAGTGGCGCGCGCAGATGGAGGCGCGCGGACCCGCGTCGATCTGAGCCCCGCGGCGGGGCTCGCGCCGGCGTCTTGCTCGCGGCCGCTCGACAGCGGATCCGCGCTGGCGTCCCGCCCGCGGCCGCTCGACGGCAGATCCGCGCTGGCGTCCCGCTCGAGGCCGCTCGACAGCAGATCCGGCGCTGCCCGGACGGCCGGTCACGCTGCCCGCGTAGTGCCCGGTCTCAGCGGCGACGCTTGGCCGACAGGCGTTCGGCGCCGTACAGCAGCGCGGCGCCCAGGAGCACCGAAATCAGGATCACGACGATCAGCGGCACGTGAGCGGTGCCCAGGATCCAGTCGACGGACACGGTTTCGAGGTTGAGCACGGCGAACGTCGCTGTCAGCGCCGCCAGCACGACGAGCCCCCAGGTGCGCGCTGACTCGCGGCGGGTGCGCTTGCGAGCGCCGGCCCCTTCTGGTTGTCGAGCCATCGCCACGCCGATCCTACTCCGTTGCTGCCAATACGATGGGGGTGTGACCACGCGAGCTGATCGGGCGCGAGCGACGTCGCTGGCGCTCGCCGCGGCGACGATCTGGCTGCTTGCGGGTTGCGGCGCCACGACCAAGACCGTGACGGTCTCGAGTGTGCCACCGGCGCACGCACCACCGACCGGGCCTCAGGCGACGACGCCGGCGCAGCCGTCCGTCGGGTCGACGAGCACGGGCTCGAGCTCGAGCCCGAGCGCGTCGCCGGGGAGCACCGGCACGACGACCTCGAGCACGCGTACGGCGCCCGAGCCTCAGTTCGAGCAGTCCGAAGGCAAGGCTCCCGCGGAAACACGGGCGGCCCTGGCGGGGCCTCTCGCCGTCCTGCACGCGCGCGGCTATGCCCCGGTGGACACGTCCCAGTACCGTCCCGACCAGACTCTTCAGGTTCTGGTCGGTACACGCGCAGGCGCGGACGGCGCGAAGGCAGAACAGGCGTTTTTCTTCGTCGACGGCCACTACGTCGGCACCGACGCGGCGCAGCCGAGCGGGCAGATCAGTCTCGTGTCGCAGGGCGACACGGAAGCAACGCTCGCCTATGGCCTGTATCGCCCGGGCGATCCGCCCTGTTGTCCGAGCGGCGGGCAGGCGCGCGTGCGGTTTCAGCTGAATGACGGACAGCTGGGCGCAAGCGGCGCGATCCCGGCGGCGAGCTCGACGGGCGGGCTCAGTCGCCGGTAGGCACGGGCCTGGGAGCGTATGGTGATGGGCTCACGCTCCGTTCACGTTCCCGATAGAAAGGTCAAGCGATGAGCGCAACGATCGAGGGCCGCGGCGCCGAGCTGCTGCAGGCCAAGAACTTCTGCAATGTCTCGACGATCAATCCCGATGGGTCGGTGCTGTCGGTGCCGGTGTGGGTGGACGTGCAGGACGGCAGGCCGGTCGTGAACACCGCTGAGGGACGCGCCTGGCCGCGCAACCTCGAGCGCGATCCGCGCGTGACCCTGACGGTCCAGAACTTCGAGAACCCTTACGAGTATGTCTCGATCCGCGGCCGCGTGGCGGAGCGCACCCACGACGGCGCGGACGCCCATATCGACGCGCTCGCGAAGAAGTACCTCGATCGTGACAGCTACCCGTTTCGCCAACCGGGCGAAGAGCGCCTGATCATCCGGGTTGAGCCCGAGCAGGTCCATGTCTGGGGAAGTTGACGCACCGGTGCTCGGCGAGGCAGGGCTCGAGGGATGGAGGAACGGCTGGGAGCCTTGAGGCGGGAGGCGGTCACGGTCACCGGCGTCGCAGCAGCCGCCGCCAGCGCGAGGGCTCACGCGGTTGCGCCTTCTGCCAATCCTCGCGCAGCGGCAGGGCTCCGCGCGCCCGGGCTTTCATCACGCAGTCGCTGTGGGCGTGGCGGCGGCGGCGCGTGTCGCCTTCGGGGGCGATCAGCATGTGTTCGCTGAGAGCGGGAAGATGACGACCACAAAGCGGACAGCGGTACGTCGCCGGCTTGCGGTTGGCGGCAGGTCGCACCGTCCACCAGCGCGCCGCGGGCAGGGACTTGGGCATGGTGTCATTCTGGCGCGACCCTCGCGCGGCACGCTGGCCGCGACCCTGGCGCTCGGCGTGACGATCGGCTTGGCGGCGCTGGCTCGTGCCGAACGCAACCGGCGGTCTGCGCGACCGCGCCCGGCCGAGCGCGACCGCCACTTCGGTCTGCTTCCCCACGAGACGCCCGCGCGCGGTCTCAAGCGCATCGCGCTGTCTCAGCTGGACCTGGCGATCGAGCTGCTGCGCGACGAGGGCGCGCTGGCCGCGGCCGACCGCGTGCACGAGACGCGCAAGGCGCTCAAGCGCGTTCGCGCGATGCTGCGCCTGCTGGAAGACGAACTGGGCCGCAAGCGCAGCGCACGCGCGCGGGCGGTGCTGCGCGACGCGGCGGCGAAGCTGGCGGAGGCTCGTGACGCGGCGGTGATGGTCGGCACGCTCGAGCAGCTCCTGGAACGTCATCCGCGCCGGCTCAGGAGCCGTCGCGCCCTGATCGAGCTGCGCGAAGCGCTCGAGCGCGAGCGTGTCACCCAGGCCGCCCAGGCACAGGGCAGCCGGCTCGCGAGCGTGCCCGCGAGCAACGGCTCGGCGACCACGGACGGCCGCGTGGGCGACGGCCGTGCCGGTGCGGGTGCGCATGCCGAGATCGCGGCCGACCTCGCCGCGCTGCGCACGCGTCTGGAGGGCTGGGATCTGCGCGATCGTTCGCTCGAGCGATTGGTCCAGCCGGGCCTGCGGCGCGTGTACCGCAAGGGTCGAGCGCGCTGGGCGCGGGCCGCCGCGCGCAAGCCCGCTGCGACCGCCCTGCATCGCTGGCGCAAAGAGGTCAAAGACCTGCGCTACGTGCTCGAAGTGCTCGATGTGCACGGGAGCGCGACCGTTCTCGCGGACCGAGCCGTCCCCGCAAGCCAGGTTGGGGCCGCGGGCCGGGCGAGGAGCGCGCGGCGATCCAGGTCCTCGGGCAGGAGCGCCCGGCGCCTGTCCAAGCTGGCGCGGCGCGCGGACGCGCTGGGCGAACTGCTTGGCCAGGAGCACGACCTGGCGCTGCTGGCCGAGAGAGCGCGCGCAGATGCTCCCCTGAAGCGGCACAAGCGAGCCCGTCGCGCGCTGCTGCACACGATCGCGCGACGGCGCGCACGGCTGCGCGAGCGGGCGCTGCGCCGCGGAGCACGTCTGTATGCGCGCAAGCCCAAGCGCTTTTCCCGGTGGGCGCGCGCGGGCTATCGGGCTCAGAAGTAGGTGCTCGGCGGCGAGGACAGCAGCGCGTAGATCTGGACGATCGCGGCCTGGTCGAGAAGTTCGCTCAGCGGCGGGGAGCCGTGTACGAACAGGTCGTTGTTGAGACGCAGATGCTGCCAGGCGTAGTTGACGTACCCCTGCGCGAGCGCAGGTCCGGGCGGGTCGTGCGTGACCGAGTCCAGGTAGAGCATGTTGCGGAAGTAGACCGAGACGAAGAAGGGATTTTCCGAGTTGAGCCGTTCGAGCGTGTAGTAGCCGAGCGCAGCCTTGGCGGTCTGGCGGGCCTGGTACAGGTAGCCGGCGTTGTCGGTGGCCTGATAGAGCAGCACGCCGGCGCCGATCATGCTGCCCTGGTTGTAGCTCCAGAAGGTGTCCGCGACCTTGCCTTGCGCGTTGAGGTGGTCCGCGTAGAGCCCGTTGGACTGCAGCAGGCAGGCGCGCACCCATTCATAGGCGGTCTCGGCGAACTGCAGGTACTGCTGTTGTCCGGTCAGCCCGTACAGCTCGAGCGCCAGCTCGGCGCCGGGGGCGTTCGTGACGGTGTTGCGTTCGCTGTTTTCGAGCGAGTTCGAGAACGGGACGCCGCCCGGACAGGCCAGTTCGGGACTGCTGTCCCATCCCGCCATCACGAACGCCATGATCGCCTCGGCACTGCCGAGGGCGGCGCTGTCGTGGGTCAGCTTGTAGGTGCGCACGAGCTCGATGCCGACCCACTCGTTGTCGTCGTAGAACTTCGTGCCGCCGGGACCGGCGGGGGGCGCGACGGTCGCGTCGAAGGCGGACAGCTGGCTGGTGAAACTGCCTTCGGGGGCCCCGGAGTTGTCGACGTCGAGGTAGTTGCCGAGTCCGATCAGGCGGGCCTGCAGTTCGCGCGAGAGCTCGGCGCTGAGCCCCGGGACCTTGGCGATGCCGTTTACGTTCGCCAGTGTGACGGTCGCGGCGAGCGCCTGCGAGAAGGGCCACAGGAACGAGAACGGTTCGCCCTCGTACAGACCTGACCCACGGATGTAGTAGGCGTTCTGCATCGCTTCGAACGCGACCAGTGCCCGCGCCGGGTTGCCGATCAGGACCGGCTTGGGCTTGCGGCGCTTGCGCGAGCCCGACTTCGTCGAGCCGTGGGCGGCGGCGCTCGAGGCGCGCGCGAACTGCGACGCTTTGGCGATGACCAGCGGCCGCGTGGCCGCTGCCGGATAGGCGGAGCCTCGCGTATCGGCGGCCCCGCCGGCACGGGCGCTGACCGTGGCGGCATCCGCAGCCGGTCCGAGCAGGGCGCATGCACACGCCCATACGAGGCCGGCCAGGGCCACCGCGATCAGGCCCTGTCGCATACGAGATCGGAGCCGATGAAGAGAGGGGACGACCATCGGACTTTCAGCTGTGCACAACAGGCGGGCCGCCTGTTCGATTTGGTCAGGCTAGCGAAAAGCTCCGGGCTCGTGTCCAGGTCACGCGGCGATCGCGGCGTCGATCAGGTCCGTGAGCTCCGCGACGGGGATCTCGGACTCGCATCCGCACGCCCGCGCGGCGAGCAAGACGCTTCCGCCGACCGGGGTCATGTCCACGGTTCGGACCTCGGCCTGGGGAGCGCAAGCGTGTATGCGTTCGCGCAGCGGCGCCACGAAGACCGAGCCGGCCTTGAAGGCCCCGCCGATCAGACCGACCGGAAAGGCGCCCGTGAGCCCGGTCTGGGCGATGACCGCGGCGACCTGGGCGGACAGCTCGCCGGCCGCGAGCGCGTAGAGGTCGCGCGCGACGGCGTCCCCCTGCTCGGCCAGACACGCCGTTTCGACGGCGAAGGCGGCGACTTCGTCCTTGGTGAGCGGCGTGGTGTAGACACTGGCGGCCAGCGCCTCGACAGTCGGAGCGCCGAAGAAGCGCAGGGCGGCGTCGCTGAGGCCGGTGGCCGGACCGGAGGCGTCGCGATCGTGGAGCGCAGCCTTGAGCGAGCGCGCCCCAAGCCAGTAGCCGCTGCCCTCGTCGCCGAGCAGGTGTCCCCAGCCACCGGCGCGCCAGCAGCGACCGTCCGGGCCGACGCCGAAAACGTTCGAGCCCGTTCCGGATATCACGCCCACCCCGGGACGCGCGCCCGTGGCGGTGGCCCACGCGCTGATCACGTCGTTGACGACGATCCAGTCGCCGTCGCGCATTTCGCGCAGATGGCGATCGATCGCATCGGTGTCGGTGCCCGCGACGGCGAGCACGGCGGCCGCCAGGTCCTGCTGAGCGATGCCGACGCGGGAGAGAGCCTGATCGGCCGCCTCGAGCAGGGCGTTGACGGCGCGGCGAGGGCCGACGGCGTCCTGGTTGCTGGGACCTCCGTGGCCGAGATGAAGGGTGCGTCGCTCGAGATCGAGCACGGCGGCAAGCGTCTTGGTCGCGCCACCGTCGACGCCGAGCACGTAGCGCCCCGGCCCGGACGCGGCGTCGTCTGGCTGCGAGGCGCCAGAACCTGCGGCGCCGGAGTCACCCAAGCGCCGATCGGCGGGGATCGTGTCGGCATCCTTGCTTCGCTGGTTGGGGAACGCGAGCACCGACGGGAGCGTCACGAGCGGATCTCGATTCACGGCGGCATCCTCGCACGCGGGCAGGCGACCATTCGGTGCCGACGGGCTCAGCTGGCTGCCGAGGGCGTCCCCGAGACCAGGCGCAGGCCAAGCTCGCTGAGCGGGCGAACCGGACACAGGACGAGGTCGAGCGTCGCGCAATCCTGGAGCTCCATCAATATCTCGCGGCGGGAGCGCCCCGCGAGCAGTCGCTGGACCTGAAAGAGCGTTGCTCCGTCGGTCAGGTAGGCACCGATCGCGGGCGCGCTGTCAAGGTCGCGCTTGTCGGACGGAGTGGAGAGCTCGACCAGCTCCATGCGGGCCAACGTATAGCGGCTGCGCGTCGGCGCCTTCGTGAACGTCCCGTGATCTTGGCTGCGGCAGAGTACGGATTCGGCGGGCGTCGATCCGGGCTACTTCCACTTGATCGAACAGCCGACCGGCGGCGTCTCGGCCAGCTCCGGCTCACGACCATCGAGCACGGCGTCGAGAGCGTCGCGCACGAAGGTCGCGTTCTGGCTCGGATCTTCGTAGTCGCCGTCAGGCGCGCCGCGATAGCGCAGCGTCAGCTCGGAATCGAGCACGAACACGTCGGGGGTGGTCTTGGCGTCGTAGGCGCGCGCGATCTCCTGGCTTTCGTCGTGCAGATAGGGGACGCCGTCGAACTCGCCGTTCTCCACGCGTGCGCGCATCTGCTCGGGCGCGTCGCGCGGATAGCGCTCGGAGTCGTTGGGGTTGATCGCAAGCACGCGCACGCCCTGCTCGGCGTAGTCGCGGGCGAGCGCCACCGTGCGCTCGTGCCATGCGAGCGCGTAGGGACAGTGGTTGCAGGTGAAGATCACGACGGTCGCGGGCGCGTCGCCCGGTTCGTGCACGTTGCGCTCCGTGTCGGGCAGCGCAAAGGTCGGGGCGGTGTCTCCGACAACGGCCATCTCAGGCTCTCCCGGCGGCCAGCTCGGACGGCTCGTGGGGCGTGCCGGCGTCGGTTACGGCCCGGGCCAGCGCGTCGCGCAGGTCCGCGGGGTCGGGGGTCGGCGCGAAGCGGCCGTCGCGACGCCGGTAGACACGGCATGCCAGTCCGACGGGGTGGTCGGCGGCGGACGCTGGGTCGATGTCGACACCGGCCACGCGGACGGTGGGCGAGCCGACGAAATGCTCACGCTCGGCGTCGGCGTCCGTGGTCAGCTCGCGGACGACGATCGTGCCCGGGTCGTGTCCCAGCTCGCTCATCGCCGAGCGCAGCTCCGCAAGCGCCTTCTCATGCGAAGGACAGCCGGGCCAGTAGAGCAGTTCGACACGCACCGGTTCCAGGCTAGAACACCGGCCGCCCAAAAGGAGCGTGGCCCCGGTCGGGGCCACGCTCCGGTCCTGCGGGTTCCCCGGCTCAAACGGAGAGGGAGTCCGGGCCGAGGCATTCCCGAGCGCCGCTTGGAGCGGCGGCGCCCGAGCCTTGAGCGCACGTGTCTGTCAGGGCGCAACGGTCGATCGCGACCGACGCGTCACGCGATGGTCCTGATCTAGATCGACGGTCGCAAAGTCCCCCTTCCTCCAAGCTCTGCGCTAGCCCTGCGCCGTCCCTGGCCCCTCGTGCTTCGCTGCCGCAAGGGTACCGCTTTCGCGCGGCTTCTCACAACCTCAGCGCTTGCGCGCGAGCCTGCATGCGGGCGAGTAACGGTCCCTGCGCGAGTAACGGTACCTGTGCGAGTAACGGTACCTGTAGAAGCGTGAGCGAACTGGGCGACCGCTGTGTCCTGGCACGGCTCTCTCGTTCACGGCGCGAGCGCCTCGGGTGCGGCCGCCGATCGCTCGATCGTGACGAGCAGGCGCAGTTCCTCCATCAGCAGGCGTGGCAGCAGGAAGCGCTCACGCACTCGCTCGCGACCACTGCGCCCGAGCTCTGCCGCCAGCTGGCGATCGCCGAGCAGCTCGAGCAGCGCCGCGGCGCACTCCTGCGCGTTGTCGACCAACCGGCCCCCGATGCCGTCGGGCATCTGCAGAGGGATGCCGCCGGCACGGCCGGCAACCACGGGCGTGCCCTTCCACAGCGACTCCGACACGACCAACCCGAAGCCCTCGCGGATCGACTTCTGCACGATCACCTCGGACAGGCGTTGGAAGGCGTTGACCTCGACGTTGCCGACGCCGGTGAGGTTCGTGAAGATGTGGATCAGCGGGTCGGAGCGAGCGGCGTCTGAGATTTCGCGGTAGACGTCCCATCCCTCCGGATCGTCGAGGGCCATCGAGCCGACGAGCGCGAGCTGCAGGTCGCCGATCTGCTCGCGCACGAGCCGGTAGGCGTCGATCACCCCGAGCGGGTCCTTCCAGCGGTCAAAGCGCGACACCTGCGTGACCAGACGACCGGGCAGGTCTACACCGATCCAGTCGAGGATCTGGTTTGCGGTGCGCGCATCGAGCTCGATGTTCTTCGGGCTCAACGGGTCGATCGCGGGCGCGATCACCTCGACGCGCGGCACGGGGAGGCCGGGCGGCACGAACTCGGGCATCGTGAACACGGCCGCATCGAACCCGTCCAGGTAGGGAGCGAGAAAGCCCCATGCCTGCGGGTTGGGCTCGCTCGTGTCGATGTGGCAGCGCCAGACCCAGCGGGCACGGCCCTTGCCGCGTGCGCGCAGCAGGCCGACCGGCTGCGGGTCGTGGATCACGATGAAGTCATAGCTGCCGTCGAGCGTCGGAGCGTTTTCGGTCATCGACTGCTCGTACGCCGCCTGCTCGCTGTCGGTGAGCGAGCGCTCGGCGCCCTGGAGGGCGTTGTGGAGGGCCTTGGTGGCGCGGAAGAAGTCGCGGTTGCCACCAATGACCTTCCAGTCGACGGTCAGTCCGAGATCGCGCAGCAGCGGGACGCACGAGCGCAGCAGCTCGGAGACCCCGCCCCCATAGGGGGTCGCGTTGACATGCAGGATGCGCGCTCCATGCAGCGCGCGGGCTTGCTCGCGCAGCTCTTCGATCGCGGGCGCCGGGGCGATCCCTTCGTACGCGTCGAGCGACCACCGGCCGACGGCTACTTGCTGGAGCATCGCCCAAATCCTCTCACTGGCCCTACCCGCAAAGGCGCAGCCCAGCGGGCCCAGCCCAGACGGCCAACCCCGATGCGCCCAACCGGGCTCGTCCAGAGCCTCTCACTGGCCGATCAGATCACGCCGGCGAAACGCCGCCAAGCCGGCGAGGGCGCTGACGAGCGCGATCGCGAGCATCACGGTCGCCGCGCCGGCGCGAAACGCCTGTGTGGGGACCAGGCCGACGTGCGCGAACGGGGTAAGTTCGACCAGCCACTTGGGCGCGCCGAGCAGCGAGCCGACGAGCTGCCACAGGAACGCGAGCGCCACCAGGCCGTATGCCAGACCGGCGCCGGCGCGCGGGACGAGCGCAAAGGCGAGCGCGGCGACGCCGAGGAACAGCAGCGCGACCGGCAGGCAGTTGGCGCCGGCCTCGAGCATCTGCGCGCCCGTGACGCCGACACCCTGTGAGGCGGCGCCAGCCCAGGTGAACAGGCCGGCGATCAGCGACAGCGCGACTGCGGCGCCGAGGGCAAGCAGCAGCCGCCCGGTGAGCCAGCGGGCGCGGCCGAGCGGCAGCGCGAGCAGCGTCTGCAGGCGTTCCTCGGCTTCCTCGTGTCGCATGGCGCTCACCTGGGCGCATGCGAACAGGCTGATGACGAGGATGAAGAAGAGGAACACGAACGCGAGATATCCGGTCGGTGTGGCGATCGAGCCGGTGCCGATCTTGGCGAGCTGTTCGCGCAGGCTCTTGGAGATACCGGCAGACGAGACGCTGGCCGAGACCATGCCGAGCACCAGCGCGAACGCGGCGATGGCGGCGCTCCAGATGCTCAAGCTGAGCAGCTCGCCGCGAAGCGCCTGCAGCGTCGGGGTGCCGAGCAGGCGCAGACGGGGCGCAGCGGTGTCACGCGGCGAGAGCAGCCCCGCCCCGATGTCGCGGCGGCTTGCGATTCGCCCCGCAGTCGCGATCAGCAGCGCGGTCGCGAGCGCCGGCAGGACGAGGACGAGCGGTCGGGGCCCGGCGAACGGGCGCAGCTGCTCGGCCCAGCCGAGCGGCGTGGCCCAGCGCAGCCAGCCGGCGCCGACGGCGGTGTCGGCGATCACACGGAGCAGCAGGAACAGGCCGATCGTCGCGGTGCCGAGCTCGAGCGCCAGGCGGCGCGTCGGAGCGATCTGGCTGGCGAGCGCCCCGAGACCGGCGAACACGGCGGTGACGGTGCCGGTGGCGAGGGCGAGATAGGCCGCGCCGGCGAGCGGCAGTCCGCCGGCGAGGAACCCCGCGAGCTGCGCCAGCCACAGCAGCAGCGCGGTCGCAGCGATCGCGGCGATCGAGCAGCGGTAGGCCGCGCGACGCGCTACGGGCGCGGCCAGGATCAGCTCCATGCGACCGGTGTCCTCCTCGGTGCGCAGTGCGCGCACCGAGGCCAGCACCCCGAACACGGCCGCGGCGATCGCGAGCGTTCCGCCGACGCGCCAGGCGCTGTAGCCGCCGGCCGTGAGCGGCTGGTACGGGTATCCGTAGAACAGCCGCAGCGCGTCGTTGCCGGCGAAGCTGCGCGCGAACGCGATCCGGTCGGCGAGCGTCGGGTAGGCGTGACGCCAGCCCACCGGCTGGATGTAGGAGTAGAGGGCGAACAGCGCGGCAAAGCCGAGCGTGCGCGTGCGCGCGTCGCGCATCGCCTGTCGCACGAGCGCACGCGCGCGCGTGCGCTCCGCACCGCGGGCACTGCGCGCGAGCGCGGAGGCCTCGGTGAGGCCTTGGTTGGGGGCGTCAGCGCTCGCCACCGGTCCGGGACTTCTGAGCGGGCGCCGAGGTCGCGGCGCCGGCGTGCTGCGGCTCGGGCCCGTCCGAGGTGTCGTAGTGGTGCAGGAAGATCTCCTCGAGCGAGGGCTCGCGACTGATCAGGGTCTCGATCGGATGCGCGCCGGCGGAGGCGGCGAGCGCAGCGATGAGCGGCCCGACGGGCCCGGTCACCTCGAAGCGCAGCGCACTGGGACCCGGGCACTGGACACGGACACCGGGCAGCGCGGGCATGGCGGGCGCCGGCCCGGAGAACGTGACTTCGACGGTCTGGGCGGCCAGATGGCGCAGCTCGTGGAGGGTGCCCTGATCGACGAGCTTGCCCTGTCTGAGGATCCCGACGCGGTTGCACAGCGCCTCGACCTCGCTGAGGATGTGCGAGGACAGAAAGACGGTCTGGCCGCGCTCGCGGGCCTCGTTGACGCAGTCGCGAAAGACCATCTCCATCAGCGGATCGAGACCGCTGGTGGGCTCGTCGAGCAAAAGCAGATCGGCGCGTGTGGCGAGCGCCGCGATCAGCTGGACCTTCTGGCGGTTGCCCTTGGACAGAGCCCGGATCTTCTTCGCGGGGTCCAGCTGGAAGCGCTCGACGAGCGCGTCCCGGTAGGCCGTGTCGGTGCCGGCGCGGGCGCCGGCGTGGCCGCGGACGCTCGCCAGGAGCTCGAACGTCTCGGTGCTCGTGAGCGCCGGCCACAGCGCGGGCTCGCCGGCGACGAAGGCGACGCGGCGGTGTGCAGCCACGGGATCGCTCCATGCGTCGTGACCGAACAGCTCGGCGCTCCCCCCGCTGGGCCGATGCAGCCCGAGCAGCAGGCGGATCGTGGTGGTCTTGCCCGCGCCGTTGGGGCCGAGGTAGCCGTAGACCTCGCCGGGGCGCACGTCGAGGTCGAGCGCGTCGAGCGCGAGCGTGCGACCGTAGCGCTTGGAGAGCGCGCGGGTGCGGATGGCCCGCGCGGTCACGGCGGCCAGTCGCCTCAGGCGTTGAGGATCTTGGCCTTGGCTGCGGTGAACTCCTCGTCGGTCAAGACGCCCGAGTCGTGCAGCTGACCCAGCTCCTTGAGCTTTGCCATCGGGTCTTCCTGCTCGGCGGGGGCGGCTGCCGGTGCAGCTGCCTGGGGGGCCGCACGGGCCTGTTCCTGTTCCCATTGCTGCTGTTCCTGCTGGGCCCAGCGGCCCTGCTGACGGCGGGCGACGCGGCCCGAAACGGCGGTGGCGGTACCGGCGACGACCGCTGTGCGGCCGGCCATGCGGAGTAGTCCTGGCATGTTGGTCTCGCTTTCTGTGGCTTTCTATCTTGAGATCTGGGCGGCTCGAGGTCGGCCTAGGCGGCGTGTCGAGCTTGATCTAGGCGGCATCGAGCGCTTCGATCGTCTCGAGCAGATCCTGGACCGGGACCCGCTCGAAGGCGAGCATGCGGCCGCCGTTGCGACGGACGGCGCTGGCGAACGGAGCTGCCCAGGCGTTCTCGTAGCAGATCAGAACGGCAGCCTCGCCGGGCTCGAGCGCGTCGCCGGCAGTGACAGCGTCCTCATCGCCGAGCATGCCGGTGCGCGCGCCTTCGAACACGCGCAGCTCCTCGAAGCCCTCGCCGAGGTCGGTGATCTCGACGCCTGCGACGGAGCCGTCGGCGTCCTTCTGGACCATCAGCACGTCGAGCACTCGGATGATCCCTCGATCGACGAGGTCGATGAAGAGCGGGATCGCCTCGCCTGTTTTCGGAGCGTCTGGCGGGAAGCCGATCACGACGATGTCGACGGGCCCAAGCTCCAACTCCTCGCTGCTCACGGCTCCTCCTCTGATCGATTGCTGGCAGCCGTAAGGATACGTGGGGCCGTGGGATCGTGCAGGTGGGGGTCGCCGCGATCATCCGGTCGCAGCGGCGGATCGCCGCTCAACCGACCGAGGTCAGGAAGCGCTCCAGGCCGGACGCAAAACCCGGTGCGGCCGCGACGAAGTGGCCCGCCCCGGGGACGATGAGGCGCTCGGAGTTGAGCTCGGCTGCGAGCGCGTCGCACGTGCGCTCGATCGCGGGGGTGTGGTCTCCGGACACCACGAGCGTCGGGATGCCGGCGTCTCGCAGGACCGCCAGATCGGGTTTTGCCTCGCGGGGCAGCCGGGCGCGATGGGCGCGGCGAACTCCGCGGGCGACGTCCGGCGAGAGCGGTCCGTCGTCTACGTCTGCCCCGGCGATGCGAAGGAACTCGCGCAGCGTGGCCGGGTCGGTGTCGAGCCCATGGGTGAGCACTTCGCTGCCCATGCGCTCGAAGCGGGCCACCTCCGGGTCATCGGGTGGCAGGAACAGCGCGGGCTCGAGCAGGGTGAGCGAGCGTACCGAGTCGGGCCGGCGGGAGGCGGCGAGCAGGACGCCGAGACCGCCATAGGAGTGGGCGACGACGTGCGGCCGGGCAGCGAGCAGCGGCAGCAGGTCGGCGGCGTCGACGTCGAAGTCGTGCCGGCCGTCCGGCTCGGGCGGGCTCGGCGGGTAGCCGCGCCGGTGAGCGAGGGCCAGCGTCCAGCGCTGCGCCAGCGGCGCGAGCCCTCTCCAGGTGGTGCTTGCGCTCGCGCCGCCGTGCACGAGCAGGATCTCGGGCCCCCGGCCTTCGCGGGTGACGACGATCGGCTCCATCGCCGGGACACTAGAGACGATAGAGACGAGCTGGCATGCGGCGCCGCTTGAGCCACGGTTATAGTCCGCCCAGCGGCTAGGCACGTGGAGCGCGAAGGGGGACGCTGTGCACGACGAGACAGACGAAGACGGGAACGGGGGTGCCGCTCAAGGCGGAGCGGGCGCGACCGGCCAGAGCGCAGGGGCGACGCCCGGTCGGGGCCACAGCAGCCGACCCGAGCCTGAAGAGGCCGCGGCGCGCGGCGCAGATCGCGCCAGCGGGCGTGCCGGCGCGGGACCCGCCGGCGGCGAGCCTGCCGGCAAGGCGCCTGGCGCCGGCGCACCGGTCACGCGCGGGCGGCGGATCCTGGTGCAGGTGATCGTGTGGGGCACGACCGTGCTTGCCGTGCTTGCGATCTTCGCCATCTGGGCCAACCGCCAGCTGCTGAATCCCGACAACTGGGGCAACACGAGCACGCGGCTGCTGCAGAACCCCGCGATCCGCGAAGCGACCGCGAACTATCTCACGGCCCAGCTGTACGCGAACGTCGATGTCGAAAAGGAAATCAAGGACAAGCTTCCAACACAGATCCAACCGCTGGCGGGACCGCTGTCCGGCGCGCTGCACAGCCTGGCCACGGAAGTGACACAGCGCGCGCTGGCCAGCCCGCGCGTTCAGGAAGTGTGGCGAGAGGCCAATCGGGCGGCCGACAAATCATTTGTCACGATCGTCAACGGCGGGACGGGAGCGATTGCCGTCACACATGGCGAAGTCTCGCTGGATCTCGCGTCGATATTGGCGAATATCACCAGCCAGCTGGGTCTTCCGGACGTCAGCTCGAAACTGCCGGCGTCGGTCGCGAAACTGAAAATCCTCAGGTCCGAACAGATCAAGCTCGTGCAGGAAGGCGGCAAAGCGCTGAAAGGGCTCTCGCTGCTGCTCACGATCCTCGTGCCCGTGCTGTACGCACTCGCGATCCTGCTGGCGACCGGGTTCCGCCGCCGCACGCTGATGTGGGTGGGGATCGCCGCGATCGCCGCCGGGCTGATCGTGTTCCTCGGGCGCAACATCCTGATCTCGCAAGTGACCGATTCGCTCGTGAAGACCGAATCGGTCAGACCGGCGGCGCAGGCGGCGCTCACGATCGCGACCGAGATGCTGTCGGAAATCGCGGGAGCGTTCATCGTGATCGGCGTGCCCCTGATCGCGGCCGCGTGGTTCGCCGGTCCTGCGCGCCTCGCGACCAGAGCGCGTGCGGCGATCGCGCCGTTCCTGCGCGAGCAGCCCGGGTGGACGTACGGGATCGTCGCCGGGATCATGCTCCTGATCTTCATCTGGCAGCCGATTCCCGCCACGGGTAAACCGGCCGGGATCATCGTGTTTCTGGCACTGGCCTTCTTCGGCACGTATCTTCTGCGCCGCCAGACGGACGCAGAATTCCCGGCCAACCCGGACGCTTACCGCGGCGCGCATTGAACATCGCGGCACGCATGCGACGACCAGACCCACTGGCTTGAGCCGCCGATCGAGCGATCACGCGCGCGAGCCCTGGCCGGGTATCGACCGACTACGCGCGCGCGCGTACGCGCGCGCGGCTGCGCCGCGGATTGACCGACGATGCGCACGGGAGTCGATCAGGTGACGACGTCGGTCGACGTCGAGCTCGGCCTGACGGCGCTCGCCGCGATGCTGTCGCCGACGACGCTGTCCTTCACTGTGCTGGCGCTGGTGCTCGGTGAGCGTCCGCTGCGGACGGGGCTGTGGTTCTTCCTGGGCGCATTTGGAGTGACGCTGATCATCGGCGTGGTGGCGGCGTTCGTGCTTGGCAACGCGGCAGCGGCGCCGCAGTCGTCGAGCACTCCGCGGACGTGGGTGGCGATCGTCGATATCGTCGCCGGCGGATTGCTGCTGGCGTTCGTGGTGCGCGTGCTGCGCAGGCCGGTCGACCCCAAGCGCACGACGGAGGCGATCGAGAAAATGGGCAAAATCGCGTCCTCGCCGGCGGTCGCCATCGTCGCCGCGGGCGCGACGCTGGCCAACCCGGGAGGATTCATCCCGATCGCGCTCAAGGACATCTCGCAGCTGAACCCGAACGCCGGCGAATACATCGTTTACTGGGTCGGATTCGCGCTCGTATCGCTGCTGCCGCTGCTGGCGTCGATCGTGCTGCTGATCGTGGCGCGTGACAAAACGATGACAACGCTGGGAGCCGCGCGGGGCTGGTTGGAACGCCACGCAATGACGCTCGCGGCAGTGATCATCGCGCTGCTCGCCGCCGCGCTGCTGCGTAACGGGATCGTCGGGCTGACGAGCTAGCCGAGAGTCGCGACCGACGCGGAGCGTGATGCTGAGCCCCCTGTAGTGCTGCCGTTGTATGGGCCAACGGCCGTGTCGCCCCTACTCCAGGCGGGGACGCACTCGCGACCTTCACGCCTTGCGGACCTTCCCTCTGGGGGCATAGCGCCGGCGGGCGGCCCGTTCGCATCCGGCGCGGGCCCTACGCGAGTGCGAGTGCCGCTTGCGGCAGCTCTTCAGCGCGAGAGCGCGCTTCTGGGCGCGGGTGAGCTTGCGCGCTTTGCTGGCCTTGACGGCCGCGCAGCCTTGAAGTCCGACCTTGACGTTCTGATTGACGAGCGTGGCATTCTGGCCAGTGAGCTGGGTCGGAATGCTGAGGTGTTGTGCGCAGAGGCTGTAGTGATCTTTGAGGGGCAGGTTGGTGGTCAGCGCCGAGTGCGGTCCCTCGGGCAGGCTGGCTTCGACGGTTTCGAATGGGACGTCGGGGACGGACAGGAAGCTGCTGGTGGTGACGCCTTTCTTGATGGCGGTTTGGCCGTCGAGGATCACGGTGATGCCTTCGCCCTGCAGGACGAGCTCCGCGTCGGGCCAGGCGGCGTTGCCGTGCGAGACCAGGTAGATCGGACCCGCGACGGGGCTCTTGAGCACCGGCGTGTGCACGATGGCGGTGCCGATGTTCGAGCCTTCCGGACAGGCTGCGGGATTGGCTTCGAAGACCCTGGCCAGGCAGGCTTTCTGAATCGTCGTCAGCCTCGCCGGGAGAGTGGCCGGGATCGTCAGGATCGTCTTGGCGATATGCGCTTCGCGGGAGTGGGATTTGAAGGTGAGCGCGAGGCTGGCGCCATCGGCTTTGCTGGTCTTGCCCTCGGTGGCGGCGCTGACGCCGGGGTCGAACGGCAAGCTCCGGCATTCCGCGACTTGAAACGGCGAGGAGACTGGAGCGCTTGCTCCCTGTTGGCCGGTGAGTGTCCCGGTGATGTTCATCGGGGTGCAGTTGGTGGGGTTGAACTCGAAGTTCGGCCGGTCGACGGTTACGTTGATCTGGCGCAGTTGCAGGGGGACACCCGAGGCGGGCCGTCCGACGCCTTGGACCATCGTGGGTATCGCGCTGGTGATCGTGACCTGAGCGGTGCGCGGGTCGACGTTGATGCTCGCGCGCACGACGACGTTGCCGAGGTCGAACGGGCCCGCCACCGCCGGAGTCACGATCGACAGGCCGAACGGCGCGCCCTGGTAGGGGCCGGTGATGTAGACGCGCCCGCCGGTGACTGTGAAGGGGTCGGGGCCGAGGCCAGCTGTGGCTGTGGCCTGGCCGATTTCGCTTTCCGGTCCGCACGTCCCGAGCGAGGCCTGCGGTTCGGGGCACGGTGTGACCGAGGCGAGCATCGCCGCGTCGCCCGGCGGCAGATGCACGGTCGCGCCCGTCAACGGCTGATCCCCGTCCGGTCGCGTGATCGCAAGCGAAAAGCTCGAAAACGCCCCAGCCTGCGCATCGCTCGAGCCGCCAACGATCGCGGGCGCGAACGGCGGGGTGCTCGAACACGGGCTGCTGGCGATACCCGAGCTGATGTCGAGCCTTTCTTCGGGCCCGCCCGACAGGGTCACAGACGGAGAGCCTTCTTCCAGCCACGGCGTGAACGTCGCGACAAGCGACGGGCTTCCGCATGTCGCAGGCGTGCCCAGCGACGCCCGTGGACCACCGGACAGTTCGAGGTTCAGTTCTTCGAACGGGACCTGAGGCGTGTTCTCGAAGGTCGTGCTGACCTGGCCGGTCTGTCCGTTGAGCTGCGATTCGCCGGCGAGCTTGACACGAATCCCGGCCGATGGTTCTTCGGCCACGATGTACAGCGCGACCAGCGAGCCAAACGGGTTCTGCCCGGGTTCGCCCTGTGGCGCGGGCGTCGCGAGGTACACGGATCCGTGCAGTTCGTGTTCGAGCAGCGGCGTCTTGATGCGAACGGTCCCTACCTTCGATGCCGGCGGACAATGCGCCGCTTCGCTTGAGAATCGCAACGGCTGTGGCGCAGCGGGCGCGAGCGGGTCCTCGCCGGGAGAGCCCTCGAAGCCGATCTGCTGCTCCGAGCAGGCTTCCAGCCCGCCCGCCGCGGACGGGTTCAACTCGACGCCTTCGGGCAGGGTCACGGTCGTGCTCTTGACGTCCGGCTCAGCCAGCCTGCCGTATTCCACCGTGCCCTGCTGGGGCATTTTGACTTTCACGTTCAACCCGGTCGGTGTGCTGGCCGAGTGTTCGGTGCTTTCAATCGCTATCGAGGGGCCGAACGAGAGCGCGTCGCAACCTTCAAAGCCCGCGAGTTCGGCCTTCGTGGAGCGGCCTTCGAGCGAGAACGCCTGTCCCGCTTCGCCGGCGAGCGCCTGGATCGGCCACGATTCGCCTTCCACCGTCGTGCCCAGCGGCCCGCTGCACGATGTCGGCATCGTCAAGAACGCGGCGCTCGAGCGCTGGCTCGTCGCTTCGCAGGGCAGGGTGTGGTTGATCGGCATGCCTTCATCCAGACAGCCCCATCCGCGGGATTGGTCGTGGCTGGCTTCTGCGGGGGCGCCCCAGATCGTCACTTCGCTCGAGAGCAGCTGCGCGGACTCGGGGGATTCGTTGACGCTGACGCTGACGCCGTAGTCGCCGTCGCTGCGAAGCGATGTGTCCAGCACGACGGGGACGTGCAGGATCTCGAAGCCGAACCGTGCCGGCTCGCCCGCCGCCGGCACCAGGTTCCACAGCGGCACAGCGTGGGTGATGTTGTGAAACGGAGGGTCGGGAAGGTTGATCGTGACGACCGCCACGCCGATCATCGATTCCGGCTTGCAGGCGTTGACGTTGCCCAGGCCGATCGCCGTGAAGTCCACGGTCGAGCAGGCCGGCGCCGCGAGCGGATCGCCGATCAGACCCGGCGGCAGGTTGAAGCGCAGGCGCTTGGGCAACGCTGGTGCGGTGCCGATCAAACCGGAGGCCACGCCTTCTCCTTCGAGGCTGGCGAGTTCCGCGGTCTGGTTGAGGTTCAGCGTCGTCGTCAGCTGAAACGGATGAGATCCGGCCTGGCGGTCCAGACCGCCGCCTTCTTCTTCGGGCGTGATGCCATATCCGCCTTCTTCGACTCCGAACAGAGTCGGCTGACCACTGACGATCAGCGGTCGCTCGAGCGTCGAGCCTGGCACCGCGACACCCGGCCGGCCCTGCTGTTCTCCGCCTTCGACCTCGACCCTGTTCTGTTCACCGGTGATTGCGCCTGATTTGACCTTTACTTCGATAGTGACGTCCAGCACTTCAAACGCGTTGAAGGTTTCCGGCTGGGTGGAACAGCTGACCGTTTCCTGGTCACAGGTCATGTGATGAGCCACTTCCTGACCAAAAGCCGGTTCGCCGGTTATTTTGATCGCTTCCAGGTTGGGCGGCAGGATGTCCTTGATCGTGACCGGGCTGGTCGTGGCATTGACACCGGCATCGCCCACATTGGTGGCTGAAACGAAGATCGCCGCTGTCCCACCCGCTGGCAGCGAGCTCGGCGCAGCGCGCGAGGACAGCCGCCACCAGGCCCCGGCAAACGCCGGGCTGGCACCCGCGACCAGCAGCAGCACGGCACTGAGCAATACCAGGCTGGAGCTCGCCAGCACTCGGCGGCGCATCGTCGATCGTGGCCAGCCGCCCACGCGCTACCTTCCCTTTCCTTTTGAGGACGACCGTCCAGCCGCGCGTCTGTTGGTGGGCTTGCCCTTCGTGGCGTAGGCCTTGCGAGCCTTGCGTTCACACGCTTGGCGCCGCTTCTTTCGCTTGAGCTTGCGACACGCCTTCATAGCCTTCGCAAGCGTCTGCGCGCGCGTCAGCTTGGTCCGGACGACGGGTTTGGGTTTGCCGGCGGGAGCGCCAGCCGGCGCGGCCTGGTTGCCGGCAAAAGAGCTCGTGTAGGTCGGCGGTATTTGAACGCCGGGTTGCGGGCCGACCGGCCCGCGACACGCTTCGCCGTTGCATTCTTCGATTGGCGGTGGCTTTTCCGGTAGACACGCAGGGGCTTCACCGGCGCCGCATTCGGCCGCCACATACACCTCGTGGCCCGGTTCGCTGTCCTGCGCCACCAGCTGTGCCGCGGTTGAGAAGAACACGTCGCCGCCGCCTTCGCTGGCATCGAGAAACGCCGATTCGCGTTCGGAGGTGCCCGAGGAGATCAAAGCCACGCAGCCACTGGTCTGCTGGCAGCTGCCGATGCCCTCGGGCTCGTACTCGTACACGTTCTCCACGCCGACTTCGAGTGTCTTGCCGTTGACTGTCTCCTGCCTGGTGGGTGTCTGATCCTGAGGCACCAAGGCATCCGCGCCGTCGAAGAACAGGCGCCCGTTGTTTGACAGGTAGCGTGATTGGTGCTCGGTCATCGGCGGGTCATATCCGTAGAGCGTCCAGCCGGGGATCGAGCCCGCCAGCCACTGTCCGCTCCACAGTTCTGGGCGATCGACGGTCAGCCCTTCGCCTTCGCCCGCGTGCCTTGTGTCGAACACCCCATCGGGCGGCTGTCCGTCCGGGTTGCACGAGGCGCACACGAGCCGATCCGCGCTCGCGTCATACAGGAAGACCTCCTGGTCGGGCGCGCCTTCGGCGCCGGGATTGGCATCGACGTTGTCGTATCCCGTGAGGTCTCGATTGGACATGAACGCCAAATAGCGCCCGTTGCCTGAGACCTGTGCGGTGATGCCGCCGAGATCGCCGACGACCGGGGCGTCGCCTTCGCCCCAGTCGTTGGCATCGTCGTCCGACAAACGCGCGATCAACCTCGTCTCGCGCTGAGCGGGATGTTCTCGGTCGGGCTCAGAGACATACAGGTTGCATTCTCCTTCGGGCGAGGTCCCGATCCGAATCGGACTGACGCGGGGACAGTTTCCCTTTTCGGCACCCGCCGCCAAGACACCGTTCGCGACGAAGTACACGTACGCCCCGTCTTCGCTCGCGCCGGGCAGCGTGCCCAGCACTTCGGCCTGTTCACCGGCGTTCCGCGACATCGTGAGATCGGTCAGCTGGCCCGTGTCAACATCGTATTCGTAGAGATCCGCCGCGTGAAACGCTTCCACTTCGCTGCTGGGTTCAAGCGCCGATTCGCTCGTCAACGGCCAGGTGTCAGTGAAGAACACCCTTGAACCGTCGCTCGCGGCCATCTGGAAATGCACTTCATCGAGGCCGTCTTCCATTTCTTCTGGGCCGGCTTCCTTGACGCCTTGGGCCGCGTTGACCTCGATCGTTTCTTCTTTGGAGGTGTCGCGCATGTACAGCGGTCCGAGTTCTCCTTCGTTGGTCCAGAAGAACCGCGAACCGTCCTGCGAGATCGCGCCGCGCACATCGAAGCCGTGATAGCCCAGGTATGGTTCGCTCGCTGGGGTGTGTTCGCTACCTGGAAGGACACTGAGCAGTTTCAGTGCTGCTCCGGATTCCCACTCGTACAGCCCGGTTTCGCCCGCGCCGTCGACCAAGGGCGCTTCTGACCTGAACACGACGTGCCTCGCATCCGCCGTCGCGCCCTGGAATGCGAGCTTGCCCCCGAATGGCGCGCCTGTCTGATCGTTCGCGGACGTGACCAGCGGCTGGAGCTCTTCGCCTGGTTCGGTGCGCATATAGATCGTCTTTTCCTTCGCAGCGGCTGCGAGCGGAGGATTTTCGAGCGGTTCGTTGAGGAACTGCGGCTCGAGCACCGCAAGCGAGAGGTCGGGCGAGAAGAAGCGATACTCGGTCGGTTCTTCGGTCGTGACGCCTTCGCCCTTGCTGTGGGGTGTGCTGATTTCCTTCGAGATCCATTCTTCGTTCCCCCGGGTGGAGATCACCTGCACCGGTTCGGGCTGGTGGTTGTCCTGCGCTTCACCCGAGATCGGGCCGCTCGCCGTCCACGCGAGTGAGCTGCCGTCCGTCGAGGCCTGGATCAGTGAGCCCAGGTCGACCGGGTTGAGCGCTTCGGATGTCGCGCCGTGCATCGCGGTCGGCGAAACCAGCTGCCACTGACGGTGATCGAGAAGCACGCCTTCGGCGCTCGGCAGCGTCGTGAAGAACGTCTGCGTGCTCTGGGGACTGGGCGCCATGCCGTGTTCGTTCTTCGCAATGACGCGGTAGGAGTAGGTTGTGTTCGGGGTAAGCCCTTCCAGCACGGCGTGCACGCCCACGTCGCCGAAGCCCTCACCCACTTCCTGTTCGGCGGTCTCGATACACGACGATTCGTGTTCCGCGCAACTCACAGTGCCATACTGGACCCGGTAGGTCGTCTTGGCGCCGTGGGGATCGATCTGTGCGTTCACGCGCTCGGAGCTCGCCGACAGGCTCTGCGCGCTCACGCTGTCTACCGTCGGCGGACCGGCGCCTTCACGCGTGAACACCGCGACCTTCCCGGGCTCGGCGACGTACACAATTCCTCGCGCCGAGTCGACCGCCAGCGCGCCTCCTTCGCTCAAGTCGCCCGAGCCGAAGCGCTGGATGAACGTCCCTTCCGGGCCGAACGCCGCGACACTCGTCACGTTGTCAACATACACATCTCGCATGCCCGAATCCACGGCTGCACCAGTGGCATCCTGCCGATCGAGGCTGCGAACACTCGCTACACCTGAACCTTCCAGCTCAGAGACCATCGTCGGCACCGACCCTACTTCTTCAGGACATTCCCCGAACCCTGTTTCCCGCTCATGCGCCACATAGAACGCTTCATCGCTCGGACCCACGGCAAAACCCGGCTCCGCCAAACACGGCGTTTCCAACAAGGGCTGTTCCAACACCCCTTCCCTGCTCACCCCCGGCAGCAGCTTATTCTGTTCGTCGTCACTGAAACCGCTGATATTCCCTTCTTCATACCAGTACACCCACACTTTGCCCGCGGCGTCCACGGCCACGCCCGATATGTCTTCCAGTTCCGCTTCGAATTCTTCTTTGTTTTCTTTGGCCTTGAAGACCCTTTTCTTGAAGACCTTTTCCCCGGATGTAGTGAACTTGTACAAATAGTTGCGTTCGCCAAATTCAGCTTCTTCCCCGCTCCCCGCTCCTGCGACGTAAAGATCTTCCCGGGACGGGTCTTCCGCATCTCTCGAGTTGTCGACTGCGATCGCTCCCGCATCGGGAACCTTCAGTTCACCGACAAACTCATAACTACCGGACGTCGGCTCGAACAGCTCGACCCGTTCGTGCGCGGGATCCGCCACGTACACGATCCCGCTCGCTTCGTTGACAGCGATGCCGGCCGGTGTCTGAAAGCTCTCCACCCCGCTGCCTTCAAACGTCCCCGAGAACACATGGCCCTGGCTGAGCAAAGCCGAGGCCGGCGCGCTCCACACGAGTGGGACGGCTCCGGCCAAAAACAGCATCAAGCTCGCGAACAAGCCCAAGCTCGACCGCGAACCAGCGCGCGTGGCCCGAGCCGTTTCCTGCTTCGCCTGGTTCCTCGGCGCTTTCACCGCTCTGCACCCTCTCCTGCCTCGTTCGCCAACCCCGGGATCACTTGCGTCTGCTCGGTGCACACTCCGCCGGGGCTGACGATGTGGGACCTGGCCCGATTCCCACACCGTCAGCTACCGCGTCCTACACCCACTCAACTACAACTTCCACGCCCTAGACGACCGCGTTGAGCTCCAACGCTTCTTCGCCAGCCAGCTCTTTCAGTGTCGAGGTGATTTCCTGCCCCGACTGTTCGTACGGGCCGCTTTTGAACGACGCTTCGAGAATGACCGGGCTGGAGCTTTCTTCCCATTTTTCCGGTTTTTGCTTGCCCTTCGAAGCCTTGAACTTCAAGACTTCCGAGGTCTCCATCTTGTCGTTTTTGATCGGCACGAGAACCGCGCCCTTAACTTTGACGACGAGGCCGGCGCAGTTAAATTCGATGAACAGGCCCGAGCTCACGCTTTTCGCTGGGTGCAGCTCGATGTCTGTCTTTTTTCTGGCTTTGTTTTCCCAGCCGACGAGCGCTTCGACGTCGTTGGTCACGAGTTCGCCCGCTTTGGCGCCCGGCGACGTGCACGCCTGGCCCAGCGCCACGCATTCGTTGAATTTGATCGTCATGTTCCCGGCTTCTTTGTTGTTCCCTTCAAAGAATTCGCCGACGCTCGACTCGGTTTTGCATTCGACTTTCTGCCCATTGACGCTCGTCAGAATCCCGATGCCGCCTTTCGTTTCGAACTTTGTTTTGGCAGCTCCCGGAATCCATTCGTACTTGGCTTTCTTGCCTTCTCCAGTAACCGTGCACTTATTGGACGTGTAGCCTTTGCCTTCCGCTTTGGCTTTTTTGATACATCTCCCATATTCCGGAGCGGTCGCCGACGCGGACGGCGCCAGCACCGCGCCGAGCGCGAAAGCTACAACCAGGCACAGGCCCGCGATCCTGATCCGCTTCATTCTAATCATCTCTTCCCTCTTAATCTTGGTTTAACAATCGCCTCTGACGTGTGGTCGGCCAACGTGCCAATCGGCCCGGAGGGGACCCGCCCTATCACAGACGGGTCCCCTTCGTGGCTGAACCCACTCGACTAACTGTCAAGCACGCGGTGAAAACCCATGTCAGCGCTTGCGTTGACTAGTAGTTCAGCGCGCACTCGGCTCGTGAGCCTCGTAGATGATCATTCTTACTACGCCTTGATCTCCAATTCTTCTCCCGAGCTGAGCTTGGTTACCGCGGTCTCTATCTGAGCCGATTTACCCCATTCGGTTGTGCCTGATTCACCTTCGAAGAACAGCAGTGCTTCGAGGTTGGCGGGTTTACCGTTGATTTCATCTGGTGCCTGAACGCCTCGATCTTCGATTTCGCCCGTTTCGGGGTTTTCATGCACTGCCGAGGCATACACCTGGGTGGTTTCCGTACCCATCGCGTTGATCGGCGTGATCGGCGAGACGATCTTATCGCCACCATTTGCGCCCTGCGGTTTCCTACCGACGACCGACTTGATGGCCGGAAGCGGAGCTTCTCCCTTCGGTCCGCAGCCGAAGAACGCGAACCAGCCTTTCTTCTGTTCGGGTTCGAGCTGCAGGCCGACTACCGGTTCTGACGTGCCCTTGCCGGAGATGTACACCAGCTTACCCTTCAGCGCGAAGGTCCTGATTTCGCCCGGCGTGTAACGGAATTCCTCTTCGAGTTCGTTGGGAAATTCTTCGTACGTGTTCTCGCAGGGGAACGTTGGAATGAGATTGACTGCGCATCCTGTGAACGTGACTGTCAGGTCGGATACTTCTTTTGAGCCGGACAGGAAGCCCCGAGCGGTCTCGCCCGTGCAGTTCGTCCCAAGGCCAAACGACGTTTCCAGTTCCGCTTTTTCGGACGTCATCGTATTCGTGATTTCCGTCCCCCCGGGGAGTTCAGATGCCCCCTTCACGAATTCGTATTCGGTGCCCGGTTCGGTACAATTCGCGTTGCCGTATTTACCTTTGGTCTTTTCTTTGCCTTTGACCGTGACCGGCACTTTGGCGCACCTGCCCCATTCGGGCAGCGCCGCCGAGGCGTTCGCCGCAGCCAGTGCGCACAGCGCGCACGCCGCGACGATGCTGATGGTCATGAGCCTGAAATGTCTCACTGTTCCACTACTCCTTTTCCTCTCGGTGATCATCGACCGGCGCCACGAGCCCCCTCCTCGGCGGCCCCTTACGACCGATCGCATGTAACGGCAAGCATCACCGGGCAGAAGCTGCTTTACAGCTATCCCGCCTCGACCATGCCCGCATTCAACGGCGCCCTCCACACACCGTGTGCGGCAGAGCGTCGAAGAGCTCTCGCGCGCGCTCGCAACCATCACGACACCTCTTTCACCCGCGCGCGTCGCGGCCGGGGAGCACCCGCCGCGAAGTTCTGATTGATCAGCTCAACCGTGCGGCGACCCGATGCCGTCAGCACCCACGCGTTCGGTTCGCCACGGGCCGGCCCCAGGCCGACGTTCTCGATCACGGCCTGTCGCTCCAGGCGCGCCAGCAGCTTCGAGGTCTGTCCCTCGTCGGCCAGCCCCGCAGCCTGCGCGATCTCGCGGTTGGTCGAATACGGCGCCCGCGCGATCGCTCGCAGGACCAGGGTCGTGCGATGAGTCGCGCGCACCGGAAGCTCGCTGGCGCGAGACACCGCCTGAGCTCGCGCCGAGCGCGAGCCGCCGGTTGCCGGCGTTTCGCCCGTCCGGGCCGGCTTGCCCTCGAGCTCGGCCTGGGCCGCCGCCTGGCCCAGGTACGGCGCGACGACGAACGCCATCAGCGCGGGCGCCAGCTCCACCAGCTTGCCGGGGCCCTCTTCCAACATGCTCGTGCGGATCACCGACAGGACGCCGCCCACGATCAACTCGCCGGTCAGTGCCGCCGAGGCGACCGGCGGTCCGCCCGCGCGGCCGGTTGCGCACTGGTTCGCGCGCCCGGCATGCCGGTCGATCAGACCGAGGAGCAGCGCCTGCAATTGCCGGCTGCATGCAAATGTCACCACTGTGTCCAGCGGCGCATCGAGCACCAGCAGCCGACCCCACGACGGCTCGTCGTCGAAGAACCCCAACAACGCGACCAGCCCGGACCGGACCCGCTCGAGCCACGCCTCCTCACGGGCGGTCGCTTCGGCTACCGTAGATGACAGCCGCTTCAGGCCCTGCTCGAACGCCGCCCGGTAACACTCGTCGACGGTCGAAAAAACGGTTCGTGAAGCGTTCTTCGAGACCCCAGCACGAGTGACCACCGTCTGACCTAGACGGGGGTCACTCGCCTCGCAGAGCCTTTATTTTCAGGCCCCCTTGACAAATCAACAGGCGTATGTTCTTCTGTTTCCCACAAGCTTCGCTTGGGGAGCAGGACCGACAGAGCGGCTTCAGAGGTGATCTCGACGGAGCACGAAGCGGTCGTCGAGAGAGGCGCAAGAGGGAACATCGAGAGGGACGACGGAGGGAAACGAGGCGGCATCATGGGGGATGGAATCCAGATCAACCGTGTGGCTGAGCGCTTTTCCAGCCACACCCAGCCCCGTCCGCCGGCCTCCGCACGCAGGCGGGCCAGCGACACGAAGGCTGTGCGCGACAAGCTGATCGAGGCGATCGCCGAGGTGATCGGCGAGGGCAGCGACCCCCGTCTAGGTCAGTCGCGGGCCCGCTCGTAATCCCGCATCAGAGCTAGGTTTTTCGCGGGCCTTCCCACGGTTTTCCCACAGCGCCAGTCGAGACCGGCCGGCGCTGCCTGCCACGCTCGTCGCCTTCGCTGCCGGGTCCGCCGGCGTCGATCGCGCCGGAGCCTCCCGAGAGCGGCGACTCAGAGACGCGCCCGTCGGCGTTCGAGGCCCGGGATCGTCACGCCGCCAGCGTGACCTTGATCCTCAGACCGCAAGGGCCTCTTGGGCTGGACATGCGCGACGATGCGAAGCGAAGGAATCGGCGCCCCGCCGATCACTGGGCCGATCGACTCGATCCCAGCCCGTGATCGACATGGCCATTCCCCCCCACAACAACGCGAGAACGGCTCTCCAGACACCACACCTACCGTGCAAGTTCAACACCCCCCGCACGTTTGAGGCCGATGGCCGCAGCTGATGTACTGACCGCCCCCGCTGACGCGAGCGCGGCAGAGTGGGTCCTCGCCAATGTGCGTGACTTCAACTACACCGTGGGTTCGATCGTGCCGACCGTCTTCGAGGCCTACGCACGTGTGTTTCATCCCGCTCAACGTGGCCTATGGGACGCGAGCGAAGAGGTGCGCTGGACGGAGGTTGCTGCTGGCAACAGCCGCGTCATGCATCCCGCGGCCGAGTGGGGATCGTTGACCGGGTCATGGCAGATCGATAGCCAGCCCGGTCTGTGGGAGGCCGCACCGGACGTAGGTCGGCTTCCGGCCATGCTTGGGAAGCGACTCGCCGACGTCCTCGCAGGCCTCACAGAGCTCGAGCAGGGCCGCTACGGGGTCTGGGAGGGCTGGGGCCGCCCGGCGTTATTCGTACCTCGCGAGGAGGTCCCCGAGGAGGATCGCCAGCACGCCGAGGAAGACGAACGACGGGTTCTCCGGGAAGGGGAGGTGGAGATCGCGGCGTGGCGCGACCTGCTCGATCATGCGCCGAAGTTTGCGCTGCCACACCGAACGATGCATCTTCTGACGGGAGCGCTTTCTGCGGTGTCGGCGTTCTATGAGAACCATCGGAACCCTCCGAGCCTGTGGTGGCCCGAGGACCGGGCCTGGTGTGTGGGGACGGACATCGACCTCATGACGACATACGTCGGCGGGAGTCGCCGCGCCATCGAAGAGCTGCTCGCAGACGAGCAGCTCGAGGTGCTTCCCGTTTCGGTCGACCAGGGCGTGACCTGGAAGGCCGACACAATCAACCCGCTACCCGAGCATCCGTGATCGGGGGGCTTTCGTAGCGCGCCAGAAGGTGCGCCAGAAGGGATTCGAACCCCTGACCTTCGGTTCCGTAGTCGCTCAAGAAGGCATGTTTTTGGCTCTGCAGAGCCGCTTCAGATGACCGCACCTCCGCTCAAGTCACCTCAGAATTGCGGAGTTCGGGACATGGTTCGGGACACGGTTTCAGCGAAGGACCCGCGCTGCTAGGCGGATCTCACTGATCGGCGGTCATGTACTCATCCAAGTCCGCGACTCGTGATCCCAGCGACCGCAGGCCGTGCCGTGCAGCAGCGGATTGACGAACGGTCGCACGATCGCAAGGGCCTCATCGAGCGTATGGGCGTCCGCAAGGACAGACTGTGCGGCCTCACGCGCATAGCCGGGCTCCCATAGTGCGCGGTCTGGGACGTCGAATGTCTGCGGCAGCCTGACACCACGTCGCTCTGCCTCTGACCGCAAAGATCGGAGCTGCTGTTTCGCGTCAACCGACGCGCTGCGCGCGATGGCAACCAAATCGACGAGATCGCGGTAACGAGTCGACGGCGTTTGCGATTGTCCATACAGCTCGTATGTCGCAGCGATCTTGTCTGCGACGTGGTCAACGAGGGGGTAGGCTCGGTAGCCGTTTTGCTGCAACTCGGGAAGGTCGATCTGCGCGATCGGCGGGACGTCATCAGGCTCGCCCGTCATGCGCAGGTCAGCACCGACCAGATCGATGTGGAAGCGTTCCCACTCTTGCGCGCCGATGTATGCGACGACGGGCAGACGGACGGCTGAGGACTCATCGCCGACTGGGCGTCGTGGCCCAACTTCGAACCGAAACCAATCCCCCAGGTCGCGGCTGGCGGCCTCCCGCAAGTCAGCCTCGGCAGCATCGGCAGCCTTCGCTCGGTACACATCGATGTCGAGCGAGCCGCGTACTCCGATGTCGCGCGCGAGCAGCGCAACCGCACCCTTGACGACCCAACCGTCATCCATCACGTAGAGACGCTCGAGTAGGCGGTCGTAGGCGAACTGACGGCGCAGTTGCGACAGCGTCCATTGCGTTCGCGCCGACAGTGCGCGGAGCCTGTCGGTCAGGGCCGTCCGAAAGGCGCCGGGCGTTGCGTATTTGCTCATCGAAGCGGATTGCCACCCACCATGGCCGGCGCGCGCTCGGGTGGAGAGTGGTTTCCTGCGCGTGCTCGCGCCTCGGTCATCCAGAGCTTGCGTTCCGGGTCACCGACGAGATCGAGCATCCACCGCAGCAAGGCGAGGCCGTCGCGCCGACGCAGACCAAACTTGGCCGCGTGCGGCGCGAGCGCGTCGGCAACGGCGGTCGGCGACTCGTAGGCGTTGCGCAGCGAGTCCGTGATGATGTGCGCGACGGCGCCCGGATCCTCTTTGTCGTACAGAAGGTCCGAGACGATGCGCGCGGGCCGTGTGACGGGAAGGCCGCGCACGATGTTCCATTCCGTGTCTGTCAGCTTGCGACGGTGCGTTCGCACGTCCGGCCGGCTTGGTTGGTGGCGTGCTGCGACGGTAAATTCGTGGCGTTCTTCTGGCAGGTGCCCGACGCCATACATGTCAGCAGCAGATCGGTGCGAGACCACTCCTTGGGCCTGGACGCGTTCCCACGCCGGCACTTGCGGCGCGAGTTGCAGCCACGCTGCGCGCAGAGCCTCATGATCCGGCGGCGGCGCGCCGCGCAGTCGATATACACCATGGGCGACTTTCTGGAGGACGCCTTTCTGAGCAGTGAGCCGGTCCAGCGTCCGACGCGGGACACCGAGGCCAAGCGCCTGCTTGCGGGTAATGAGGCCCCACTGCTCCTCGGCCATCTCGGTGACCAGGCGTAGCGTCGGATACTGCGGCATACGCTGCATTATACGCCGCTTTTGGCGAAAAACACAGCATCTTCTGTGCACCATGCTGCAAAGACCGCCAGTTCCGGCGGAAGCTGCAGAACAAGCTCGCATGACGTGGTGCTCATCCTGGAGTATGCCGGCGTTCCCGACGAGCTCGAGCCCGACGCATGGGCCGAAGCCCGCGTCTACCGCCTCGGAACACCGATCGCCGAACTGATCAGCGCCACGAGCAACCCCGGCGAGAAGGGAGACGCTGTGCTCCGAGACCTGGCCGAAGGCAGCGCGATGGAGACCGTCGAGAAGATTCGTGCTCTCGTGTGCGCATGAAGTCCAAAAAACACGCTCGTCGACTGGCGGCGACGACGGTCAACCCTCGCGGCTGCACCGCAAGCCGCTGTGCAGGCGCGAAGGCACGGCAGCCAGCAAGCGTTCACCCACACGCGCGCGTGTCGCTCGCCCCGACGTCGCTGGTCGGCGAGCGCCTACGCGTCAGATATGCCCGAGAGCGAAAGTGCTGATTTACAGGGATTCCTTACGCGCCAGAAGGGATTCGAACCCCTGACCTTCGGTTCCGTAGTCGCTCAAGAAGGCGCGTTTTTAGCTCTGTAGAGCCATTCCAGATCGCCGCACCTCGGCTCAAGTGACCTCAGAATTGCGGAGTTCGGGACATGGTTCGGGACACGGTTTCGTTCGCCACCCACGACGAGTTTCCGGTCAAACGTTGGGCAAAGGCCCACTAGAGGCTTGATGTGGGTTGGGTTGTGTAGCAGGAGTGGGGCGTTGAGATAAGAAAAGGGCCTCCAGCCCTGCCAACTCGTGATTGGAGCACGAGATGACCGCTGAGCTGGAGACCCTCGTCGTTGCAGCGTATGTGTTCGCCACGTCGCTATCGATCCCTCGACCCGGCCCGGAGGGGTTGATCACAGACCAGGAGCTGATCGCGCTCGCGGTGGCGCAGGCCGTGACCGGCCTTCCCAGCGACCGACAGTTCTGGGGATGGTCAGGCGGCTCTTGCCGGGCTGGTTTCCCCACCTGCCCGAGCAGACTCAGTACAACCGTCGCCTGCGGCGCCTGACGCCTCAGATCACGACGGTGCAGCTGACCCTCGCCGAGCTGCTCGCCGAGGGCCAAGTGCGCCTGGTAGACGGGACGCTGATCAGCTGTGCCAACTATCCCGGCTGCGCCAAACGCAGCGACTTCGCGCCTGACGCCGCGTACGGCTACTGCCCGTCCAAGAGCCAGTTCGTGTGGGGCATGCGCCTGGTCGTGATCTGCGACCGCAAGGGCGTCCCCGTCGGCTATGACCTGGTCGGTCCGAAGACCGGCCAGGAGCGCGCGAGAGCGCCTTTCGCCTGGCCAGCGCCCATCCCGGCAGCCGCCTGTTCGCCGACGGCGGCTTCTGGGGCGCCGAGTACCAGCACACCATGGAACTGATCGACATCCAGCTGATCACCCCCGAGAAGAACACGCTCGGACAGCGACCGCCCAGCGAGATAGCCAAGGCCCGTATCCGACTGATCATCGAGTCGGTGTTCTCCAACCTCAAGCGCCAAATGCGCATGGAAGACCACCTCGCCAAGACGACCCCCGGCCTGGCCCAGCGCATCATTCAACGCCTGCTCGCCCTCACACTCGGCGTCTACCTAAACATCCACACCGGCCGCCCACCACGCGCACTCGCCGCCTACAACGGACGCTGAACCCACATCAAGCCTCTAGGCGACGCTCGCGCCGGCGATGAGCTCGCTGGTGGTGCGCAGGATCACCCCGCGCTCCTCGGCTTCTGCGGGGGTGAGCAGTGCGTGGGTACGCTCCAGGTCGGTCATGGCCGAGGACATCGAGGACCAGTCGATGCTGCCCGACCACTCCTGTGCGCGGGCAAGCACTCTGATCAACGCGGTCGGCGCCGTGAGCCGCGACATTGCGCGCAGAGCCTGCAGGTAGTCATCACGAAAGACGATCGGGATAATCAGGCGCTGCTGTCCGGCGGCGCTCAGCTCAGCGTTCGCGAGCGCCCTTGCCACGCGCCCGTTTCCGTCGCCGAACGGGTGGACCTCTGCGACGAGGAACATCGCGAATACCGCGCGCGGAAACCCCGGCTGCAGAGCCTGGTAGCGCTCGTATCCGCGTGTCAAAGTACCCCGAACCCGGCTGGGCGCGACGAACTCGGTGCCGCCCGCCCGGTTGGCCTTGGCCTTGAGGTGGCCCGGGCGCTGCTCGGGCCGGCCCGCCATGATCCGCGCGTGGAACGTGCTCAGCAGCGATAGCAGGTCCACAGCGTCCGTAGGGGTCCTCCCGCGCAGCGCCGGGTCGCTGACGAGATCGAA
Organism: Solirubrobacteraceae bacterium; assembly: GCA_035507415.1. GTDB lineage: Bacteria > Actinomycetota > Thermoleophilia > Solirubrobacterales > Solirubrobacteraceae > Palsa-744. The sequence goes on from DATJOF010000019.1 coordinate 66,805, forward strand.
CGTGCCGAGGATGTCGTGGGCGTCTTGTGGACGGTCCACCGGGATCGCGCCCCGGAAGATGATCTCCTGTGCCTCCTCGATCGTGAACTCGGTTCCCTCGATGAAGTTGGAGAAGTAGGCCTCGTAAAAGGAGAAGGTGGGGCTGATCCGTTCTGGTGCCGGCCGGTCGACCGCGACGTACCCGTGAAGCGCGGCGAAGAGGACATCGAACAGAGCCAGGCGATTCTCATCCCAGCTATCGCCAGCGCGCGTCGCCTTGCCGAGAGGGCTCGCCAAGGGGGTGTCCCGGGTGCCGAGCAGCGCCCCGATCAGCGTCGCGAGCTCCGTCGCCTCCTGCTCGCGATCGATCAGTGGGGCGATCTCGGCGGCCTCGTCACGCAGCCTGTTCAGCTCGGCCTCGCCGCGGTTGGCAAGCAGGCGCTCCAGTTGCACCTCGAGCTCTGCTCGGCTGAGAGTTCGTTTCACGCCCGAGCGCGCCCGAGACCAACGCATGTTGTCCAGGAACCGACGCGGCCACGAGCTCATGTAGAGCGCCTCCCCCATGAACGGCGTGTCACCCGCTACGGGTCCGGCGCCGCGGCGGCAATTCAAGACCAGGCCCGGCAGCCGGACGACTCGGCTGACCTGCGAGCACAGGAAGATCGAGCCCTCCCGGCCAGCTGGGCGCGCCTCGAAGGCTGTCCTGTCGACGATCACAGCCCCGGGGAAGATGCCCGCGGCGATCGGCCAGGCCCGGCGACGCACCACGTCCTCGAGGGGCTCGTCGAGGTTCTTCGTATAGAGCCGTCCGGCGACCTGGCGCACGCGGCCTTCGCGCAGCAAGGCGCGCACCGCTCGCGACGTCGCGGTCGAGCTGAAGAAGACCTCACCCTGGTCCTCGAGCGAAAAGCGTTTCGTAGCGGGCATCATGGCTGAGGCCTAGACGAAAGCCTCATCATAAGAGCAGGAAGACCGCCAAAAACTTGGCGTAAGGTGCAGTATAGCCTAAAGAGACCTCTTACGGCTCGGTTTTCTTTGTCCTAGCGTCGTTATCGTCACGATATAGTCGAGTAGACCCTTCTCCTGCTCTCTTACCGCGGAAAAATCGAGGCGCCGAGGTGAGTCCAGGATGACCCAAACCACCGGTCAGCTCCTAGTCTGCGAAGCCGACCCGGGGTCGGCCGCGTGTCCGGTACGCCGCCGGCGAACGCGCCCGTCGTCGCCTTCGCCCTCGCCTGTCGCCGGTCGCGCAGGCGCTCGTCGCTCACGCTCGTGAGGCCCGCGCGCCAGCGTTCGACCTGGGAGACGGAGATGTCCTCCAGGCGCTCGGGGCCGAAGGCGCTGAACTGGCCTCAGAATTGCGGAGTTCGGGACATACTCGCGACACGGTTTGGGAGGACTCTCGCCGCAGGAATCGTTTTATCCCGTGTGTGCCCGGATCGCCTCGACGAACGACGGCACGGTGAGCGCGAGTCGATCGAACAACTCGTCCACGGTCATCCGAGGGTCCAAGAGAGCGGCTGCCTGCCGCTCGACCGCCTCGCAGACATTCTGCTCGTCAAGCTGGTAGACCTGCAGGAGGAAGACGTCTGGGTGTAGCGATTCGATGGCGAATGGCTCGCACGCGTCGCTCGGGAAGTCGTTGAGGTTGAGCGTGACAATCGCTTGCGCCTCGCTGGCCACCGCCGCGGCGAGCACGTGCCGATCCTTGGGATCGTTGGTCATCGCTGGCTCGAGCCGATCGATTGCCGCTTCGGAGACCTCGGCGCCGTCGAACGCAGCCGTCATTGCATCCCTGAGGTGGCGTGTCTGCTCAGCGGTAGCGCCGCGATTGCCTTCGAGGTTGCGCATGACCGGGAGCGGATAGAGGACGCTGGCATCCAGAACGACGGCGAATGGCACGACGCGCCGAGAATACGGTGCTGGCTGACAACGGGGCGTCGAAGCGTCGGCAGCGCTACTGATAGCCGCCGGGGAGCTCCTCGGAGAGCCTAGTCAGCTCGTCGAGCTTCTGCCGTCGGGTTCCCGCGCGCCGCTCCCGGTAATCGAGCACGTCCTGGATGCGGATACGACGATGCGTGCCCACCTTGTAGTGCGCGATGGTGCCGTCGTCGAGCAGCTTGACGAGGTGCGGACGCGAGACGTGAAGCAAATCCGCAGCCTCCTGCGTGGTCAGCTCCTTGCCGTGCGGCACGAGAGTCATCGTCTGCCCGCGCGCCATGCCTTGGACGACCAGCTTGAGTGCATGGAACGCCGACGCGGGGATCGCCATCGTCTCTCCGTCCGGACCGATGAGCCGCGGCGTGTCGTTGTGACTGTAGATCTCGTCGATCTGTCGGCGCAGGTCCTCGATCGCCGCGCTCTCACCCGGCGCGGCCCGCAGAAGATCGTCGGGAGCTGTAGAGGTGGAAGTGGCCATCGCTGCGATCCCTTCTGTCGTTGGGCGAGAAGTCTAGCAGCCAACCGCAACAGACACAATAAGCGCAACAATCGCCACGAGTCGGCCGGAGCTTGTCGCGAAAGATCCTTATCCATTCCTGCCAGCGGTGTGAGGCGACGGGCTAGTAAACGAACGCGGAAAGCGCGGCTGCGATGTCTGCCGCCTTCAAGGGGCCGAAGCGCAGCGTCCAGGATCCGTCGAGCTCTTGGCGGAACGTGTGATCCACCCGGTCACGCTCCAATTCGGCCTGGTGACGGCGCGCCCGCTCGAAGCCCGTGCCGCCACAAAAGCTCGCATCAAGCCCGTAGCGGCCGTCGTCTACGGGCCAGATCGTGAGGCGGTCGGGCACGGGCCCGGCCCAAGTTTGCGGGATCTCATCAGAGCTCACATGGTCGCATCGGCTCTCAGAAGCAGTCGCTTGACGCTCGGCACATGGGGCCCCGATGACTCGGCACGGCACGCGCGATGATTTCAGCCTGAGTGAGATCGTGCGGCACATAGCACAACCAATCCGATAATTGGCATCCACCCCGCACTCTAGGATCGCAATCAAACGCGATCGCGGGAGGCTACAGTGGCGCAGGAAGTCGAGTTCGGTAACGGAGGAGAAGGTAAGATCCGGAGCTTCTGGGTGGGCTTGGGCCTCGTGATCATCACGCTGTCCATCTACGCATTTTGCTGGTACTACTTCCTCAACGACGAGCTCAAGGACGTCGGGATCGCGAAGAACGATCAGAAGCTCGCTCAGTCCAGTCCCGCGCTCTCCGTCACCGCGATCTTGCTCGGCGGCTGGTTGATCGTTCCTCCGCTGCTGTCCGTTTACAACTTTGGACAACGGATAAAGCGTGCTCAGCGCCTCGTCGGTATACCCCGGCACGATCAGATCAACCCGATCGTCGCATTCCTCCTCTACTTCCCCGGGATCTTCCTGATCGTGCCGTACTTCATCCACTACTGGTACGTGACCAAGCACCAGAACATGACGATGCTTGCAGCCGGTGGGCTTCCTTACACCGAGAAGCCCGAGACTAGAGCGACAGCGTCCGTCGCTTGACGCGCCAAGGCGCGCCGAGACATCGATGCTGAACGCGATGGAGAGCGCGCCGCCGGCCGCCGAGCCGTTGGCCCGCCGTGCCGCCCTGCGCGCCTTCCTCAGCGCGCCAGAAGGGATTCGAACCCCTGACCTTCGGTTCCGTAGACGCTCAGGAAGACGCGTTTTCGGCTCTGTAGAGCCATTCCAGATCGCCGCACCTCCGCTCAAGTGACCTCAGAATTGCGGAGTTCGGGACACGGTTCGGGACACGGTTTGGATCAGGTGTCGTGCCCGGCGTAGATTCGGCGGTCAAGGGCAGGACGAACGAGGGTGGGCGCATGCCGGCTCGTGTCCGCTCGCTACTCGCTGCGACGCGCCAGAGATCGAACCCGCACACCAGCCGCGTCGCCGTCGGCACCCAGCGGCGCCCAGGCTCGGCTGAAGCGCACGCTACCACCAGTCCCGGCGTGCGCTACGAGTGAGTTCCGCACTGGGCGAGCGGCGAGCAACTACGTGGCTCGGTCTTCCAGGGAAAGAGAACTTCGTATGTAGCGCGATAGGTCGTTGTGATGTCGGCCGGACGTGATATCCATACCGCAACGTTTCTTGCGAATTGGAGGCTGCAATGTCCGCCGAGCGCACCTTCACGCTGCCGCAGCTCGCAGGCCTGGTCGGCGTCGAGTACCGGACCCTGCATAACTGGGTTCGCCGTGGTCTGCTCGCCGCGTCGCTGGCGCGCGCCGACGGATCGGGGACACGCAACCTCTTCGACCTAGCCGACGCCCGAGAAGCCTACGTGCTCGCCGACCTGCGCAGGGCCGGAGTCGAGCTCTCAAAGCTCGAGGCCGTCGCCGAATGGCTGCGCTACACGCGAGAGGATCGTGCCGCCGGCGAGATCATGCTCGTCAACGGCCATGTGTCGGGCTCTTCCCGCGCACAGCTCGCGGACGCCGTCGCCGCGATGAGCCCAGCGCTCGTCTACGACCTTGCGCACGCAGACGTCGCCCTGCGCTCCCGCCTGGCGGCAGTATCTGAATGAACTGGCATTCATAGCCGTCCGGGGCCTCGTCTAGATTCCTGCGGCGCGCGATCAACGCCCGCGATCAAGATTCGGAGGTTCCTGTTGCGCCTACGCCAAGGCGAGCACATCGCAGCAGACCACGCCCGCGACGCCGAGCTGCGCAGGCCAGAAATCGCGCCGTGAGCGGACCCGAGCGCGATCCGCTAGATGATCTCGCGCGCTGGCTCGCCGAGCCAGCGCAAGTAGCCTCGATCAGCGCCCAGGTCACGCTTCGCGGCACCCGCAGCGCACACGGGCCGCGAACCGCCGTCGCTATCGATCACCAGCTCATCTGCCCGATCGAGCCATACGGCGCCTGGCGAGTGACGACCAAGCCGACCCTGTTGCCCCGAGCGCACTTCTCCTCACGCGCCACGAGCCTGCTGCCCACCGGCGAGCCGCGCCGCGGCAGGACGATCTACTGCCACGAGCGCAGCCGCGCCCAGGTCGTCGCAGCGCTCGCCTACCACATCGACAGGCGGGCCCATCTGCCCGTTCTGGTCACTGCAATCGCCTTCCGTCACGACATCGTCGAGGACCCGCAGCTCCCGGCCGCGACCCTCGCCGGCATGCTCGTGCTCAAACAGTATGCGCACGCGATCGCGCACCTCGCCGGGCGGGGCGGACACCTCGATCTGGACCTCGCCGACGCCGACCGTGAGGAGCATGCCCGCCGGCTCGGGTTTCGCACCGCGCCGCGCCTCCGGGGCTTCCGGCCCGGCGGCAAACATCTACGTCAGGCGGCGCCTGGCGTCTCCTCATCGGGCAGCGCCGGGTAGCCCTGGATCACGTCCGGCAGTGCTGGGCCGGAGGCGTCCAGCTCCGCCTCGATGCTCTCACACAGCGCTGGCGAGAGCATCCGGTGGGCAAGCGTCAGCAGCTGCTCCGAGGCGCCCTCGCCGAGCCCCGTGTCTTCGAAGTAGTGCTCGATCTCCTCCCCTACACCGCTGGCCTCCTGCGGAGCGTGCTTGCCGGCGTATTCGAGAAGAGCCTGCGCGACGTCGTTGATCGAGCGCCTGCGGAAAATCGAGGCGAGCCGCAGCACCTCGGCTGCGAGCAGCACGCGATCACGCTCCCCACGCGCTTGGGTGTGCACATCGGGGCGTCGGGACAGCGTGGAGGCCGCGACGCCGAGCATCCCGGCGGCGGCATGAATGTTCGGATAGGCGTTCAGCGAGCGCGTCTCGCTGCTATCTCGTGCCTGCATCATGGGTCCTTTTCGTCGCTTGTCGGCAATCTAGAGCATCTGGCAACGGAAGCACCATCAGCACGTAACGCAACAGACGCACGATATGCAACAATAACTTTAGACCCGGGCGACACGGTCCGGCACAGACGAGTTGAGGAAGCTCATGGCGACATACGACGTGAACATCGAAGGCCAGATCTATCCGTGGGAGCACGAGACGATCACCGTCCCGCAGCTGCGCGAGCTCGCCGGCTACCCCAGCGACCAGCAGATGATCGAGGTCGATCTGAAGGACAACACCGAGACGGTGCTCCCCGCCGACGCAGTCGTGCACCTGAAAGCCGGCAAGGGATTTGCCAAGAAAGTCGAGTTCAAGCGCGGATGAGCGAGCGAATCGAGGCGGAGCTTGAGCTGGTGCGTTCCGTCTACCCCGACGTCGAGTTTCGCGCGGAGGACCTGTGGGCACGCGTCCCCACATACCCCTTTCCCGAGGGATGGGGACGCAAGCATGGCGAGATCGCGTTCCGTGTTCCGCGGGATGTGTTCGGTGAAGAGCCCTACGGATTCTGGGTGCGCCCGCCGCTGCAGGTGCCCGGCGGCGGGCCCCCGAGCAACAGCTCCGGGCCAGTCGCGACCGGCTTCGGCGAGGGCTGGCAGCAGTTTTCCTGGGCTCCGGACGGGTGGCATCCCGCCGTAGAGGTGCGATGCGGCACGAACATGCTCGACTGGGTCCGATCCTTCACCCGGCGTCTGAAGGAAGTCGGATGACCACGCTCGCGATCGACGCCGGCACGTACTCGCAGCTGCGCGGGGCGCTCCGCTGGACCGGGGTCGAGCAGGTCACATTCCTGTTCACTGGGCCGCCCGGCAGGAGCGGCCCACTCGTCGTCGAGGACATCTATCCGGTGCCGCCCGAGGGCTTTGACTTCCAGTCAGACTTGCATGTGTCCCTGACCGATCAGACGCGGGCGTACGTGATCAAGCACGCGTGGGATCTCGGCGGCGCGCTCGTGGAGACTCACAGCCACAAGCACGGGCCGCCGGGCTTCTCTCCCAGTGACCTCTATGGCTTCTCGGACTGGGTCCCCCATGTGCGCTGGCGGCTCGCGAGCCGCCCGTACATCGCGCTCGTGTTCGTAGGCGGCACGTTCGACGCGCTCGTGTGGGAGGGCACGGGCGACTCACCCTCCCCGCTGCACGCGCTGATCGTCAATAGGAAGCTGCAGCTGCCGTCCGGCATCACCTACAAACAGCTCGCTGGAGCACGATAGTGAGCGCCAAGCAGCGCTTTGCGCGGCACATGACGTTCTTCGGCGCTGAGGGACAGGACCGCATCTCTGAAAGCACCGTCGCGGTCATCGGCGTCGGTGGGCTCGGCTCGCAACTAGTTCAGCAGCTCGCCTACCTCGGGGTGCGGCGCTTCACGCTGATCGATGCGGACAGGGTCGCCACCTCGAATCTAAACCGGTTGATCGGGGCGGCTGCCCCCGACGTAGGCGCGTGGAAGGTCGAGATCGCCGCGCGGGTGATCACCGCCGTCGAGCCGACCGCCGAGATCGCCTGCGAGCGCCAGCCGTTCACCGGCAAGGACCTGTCCGCGATCGCCAGCGCAGATGTGGTCTTCGGCTGCGTCGACGAGGATCCACCGCGCCTGGAGATCCTCAGGTCCGCATCCGCGTACGCCCTCGCATACGTGGATCTGGCGAGCGACATCACGCCCGAGGGCGAGTTCGGGGGGCGGATCGTGTTCGCCAAGGACGGCGAGCGCTGCCTGTCCTGCCTGGGGGAGCTTGACCAGCACGCCCTCGCCCGAGCACGAATGACCAAGGAACAGCGCGCTGCCGACGACGCGATCTATGGGATCGATCGCGCGGCACTAGATGATGGTGGTCCATCGGTCGTGTCGGTCAACGGCGTGGTCGCGTCCCTGGCCGTCACCGAGTTCCTTGTCTGGCGGACCGGACTGCGGGAGCCGGCGGGCTTCCTGACCTACCGCGGCGATCTTGGCACCGTCAGCCGCCGGGCCGATCCTCCCCGTGAGTTCTGCGCTTACTGCATGAGACAGTGGGGCTCGGCGCTCGCGGCTGGCTGATCGCGCGCGAGAGCTGACCACGACCCGATCGTCCACCTTATTCGCCGTTCAGCCCGCGTTCCGTCACCAGCTGCCTTTTCGCTGCGTGCGCGCCGAGGCCAGCGCGATACTGGCGGCGTGCGTGAGGAGATCTCAACCTGGCTCGCGCTTGGCGAGCTCGCCCGGCGTGTCGATGTCGCTCTAGCGTTCCGCACCGTCGACAAGGATGACGTGGACTGGGAGGAGTTCGCGCGGGAACTGGCCGACAGTGCTGCCTCGGTCGGCATTGACCGTGCGCGCTTCGCCGGGCTGCTCAAGGACGACCTCGAGAGCGCGAGCAACGCTATCGGGGGCGAGCGGCCGCTGAAGTTCAGCGCCCTGCAGAGCGTGCGCGACAGACAGCTCGAGGTCAGAGCGGCGCTCGCCGAGCGCCCGCCCAGCACGGAGAAGGCGGAGCTGTTCCTGCAAGTGATGGCGGAGTCACCCCTGCTCGAATGCAGCGAAGTCGAAGCGTACGCCGAGCAGTCGGTCGATCTCAGCAACAATCAGCGCAAGGCTCTAGCGGAGGAGTGGCGCGGGGAGTGGCAGCAGCGACGGCAAAAGCTTGGGGACCAGATCGTCTTCACGCGCGGGCAGGCTTTCTGGGTCAGCCGCGACTTTCACGAACACTACGACGACATTGCCTATTACCGGGTATATGACCGCTACGGCCTCGGAGAGTTCGACGAGCTGTTCGATGACGTCGCTAAGGGCATCGGGGAGGTGCTGATCGAACAGACGGCGATGGGCGACCCGTTCGGGCGCTACCAGCTGCGCGCGGACGCCCTCGCTGTCGCCGAGCTGCTGTGGCTCGTCTCGCGCTCGCGCCGGCTGCGGCTCGTGCTGCACACCGCCGCTGCCGGGACGCTCACGGCCCTGTACCACGCCCAACACAGCGACGGCTGGTGGCCTGCGCCTGTGAGCGGTGAGGGCGGTGAGCACCCTCCGAGCGCCGCGGCGACCGCGATGGCTGTGATTGCCGGCCGAAGGATGAGCCGCGACGAGCATCACGCCCAACAGGCGGAGAAGGCGGTGCGGTGGCTGATCGGCGCCCAGGGCCCGGACGGGTCCTGGCGTGACTTCCGCTCCACCCCGCATGTGCTCGCGACCGCCGTAAGCCTCGACGCGATCGCGAGCAGCGGCCTGCCGAACGTGGATACCGTCTGTGAGCGCGCCGCGCAGTGGCTGCTAGACCAGCAGAACGAGGTCGGCTTGTGGGTCGGTGACGTGCCCGAAATCCTTATGACGGTGGCGGCACTCGAGGCGATCCGCTCGGTCTCGCATGCCGGGCGTGCAGTGCCGGCGGGCCTCGCGGGTGGCCTTGCGCTGGTGGGCCGGGCGCAACTGCTCGCGCAGGAGCGCAGCGTAGACGCCAGACAGCTCGCCGTGGTCGCGGCCTACACCGGGCTTGAGTCGGTGCTGTATGCGCTGCTTGCGCACCCGACGATCAGCGTTTCGACGACCCGCAGCGGCAGCGGCCAGACGATCGGCTTCGACGAAGCCCTCCTCGCGTACGAGACCGCGTTAGTCGAGCTCGGGCACCTCGACGCTGGCAAGCACGTCGGCGGACATCATCGTCTGCGGGGGCTGACAAGCGTCCGCGACGGGGTTGTTCACCACGGTCAGCAGCCGAGCACAGCCGAGACCAAGGAGATCGTTCAGGCCGCGCTCCGGTTCTGCCGGGAGCAGATCCCACTTGTAATGGGCATCGATCCACTGGAGGACTAACACATGGGTTGAGCGCCATCGGCATAACCTCGCTATGTCGGCAACCGTCAGCTGGTGCCACCTGGCTCTAGTCCGTGCGACGGATGAATCCCGTCACTCCTGCGATGATCGCCGTCAGCAGCAGCCAACCGGACACGGTGAGCACGGTCGCAAGCACAGTACCAAAGTGCCTGGTGACGAATTGTTCACGCTGCGCGATGGAAACGAACGGAACGAGCAGATCGACGGTGTAAATAGCGGGCCAAAAAGGCGGACGGGCTTCTTGAGCACGGAACGGCACTACATCTTTCGGAGTGAGCGCGTAGAAGATTATTCCTCCGACAAGCAGAAGCGCGACAAAAATGAGAGCCTGCCAACTCCGATAGCCAAACCCAAGTAGCCACTCCTCGATTCGGCTCCACAGGCGCGCGGGCGCCGGCAGGTGCGCGCGACGGCGCTGCTGCTTGGCGATCAGCACGTATCGTTGACGCTGTACGTGTCCAGCATCGCGATAGTCCGCTGCCAGCTGATCGTAGAGCTGAGGCTGATATCCGCTCGCGTTGCGGCCCAGCCAAGCGATCCGCTTAGCCGTGACAGGATCTGGGCGCCACCACCTGAGCCCGCCCGCCGCCTCGCCTGGTCTGCCGCGCCGTCCCGCGGCTCTGAGGCGAGCTCCCGCTTCGCTCTGCTCGTTGCTGCTGATAAGCGAGCCAAACTCCAAACCGGAGAGCTCATACCCTCCCGCCCACGTGTTGTCGTTGTCTCGGAGATACGCAAAGGTAGCGTTGGTCATGTTGACTTCTCCGACGATAGGGGCTTCGGGGACGAACACGACAGCCCGCGCGACGCGCGCTGCCTCGAGGTTCCACGCTAGAGCATGCGGCGCAATCGACCTACCAAGAAAACGCAGCTGGCTTCCGATCTCAGCTCGCCGCATATCGACCTTGCCGTAAAATAGGGTGCGGGGTCCACATGCCACGCGGCCGGCGACGCGCACATTGTCGGCGAAAAGAGTCACACGTCCAGGGTTATAGAGCCGTGCCCCTGTGAAGTCGACTTCGCCCGCAACGACCGCTTTGGCAACGCGAACCTCGCCCCTAGCTCGGAAGCGCCCGCAGCAGCGCAGGTCGCCGCCTATGTTAGCGCCCACGAGTGACAATGCTGCGCCGTGGCGGGTGCTGAATGCCGAGTGCGAACAATCAAGGAGGCCTCCGATGCGAGCACCGTCCATACAGACGGCCCGTCCCGCCCAACAGCGCTGGTCGAGGCAAAGCGCGCGATGCACGACGATGTCAGCGGCGTCGATGCCTTGCTCGAGCCGGCAGTGACGAAAGTGTAGGGTCGGAAAGCTCGCCTCACGCAACACCAAGGCGTCATCGAACACACAGTCCTCGAACATGACGTGGCAGCCCGCTGTCAAACCCTCGAAGTGAAACGGGCCTTGTACTGTCGCGCCCCGAAGGTGCAAACGTCTGAGCGCACGCGAAGGCATAGTCAATACTTCCGTGACGATGTCGCTTCCGATCAACGAGTCGTCCGGGAGGGCACGAGGGCCTAGACAAGTCCCGGTGGATGCAGCGAGGTAGAGCAGCGATGCAGTTCTCATAGGTCGCCAGATTATTCGATTTGGCGTATCATGCGCCGCTAGGTCGCTGGACGGGTGCATATCCTGAGATTCTGCGAGTCCGAGTCATTCGAGATCATGGGCGCGAGGGACGACCTCTGAGGAGTCCGCAAACCCCGGCCCAGTGCGGGACCCGTCTGCATCGCGGGTTGACAAGCGCTGCGCGACATGTGCACTACTTTCACGGTGCCTGTCGCGCGCAAGAGCGCCTACGCCGCATCTATCGAACTTCAAGAGAGTGCTGCGCCGGCGGATCGGGATTATCCTGTGGGCATGAATGATCGGGCCTGCAGGCGAGCGTGATGAACGTCCTACGGCCCTGGTCCGCCGAGCCCGGAACGCGCAGCGGCGGCATGCAGGAGTTCGTCGCGGGCGCCGTGGCCGTGAGCGAGAGCCGGGTACTGGCGAGGCCTCGCGAGGGCGGGGGTCTCGATGCACTCGCGTTGATCATGGCGGTACCGCCCGGGAGCAGGGAGCTGGCGACGTTGGTAGCTGAGCACGAGCGAGGCGCGATCGAGGGTGTCGACTACTTCGTGCGCTGGGCGTCGATGCTTCCCAGCGAGGACGAGCCGTTCGCGCTGGCGCGCCTGGACATGCGCTTCGGTGCGCCAGCGGCGTTCGAGGCTCGGCTCCTGTTCGACATCGGCCTGCACAGCAGCGACCTGTGGGCGGTTGTCCACAGCGGATGGGTGCAGCTCGCCAGTCCCGATTGTTTCCCTCACCGGCCCGAGATCATGACCGAGGCTCAGGACTTCTCGCCGTGTTTGATGCTCCAAGGTGACGCGAGCACGCTCGGCGACACTCTTAACGCTCTCGTGGTCAGAGATCCTTTCATCGGCGCAGAGCGTTGACGCAGCGGTCGTTCGCTACCCCGCGGCCCCACGCTTGAGCGGCGCAAACGCGGCGGGATCAGCGTGGCAGCCCTCGGCGTAGGACTCCAGCCTGCGCGGCGATTCGCGACGCGCCGGGTTCGATCCGCGTCTGCTCGAGCCAGCGCTCGAGGTCGTGGACGTTGAAGCGCACGTAGTGGCCGAGCCGGTGGTGCGGTATGCGACCGGCGCGCGCCTGGGCGAGCAGCCAGGTGTGGGGAACTCCGAGGAGCTCGCTGGCGGCTTTCGCGTCGATCAGGGGCGAGAACGGCTTGTGATGCTCATAGTCGGCCGGGAGCGTGTCGCGGTGGACGGCGCGAGCGCGCGCGGTCAGGCCGGGGCGCGCGGCGACGCCGAGCGCGCGGCGACCGCCGGGGCGTTGGCGCTGGGCGTGACGTGCGGGGATCATGGTGAGGGTTCTCATCGGGCTCTCCAATCGTTACTGGTTGGCCTGTCCCGGCAGGGCTTGCCCTGCCGAGATGAGTGCTCGAAAGCGGAGGGGGCGGGTTCTGTCAATGGCCGGGCCGTCAGGCCCCGCCGCAGGCGGCCCGGCAGGGCGGCCTTGACGGGTTCCGCCCCCGGAGCTACTTGCGCCCAAACTAGGGCTCGTAGTGCTCGAGACTGTCGATGCGGTGCTCGGTCCAGGGGTGGCTCACCTCGGTGAGCCACATGAACGGCTGGGGCAGGTCGTTCTCCAGCGCGTAGACGTCCAGGAAGCGCGCGAGGTTCTCGCCCTGGCCGAGCCTGGCGGCGTAGCGGTCGGCGTGGTGCTCGCGCGCGCGCCAGTATGCACCCCACGGCGCACGGGTCAACCACACCCCGATGCCGCCGCTCACCACCAGCGCGATCGTCCGCAGCCCGCGTCTGGCCTCTCTGCGTGGCGGCGTGGTCATGCGATACAGCGCGGCGGTGAGCCTCGCGTCGCTGGAGTTCAGATGCCCGAGCTCGTGCGCGAGCACGCCCGGCAGGTAGACGCTCTCCAACAGCCCACGGGTGAGCATCAGCGTGTCCGCATAGGCGGCTGCGTTCGGCTCGGAGGTGTCGAGCACGAACCAGCGCCGGGGCGCGCGCAGCGCGGGTTCGTGTGCCTGCAGCGTGGCGAAGGCGTCCTCGTAGATGAAGCGCTCGCGCTGGGAGGGCGCGCGGCCGCCGGCCTGCTGCTGCCACCACCAGCCGCCGAGCGGCAGGATCAGGGTCGCCAGCGACAGCACGAGCGGGCCGTAGCCGATCACGTACGCGATCGGATCCACCGGCGCTGTCGACCAGCCCATGATCGCGAATACGACCGCCAGCAGGCAGTAGGCGAGCATGCCGCGCACGAGCGCGCACACGAACTGGACGAAGAACGTGCCCGCATACAGCAGCACCCAGCCCGGGCTGACGTCCTCGATCCCGATCAGATGCGTCGCGCGCACTCCCCTTCTTCTGGCCTGTGCAGGGACGCCCGCGTGTGGGTCGCCGGCGGGACTGCTCATCGTGTGACCTCCTATCTGGCACGAGACCCGCCCCCTGAGGATACATACCAACCATCGGACTTGCGTTGAAATCTGGAGTTCTTCGCGCGGTACAGGTGCGTCGAGACGTTCGTGACCGGAACCTCGAGCGCCGCCGCGATCTGCGAGGGCGATGAGCCCGGATGCTCGGCCAAGTAGGCCGCCACGTCATCCTGGGAGATGCGCTTGGCACGAGGCGCTCGCGCGAGCGGCTGGCCGAGCAGCGCCGCGCGCGCCGCGAGCAGCCGCTCGCGCTCGCGCCCGAGCGTTTGGCTCTCGCTTTCCACGCGCGCCAGCTGCTCGTCGATCCCGGCGATCACCCCGCGCACCCCCCTCCCCCGCGTGCCTGTGCGCTCACTCACAGCTCGCCACCTGCTTCAGACCAACATATTGTGCTTGTCATGTCACGGCACTTTAGTGTAAGATGCTTTTGATGTCAAGGTCATCATCTGTGCGGGGCTGGGGTCCCTCACACCAGCACATCCCGCCTCCCGGGCGGCACCAAGGCGACGGCGCCGTGCCGGCCGCGATCGTGCTGCTGCTCGCCGCGGTCCTCCTCCTGCATGTCGTTCACCTGCCCGACCCTCTCGCGTGGCCGCTTGTCAGCTGGCTGCGCGACATCGCGATCCTGCTCGCCGTGTTCGTGCTCCCGCGCGCCGTCCGCTCGGGTCGAGCGCGCGCAGCCTCTCTTCTTCGCGATCGCCCGTCGGCCCACCATCCCGCCCAGCCCCACGCGCCGGCGCCCACCCCCGGCGAACTGGTGCGCGCGCGCTCGCTCGCGCTCGGCGGCGGCGCGTTCCTTGGCCTGCTGCCCGGTGGACGCTGGGCCACGGCCGACCCCGAGCACGCGGTGATGATCCTCGGCCCGCCGCGCTCGGGCAAGACCAGCGCAGTCGTGATCCCCTCGCTGCTCGCCGCGCCGGGCGCGACCGTCTCCACCGCGACCAAGCGCGACGTGCTCGACGCCACCTGGCGCGCCCGCTCGCGGGCTGGACAGGTGTGGCTGTTCGACCCCGCCGGCGAACAGGAGTCCCCGCCACCCGGCGTGCGGCGCCTGTGCTGGTCACCGGTCGGCGCCGCCGGCAGCTGGGACGGAGCGCTCTTGACCGCGCGCGCGATGGCCGCCGCGAGCACGGTCGGGCAGGGCACCACCAACGAACACCACTGGCGCGAGCGCTCCAGCGCACTGCTCGCTCCGCTGTTGTATGCCGCGCACCTGACCGACCGGCCGATCTCCGAGGTGCTCCGCTGGGTGCTGCGCGCCGACCTGGACCCCGCCGGCCTGGCCCTGGAAGACCACGACGCGAGCGTCGCCAACGACGTGCTCGTCGGGATCGCCAAGACCGACACGCGCGAGCGCTCCTCGATCTTCTCCGCCACCGCCGGCGTGCTCGCCGCCTACAACGCCGACGCCACCCGCCACACGGCAGCCAACCCCAACTTCGACCCCGACCGCTTCGTGCAGAGCACAGACACGATCTACATCACCGCCCCCGCACACCGCCAAGCCCTGTGCGCCCCGCTGGTCGTCGGCCTCTTGGAGCAGATCCGCCACGCCACCTACACCCGCGCCGCCGCCGGCATGCACGCCGGCTCCCCGCCGGTGTTCTTCTGCCTGGACGAGGTCGCCAACATCGCGCCGATCCACGACCTGCCCGCGCTCGTCTCCGAAGCCGGCGGCCAGGGCCTGCACGTGCTGGTCTGCCTGCAGGACCTCTCCCAGGCCCGCACCCGCTGGGGCCAGGGAGCCGAGGGCTTTCTCTCGCTGTTTCAGACCAAGCTGATCCTCGACGGCGTCTCAGACCCCCACACGCTCGAGGCCATCTCGCTCGCGCTCGGCGAATACGACCGGCAGATCGTCTCCCACTCGCTTTCGCGCAGCGAGGTGCGTCACCGCTTCTACGAAAAGACCACGCCGCCGAGCGACAGCGAGAGCGTCACCTACCAGACCCAGCGCCAGCGCACGCTACCGCCCGGCGAGATCGCGCACCTTCCGCACGGCCGGGGCCTGCTGCTGCGCGGTACGGGTTGGAGCCTGTTGCGGCTCGCGCCTTGGCACTGCTGCGAGCCGTGGGTTACGGTCGCCGGGACGATGAGGTCCTCGAGGTGACGGGATAGCTCGTTGGCGATCCAGAGTGAGCCGATGCAACATTCAACGCTTGAAAGGTACCCCCATCACCCTC
The DNA here is from genome assembly GCA_035507415.1 of Solirubrobacteraceae bacterium. Classification (GTDB taxonomy): domain Bacteria; phylum Actinomycetota; class Thermoleophilia; order Solirubrobacterales; family Solirubrobacteraceae; genus Palsa-744. The sequence continues at coordinate 82,492 of DATJOF010000019.1, forward strand.
GAATATCGCGATATATGTGACGAGGACGTGGACGAGCTGGCCGTCTTGGTCGCCGAGGCCTTCGCCGGCTACCGCACCTTTGCGCCGGCCGGTTGGCGCCCTCCGACGGCAGGCGACCAGGTCGATGTGCTCCGAGGCTGGATCGCCGAGCGAGACTTCTGGGGCGAGCTGGCTTTGGACGGTCAGACGCTCGTCGGACATGCCACATATATCCCAGCGCGCCGCTCATTTCGAGTGGCGGCCGATCCGGCGCTCGCCCATCTCGGACACCTATTCATCAAGCCTCGATATTGGGGTACCGGAGCGGCCCCACAGCTACTCGCACACGCACTGAGCGCGGCCGCGACGCGCGGGTACACAGCGATGCGCCTGTTCGTTCCTGTGGGCCAGGCGCGTGCCAGGAGCTTCTACACGCGCGAGCAGTTCGCGCCGTTCGGCGACCCGTTCGACCCCGGCCACGGGTTGCCAGTAATCGAGTATCGCCGCTGCCTCGCCCCGTGAGCGCCCACCCGAGAGGTCCTGCACCCAGTCACCGGGATGTGCCGGAGCTCTCCGCCGCGCGACCGTAGCGATCCTCGATACGGATCACGTCATGCAACTCGGGTGTCGAGACCTCGAGGATCACGGAATCCTCCAGCGCCTCCATCGTGTGCACGATGCCGGGCCGGTTGCGCCAGACGGCACCCGGGGCAAGCTCGCGACGGCGCATCGAATCGGCGGTGTTGCCCTGCTCGACAAGCAGACGCCCCGACAGCAGATAGCTGGTCTCATCCTTCTCCGAGTGGTACTGCACCGACAATCGATGTCCAGCATCCACGCGTAGGATCTTGCCCGCGTACCGATCGGTGTGCGCATACCAGAGCTCGCTGCCCCAGGGCTTCGTCACCTCACGCGGCAGATCCCCTCCATGCACCGGCCAATCATAGGCAAGCTTGGGTAGGGCACACGTGACGGACACGGCCGTCACAGCTCCGCGTCCAGGCCGCGATCCTGCTCGCGAGCCCGGTCTTGCTGCTCGAGGGACTCGCGCATGACCCGCCCGGCCTCGCTCTCGGGGTTTCGCTCGGCCGCACCCTGCTCGCACGGGTCGCGTTCGGCCGCGAACGCTGGTTCAGGGTGCGCAGGCTCGGGCCATTCGCGCTCGACGGTGGGCGTGGCGATGCTTGGCTGCTGGGCGTGGCTCTCGGCGATCGCGTCGCCGAGGCGTTCGATCGCGCCGGCGTCCATGCCCTGCTCGCCGAGGTCCTCGCGCGCGGCATAGATGTCGGTGCGCTCGCGAGAGCGCGACACGGCGACGTAGGTGCGCTCGCGGTCGGTCTGCCAGCCGCCGATCAGCGCGTGAGCGCGGTCCACGGTCAGACCGAGGCCCTTGTAGACGTGCTGGGCATAGCCCAGGCGTAGGTCCTTGTGCTCGGCCGTGTCGACGGGCACCTCGCGCGGGCTTGCTCCGTCGATCTGGATCGTCAGCGTTTTCTCGCTGCCGTCCGCCAGTACCACCGTGCCTCGCTTTCCGTTCTCCACGCGCTGCTGCCCCGGGACGGGCATCGCTTTGGTGAACACGACCTGATCGCCGCTGGCGATGCCGTAGGGGACATCGGGCAGCTGGACCCGCTCGGCTCCGAGCTCGTTGTTCTGATCGCGTGCTTGCTGGGCTTTGTGGTTGATCTGGTCGAGCTCGGCGTTGGTCGCGTCGGTCAGCATCACCGTCCGCTCGCCCGGGTGCTCCCGTCTGTCCCGCGCCCACGCCGCGACCATCTGCTCTGCGGCCTGCTCCCTGGTGTCGGTGAGGTGCAGCTGACCGTGTTCTACGTACTGGCTCAGGGCTTTCTCTGCTTCTCCCGCGCGGATCTGCTGCCATGCCTCTCGTTCCCATTGCTGGCGCGCGCGGTGCACCTCTGTCAGCTCTGCGGTCGGCACGCTGCCCTGGATCGCTGTGAACATGCCGCCCGCGCCGATCGCCGACAGCTGCGCCTGGTCGCCCACGAGCACCAGCTTGCTCTCGGATCTGGAGGTAGCCTCGACGAGGCTCGCGAGCCGTTGCGTATCCGCCGTCGCGGCCTCGTCCATCACGACGACCGTCCTGCTGTCCAGCGCCAGCTGCTCGTTCTCAACTTTGGCCAGCAGCGAGTCGGTCGTGTACGCGCGCTCGAGCTTCGCGTCCTGCCCCAGCCGCTCCGCGATCGCCCCGGCCACGGCGGTGCCGATCACCTCATACCCCTCGCTTCTCCAGGCGCTGGCGGCAGTGGAGATGACCACGCCCTTGCCGGTCCCGGCCTGGCCGACGAGCACGCTGATGCCGCCCTCGCCGGTGATCGTGCGCAGCGCCTCGCGCTGCTCTGCGCTCAGCGGTGCTTTGATTTCGCGGCCGGTCTCGCGCCGGGCCGCGCGCAGGGTCGCCTCGCTCACTGGCGCCGTCTGCTCGCGCGAGCGCTCGCCCGCCACGGCCAGCATCTGCTGCTCGCGCTCGCGCAGCTCGCGCGTGGTCCAGCGGCCGTCCTGCAACGCGATCAGCTCGCCCTCGCGCACAAGCTGCCCGATCAGCCGGTCGGCCTGGTCGGGCGTGCCCCACCCCACCGCCAGCTCATAAGCGCGTGCTCGCACCTCGCGCTCGCTCACGCTCGCGCGCTCCTGCGTCAGCGCATCCGGCAGCTCTCGCGCCAGGTCGCGGCGCCGCGCGCCCTCGGCGCTCTGCACCAACGACTGGTCGACCCCGGTGAACAGGCCCCGCGCCTGCTCGCGGGTGAGGCCGTGCTCGGCACCGACCGCGCGCCAAACTGCGTTCACGTCGAGCGCCGGCGCGACGCTCTTGGTGCCGCGCGTACCCGTCGTCAGATCGCCGAGCTCGCCCGCGCGCGGGTCGCGGCCGTAGCGCTCGCGAAAGCGGGCCGCCGCTCGCTCGATGTCGGCCGAGCGCGCCGACCAGCGCTCGCTGAGCTCGCGCGGCACGCCCCTGACCTCGAAATACCGCCCTCCCCTGCCCGTCTGCCCCTCGATCTCAAGGCCCTGCGCCTGCAGCCCGTGCGCCAGCTGCGCGCGATACCACGCGCCGTTCTCCCTCGCCGCCAAAAACAGCGCACGGCTGTCCACCGCCGCAAAGCGGCCGTCCTGGCGTTCGGCGCCGAGCACGACCACGTGCGAGTGAAGCTGCGGATCGGGCACGCCGTCTTGCTCCTGATCGCGCGTCAGGCGGCTCGAGGTGTGCACGAACTCGCCCGCCAGCACGCTCCTGGCTTGCGTGTGCCTGATCTGGCCGTCCACGCGCTCGCGGACGAGTTGCACCTCGCGCTCGATCCGGGCGAGCGTGCTCGCGACCGCCCGGCTGTGCTCGCGCTCGATCCGCTCGCGCTCTGCCGGGCCGCTCACCGCCCACAACGCGGACACGCTCTTGGGCGCGCTGAACGTCAGGTCGATCCCGGCCACCCGCGTGCCGTTGGCGCCGGCGCGGCGCAGCTCCTCCCCCGTCGCCGGCGACACGCCGTTCATCAGGTCCAGCAGCTCGTCGCGCCCGACCGGCGCGCCCGGCGCGAGGCCGAGCGGCCCGAGCAATTGCGGCGAGCCGTGCCAGCGAGTCTGCGCGCCGGCGCCGTCGCCGCCGTCGGCCTCGGGTGGCGCGTCACCGGCCCGGCCGGCGTTCGTGAGGTAGTAGTCACCGCGGTCAGACGCCAAGGTCAAATAGGACGCGTAACCTGTCGCCGAAGCGCCGCCGATCTTGTGTGTCGTCTGCACACGCGCGAACGTAACACGGGTCGTTGGGCCGCTCAACAGGTGTGAAACTCAGCGCGCCTGAGCGCGCCTCACGCGATCTCACACCAGCAACAATTTATGTTCACCTTTTGGTTCAGCACTCTTTGTGCGTGTAGTCTGCCTGCCTTTGAGCGCCTGTGAACGACACAACGCCAGCAGCTCGCGCGGTGGGGGGAGGCGCGAGCTGCGGTCGCTCCTCACGGGCTCGGGTCGCGGGGACCTGGCTAACGTGCTGGCCGATGCGCTGGCGCGAGCGAGCGAGGGTCAGTCTTCGATGCGCTCGAGCTGCTCGAACGCATCGTCGTCGATGTCGACCGAGGTGTTGAAGCCGTGCTCGGTCAGCCGCTCGATCAGCACCTGGACGTGCTCGTAGGCGCACTCGCGCGTGCGGAAGATCGGATCGAGGCTGTCGTGCTCGTGATCGCGCCAGAGGAGCTCGATCTCCCGGTCCAATGGCCCTCGCAGCAGATGCGTCGCGTGCGTCGGCACCCCTATGTATCCCACGAACACGGAGGTCAGCTGACACAGCACCCCGCGGTCGGGGAGCACGCTGATCACGGTGAGCACATCCGGCCCCGAGCGCATCGCGGTCGTCTCGCTGCTCACCTGCTCTCCGTTGAGCCTCACACGCAGCTCGATCGGACGTCGTGAACCGGGCACCCGTCCACCGTAACGTCCGGGCGAGACAACCGACGCGGGACGCTACTGTCTCGAGCGACGCCGCGAGTGCGAACGTCGCTCGAGCGCTTGCCTTGGTCTACTCGGCCACCTCCGGGGTGAAGGCCGCGATGTACTCGAACTCGCCGTTCTATGCCGACGTCGGCATAGAACGGCCTATGCCGACAGGGTCACTATGCCGATACGCGCCGGGGTCGTGCGCGCCGGCGGGCCTCTGGGGTTGGGTGCTGATGGTGCTGTCGGCATAGTTTCGGGTCCCGACTGGTGATTTCCGAGCGTCGGGGCGGTGTGCTCCGGCGGGGAGGTGATGGTGATGTCGGGACCGTGGCTGGAGCGTGGGCCGCTCGGCGGGTATGTGGATGGTTATCGCGCGTGGCTGGTGGCGCGGGGGTATACGCCGAGCACGGTGCGGATGCAGGTGATGATGCTCGGTCGGTTGGGCCGGTGGATGGCGAGTGAGGGCGTGGACGTGGAGCGCTTGGAAGGCGCGGTGATCGAGAGCTTCTGGGCGTCGCGTCGCAGCGCGGGTCTTTCGCGGGGACCGGGGAGCTTCGTGTCGTTGCTGCGTTCCTGGGCGAGGAGGGTGTCATCGCATCGGAGGCTCATGGGTCGCGGGTCACACCGGTTGATGGGTTGATCGAGTGTTACCGGGAGTGGCTTGTGGATGAGCGCGGGCTCGCGCCGACCACGGTGCTTCGTTACGTGTCGTTGGCGAGCAGGTTCTTTGCCGAGCATGGTTTGAGGGAGAGGGACCTGGCCGTGAGGGATCTCACTGGCGCGGAGGTGTCGGCGTTCCTGCTTGCCGAGCTCGACCGCTTGTCGGTCACCTCGGCGAAGGCTCGCGTCGCCGAGCTGCGCTCGCTGGTTCGTTTCCTACGCTTGCGTGGTTTGACGGGATTCGCGCTGGCGCATGCGGTGCCGCCCGTGGCGGGCTGGCGCGATGTTGATGTCCCGCACACGATCACCGCTGCTGACGTCGAGCGGCTGCTGTTGAGTTGTGAGCGTTCTGGGCATCTCGGGGCGCGCGATTACGCGATCTTGACGTTGCTCGCTCGGCTCGGCCTGCGCTCGGTTGAGGTCGCCCGGATGGAGCTCGAGGACCTGGACTGGCGCGCCGGAGAGATGACGGTGCGCGGCAAGGCCCGACGCTTTGACCGCCTGCCGCTGCCTGTCGATGTCGGGGATGCACTGGAAGGGTATCTGCGGCTTCGCGGCGCCGCGAATACTCGCCGGGTGTTTCTTACGTTGCGCGCCCCAACGCGACCGATCCCTGCGGGATTGGTGAGCAACGTCGTCGCGCGCGCGTGCGAGCGCGCCGGTGTTGCGCGGGTGGGAGCTCACCGGTTACGTCACGCGCTGGCACGCGAGCTGTTACGACACGGCGCCTCGCTTATCGACATCGGTCAGGTGCTGCGCCACACTGATCTCGCGAGCACCGCGATCTACGCCAAGGTCGATTTGGAGAGGCTGCGCGAGGTAGCCGCGGCGTGGCCGGGTGAGAGCCGATGAGCGCGCTGGGGTCACACTTGGACGATTACCTGCGTCTGCGTCGCTCGCTTGGGCACGATCTCGCGGGGTACCGGCGGCTACTACCACGGTTCGTCGCATACCTGGAATCCGCCGGTGAACAGTTCGTGACGATCGAGGCGGCGCTTGCCTGGTCCCAGCAGCCCGACGCTCCAGCGGGCAGCACGGTGCATCCCTATCGACTGATGGCGGTGCGCGGGTTTGCCCGCTACATGGCCGGGATCGATCCTCGGACCGAGGTCCCGCCGCGTGGCCTGATCGCGATGCGGGTGCGCTGGCGCCCGCCGTTCATCTACACCGAGCAGGACATCGTGGCGCTGATGAGCCAGGCGCACCGATCGATTCCCCACCCGTTGCGCGCCGCGACGGTCGAAACGCTGATCGGGCTGCTCGCGACAACGGGAATGCGTATCGGAGAGGCGATCCGGCTCGACCGCACCGACATCGACTGGTCCAGCGCTGTTCTGCTGGTGCGCCAGTCGAAGTTCGGGAAGTCACGGCAGTTGCCGTTGACGTCAAGCGCGCTGCGCGCCCTCGAAAGCTATGCGCAGGTGCGCGAGGCATTGTCCCCATGCCCGTCGTGCCCGGAGAGCTTCTTCGTGTCGCTACGAGGAACCCGTCTGGACTACTCAACGATCTCGCGTACGTTCCGAAAGCTGTGTCGTGACGCGGGCCTCGGCCAGGGCGCCGCGCGTCCGCCGAGAATCCACGACCTCAGGCATACCTTCGCAGTGCACACGCTGCTTGGCTGGTATCGCGAAAACGCTGACGTGCAGGCGCAGCTGCCGTTGCTGTCGACCTATCTGGGACACCGCGAGCCGCGGAACACCTACCGGTATCTCTCGGCCGCCCCAGAACTGTTGGCGTTCGCGGCGCGTCGCCTAGAGAACACACGCCAGGAGGTCCGATCATGAGCGCGATCGCTCCCACGCTGCAAGCGTTCTTCACCGAGCGCCTGACAAGACAACGACAGGCCAGCCCCCGCACGATCGCGTCCTACCGCGACACACTGCGTCTGCTGTTCTGCTTCGCGCAACAAAAGACGGGCAAGGCGCCCTCAGCACTCGAGTGGGATGACCTCGATGAGCCATTGATCTCGGCCTTCTTGGAGCACCTGGAGCTCAAGCGGCACAACAGCGCGAGGACTCGCAACCTGCGCCTCACGGCGATACGGTCGCTGTTCCACTACGCCGCCTCGCGCCACCCTGAGCACGCCGTCTCGATCCAACGCGTGCTGTCCATCCCACCCAAGCGATTCCACAAGCGCCCCATGACCTTCCTCACCGCCGAGGAGGCAACAGCGCTGATCAACGCACCCGACCGCACGCAATGGGCGGGCCGACGCGACCACGCCTTGCTCGTCCTGGCGATACAAACAGGACTGCGGGTCTCCGAGCTCACCGGCCTGAACTGCCAAGACGTGAAACTGAGCACCGGCGCACACGTCCGATGCGAAGGCAAGGGCCGAAAGCAACGGTGCGTGCCCCTCACCAGCACAACCCGAACAGTGATCGCCTCCTGGCTTGCCGAGCGCAACGGCAAACCCGACGAACCGCTCTTCCCGACCCGCACAGGCAGGCGTCTCAGCAGCGACGCGATCGAACGCCGCGTCAGCACGCATACCCTCACGGCAGCGCGGCGATGCCCCACCCTGACGAACAAGAGGATTCATCCCCACGCACTACGGCACAGCTGCGCCATGTCGCTGCTACAAGCCGGCGTCGACACCACCGTGATCGCGCTCTGGCTCGGACACACAGACATCCGGTCCACCCAACCCTACCTGCACGCCGACCTCACGATCAAGGAAAGGGCGCTCGCGCTTCTCCCGCCGCAAACCGTCAAACCCGGCCGATACAAACCAAACGACGCCGTGCTCACGTTCCTCGAGGCCCTGTGACTATGCCGACAGCACCATCAGCACCCACCCCGAGAGGCCCGCCGGCGCGCACCACCCCGACGCATGTCGGCATAGTGACCCTGTCGGCATAGGCCGTTCAGCAGCGGCACCTGCTCGGGGTAGCGTGCGGCCCACGCCGCGCACTGCTCGAGCGTCAGCTGCCCACGGCGCATCGCCAACACCCGTTCACTTGGGCTCATCTTCCACAGCGCATCCAAGCGCGCCGCTCGTGCCCGCGCGAGTTCCAGCCGCTGTGCCTCAACCGTGCCCCGCTCTCGCCCTGGGCCGCCTCTTGCCTTGCTCATCGTTTTCGCTCCTTTGGTCGGTGCTGCCGGACACGCAGCACCCCGCCGCCGGCCCGCCCGAGAGCGCAGGGCGCGAGAGCCAGGGTTTCGAAACGACGCGGCGTGGTCAGGTCCGCCCCGGTTCGGCGGCGATAATCGGCAAGTGGCCGGCAAGCACCGACCCCACCAGCTCGGGTCGGATGGGCACGGCACCCGAGAACGGGCGCGGGCTTGACTACACCCGCGCCCGTACGCGTCGCGTTGCGCGCTCAGAACGCCACGAGCTCGCTCAGCTCCCGCACCTGCTCATCCGCCAGCGCCTCCTTCTGCGCGAGTTCCAGCGCTCCCTCGAGCACCTGTGCGAGCACCCCGTCATCCTCGTCGAGATCGACCGTCACGGCCGCGGCCGGCGTCGTCTGCACCCAGCCGATCCGCTCGAGCACTCCACACAGCTCGCTCAGCCTGTGGGCCGCGTCCTGGAAACGGTGCGGACGCTGTCCGCGGCCGCGCTCCGAGACCGCGTCATCGAGCTCTTCGGCCACCTGAGCGATCTCGATGTAGCTCGCCCGCCTGACCCAGTCCACCAGGTCAGCCGCGAGTGGTACGGTTGCACTGCCTATTGTCGTGTCCATGTCACTGCTCCTTTTTCGTCGGTGCTGCTGGACACGCAGCCCCCCGCCGCCGGCCCAGCCGGCAGCGCGACGGGGACGAACTACTCGGGACGAGATGAGCGGTGCGGATCAGCCGGCCGTCGCCCGGCGGCGATAATTGGCAAGTGGCCGGCAAGCACCGACCCACCCCGCTCGGGCCGGGCGGCGGATGACGACAGTGCGTCGAGTATCAGCGTGATCGGCGCTTCGGAGCCGCAGGGGTTGCCCGTCGCAACGAGGGATCGGCGACCCCGTCTTCATTAGTCGCGTGCCCCCGCTGTAGACCTTCTCTAGAAAGCCGTTTTCGGCGGGTCTTCCCACGAGCTTCCACAGGACGGACATGGACGGCCCGAGGCGCGCGTCCGGACCCGGTCGCGACGGTCGCCGGCTTCACGACGGCGCCCGGGCGGCGTTCAGGCGGCGGGCGAGCCGGAGCTGGAGCGCTGGCCCGTCAGAGGTTTCTGGCCTCTACGGCTGCCCGCATAGCCCCGGCGGGCGGCGCGTTCGCAGCTGGCGCGCCTGGTGCGGGAGCGCGTGTCGCGCTTGCGGCAGGCCGCCAGTGCGCGGGCGAGTTGCTTTGTGCGGGTGAGGCGTCTGCTTCTGGCCGTTCTGCAGCCTTGGACGGCGACCTTGACGCTCTCGTTGATCGCTGTGCCGTTTTGACCGCCCAGCTGGGTGGGGATCGTGAGGTGCTGTCCGCAGAGGCTGTAGTGGTCTTTGAGCGGCAGGTTGGTGGTCAACGCGGAGTGCGGACCCTCGGGCAGGGTGGCTTCGACCGATTCGAACGGCGCGTCGGGGACGGATAGGAACGAGCTGGTGGTGACGCCTTTCTTGATCGCGGTCTGGCCGTCGAGGATCACGGTGATGCCTTCGCCCTGGAGGACGAGCTCGGCGTCGGGCCAGGCGGCGTTGCCGTGTGAGACGAGATAGATCGGACCGGTCAAAGGGGTTTTGAGGACGGGGGTGTGGACGGTCGCGGTGCCGATCACCGAGCCTTCCGGACAGGCCGCCGGGTTCGCTTCGAAGACCTTGGCGATGCACGCTTTCTGGATGGTGGTCAAGCGGGCGGGCAGGGTGGCGGGGATCGTGAGGATCGTCTTTGCGACGTGCGCTTCGCCGGGGTGGCTGGTGAACTTGAGCGCGAGGCTGGCACCGTCGGCTTTGCTCGTGTGGCCCTGCGTGGTGGCGGTGACGCCGGGTTTGAAGGGTAGGTGTTGGCACCCGGCGACCTGATAGTGGACGGTGCTGTTGCTGCTGGCGCCTTCGGAGCCCGTGAGGGTGCTTTCGATCTGGGCGGGGTTGCAGTTGGTGGGGTTGTACTCGAAGTCGGGCCGGTCGATCTGGACGTCGATCCGTTTGAGCTGGAGCGGTATGCCGGAGGGGGCCATGCCGACGCCCTGCACGAAGGTCGGCAGGCCGCTGGTGATCGTGACGGCGGCGGTGTGCGGGTTGACTTCGATCTTCGAGCGCACGACGACGGTGCCGAGGTTGAACGGGCCGGCGACGGCGGGGGTAACGATCGACAGGCCGAACGGGGCGCCCTGGTAGGGGCCGGTGAGGTAGACGCGGCCGGTCTGCTGGTAGGGGTCAGGGCCGAGGCCGGCGTAGGCGGTGGCCTGTCCGATTTCCGATTCGGGGCCGCAGGCGCCCTGTGAGGCCTGCGGTTCGGGGCAGGGGGCGAGGGCTTTGAGGATCGCGGCGTTTCCGGGCGGGAGGTTCACCGTCAGGCCGGTCAGGGCCTGCTGGCCGTCGGGGCGTGTGAGCTGCAGGGTGAAGTCGGTGTAGCCGCCGGCCTGCAGGCTGGTGGCGCCGGCGTTGAGGCGTGGTGCGAACGGCTGTGGATCCTGGCAGCCGCCACCTTCAGCGCCCGAGGTGATGTTCAGTTCTTCCGGCGGAGATGAGGTGTCGAACGGTGTGCCGGTGGACCATGGGGCGAAGCTGGCCGAGGTCTGGTACTGGCCGCAGAGCGGCGGGGTGGTGAGCGAGGCGCGGGGTCCGCCGAACAGTTGCAGCTGCAGTTCTTCGAAGGGGACCTGTGGCGTGTTCTGAAAGACGGTGGTGAGCTGTCCGGTGTGGGCGTCGGCTTTGGCTTCGCCGGCGAGCTTCACGCGCAATCCGAGGCGTTCGTTTTCCGCGACGATGTAGAGCGCGAGCAGCGACCCGAACGGGTTCTGTTCCTGCGCGGCCAGATACACGTACCCGGACAGTTCTTCGGCGAGCAGCGGCGTCTTCACCCTGACGGTCCCGATCGTCGAGGCTCGTGGACATGTCGCAGGTGCGCTGGAGAAGCGCGGGGGTTCGCTGGTGCCGGGCGCGAGCGGGTCCGGTGCGCCCGGGCCTTCATAGCCGATCTGCTGCTCGGTGCAGGCCTGCAGACCGTTCGCGGCGGAGGGGCTGACGAGCATGCCGGCCGGGAGCGTGACCTTGGCTTCGCGCACGTCGGCCTCGCCGAGCGCTTGGGGCTGCAGTGTGCCTGTCTGCGGGAGGCGCACGGTCGTGCTCAGTCCGGTTGGGGTGCTCGCGGCGGTGACGGTGCTCTGCGCGCCGCCCGAGGCCTGGGCGGGTTCGACCGCTTGGGTGGCGATCTGGGGGTTGAAGGGCAGCGCGGCGCATTCTTCGAGCGCGGCGATCGGGTCGCCGAGGGGGTCGGAGAGCGCGCCGGGGGTGTTGGGGAGCGTTTCGTTCTCCCAGGAGTCGCCCTGCATCAGCGTGTCGAGCTGGCCGGTGCAGGAGCCGGGGAGCGTCAGGAACGCGGTTTCGTTGCGCGGCACGGGCGTTTGGCAGGGCTGGGTGTTGTGCGTGTACAGGCCGCCGAGCAGGCAGTCCCAGCCGCGCGAAGCGTCGTGGCGGGGGTCGCCGGGGACGCCCCAGAAGGTCACCTGGCTGGCGAGGACCTGCCCCAGCTCGGATGCTTCGTTGACGCTGACGCTGACGCCGTAGTCGCCGTCGGTGCGCACGGCGGTGTCGAGCTCGACGGGGACTTTCTCGATCTCGAACCCGAACCGGGCGGGCTCTCCCGGGGCGGGGACGAGGTTGAACAGCGGGACCGCGAACTGGTGGTACCCGTAGGGCTTTGGCACGTTGATCGTCACATCAGCGACCCCGACCGCCGAGCCGGCGGGGCAGAGGTTGACGTTTTCCGCTCCGAGCGCAGAGAAATCGGCTTCAGGGCACTGTTCTACGGCCGCGACTGCCCCAAGCAGTCCCGGTGGCAGGCTGAAGCTCAGATCCTTCGCCAATGCGGGCGCGGCGGGCTCGAGCCCCTTGACCGGCGGCTCGCCTTCGGCGACGGGCGTCGTTTCGAGCGTCTGGTTGAAGTTGACGGTCGCGGTCAGCTGGAAGGGGTGCGAACCGGCCTGGGCGTCGACGCTGCCGCCGTCGTTTTCCGGGCTCAGCACATACCCGTCGTCTTCTTCGACGCCGAACACGACTGGCGCCGCGCCGATGTGCACGGGTCGCGTGAGCGTCGCGGCCGTGACGGGTTCGCCGTGTTCTTCGGCGCCGACGCCACCGTCGACCGTGAGTTCGTTGCTGGGGGCTGCGACCGTGCCGGCGGGGTCGGTGACTTCTACGGGGATCATGATTTCCAGGCCTTCGAAGGCCGGGATGTCCAGGCTGGTGCTGCAGCTCACGGTGCTGGTGTTGGGCACGGCGCAGTTCCAGTAGGCGGCTTCTTCGGCTTCGCCGGTGATGGGATAGGTGCGGTGCGCGCGCAACCCCGCGACCCCACCGGAGACGACCAGGCCCGCGGGCAGCATGTCGGTCAACGTCACCGGGCTCGCGTGACCGTTCACGCCGCTGTCGCCGAGGTCGATCGCGGTCACCACCAGCAGCCCCGTGCTCCCCGGCGCCAGGTTGCTCGGCGCAGCGCGCGCGGACAGCCGCCACAACGGCGCCGCGGCTGCGGTGCCGGCGCCGGCCAGCGCAAGCATCAGCACGAGGATCGACGCCAGCCCCGCCGTTCGCGCCAGCCCGGTCGCGCACAAGCGATCTCTGGCGGCGCTCATCGCGACCCTCCCCCGTGCCGTCCGCGCCTGCCGTTGCCTGTTCGGCTGGAGTTGGCGTGTCGCGGATGGTGCTTGTGGTGTGCGAGCGGGTAGCGCTTGCGCGCGCGTCTTTCGCACACGAGGCGTTCGTGCCTGTGTTTGATCCGGTGGCAGGCGCGCAGTGCCTTGGCGAGCATTTGCCTGTTGGTGGGGGTTTTGGGGTGGGGCTGGGGTTTGGTGGCGCCGCCGGTGGTTTTGTTCGAGAGGACCTGGCCCGTGGGGTTCGCCGGGCCCGAGTAGGTTTCACTGGGCGCCGCAGCTGCGACCGCCGGCGGCGTTTCGAACCCGGGCCGGCAGCTCGCGGTGGATTCACAGCCCTGGGCTGTGGAGCCGCTTGAGCTGATGCAGGGCGAGGCCTGGCTGCAGATCCTGGCGTCATACACGTCGTAGGCGGAGTCCTGGTCGGCCGCGACGAGCGGCGCGGCGGTCATGAAGAACGCTTCGGCGCCGTTTTCGCTCGCGTCCAGGAATGCCGATTCCCGGTTGGAGGTGCCGGAGGAGATCAGCCCGACGCAGCCGGCCGAGAACGCGCAGCTGCCGACGTCCTGGGACTCGTACTCGTAGACGTCCTCCTTGCCGTTCTGATCGGCGGGGACGAGCGCGTCGGGACTGTTGAAGAACAGCCGGCCTTCATTTGAGAGGTACCGGGACTGGTAGACGGCGGGTTTTTCCTTGCCGTAGTCGAGCATCCAGTCCGCCAGCGACCCCGCGAGCCAGTGTTCCAGCCAGATTTCCGGACGGTCGACCAGCAGCGCCAGGCCTTCACCGGCGAGCTTGGTGTCGAACACACCCGCGGGACGCTGACCGGAGGGGTTGCAGGAAGCGCATGTGAGCCTGCCGGTCTGCGCGTCGTACAGGTAGACCTCCTCGTCCATCCGTTCCCCGGGTGCTTTGCTAGAGATGTCTTCGTTGTCATACCCGGTCAGACTGCGCTCGGACATGAACGCCAGGAACCGGCCGTTCGGCGACACGCGCGAGCTCACGCCCGAGAGGTCCTGTTCGGGTACCAGACGCGACGTTGGGCCCGCGCCCCAGTCCGCGCCGTCTTCGTAGGACAGCGCGGCGATCAGCTTCGTCTCCCGCCCGCCCGGAGCTTCAGGATCGATCTCGGAGACGTACAGGTTGCAGCTCGCACCCGCCGGCGGCTGGGTTTCTTCGCCGTAGTAGCGCGGACATCCTCCCTCGCTCGCACCCGGTGCGAGCGCGCCGTTGGCCACGAAATACACGCTCGAGCCGTCTTCGCCCGCGCCGGGCAAGAGCCCGAGCACGTCCGCCGGCCCGTACGGTCCTTCCGGAGTCAGGTCGCTCAGCCTGCCGCGCAACGGCTGCCCCGGAGCGCTCGTCAGTTCGAACTCATACAGGTCGGCAGGACCCTGCGTCCCGCCGACCGGTTCCAGCGTCGAGTTTTCGGTCAGTCGCGCGGTGTCGGTGAAGAACACCTTGCTGGCGTCGCTCGAGGCGGTCTGGAAATGCGCTTCCTGCTCTTCCGCTGCGGGTTCCTGGACCGTTAGGCCGCCGGGTCCGGGTTCGGTCGCGCCGTTGCCCTGCGCCGCGTTCACCTTCACCGTTTCGCCCGTTTCTGTGTCGCGCAGGTACAGGCCTTCCGCCCCGACCGACCACAGCACCCGTGAGCCGTCGCTGGAGATCGCGTTGCGCGCGTTCAGCCCCGACGCAGCCCCCAGTTCGCCGCTGCCGCCGAGCACCGCTTCGCCCGCCGCTTCACCGTCCGGGAGCACGCTCACCAACTGCAACGCTCCGCCCGCGCTCCACTCGTACAGCCCGCCCGCGCCCGGCCCCGGCGAGCTCAGAAGACCCGCGCGCGAGGAGAACACCACATGCGAGAGATCCGATGTGGCGCCCAGGAACGTCAGGCCGCCGCCGAACTTGGCGTTCGCGCTGTCATCCGCACCGTCGACGAGCGGCAGATAGCCCGGCGCCATGAACAACCGGTCAGCTTCAGCGTCTTCATACGCGCCCCGCTCCCCCGCACCTGCCGAGAGCGGCGGATCGTCGCGCAGGTAGATCGTCTTTTCAAGCGCGCCGGGCGCGAGCGGCGGTTCTTCGCGGATCCCCAGTTCCGTGCCCGACACCTGCGGCTCGGCCGGTTCCAGCAACGCCAGCGACAGGTCCGAGGAGAACGCCTGGTACTCCGCGCCGATCGGATCGACCGATTCGACCCCGCCACCCCGCGCATGCGGCGTTTCCAGATCCTGCGTCGACCACCCCTCCGAACCTCGCGTCGAGAGCAGCTGCGTCGGTTCCGGGCTGCGCGACCCGGACGGTTCGCTCACCAGCGGCCCGTTCGCCACCCACGTAAGCGCACCCCCCTGCGCCGCGGCCATGATCAGCGCGCCACCTTCACGCGGCAGCGCTTCCACCGCCGCATCGTGCTTATCAGGCGGCGAGACCATCTCCCATTCACGACCATCCGGCAGCCCCGCCGCAAGGGGCAGCGTCTGGAACGTCTCCGTCGCGGGCGACCCCACGACCGGGCCGCCGAGCGCGCTCTTCGCGACGAGCGCGTAGTAGTAGTCGGTGGCCGGCGACAGACCCGAGACCGTCACCCTCACCGTCCGACCGCCGAACCCCGCCGCGAGCACCCCCGACGGGACCGGCAGCTTGGCGCACGCCGAGGGCGCGCTCACACAATCGCTCGTGCCGTACACGAAGAACCATTCCGTCTGCGCCCCGTCCGGATCCACCTCCCCCGACAGTTCCTCACTGTCCGACGACAACGCCCTCGCCGACACACCATCGACCACCGGCCCGCCGGCCGAAGCCGCCACGAACACATCGACCGCGCCTTCACCGGGCTCCGCGACGAGCACATCGCCGGTCTTCGCGTCGACCGCCACGCCGCTCGCACCTGACAACCGCGCTTCCCCGAATCGCTGCACGAAGGCGCCCGAGGACGTATACGAGGCCACGTCGGTCCCGTTGTCCAGGTAGACGGTGCCCGTGCGCGCTTCCACGGCCACCCCGGTCGTGTTCTGGCGATCCATTTCGCTCCTGGCCAGCGTCTGCGAGGACAGCTCCAGCTTCGCTAGGACCCGCGCATCGGGGGCTTCTTCGTCTTCGCCGGGACATTCTTCTTCGGCGTTCTCGCGTTCGAAGCCCGTGTAGAACACGCTCCCGGACCCATCCGCCGCGAACGCTTCCCCCGCCGAGCACTCTTCCAGCAGATCCCACACGCCTTCGAACCCTTCCGGCGTCAGTTCCGCCAGCCAGCCCATGTTCGCCGCGTCGCTGAACGCGCTGAGCTCACCCGATTCTTCCCAATAAGCCCACAACCGGCCGCTCGCATCGACGCTCAACCCGCGAATGCCTTCCAGTTCCAGTTCCACCGGTTCACCATGAACATGGGCTTTGAACACGCCCTTGCGCAGCAAACGTTCACCCGTCGGCGTGAACTTGTAAATCAGATCCCGTTCGCCGGCTTCGACACCGGCTTCGCTCGCGCCCGCCACATACACATCGCCCGCCGACGGATCCCCTTCGCTCCCCGAGTTATCAACCGCGATCGCGCCCGCCGAGGGCACCTTCCAGACCGTCGCCGCTTCATAGGACCCGCCCGACGGCACGAACCGCACCACCCGTTCCAGCGCCGGCTCGACCACATACACTTCCCCCGACGCTTCATCCACCGCCACCTGCGCCGGACCCGACAACGCGCCTTCGTCCGAGCCGCGAAACGCGAACCCGAACACGTGACCGCGCACCGGCAACGACCACGCCGGCCCCGCCGCCAACGCACCCACACCCAGCAGCGCTGCGCAAACTACCAGCGCTGCTCGTCGGCGACGAGCCCGTCTGTACATCTCACAGCGCTTCCTCGACAGCATTGCTTTGAACACCACACTCACCGCCGCGCCTCGCCGCCGCCGGTGTGTGACGGCTCGCGCGGGACCCACCCTGTGCAGATCCCACGCATACCGTCAAAGCTCCGGCGCCCGAGACGTCCAAGCCGTCTCAAACGACCGCGTTCAGCTCCAGCTTTTCCGGTTTTTCCTTTTCCCCGTTGGTCAATACCGTCGTTATGGTCTGTCCTGACTGTTCATACGGCAAGCCCTTGTGGCTCGTTTCCAGGATGTCTTCCGCACCGCCTTCGAAGTGCGTCAGTTGCTGCACGCCTTTGCTCGCCTTGTACTTCAACGTCATGCTCGCCAGCATCTTGTCCACCGGCTTCAACGGCACCAGCACCGAACCGCGCACCGCGAACGTCAACGCGCTGCACGCGAATTCGATGAACAGGCCCGTTTTGCCTTCCGGGTACAGATCGAACGCGACCTCTTTTTTCGCTTTGTTCTCCCAGCCGATCACGCCTTCCAGCGATTTCGTGACCAGTTCGCCCCGTGCAGAGCCGGCCGTACTACAGGAAATTCCCCCCGATTCACAGCCATTGAACGTAACGACGATGTTCTTGGCTTCTTTGGTGCCGCTGAATTCACCAACGCTCGTCTCGGTTGTGCAGGAGACTCCGAGTTTTCCCACCGTTTCGAGCGTCCCTTTGCCGCCGCTGGTCGTCATTTTCGTGTTTGGCGGCGTGCCTGGAAGCCATTCGTACTTGCCCTTCTTGGCGCGTTCCGATCCCGGGACTTCCTTGGTGCACTTGCTGTCCTTGAACTCGCCCTTGTATTCCGTACCGACCTTTTCCGCTTTCAAACACCGGCCGTATTCCGGCGCCGTCGCCCACGCGCTCGCTGTCCATCCCGCCACGCTCGACAATGCGAGCACAAGGCAAGCGGCGAGCCACCTCGACCGGCAAGCAAGTATTTGTGACATTTTCCGATCCCTCTTTCGCTTGAATTGCTTGAGCGCGTGACGCTCTTGTCGGCCTTGACCAAAAGCGTCACGCTTAGACGCAAGACAGAACCGTCGAACTGCCTCCAGCGTCCGTGACTAGAAGTAGTGAGTAATTGTGCTGTCTCTCGTCGCCTGGAAGAGCTGGCCGATCAGCAGTGTCTTACTCGCGCCCGCGACTGCAGGGATTCCGAAAGCATGATCAACAACAGGATCGAGATATGCTTCGTTTGCCGAACCACCACAGTGTTCCGCACCCGGTACAGAATAGGTGTTGTCCACCAGTTCCGTTTCGGTGTCGCTTACGAGTTCGTCGTTGTCCCAGACTGCGGGATAACCGGGGTTACCTTTTAGAACTTCCCCAGTTAGTGGCGACACGCTTTCGCCCGAGGTTAGGTGTTGTACGATCGGGTCCGCTTCAGAGCCGATCTGACAGTTGCCACCCAACGCTTCGAGCCACGCGTTTTTGCCCGTTATCTGGACATTCGCTTCAATCGCGCTGCCTTCTCCAAGGAGGAGGTTAAATGTACTGGCATAATCGGTGTCATTCCCTGCCGGTTCAATGATCTCAGTCGTCTTGCCTTCCTTGAGCAGGTGGTGTTTTTTAGCTTCTTCGTAGCTTTCCCGTAGTGCCTGTGGCCACGCGGCTTCGTTCATTTCGGCTTCGCTCACGCTTCCGAGCGGTTCTCCGGGGACCTTCTCAGCGACCGGTGCGATCACCGCCGCACCATCGGTCGGCGCGATCACTTCAGCCAGATTGGTTTCTTCATTAGCTTCAGTTAGACCGCCCTGCAAGCTGATCGACTTAGTCACATTCACGACGATCGGTCCGACGGAATAGTATCCGCCTTTCTTTTCCGGATTAGTTTCGGCGTAAAAGCACTTATCCGATGCGGATATTTCGAAAACGGGACAATGACGAAATTTCGACCACTTTAGGTTGAACTTTTCAGCCCCAGGCCCTTGTGATCGGTTGGCCAAGGCGGTACTACTGGCGAATGCCGCTCCAAGCAGCATCACAACCAAGCCTATCCCGAGCATCCTTACGTGTCTCACTTTTCCACTACTCCTTTTCCTCTCGGTGATAATCGACCGGCTCCACGAGTCCCCTCGTCGGCGACCCTCGAAACCGATCGCTTGCAGCGGCAGGCCGGCGCCGCACGAGCACGTTCTCGCGAACGCCCGCCCATGCGCCGACCCGTCCTCAACGGCGCGCAGCGTGCGTAGCACACGACCGTTCGCCGCAAAGCTTTCGGGCGCGCGTTTCACGCCTCGCCCCTGATCCCCGAGCCTCTGCCTCGGAGGGCGTCGATATCCCCGATCAACGCCAGCGCGCGCTGGCCGGAGGCCGTCAGCAGCCACGCGTTTGGTTCGCCGCGCGCCGCGCCGGCCCCGACGTTCTCGATCACGCCCTGGCGCTCGAGCCGCGCGAGCAGCTTCGAGGTCTGCCCCTCGTCGGTGAGCCCCGCCGCCTCGGCGATCTCGCGGTTGTTCGAGTAGGGAGCCTGCGCGATCGCGCGCAGCGCCATCGTCGTGCGATGGGTGACACGGATCGGCAGCGATGCTGCCCGTGAAAGCTCGGCCTCTCGCGAGCGCGCGAGCTCCGCGCCGCTCGCGGCGCCGCTCGCCGACGGCCGGCCCTCGAGCTCGCTGCTCGCCGCGACCTGCCCGAGATACGGCCTGACCATGAACGACATCAACGACGGCGCCAGTGCCACCAGCAGCGTCCGGTCACACTTCAGCATCTGCGCGCGAATCACCGAGACAGCTCCGCCGGCGACGAACTCCGAAGTCAGGGACGGTTCGAGCACGCGCTCGCCGCCGGCTTGCGACACGCCGTCGTCCAACAGCGATGTCAAGACGCCCAGCACGCGCAGCTGGCAGCGCGAAACGGCCAGCCCATCCGCGAGCGGCGAATCCAGGACCAGCAGGCGCGCCCACGCGGGCTCGTCGTCCAGGAACCCCAGGAACGCCACCAGACCCGCTCGCAGCCTGTCGAGCCAACAGCTCTCACGTCTGGCCGCCTCGTCGACGGCCCGCGACAGCCGCTTCACACCCTCCTCGAACGCCGCCCAGAGACACTCCTCGACGGTGGGGAAGATCTCGGCGAAAACGCTCTCGGAAACCCCTGCGCGCGTAGCCACCGACTTCCCCAGACGGGGGTCACTCGCCTCTCAGAGCCTTATTTTTCAGGACCCCTTGACAAAGTTGGCCCCTTGTGTTCTCCTTTTCCCACACGCCGCCCACAGCTCCGGACCCCGGGGCAAGCGGCGCGAGAGGGATCAGCGAGAGGGACGACGGAGGGAAAACGAGGGAGCATCATGGGGGACGGGATCCACATCAACCGCATGGCTGAGCGCTTTTCCAGCCATACCCAACTCCGCTCGCGCTCCCGCCGCCACGGGACTTCCGAAGGAACCGACGCTCTGCGCCAGCGACTCATCGCCGCGATCGTCGAGGTCGTCGCCGAGGGCAGCGACCCCCGTCTGGGGAAGTCGCGGGCCCGGGCGTAATCCCGCATCAGGACCGGGGTTTTCGTCCCATGTCCCACACGCGTCCCACACGAGTCGCCGGGAGTGGGCGCCAGGGCGGTCTGATCGTCCGGGCTGGCCTCTCGTGCCGAGCCGAAAGGCGTCTAAGCCTTCAGGTCGTGGGCGCTCGCCGCTTCGAACGACCTGCTCTTAGACGGGTAGCGCCTGCACGCCCGGCGCATGCAGCTGGCGCGCTGGGCGCTGGAGTGTCTGTGGCGCTTGCGGCAGGCCGTGAGTGCGCGGCCGAGCTTCTGCTTGGGGGTGAGGCGTCTGGCTTTGCTGGCCTTGACCGCGCGGCAGCCCTGGACGGCAACGTTGACGCTCTCGTTGACCGCGGTCACTGTTTTTTGACCGCCCAGCTGAGTGGGGATCGTGAGGTACTGGCCGCACAAGCTGTAGTGGTCCTTCAGCGGAAGATTGGTCGTCAGCGCGGAGTGCGGCCCCTCGGGGAGGGTGGCTTCGACGCTTTCAAACGGCGCGTCGGGAACCGATAGGAAGCTGCTGGTGGTGACGCCCTTCTTGATCGCGGTCTTCCCGTCGAGGATCACGGAGATGGGTTCGCCTTGCAGCACGAGCTCGGCGTCAGGCCAGGCGGCGCTGCCATGCGGACCGGGTAGATCGGGCCGGTGAGCGGCGCTTTGAGCACGGGGGTGTGCACCGTGGCGGTGCCGATGTCCGAGCCTTGCGGACAGCTCGCCGGGTTCGCTTTCGAAGGTCGTGGCGACGCAGGCTTTCTGGATCGTGGTGAGGCGCGGCGGGGGGATCGTGAGGATCGTCTTGGCGACGTGCGCTTCACCGGTCTTGGACTTGAACGTCAGGCCGAGGCTCGCGCCGTCCGCTTGCTGGTCTTGCCCTGGGTGCGGGCGCTGACGCCCGGTTTGAAGGAAGGTTCTGGCGGCCGGCAAGCTGGAATGGGTCGATGTGTTGGCGGTTGCGCCTTGCGCGCCCGCCTGCTGTCGTGTCCATGTCACGGCTCTCCTTCGTCGGTGCTGCTGGACACGCAGCCCCCCGCCGCCGACCCAGCCGGCAGCGCGAACGACGGGGCCGTTGACAGGATGTGAGCAGTGCCGATCAGCCGGCCGTTACTCGGCGGCGATAATCGGCAAGTGGCCGGCTAGCACCGACCCAGCGCGCGTGGGCGGGTGGGTGAAGACGGAGATCCTCGAAGGTCAGCGCGATCTGTGCCGCGGCGCAGCAGCGCTTCGCGGCGGTCGCGGCGAGTAGCGCAGGCTCGGCGCATGGCGGGCTGATCAGTTGGTCCGCTTGCTCGAGCGACCGGGGCGGGATGAATCGTCTTCGAGCTGAAGCGTGACGAGTCCATCGCGCCGATCGAATTCGGGCCTGAGCAACAAGTCATTTAGACGCTACCTCGGGCGGGGAGCCGAGGTTCGACCACCCACTCGGCATGCTTCTTCAGCTTTTTTCGCCGCTTTGGGTTCTTCGCCCCGCGAACGTCACCGTGGGCCAGCTCATCGTCTTTCGGGCTTCTCACGATGTCCTGGGCGACTTCATTCCGAAGAAAGCCAGTGTTGAGCTTCGCCACACCCCAACGCTCCGGCTCATCCGAGCACGGGGTCTCGATCGGCAAGCGCTCGGGGATCCGGTTGAGCGCCTCCAACGTGTCACCAAGGACCACGGACATCTCGTCGTCGCGTTCGTCGTCCCGGACTGGCGTCGAGTTGTCGAACGCCCCACTTTGGAACTGCCAACGGCCGCCAACAGCATCACATGAGTCGACCGGCACGAGCCGGTAGACCAGGGTGTCGTCGTCCACCGGCGCGTCAAGCGCAGGCAACTGCTGGGGACGCTCCGCAGGCGTGCTCAATGTACGAGTTCGACAACCGATCAACGACGCTCGCAAACAGCGAGTCTCCCTTGTCGGCCGGAGCGTCCCAATCGCGATCTCCGACGGAGACGAGCAGTTCACGGTCGCCCCGTAGCCGATCGAAAACGGCCTCGACTTCTACGTCACCGTGCTTCCAAGCCAGCTCGACTCCTCCACTCGTCAGCCTTCCGATCCACGGCAGGCGCGTGTCCTCGCGCATCACGCGTTTCAGAAAACTAAGCGTGTCGAGCACGTCCTCGATGTTCAGCGGACGCTCAACGGCGCGGTTGACGGTGTCGAGTTCGGCGAGCTCCGCGATCCGGTCGGCAACTGGGACCAACCACTGCGGGAGCGGCTCATACCCACGGCGTACTACCGCAATGGCTCGCGCCGTACGCGATCTCGGTTCGTCGGTCAGCGCCCAGTACAAGGTGGACATGTCGGCTGCCGTATTCATGGCGATCCCCTCTCCTTCCCCTTCCGCAAGCCCCAGTACTCATGCATCTCGGGCGTCGTTAGATCCTCGAAGCCCAGCACGACCCATTCGTGCCCCAGATCAAGTGCTTTCATCGTGCTATCGACAGTATCGCTCCCGGGCATTACCCGCGCCATCAGTTGGACAAGATATATCGGCGTCAGCTCTGGTGGCGCCACGTCCGCCAGCGTCAGGGTCGGCGACTTCACGCGCGACGGCCTGAGGCCGGGCTCAACGGACAGGTGCAGCCGCCCGACGGGCGCTCCGGTTTTGTCCGGTATCCGCCACCGCACGTGCAGGACGGCGTCCTCCGCCTCGGGAAGGAAGGCGGAAGCCGGTCGCTTCTTGACGCGGTTGATGATGTTCGCCAGATCTGGATGCGTCGTAACCGAGTCATCGGCTGCGTTGTCGGGGTATTCGACCGGATTGACGTACGTTACTTCCGACAGCTCGACTGGGTGCGGTTGGCCGACCTCATCGAGGGCATCAAACAGGAGCTTGAGCAGATCCCTGAAGCGTTTCCGCACCGCTTTGTAGCGGGGGTACGGCTCTCCTGGTATAGCTTCGCGCCAGTTGACTGTCAGGCGGTGAGGTTGCAACTGCACGACTTCAACACGACTCTCGCTTTCGAACATGATCCGGGGAAGATCGGTTGGGCCCTCCAGGCGGATCTCGAATGAAGCTTGGGCCTGTCGCCCGTCGAACGTCTCCTCGTTGCGAGGGACGACCGTCTGACGGGATCGGCGAGGCAGAGCGCCGCGGACTGCGCCAGCGAAGCGGCCGTAGACCTCAAGATCGATCGTGTCGGCCGGGAACTGGGCCGCCAACACAACCTCCGCGACTGGCGGACGCGCGAAGTCCACAAGCTCATGTGGCGACTGGCGACGCGTGGACCGAGGCACTCCGGCACCAGTGTACGCCAGGCTGGAGCGACTACCGCTGCTCATCAGCGTCGGAGGCCGCGCGCGGTTCCGCCGTGTTCTGGTTGGGGCTTTCCGGACGGAAAGCCTCCGCCACCAGTCGCGCGTCCTCGCTGCGCGGCGCATAGTGCAGGTAGCGCATAGTCGTCTGGACATCCGCGTGGCCCATCCACTCCTGCACACGACGGATGTCAGCCTTGGCGATCATGCGCGTGCCGAAGGTGTGGCGCAGGTCGTGGAAGCGAAGCGGCCGCAGCCCGGCCTTGGCGAGCGCCTGCTTGTACCGGCGCCTGAGCGCCGAGCCGTCGAGGTATGAGCCGGCCTCGCCGACGAACACGAGGTCATCGTCGCCGGTGAAGCGCTCGCGCGTTGCGAGCGTCGCCAACGCCTCTGCGACTTCTGGCGCCAGCGGCACCGAGCGCACCTTGCCCGACTTGGGCGTGGTCAGCGCCCCGCCCGCGTAGCTCGCGCGGACCCGCACGAGCGAGCCGGCGAAGTCGAGGTCGCGCCAGCGCAGCGCGAGCAGCTCGCCGCGGCGCAGGCCCGTGAACGCGGCCGTCAGATAGATCGCGCCGTCCTGCCCGGAGGCGGCGGCCCGCACCAGCGCCCACACCTCCTCGGGGCTGAACACCTCGATGTCGCCGGCGAGCCTGACGGGGTGGCGCTCGACAGCCGCGACCGGATTCACCGGCAGTCCGTAGGCCTTGCAGGCGTGCGCGAAGATCCCGTGCAGCAGCACGACGATGCGGTTCTTGCTGTGGTTCGACAGCAGGCTGGGCTTGTCGCCCGGCGAGAGCGGCTGGCGCTCGGACGTCTGCGAAGCAGCGCGCTGCGGGCGTCGGCGGCCCACCCCGCTCAGCTGCGAGCGCCAGCGCTCGACCTCGGCCGCAGAGATGTCCTCCAACTGCCGGTCGCCGAACGCGGGGCGCAGGTAGGCGTCGATGATCGAGCGGTAGCCGCGCAGCGTCGAGGGCTTCAGGGCGCGGTCATCGGCGGCGTAGCGCAGGAACTCGTCGGCGGCGTCGGCGAACGTCGCGCCGGTGCGCACCATCCCCGGCAGCGTGCCGCGGCGCGCCTGGTCGAGCGTGTCGCGCAGCCAGTCCTCCGCCAAGCGCTTTGTGTAGTAGCCGGTGGGCGGGCGGCCGCGCTCGCTCCAGGCGGGCCCGATCTTGCGCTGGACCTGGCGTCCGTCGGGGAGGCGGTACTTGGCGTACCAGGCGGGACGGCGTTTGCGTTCCACGCGGAAGACGTGGCCGCTCGGGGGTTGGGCTGGCACGTTCGCGGCGATCCCGGCGGGCGCCTGAGGGGCTGCGCGCGAGGCACGAAGTGGGTGCGACATGGCCCGAGTCTAGCAACTTCTCGGGACATATTTGGGACATATTTGACGTTCGCGTTAGAAACGTCAATTTCCGAAATGCTTGATTTCCAGGAATTTTGCGACGCGCCAGAAGGGATTCGAACCCCTGACCTTCGGTTCCGTAGACCGACGCTCTATCCAGCTGAGCTACTGGCGCGGGACGGCCAAGTCTAGACGGCCGGGGGCAAGAGTCGGCTGTCGCAGGCGCGATGCCGCTGGCGATCGGCGTAGGCTTGCGCGCTCAGCCGCCGATGAGCTCCGAACCGAACCCCAGATACGGCCACGAAGTCTCTGCCAGCGACCGCACGGACTGCGCGGACCGCCGCGACGGGCGCATCGAAGCCGAGGACGTCACGAGCGCGGCGGGCATCGAAGAGTTCGAGGCCTGGCAGATGCACCTGCACGGGCACCGCGTGATCTACCACATGGCCGGCAGCGGACCGGCCGTGGTGTTGATTCACGGGATGCTCAACTCCTCGCGCCACTGGCGCTCGGTGGCGCTTGCGCTGGCCGACCGCTACACGGTGATCGCGCCCGACCTGATCGGCCACGGCGACTCCGCGACGCCACGCGGGGACTACTCGCTCGGCGCGCACGCAACCAGCATCCGCGACCTGCTGGCGGTGCTCGGCGTCGAGCGCGCGACGATCGTCGGGCACTCGCTCGGCGGAGGCGTGGCGATGCAGTTCTTCTACCAGTTCCCGCAGCGCACGGAGCGGCTGGTGCTCGTGTCCAGCGGCGGACTCGGCCGCGAGGTGAGCCCGCTGCTGCGCAGCGCCACGCTGCCCGGGGCCGCCGCGCTCTTGTCGCTCGCCGGGCACCCCCGCCTGCTGTCGACGCTGCGCCTGGTCGGCGACCGCATGCGCGAGTCTGGCTCGCGCCAGGGGATCTACGTGCAGGCGATCGTGCGCGCGCTGCAACCGCTCGAGCAGCCCGGGGCTCGCAAGGCGTTCCTGCATACGCTGCGCGCCGTTATCGACATGCAGGGGCAGCGTGTGAGCGCTCAGGATCGCCTGTACCTGCTCGCCGGCATGCCGACCCTGATCGTTTGGGGCGAGCGCGACAACACGATCCCGCTCGCGCACGGGTTGGGCGCGCACCGCGCGGCGCCCGGCAGCCGCTTCGAGACGCTCCCTCGGGCCGCGCACTTCCCCCATCTCGAAGATCCGCAGGGTCTCGCCGCGGCGCTCGGCGCGTTCCTCGACAGCACCGAGCCGGCGCGGATCGAGGACGGCGACTGGGGCGGGATCGTCGCGCCGCGGGCGCCGCGCAGCCGTCGCCAGATCGTTTCGACCGCGTAACGTCCGTACGCCGTCGGCCCCGCCGACCCGCGCGCGATCAGGCGGACGGCATCGCCATCGACGGAGAGGGAGGGATTCGAACCCTCGAACGAGGTCAACCCCCGTTACGCGATTTCCAGTCGCGCCCGTTCAACCGCTCCGGCACCTCTCCAGCGGTTCTCGCTGGTGCAGATCTAGGCTACACCGACGTTCGCGCGGCTGGTAGGCTGCGCCCAGATGCTTCCCCTGCTAGCCGCGAGCGAGGCGTTCAGCAAGACCTTCGGCCTGATCGCCGTGTTCGGTGGGATCGGCGTGCTGGTCGGCGTGATCATGATGCTGATCTTCGTGCAGGTCAACGGCGAGCGCCAGCAGAACAAGGAATACCTCTCCGAACGCCGCAACGGCCCGCGCGTCTGACTTTCGGGTTTCGGCGCCGCGATGCGCGCCGAGCCTCACACCAGCGGACCGCCCTGGGCGCCAGCACACCGCACCGGCGTCTCTCGAGGCCGCGGCCTCTCGCCCGGGCAGCGCAGTGCGGGTGCCTACGTCCCCGAGAGCGCCTTCAGCGGCTTCATGCGCGTGACCCGCCATGCCGGGTAGATGCCCCCGAGCACCCCGATCGCGACGCCCACGAGCAGCCCGCGCCCGAGACCCCAGGCGGTGACCGACGGCGTGATGTACGCGCCGGCCCCGAGCGCGCGCACGAGCAGATCGCCGCCGATCACCCCGAACAGCAGCCCGACGGCGGCCCCGAGCACGCTCACGGCGATGCCCTCCCCGAAGATCAGCGCCGCCACCCGCAGTGGCGACCAGCCGACGGTGCTCAACAGGCCGAGCTCGCCCTGACGTTCGATGATCGACATCGCCATCGTGTTGGTCACGCTGATCGCCCCGACGATCAGCGCGATCACGACGATCACGAGCACCGCCTTCGAGATCAGCGTCCCGTTGGCGCCCGCGCGCAGCGCCTGCTGGGGATCGCTGATGACCTGGGTCCCGGGGAAGTCGCGTTCGATCTCGCGCGCCACCGTGCTGGCGCGCCTGCCGGGCGCGAGCTGGATCGCGACGTCGGTCTGCTCGCGCGGCTCGCCCGTGAGGAGCCGGGCCTGCGCGATCGAGAGCACGGCTCCGGAGTCCTCGAACAGGATCCCCGAGTGATAGACGCCCGCGACCCGATACGCGTGGCCTTTCAGCGTGAGCACGGCGCCCGGCGTGAGATGCAGTTGCGCCGCCAGCCGGTCGCCCACGAGGACTTCGGTTTGCCATGAGCGCGGCTTGCCGCCGTCGAGAATCACGAGCCCCTGTGCAAAGAAGCCGTGGGGATCGACCCCGAACGCCACCGCGGCCGGTTCGTGCTTGACGGCTTCGACCATCAGCAGCAGCGGCGTGGCGCGCGCCACGTAAGGTCGCGCCTGCAGGCGAGCCACCGTCGATTCGGGCAGGATCGAAGCGGTCGGGTCCGAGACGTTCGCCTGGAAGACGCCGAGCCCCGAGCCCCCGAGGTGCACGAAGCCGGCAGCGGTCTGGTTGAGACCCCGCGTGAACGCCAGCAGGGCGACGATCGTGGCCACACCGAGAGCGATGCCGGCGGCCGTGAAGACGGTCCGTGAGCGGCGACGCACGAGGTTGGTGAAGATGATCGCGACCATCGCGCGCCGCTCAACGGCAGGTCGAAACGGCGGATGGTCGGGCGGGCAGCTCGCGCCCGTCCGCGACTCGGCCGCCGGGTCGGTCAGCCGAATCGCCGGCACTGCCGACGGGCTCGCGGCGCTCAGCAGGCTCGCTGCCGGGCTCACCGGTGCTCAGCTCGCTGACGATCTGACCGTCGATCAGCGTCACGGTGCGGTCGGCGCGCGCCCCGATGGCAGGGTCGTAGCTGACCACCACCATCGTCATCCCGAGCCGGTCACGCAGGCCGAAGATCAGGTCGAGGATACGCTCGGAGGTCCCCGAGTCGAGCGCCCCGGTGGGCTCGTCGGCGAGCAGCAGGCGCGGCTCGTTGGCCAGCGCGCGCGCCACCGCCACGCGCTGACGCTCCCCCCCGGAGAGCTGCGAGGGCAGATGCTCGGCGCGGTCGGCCAGCCCGACCTCGCCGAGCAGTTCCAGCGAGCGGCGCCGGCGCTCGCGCGCGCGCGCGCCCGTGCCGATCAGCGGGACTTCGACGTTGGCGCGGGCCGACAGGGCCTCGAGCAGCAGATGGCGCTGAAACACGAAGCCGACCAGCTCGCGGCGCAGGTGCGCCGGGTGGGGCTGACTCCAGATGGCGCGCCCGTCGATCAGCACGCGGCCGGCGTCGGGGTCTTCGAGCCCGCCGATCAAGGCCAGCAGGGTGCTCTTGCCGGAGCCCGAGCGGCCGGTGATCAGGACCGCCTCGCTGGGCGCGATCCGAAGCGACACGCCGCGCAGGGCGCTGACCTTGCCGAACGACTTGGCGACGGAGTCAACGACCACCTCGGCTCCGGTTGGGTTGCTCATCGCACGACCTGGACCCTCATCGCACCACCTGGACCGCGTAGTCGAGGTTCACGGTGGCCTTTCCGGAGACGACGACGGCGCGAAACGTCAGCGGATAGCCGACCGCCTCTCCCGGCCACAGGAACGTGTCCGAGAAGTGCCCGTTGAACGTGTAGTGAGAGCGTCGCGCCACCACCTGTCCTCCGAACAGGTACTCGTAGCTCACGGTCGCGCGCGCAGGCGCACCTGCCGCGGTCACGATGAAGCTCAACGGCCACGACCGGTTGACCTGCGGATGGTGGCCGGCCACGTGCATCGTCGCGCTCACCTCGCCGGCGGCCCCCGTGACGACGTTGGGCGCGCTCAACGAGCTCGAGCCGGCCGTCGTCGTGGCGGCTGCGTGCGTGCTCGCGGAAGACACCGTCCTCGCCGTCGAGCCGGAGGTGCTCGGCGTGCCGGCCGTGGTGGCGCTGCCGGTGCCTTTCGACGTCGAGCCGCAGGCCGTGAGCGTCAATGCCGCCAGCACCATCGGCACGTATGGGCCTAAACGCACCATGACACGGATACCCATGTTAGGCGGGCCGGTTGCGGGAAACCCACCTGACAGTTGAGTAGGGCCCGCGGATTCGTCGAAAGCGGCGAGGCCCGATCATGGTTTGGCGCAGGTGCCACCGGCGCATCGGCAGCGCAAGCCGCCTAGCACCAGGTCTCCCTCCGGTGCTGAGCGATCCGGTGGGGGCGACGGCCCACCCTCGGCCGTCGCCCTTGCCTCCAAGCGCCGCGACGCCACGGTGGTGTAAGGCGTTGCGCTGGGTTGGGCAAGGGGTTGCGCTGGGTTGAGCAAGGTGTTGCGCTGGGCCGATGCGCGGGGCCTGACGATTGGTTCATGATCTGCGCGTGCGGGCGATCGACGAGCGGCTGCTGCGTTATGCGCGCGCAACGCGGAGCTTTCTGCTCCTGTCGGTCGCGCTCGGCGTGCTCGGCGCGCTGCTGATCGTGGCTCAGGCTTGGCTGTTGGCGGATGTGGTGGCGGGCGCCTTCACCGACTCCGAGAGCGTGGCCGAGCTGCGCGCCCCCCTACTGGCGCTGCTCGGCGTGCTGCTGGCGCGCGCGGCGCTCGCGTGGGGGGCCGAGCTCGCGGCCGCACGGTCCTCGGCTCGGGCCAAGTCCGAGCTGCGTGGCGAGCTGCTGGCGCGAGTCGCCGACCTGGGACTGGACAGCTCGCGGGAGCAGCGCAGCGGCGAGCTGGCGATCCTCGCTAGTCGCGGCATCGACGCGCTCGACGGCTACTTCTCGCTGTATCTGCCGCAGCTGCTGCTGGCGGTGATCGTGCCGCTGATCGTGATCGCGGCCGTTCTGACCCGTGACTGGATCTCGGCGCTGATCATCGCGGCGACGATCCCGCTGATCCCCCTGTTCATGGCGCTCGTGGGCGCTACGACACGCGAGCACATGGATCGCCAGCTCGGCGCGCTGAGCCGGCTGGCCGGTCATTTCCTCGATGTCGTGGCGGGACTGCCGACGCTGAAGGTGTTCGGTCGCGCCAAGGCCCAGGCCGCCGCGATCCGCGAGGTCACCGACCGTTATCGCACCACGGCGCTTGCAACGCTGCGGATCACGTTTCTGTCCTCGCTGATCCTCGAGCTGGTGGCGACGATCGCGGTGGCGCTCGTGGCGGTCGCGATCGGGCTGCGCCTGCTGGACGGCGACATGACCCTGCGGCCGGCGCTGTTCGCGCTCGTGCTGGCGCCCGAGGCCTATCTGCCCCTGCGACAGCTCGGCGCCAACTACCATGCGAGCGCCGAGGGCATGGCTGCGGCGAGTCGCATGTTCGCGATCATCGATCGTCCGCCATCGGCCCACGGCACGAGCACAGACGTCCCGGATCTCGAGACCGCGCCGATCACGGTCGCGGGTCTGCAGGCGCGCTATCCCGATCGCGACGAGCCGGCGCTGCACGATCTGGCCCTCACGATCGAGCCGGGCGAGGTGCTCGCGTTGGTCGGGCCGAGCGGGTGTGGCAAGTCCACGATTTTGAACGTGCTGCTCGGTCTGCTGCGGCCCGAGGCCGGATCGGTGCGCATCGGGGCCGTCGAGCTGGCCGATCTCGATCTGGCGGCTTGGCGGGCGCGGCTCTCGTGGATGCCCCAGCGCCCGCACCTGTTTGCCTGCTCGATCGCCGAGAACGTGCGCCTGGGCCGCAGCGAGGCACCCGAGGCGGAGGTCTGGGCGGCGCTCTCCGCGGCGGGGCTTGCGGACACGGTGCGCGAGCTTCCCGACGGACTGCAGACCGTGCTCGGCGAGGCGGGCGCCGGTCTGTCGGCGGGCGAGCGCCAGCGTCTGGCGCTTGCGCGCGCGTTCTTGCGCGACACGCCGCTGTTGCTGCTCGACGAGCCGACCGCCAACCTCGACGGCCAGACCGAGCGCGAGGTGGTCGAGGCCGTGCGACGCCTGTCGCGCGGTCGCACGGTCGTGCTGGTGGCGCATCGTCCGGCGCTGATCGAGCTGGCCGATCGCGTGCTCGCACTCGAGCCGGTGGGAGTCGCGGCATGAGACGGTCGCTGTGACCGGTCGCGTGGAACGCACGCGCGGCGGCGGGCAAGAGCGACGCGATCGATCTCGAACGGCGCTGGCCCACGCGCTGGGCTTCGCCCGCCCGGCGGCCGCGCGCCTTGGGCTGGCGACGCTGCTGGGGGCGTGCGCGCTCGCGGCGGCGATCGGCCTGATCGCGACATCGGCGTGGCTGATCTCACGCTCCTCGCAGCGCCCCGAGGAGTCGGCCGTGGCGCTTGCGATCGTCGGTGTCCAGTTCTTTGCGCTGGCGCGCGGGCTGTGTCGCTACGCCGAACGGCTGGTCGGCCACGACGCGGCCTTCCGCGTGCTGCGCGACGTGCGCGTGAGCGTCTACGAACGGCTCGAGCTCCTGGCGCCGCTGGGGGTGCCGGCGTTTCGCAGCGGCGACCTGCTGGCTCGGCTCGTGCACGATGTCGACTCGCTTCAGGACCTGCTGCTGCGCGTTGTGCCCGCGTTCGCGATCGCCGCGATCGTCGGCCTCGGCACCGTCGCGCTCGTCTGGTGGATGCTGCCGGCGGCGGGGCTGATCCTCCTGGTGGCGCTGGCGCTGGCGGCAACGATCGTGCCGTGGTTGACGGGGGTGCTGGCGGCGCGCGCCGAGACTAGGCAGGCGGCGGCACGCTCGCGCCTGACCGCCGCGGTGGTCGATCTCGTGCAGGGCGCTCCCGAGCTGGCCGTGAACGGGGCCACGACGGCGCAGCTGTCCGCTGCGGGCGCGGCCGACGCGGAGCTCACGCAAATTGCGGCCGCGGGCGCGCGCACGGCGGGCGTGGGCCAGGGCTTGGCCAGCGCCTGCACGGGACTCGCGGTATGGGGCTCGCTGCTCGTCGGCGTGGCGGCGGTCAGGGCAGGGCGGCTGGACGGCGTGCTGCTGGCGGGTCTGGCGCTGATTCCGCTGGTCGCGTTCGAGCTGGTCGCGGGGCTTCCGGGCGCGACGCAGACGCTGCAGCGCGTCCGGCGTTCGGCCGCGCGGGTACGGGAGGTGGTCGAGGCCGAGCCCCTCGTGAGCGAGCCCACGCGCGCGCGCGCGCCCGCGCGTGGGTCGTACCGGCTGTGTGTTCGCGATCTCGGCTGCAGCTATCCCGAGCGCCGCTCGCGACCGGCGCTCGCGCACGTCGACCTCGACCTCGGCCCGGGCCGCCACGTGGCGGTGGTTGGCTCGAGCGGCGCCGGCAAGTCGACGCTGGCGGCCGTGCTGCTCCGCTTCCTGCCGTACCAGACCGGCTCGGTGACGCTCGACGGCGTCGAGATCAGCCAGCTCGACGGCGATGCCTACCGGCGCGTGATCGGGCTGTTGGCCCAGGACGCGCACATCTTCGACAGCACCCTTGCCGAGAACCTGCGCTTGGCGCAGCGCAACGCCGATGACGAGCAGCTGCTCGCGGCCCTCGCCGGGGTGCGGCTGCTCGACTGGGCTCAGGGATTGCCGCTGGGCTTGGACACCGAGCTCGGCGAGCACGGCGCGCGGGTCTCCGGCGGCCAGCGCCAGCGCATCGCGATCGCGCGCGCGCTGCTGGCCGATTTTCCGCTGCTCGTGCTCGACGAGCCGGTCGAGCACCTGGACGTGGCGACGGCCGATGCGATCCTCGCAGACGTGCTCGCGAACGCCGACGAGCGCGGCGTGCTGCTGATCACCCATCGATTGGCCGGCCTGGTCGATTTCGACGAGGTGCTGGTGCTCGAGCACGGCCAGGTGCGCGAGCGCGGATCCCATGCCGAGCTGATCGCCGCGGGCGGAAGCTACGCGCGCATGTGGCGTCGGGAGCGCGAGCTGGGCGGTCGGGAGCTCGAGCTGGGCAACGCGTAGACCCGATCGCGCCGCTCGCCGGCGGCGCCGCTGCCGGGTGTCACGCACGCGCCGGACGCCGGGAGCTCGAGTCGGGCGACGCCTGGATCCGATCGTGCCTTACGCCGGCGGGGCCGCCGGAGGCGCGGGCGGGGCGACGCTGGCCGCTGCCGGCGTCTCGGCCCCGTCCGACGGCTCTTTCAGCCGCCCGCGAAACACGTGAAAGGACCATCCCTGGTAGAGCAGCACGAGCGGCAGGAAGATCAGCGTGACGATCGTCATGACGGTCAGCGCGTAGTGTCCCGACGCGGCGTTGCTCACCGTCAGGTTGTATGCGGCGCTGGTGCTAGAGACCATCACGTTCGGGTGCAGGTCGATGAAGATCGAGCCGACGCACGCGGCGATCGCGATCGCCGAGGCCGTGAAGGCCCAGCCGTCGTGATCGGTCACGGCCAGCCGGGCGGCGAACACGACCGCGAGGATCGCCAGGATCTCGACCGGATCGGGCACTTCCGCGCCGCCGGCGACGGCGCGCGTCCAGATCACGAAGCCGAGCACCAGCGCGATCGCGACCCATCCGAGCGGCCGTGCCAGCGCGCGCGCACGCTCGCGCAGCTGACCGCTGGTGCGCAGCTTCAGGAACGTGGCGCCGTGCAGCAGCGACAGCCCGAGCAGCGTCAGGCCCGTCCAGATGCCGTAGCCGGTGAGCAGGTCGAAGAAGTTGCCGGTGAAGTCGTGGCTCGAGTCGATCGGCAGGCCGGTCAGCAGGTCGCCGAGGCCGATGCCGAGCAGCAGCGGGATCAGCAGGCTGCCGATCGTCGTGCACCACATCCAGGTGCGACGCCAGCGCGGATCGCTGCGTTTGCGCGTGAACTCGAACGCCACCCCGCGCGCCATCAGCGCCGCGAGCACCAGCAGGAGCGCGAGGTACAGAGCCGAGAACATCGTCGCGTACCAGGCGGGGAAGGCCGCGAACATGCCGGCGCCGGCCACGATCAGCCACACCTCGTTGCCGTCCCACCACGGGCCGATCGTGCCGAGCACGGTCGCGCGCTCGGCTTCGGTCCTGCCGACGAGCGTGTGAAGAACGCCGACGCCGAAGTCAAAGCCCTCGAGCACGAAGAACCCGATCCACAGGATCGCGATCAGGATGAACCACAACGTGTCGAGGTGAAGCATTGAACGGGGTCCTAGTAACTGAATGCCGGGGTCGAGGTCGCGCCGGAGTCGGCCGTGCCATCCTCATCGTCACCGAGCCCTTTGCGTGCGTAGTGGAGCATCAGCACGAGATCGGCCGCTCCGAGCGCCAGGTAGATCAGCAGGAACGCGATCAGGCTGATCCAGATGTCGGTGGCGGTGACCGACGGGGAGTTGGCGTTGGCGGTCTTCATCAGGCCCTGCACGATCCACGGTTGGCGGCCGCTCTCGGTCAACAGCCATCCTGCCGTGTTCATCACGAAGGGCGTCACGACAGCCCAGAGCGACAGCCGCAAAAACCATTTCGAGCGCTCGAGCGTCCCTCTGTGCGCGAGCCAGCCGCCCCACAGCGCGAGCAGCAGGATCAGTGAGGCCAGATATGCCATCACGCGCATCGACCAGTACTGGACGAACACGTCGGGTATGTAGTTGCCGGGGCCGTATTTCTGTTCGTCTTCTCGTTGCAGCTGGTTCAGCCCGACGACGGCGCCGTTCCAGGTTCCGGTCGCGAGCACCGACAGCAGGTGCGGGATTTCGATGATCTGCGAGGGTGTCTTGTCGTTTTTGCCACCGCCGATCTGGAACGCCGAGAACGAGCACGGCTGGCAGTTTTCCCACTGCGCCTCGGCGGCGGCGATCTTGGCGGGCTGATATTTGGTCTCGATTTCGCCCAGCTTGTTGCCCACGAACAGCTGCAAGAGCATCACCGGCAGCAGCACGATCACCGAGATTCGCAGCGTGTTCGCAAAGGCTTCGGTGTCGCGCTGCTTGCGGATCTGCCACGCCGATACCGCGAGCATCACGAGCGCGCCGGTGATCAACGAGGCAAGCAGCACGTGCACGTATCCCCACAGGAAGGTCGGGTTTGTGAACAGCGCCCCGACGTTGTTCAGTTCGGGCTGGCCGTGGCTGTTCATCACATAGCCGACCGGGTGCTGCATCCACGAGTTGGCGACCAGGATGAACAGCGCGGACAGCATCGAGCCCGCCGCCACGAGCCAGATACACGCCAGGTGAACCCGCTTGGGGAGCCTGTCCCAGCCGAATATCCACAGCCCCAGGAAGGTCGACTCCAGGAAGAACGCGGCCAGGCCCTCCATTGCCAGCGGGCCACCGAACACGTCGCCAACGAAGCGCGAGTAGATCGACCAGTTCATGCCGAACTCGAACTCCTGCACCAGGCCGGTGACGACGCCGACGGCGACGTTGATCGTCAGCAGCGTCCCGAAGAAACGTGTCAGACGCTTGTACTCGGGCCTGTCGTTGCGATACCAGGCGGTCTGCAGCAGCGCGACCAGAAACGCCAGCCCAATCGTCACGGGCACGAACAGGAAGTGGTAGATGCTCGTGGTGGCGAACTGCCAGCGGGCCAGGTCGTTCGTCATGGCGCCGCGTGATCGTATCGGCCGCCGCCGCGGTCAGAGTCCGTGGTTCTCCGTATGTCCGCAGTTCGCATGGCCTGGTGCAGGCGGGGGGCTCCGCTGCCGGCGCCGGCCGCGCTCGCTCAGCCGGCGCGCTCTTCCGCGTGCATGGCCATCCGTGCCCGCCGGTACTCGTTGACGACGATCTCCGTGAGCTCGTCGACGGAGGTCTCGCTGGTGGGCTTGTCGAGCGCGATCACGCCCTCCTGGATCATGCTGACGCGGTCGCAGGCCTCCAGCACGTGCACGTAGTTGTGCAGGATCATGATGATCGAGACGCGACCCTCGGCCTTCAGGCGCGCGACCAGGTCGAGGATCATCGAGCCCTCTTTGGCGCCCATCGCGGCGAGCGGCTCGTCGAGCAGGATGATGTCGGCGTCGGAGTTGACCGTGCGGGCGACCGCGATCGCCTGGCGCTGGCCGCCGGACAGGCGGGCGACCGAGACGTCGATGCGGGGAATGTTGATGCCGATCTCATCGAGCGCGCGGCGCGCGTCGCGCTTCATCTCGCGGTTGGCCAGGAACGGGACAGGATGGTGGACCTTCTCGCGGCGCAGCGAGAGGTTGTGGTAGACGGACAGTTCGTCGATCAGCGCGAGGTCCTGATAGACGGTGTCGATCCCACGGGCGCGCGCGTCGTCGACGCTTTTCGGCTGGTAGGGCTGGCCGTGCAGGAACATCTGGCCGGAGTCCTGCTTTTGAAAGCCGCAGATGATCTTGATCAGCGTCGACTTGCCGGCGCCGTTGTCGCCGAGCAGTCCGAGCACCTCGCCCTTGCGTAGGTGCAGGTTGACGTCGCGCAGGGCCGTGACCGGGCCGAAGCGCTTGGCGATGTGCTCGACGCGCAGCACGTCATCGGGGGCCGAGACCGGCCCGACGATCGCCTCGGCCGGCACGACGGGCCGATCAGCCACTGCGCGAGCCCCGGCGTACGCGCTGCACGTACACGTTGATGGTCATCGCCAGGATGATCGCCAGGCCCAGGTAGAACAGCTGGTAGTCGGCGTTGACGCCCTTGAGGATCAGGCCCTCGTTGAGGATGCCCAGGAACAGCGCGCCGATCAGGGCTCCGACCACGGTTCCAGACCCTCCGGTGAGCAGCGTGCCGCCGATCACGGCCGCGGAGATCGCCTTGAACAGGATTTCGTTCGCCCCGGCGACGTCCGGCTCGACCGCGGAGGCCCGCACGGCCTCGAGGATCCCGACGAAGCCGCCGGCGGCGGCGCACAGGATGAAGTTGCGGATGATGACCAGACGGACGCGCACGCCCGCCTCGCCGGCGGCGAGCCTGTTCGAGCCGACCGCGACGGTGTACAGGCCCCAGCGCGTGAACGTCAGCACGATCTGCCCGATGATGATGATCACGATCGCCCAGATCAGCTCCGAGTAGGTGCCCTCGCCGAGTATTTTTGCGAACGTCGAGACGTGGTTGACCGTTTCGGTGAGCACGATGTGCGCGCCGTTGATCACGTGGTGGACGGTGACCTGTGTGCTCGTCACTTCGGCGCCCGGCATCGAGACCGGCACGCCGTGGGAGATGATCAGCGTAAGGCCCTCGAGCGTGAACAGCATGCCGAGCGTGGTCACGAACGAGCTGATGCCGACGATCGCAGTGAAGAACCCGTTGATGAAGCCGACGACCATGATGCACGCCATCGCGATCAACACGCACGGTACGTGCGGAATTCCGGCGACCGCGAGCTTGTAGTAGATGAACGGCGCGAGCAGATATGTCGCCCCGATCGACAGGTCGATCTCGCCGAGGATCATCACGAACACCTCGCCCGCGGCGAGGATCGCGAACGGGGCGAAGAACGGCAGCAGCGCCTTGAAGCTGGAGCCGGTGAGGAAGGTGCTGGCGGTCAGCGAGAAGTAGATCGCCACGAGCAGCGTGACGACGATGATGCTGCCCTCGCGCAGCGAGAGCACGCGTTCGAACAGCTCGTGGCGGCTGGGCAACGAGACCCGGCGCGCGTGCGCCGGGTCTCCTGCCGGAGTGCCGGGCGTCCCGGGCGAGGCCGGTTTGCCCGCCACCTGCGCCATCGCCTAGTGGTCCTTCCCGGGAGCTCGGCGCGGCTTTGCCGCCCGCGACACCAGCGTGTTCCCCATCGAGCTCTAGGCCGGGGTGCCCGCCGGGATCGGCACGACCTTGGGTTCGGAGGAGGTGCCCTCGAAGCGGCTCTTGGAGTTCACGTACGGAGTGACGGTTTCTTTGTTGATGAATTTCAGGCCCGTGTCGACTTCGGCCGGGCCGGTCAACGAGCCGGAGACCTGCCACAGGAACAGCTGTAGGACGGGCAGGAAGCCCTGCAGATAGGGCTGCTGGTCGATCGTGAATTCGATGTAGCCTTCGTGGAGCAGTTTCTGGGTTTTTTCGGTGAGGTCGAAGCCGCCGGCCTTGATGCCTTTTGCGGCCAATCCGAACTTCTGCATCACCCCGGCCAGTTCCGCGGTGTCGCCGCCGTCGACGGCGTACATCCCCTTGGTGGTCGGATGGCCGGTCCAGTAGGCTTCGATCGCCGATTTCTGCCCCGATTCCAGTGAGCCGGTGACGATCGTGGTGAGTTTGATCGGCGCGCCCGATTCCCTGATCGCTCTTTCGGCGCCTTCCAGGCGCGGCTGCAGGTTGGCCGAGCCCGCGCTGGCCGTGAAGATGACCACGTCGCCCGAGCCGACGGCGGCGACGATCCGTTTGCCCATCAGTTCGCCGGCCAGTTTCAGGTCCTGGCCGATGTAGGCCAGGCGCTTGTTGGGCGGAGAGGGGGCGTCGGCGTTGTAGGCGACGACCGGGATTCCGGCCTTCAGCGCGTTTTCGATCGGCGCGTTGAAGGCGGTCTTGCTGATCAGCGACACAGCGATCCCGTGGGCGCCCGAGGTGACGGCGGTGTTGATGGCGTTGACCATCTGGCTGATGTTTTCGCTTTCCGAGCCGGTCCACTCGTAGCTCGAGCCGAGCAGTTTGGTGGCGTCCTGGATGCCGTACTGGGTGGGGACGAAGAACGAGTTGGTCGTGACGTGGTTGACGACGACGAATTTGTATTCGGGATGCGAGCCGAAGATCGAGCTCGAGCCGCTGCTGCTCGACGCGCTCGACCCGCACGCGCTCAGCAGAGTGCTCACGGAACCGGCCGCGACGCCCGTTAGCGCCGCGCGGCGCAGGAGCGCGCGCCGGTCGAAGGTCATGCGGTCGAACAGCGACCGATCGCCGTGATCGAGCCGCTCAACCGCTTCGTGGGCCAGATCTGTCTCAGACATGTACGCCTCCTCAAGACGACTTATGGCCTCTCCCGCGCCGACCCGGCGCCCACCATCTACCTTCCCGCTATCCGCGGTTCTAGTCAAGTATCTGGACGCGGGCAGGGCCGCAAAACACCGCGGGCACCGCAGATTGCGGCCGCCGG
>DATJOF010000020.1:0-156180 GCA_035507415.1 Solirubrobacteraceae bacterium
CGTTCAGCGAACTGGAGCTGCGCCTGTTCCCGGGTCCCAGAGCCTCGCTGGCAAGCCCGGCGCTGTGCGGCACGTATCCGACAAGCGCCAGCTTCACGCCCTGGTCCTATCCCTTCCAGGCGCCGCTCAGCCTGGAAAGCACCGCGGGAGAGTTCACGGTTGGCAGCGGACCCGGCGGCACCCCGTGCCCGCGTGGCGAACCGTTCGAGCCGGCGCTGAGCGCCGGCTCGGAAGACCGGCAGGCAGGAGCCTTCAGCGAGTTCACCCTCGGGCTCGATCGCCCCGACGGAAACCAGCCGCCGGCGGCAATCTCACTGAAACTGCCCGCCGGCGCCGCCGCGATGCTCTCACACATCACCCCGTGCCCGGAACCGCAGGCCTCGCTCGGCAGCTGCGGTCCGGAATCACAGATCGGACACGCCAGCGCCAGCGCCGGCGTCGGTCCGGACCCCTACACCGAGCAAGGTGCCGTCTACATAACCGGCCCGTATCAGGGCGCGCCGTTCGGCCTGTCGATCGCCGCTCCCGCCGTCGCCGGACCGTTCGACCTCGGCACCATCGTCGTGCGCTCGACGATCGAAGTCGATCCCCACACCGCCCAGGTCACGATCTCCAGTCCTGTCCCCACATTCATCCAGGGCGTCGGCCGGCCCGCGACCGGCATTCCGCTCCAGCTCCAGCGCATCCAAGTCGACGTCGACCGGCCCGACTTCGAGTACAACCCGACCAGCTGCGAACCCAAGCACGTCGAAGCGACGCTCGACGGCGCAGGCAACGGCGTCGAGCAGGTCTCGATCCCGTTCCAAGTGGCCGGCTGCCAGAGCCTGCCGTTCAAGCCGGGCGTGAGCGCTCAAACCGAGGGCGAGACCAGCAAAGCCGACGGTGCCAGCCTGAAGCTGACCTTCAAATCCAAGAGCGGTGAAGCGCACGTAGCCAAGACGATCCTCACGATCCCCTCGACCCTGCCCGCGCGGCTCACGACCATCCAGAAAGCGTGCATCGCCCGTGTGTTCGAAGCAAACCCGGCTGCCTGTCCGGAAGGCTCCGTGATCGGCGCCGCCACTGTCCACACCCCCGTGCTCGAGTCGCCGCTCACGGGCCCGATCTACCTGGTCTCGCACGGCAACGCCGCCTGGCCCGACGCCGAGCTCGTGCTGCAGAGCGAAGGCATCACGGTGATCCTCGACGGGCAGACCGCGATCAAGAAAGGCGTCACGACCAGCTCGTTCCTGTCGGTCCCCGACGCACCGTTTGAAAGCGTCGAAGCGACCCTGCCCGAGGGACCTCACTCCGCTCTCACGACCAACCTTCCGCTCAAGGATCACTACAGCCTGTGCGGACAGCACCTGACGATCCCCGCCGCGCTGACCGGGCAGAACGGGACCGCGCTCAGCGAGAACGTCAAGGTCGCTGTGCAG
Source organism: Solirubrobacteraceae bacterium (assembly GCA_035507415.1). Lineage (GTDB taxonomy): Bacteria > Actinomycetota > Thermoleophilia > Solirubrobacterales > Solirubrobacteraceae > Palsa-744. The sequence goes on from DATJOF010000020.1 coordinate 1,419, forward strand.
GGCTGTCACGCCGTCGAGGCACGCAAAGCGAAGAAGCTCACGCGCAAGCAAAGGCTCGCGAAAACACTGAAGGCGTGTCGCAAGAGCGACCGGCACTCGCCCGCCAAGCGTGGCGCCTGCGAACACGGGGCACGGGCAGGCTACACGACGAAGCGCACAGGACACAAACGCTGACGCGTGCGAACGTGCCTGACCTCTAACGGCGCACCGACTACGCCGCTGACGGACAGTCTTCCACCTGCCACACCGGTGCTAGGTCGGCGTCCGCTGTCGATGACACGGTGGCGAATCATTTCGCGCCAACTTCACCGGTTTTCCTTGACTTTCCCCGTGTTTTGCGCCTAGCCTTGCGGGGTCTTTGAGATAGATGTCGAGTGTGCTCCCGACCGCTGTAACGGCCGGGAGCACTGGACACCAGGAGGCGTTAGCTCCCGATGCCCGATCCAAGTATCCCCCATCAGGGGGACCATGATGGGTTGCTGTTTGATGAGCTGCAACGGCTCGTCCTTTGCATCCTGCTCGCACGCACATGTAGCGGCCTGTGTTCGCTTGACGAGCTCGCCCACACCGTAGGCGACCGTGGAGCTGTCCGGCTGGCGGTGGACGGTCTGCACGCCGCCGGACTCGTGCATCGGCTCGAGGGGTTCGTGTTCCCGTCCGGGCCCGCCGTCCGGTTCTACGAACTGCAGCTGGCCGGTGCGGCGCACCTCCTGGCAGGCGCAACGTCTCCGCCGACCATGCCGGCCTGGCACGACGAGGACGAGCCCTGCCGGTCCCGGCGCGCAAAGAAAAGGAGGTTCTTCCCGTGCGGAAAAACGGTAAAACGGCGCGTTTGACCACGCATCCAGGTTCTGCGAGGAACGTGTCGCTCACGCCGCCTTCGGATACGCTGATGCGAATTCGCCGGGACGCGTATGAACAGATCGGCCGCAGCGTCGAAGCAGTCGACGAAGTAATATTCCTAGCTGACCGCAAACGGCATGCACGTCGGATCCGCGACGAGCTCTACCGTCTGAGCGACACGTGTGCCTTGCTTGATGTGATCGGCTGGACGGCAGAGGAACGATCCCTCGGTTTACAGCTCGAACTCATCCCGGCCGGACGACAACCACCGCTGTCCTCTGAGCGGCGGGCTGGCCAGCAGCTGGCGGCGACGGTCCGCGCGATCCGTAAGGCACAGGGCCTGTCGATCGAAACGCTCGCCCTACAAGCCGGTATACACCCGACCTATCTTTCCCAGATCGAGCGCAACCTCCGCAACCCGACCTACACCAAGATCTACATGCTGGGATGTGCCCTGAAGGTCCGTGCCGGCGAGATCATCCGCCGCGCCGAAGCAGCCGGCCACCTACAGCAGCAGCTCGAACGTGGGCTCGCCAAACAGCCCGAGCACCAAAGCGAGCACCGACGGTCGTTGTGACCGGCGCACGCGACGGATCGGCTCGCCCTCAGACCCAAGCCCTCGAGCCCAAGACGCGCGTTCTGAGCTGCCGCGGTCATCGCCCAAGACCTTCAGTCCGCCAGGATCTTACGCAGAGCGAGCCAGGGCACGGGCTACTCGCGCTGTGGGACGTTCGTGGGAAGCCCCGCGAAAACCCTAGTTCTGATGCGGGATTACAGAAGGGCCCGCGACTACGGAAGACGGGGGTCGCCGCCCTCGGCGAGCACCTCGACCGTGGCTGCGATCAGCTTCTCGCGCAGAGCCTGCCTGTCCGAAGAGCTCCTGCGCTGACAGGGGCGCGGCTGCATCTGGGTGTGGCTGGAAAAGCGCTCAGCCACGCGGTTGATTTGGATCCCCTTCCCCATGGTCCTGCCTCGTCTTCCCTCCGTCGTCCCTCTCGCTGGTCCCTCTCGCGCCGCTTTCCCCTAGGCCTGGTGCTGTGGGCGGCGTGTGGGAAAAGGAGAACATATGGGGGCAGATTTGTCAAGCCGGCCTGAGAAATAAAGGGCCGTGGGACCAGTGACCCCCGTCTTCCGTATTCCGTGGTCACGCGCGCGGGCATTACCGAGCGTGAATTTCACGAAATCTTCGCGACATTCGAGGAGTGTTATCGGGCCACCTATGAACAGGGTCTCGATCGGCTATCGCACACGGTAACGGCGGCCACGGGATGTGCGGACGGCTGGCTCGAGCGAGTCCGTTGCGGTCTCGTCGCGATGCTCGGGTTCTTCGATGACCAGCCGTCCTGGGCTCGAATGCTCCTGCTTCAGACGTTCCCCGATGGAACGCTCGTGCTCGAGTGCAGGCAGCAACTCAAGGACGTCCTAGCTCGGCTCCTCGGTGGAGATCACGAGGCGGGCACCCCCGTCGACTCCACGATGCTGCCGCCGACACTCACCGGCGAGCTAATCATCGGTGGTGTCTTCACGGTGATCGGAACCAGCGTACGGGGCGAGGGAGATGGCGGCCGGCTTGTGGAGCTGGCGCCATCGCTGATGGCGTTCATCGCTGTGCAGTACGGTCGCCCCGACCTGGCAGGGTGGTGTGCGCGTACCGACGAGCTCGCCCGAGCGCAGGCTGTGACACGCCCGACCCGGCTTCCGGTTCGCGCCACTCGCCGCACGACACTGGTCCTGCGCGCCATCGCGCAGACGCCTTACTCCAACAATCGCGAGGTCGCTCGCGCCGCTGGAATCGCTGATGAAGGGCAGACGTCAAAGTTGCTAGCGCGCCTCGAGCGCCAGGGCGTGATCGAAAACGTCGGCGTTGGTGCCGCGCGCGGAGAGCCCAACGCCTGGCTGTTGACAACGGAGGGCCGGCGCACGCTCGAGCTGCTCGGCGACGGCTTCGCTGAGAGCTCTTACGAGCGCCTGGGCCGCCGAGCGAAAGAGGCGCTGTGAAAACTTTGAGCTTTTCGGCGCAGCGTCGCGCAGCGTGCGACAGCGTCGTTGAGAGGGCAAGTGGAACCACGGACGCTCGCCTGGACGCGAGCGTCCGTCGGACCGCTTGTGGATTCAGGCGATCGGTGACGGGAGCGCACAAGCGGTCTTTTCGCGCCGATCGATCATCACCGAGAGGAAAAGGAGTAGTGGAACAGTGAGACGTGTAAGAAAAGCGAGGCGTGTAGCGGTTCTGGGGCTGTGTCTCATCGCCGCGTTTGCGTTGGCGGCGGTCGCGGCATCGAGTGCGCTGGCGGTAAAAAACCCATCCAAGAGCTTCAAACTGATGGAAAACTGCCCTGTGAGCGCCCTTGGCGGCAAAGGAGAACCCGTCACTATCTGTTTTTTTGGGGCCACTGAAACCGGTCCAAAAGGGACGTCACCAGGCGGACATTTCACGGTAGGTCCCATTACGGTGCCGATCGAAAAGCAAATAGTTCTACAGTTCGGTGGAGCACACAATCCGGGCGAACGTCTCAACGAATACGAAGCTGTAGGGCCGACTCATGGCGTCGAAAACCTCACCCCGACCCCCGAGAGTGTTCCAGGTGAACCGCTTGGGCAGATCAGCGCGGCCGAACAGGAAGAATTGGGCTGGCCGGAAACGTTGAAGCACAGCTACAAAGAAGCGCAGAAAAAAGGATACGTCAAGAAAGTCACCGAGACAATCGAATCAGCCGGTCCTGCCAGCGTGGATGTCGCTAATATCTTCTTCGAAGAAGGAGTTGGAATCGAAGCACGTGTCAAGATCAAAGCCGGCGCTCAATGGCTCAGCAATCTCGGGACCGTCTGCTACGTAGGTTCGGAAGCCGAACCGATCGTGCAGCACTTGACCACCGGTCCGAGTGAATCGCCGCTCACGCATGAAGTGATCCACGGAGCGGCAGGCGAAATCGTTGTGGCCGAACATCACGATCTAGAAATGGACATCCTGTACCACAACATTCTCGTTGATAACACGTACGCCGTTCCTGGGGCAACCTGTTCCGGAGCGTACGCCGGGGTCATCGCGGCGACTATCAACAAGGAGTTCGGACTCCCGGCTCCAGCGGGGGCCAGCGGGACCGAAATCATCGGCACCCAGTACGCGGCAGAAGACGAAGCGGCAAGACTAGGTGGAGCAGAATGACGCCCGCAGGTCACGGCGCTAGCGGTCGCGTGCGCTAACGCCGCCAACCGACACATCAGGGACCCGCCGGCCTGTGGGCGGGTCCCTGATGACTACATTGCAGCGACGACGGCGCGTGCAGCGAGCCGCGTGGGCGCCTTAACACGAGAGAGCGAGTCAGTCAGTGGCCATTTTTTCGGACACGAGGAGCGATGAGTCAATGAAACGCATGAGAATCTTGGCAGTATGTATAGTAACCGCGCTCGCAATGAGCGCCGTAGCTGCGACGAGCGCGCTTGCCTTCAAAGAAGAAGCGCCTGAAGTGGGGCGCTGTCTCAAGTTGACCGGAGGCCGATTCAAGGAAGGGAACTGTAAGGTCGAAGGTACGACGAGCAAGCAACAGAAGTACGAATGGTATCCAGCGTTTGGGCCCAACAAGAAGGGCGAAGAACAAACCATCGAACCGGCGCTGCGCTTCTACAAGGCCGAATCGAAAGAATCGACCATCATTCAGCTTCAAACGGTCACCGGGGAAACCGTGAAATGCAAAAAGCAGACTAGCGAAGGCGAATACACGGGTCCGAAAACGAACCGTGCCTTCGACGTCGTCTTCACGGGCTGTGAAACGGCGGGGATCATATGTCTCAGCACCAACCCGAAAGCGAAAAACCCGGGCGAAATTCTGGTCAAAGAACTGGACGGTGAAATCGGGATTGAAAAGCTCGGCGCAACCGCGGCCAAGGACAAGATCGCGAATGTCTTCAAGCCGGCATCCGGCGAAATCTTCACGGAATTCGAATGTGCCGGCCTGAAGCTCGTGGTTAAGGGCGAAGTGATGGTGCCGATCGATTCGAACAAGATGTTCACCACGGCGACCGTCAAGTTTACAGCGACCAAAGGCAAGCAGAAACCCGAAAAATTTGCGACCGACCCGGCCGGCACAAAAAGGGTGCTGTTCGCGAAGAACAGCAAACTGGAAGAATATTTCCAGGCCGGGCAGACGCTGACCACGATCCAGACGGACATGGTAAAGGCGGAGGCGAGCTCGGTCAGCTGAGAACGCGCGAGCGGTGAGAGCGCGTCAGGCTGCCGGGACGCGGTGGGGAGCGAGCGCATGGGCGATCGGCTTGTCTGTGCTCGCTTCCCGCGCGCACCGCGAGAGGTCGTGCGGGAGCGAACGATGAGGGATACGAGATGCGAGCAGGGAAGGCGGATCGCGTGGGCGAACGTGTGTCGGACTGGCATGGCGCTCGGCCTCGCCGCTTCGTTGCTGGCCGCAGGCGCGATCGTCGATACGACGCCGGCCTCAGCCCTGTTGCAGCGCGGCCACGCATTCGGGTTCTCGTTCGCGGGCAAAGGCAGCGGTGCCGGCAGGCTCTCGCGCCCGGCGGGTGTCGCCGTGGATGAAGGCTCCGGCGATGTGTACGTGGTGGACGCAGGGAACGAGCGCATCGAGCGGTTCGGCCCGGCGGGCGAATTCGTGTCCGCGTGGGGGTGGGGAGTCTCGGACGGTAAGAGCGAGTACGAGGTGTGCTCCTCGAGCTGCGAGGGTGGTCTGGCAGGCGAAGGCGAAGGAGAGATGGATACACCGGAAGCGGTCGCGGTTGACAACTCGGGCGCGACCGGTGACCCGTCGGCAGGCGATGTGTACGTGCTCGCAGACACGGTCGCTGCAGACAACGTCGTCGAGAAGTTCAGCCCGACCGGGGAGCTGCTCGGGCAGGTGCGCTTCGCTGCGCCGCCGGTCGGCGCTTTGGGCGGCGTGGCCGTCGACGCGAACGGGGGGCTGTGGGTGAGCGATCTCGGAGTCTCGCCGGGGCTGCTGCTGCACTTCAGCGACGCGCTCGAAAACGTCGAGCTTGGGTCAGTCCCGCTGCAGATGGAATGCGTCGAAACGCCGGGTCTGGCAGTGGATGCGGATGCGGAAACCTTCTATGTGAGCCACCAGCTGCAGAACGTGCTCGAGGAATGTCCGGAAGCGGCGCCGTCGACGAAGGCGCCGGCCTTGATCTCTGCGGTGAATGGAGCCGGAGAAGCCCAACCGCAACCGCTCGAGCTCGAAGACAGCTCCGGTGTCGCGGTGGATCAGGCGAGCTCTGGCGGCACGCCGCTGGGCGCGGTCGCACGCGGTGACGTCTATGTGGACAACGGGTCGAGCGTGGCCGTGTTCGCGTCCGACGGTTCGCTCGTGCAGCGGTTCGGGTCCGAACAGCTGACCGGCGGCAGCGGGGTGGCGGTGGATTCGGCGACCGGCGATGTGTACGTCGCCGACACTAGAGACGCGGTGGTCGACGTGTTTGCGCCGGAAGCCGCGGCGGCGCCGACCGTCGACAGTCTTGCCTTTCAGGATGCGGACGTCTCCGCGACGCGCGTCGAAGCACGGGTCGATCCGCATGGCCTGGATACGCACGTGTTCTTCGAGGTGGGGACCGCGGATTGCCGGGCGACGCCGGCGGCGTGCGTGGATGTGCCTGCGCCGTCCGGTGACGACGTCGGCGGCGGGTTCGGGTCGGTGGCTGTGAGCGCGACGATCTCGGGCTTGGGTGCGGGCACGCGTTACTTCTACCGTGCGATCGCGGCGAACGCGGATGGCGAAGCGGAAGCGGAGCGCTCGTTCGGGTCGTTCACGACGCTACCAGCGGCGAGCAACGGCCTCGCGGACGGGCGCGAGTGGGAACTCGTATCGCCCGCGGAAAAGCAGGGCGCGCTGATCTACTCGATCGCCGGCACCACCGAAAACGGGGGACCCGCGTCGGGCGTGATCGAGGCCGCACGAGCAGGCGACGCGATCACGTATGCCGCCAACGCGCCCTTCGGCGAAGGTGTCGTTGGCAACCGCTCGCTCGAAGCGACCCAGCTGATCTCGACGCGCGGCTCGGCAGGATGGTCGACGCAGGACATCGCTACTGCCAACGACGTTGCGAAGGGCCTCGACCCCGGCGCGGCGCAGGAGTACCGGTGGTTCTCGCCCAATCTTGCGTCCGCCTTGGCGCAGCCGTTCGGGCCCTACCGTCTGACGGGCACGCACATGCAGGAACCGCCATTGCTGGCGGGGTTGGAAAGCGAAGAACGTGGGCTCTACGTTCGCGATGACGACACCTGCACCACAGCTCCGGCGAGCTGCTTCGAACCGCTCGTCGCCGCTGGCGCCGACGCGACTGGTGCGCAGTTCGGCGGCGAGCTCGAATTCGACGGGGCTGCGCCCGATCTGCAGCATGTGATCTTCAGCTCGGATGTCGCGCTGACCGACGGTTCGCCGTCGGCGCCGGGGCTGTATGAGTGGAGCGCGAACAAGCCCCCGAGCGAAGCGCTCTCGCTGGTGAGCGTGCTGCCGGGGAATAAACGCGCCGCGCCGGTGGTACCGGAACCGCAGCTGGGGGACTTCATCCCGGGCTCGTCGAGCACGCGGGGAGCGGTGTCAGTCGATGGCTCGCGGGTGTTCTGGAGCGCGGTCACCGAAGAACACGAAGCGGAAATCACTCGGCTTTTCATGCGCGAAACGACGCTCGGAAAGACGATCGTCGTCAACGCCCCGCAGGGCGTGAAGGAAGGATCGGCGCAAGAACGCGCCGCCGAGGAAGTCCATTTCAGGCTCGCCAACAACGAAGGATCGAGAGTCTTCTTCACCGACACTTTTCCGCTGACCGCGGAATCGACGCTCTTGCCTAGTGGGGAAGACGAAGAAGCGCCCGCCGATCTCTACGTGTGCGAAGTGGCCGTCGACGCGGAAGGCCCGCAATGCGATCTGAAGGATCTGACGGTGAACCGAGGAGGCGATATCGGGGAAGCGGCCGATGTGGTGGGTACGCTGCCGGGGGCGAGCGAAAACGGCTCGGTGGTGTATTTCGTGGCTAACGGCGTGCTCTCCGAAGAAGCGCGAGCCGCCGGTGCGCTGCCGGGGCACTGTGCGCAGCCGAATGCCAAACAGCCGGCTGACGCTTCGGCGACATGCAATTTGTACGTCGAGCGATACAGCGAAGAAGCACGGGAATGGGAAGCGCCGCGCTTCATCGCGGTGCTCTCTCAGGAAGACCAGCCGGACTGGGGTGGCTCGGGCAACTTCTCGCTCGGCGTTCTGACCTCGAGGGTTTCTCCCGATGGGCGATATCTGGCGTTCATGTCAAAGCAGCCTTTGACCGGCTATGACAGTGCCGATCAGAGCGAAGCTGCGCACGGCGCGCGCGACGAGGAGGTCTACCTCTACGACTCCTCGACTGCTCGCCTCACGTGCGCGTCGTGTAACCCCTCTGGGGCGCAGCCGCAGGGCGTGTTCGACCACGAAGCCTCCGGTGAAGGCAAAGGCCTGCTGGTCGACCGGCTGGGGGTTTGGAAGGAAACCGCTGCCGAAGAACAGGGCGGTGCACGTCGCGCGGTCGACCACTGGCTGGCGGGCTCTGTCCCGGGGTGGACGCCGATCGAAGAAACGACGGCGTTCTATCAGTCCCGCTATCTGTCAAATTCCGGGCGGCTGATCTTCGACAGCCCCGACCGGCTCGTACCCGCGGACCACAACACCAAGGAGGACGTCTACGAGTTCGAGCCCGAAGACGTCGGCAGCTGTCACAGCCCCGCGGGCTGCGTCGCGCTGATCTCCTCGGGAGAATCGGAACAGGAAACCGCGTTCCTGGATGCGAGCGAATCCGGCGACGACATCTTCCTACTCACCAGCCAGCCGCTGACGAGCGAAGACCACGACCACTCCTTCGACGTCTATGACGCACACGTGTGCAGCGAAGCCTCGCCGTGCATCGCCCCGCCGTCGGGACCGCCGGCGCCCTGCGAAACGCTTGGAACCTGCAGGCCCGCCTCCGCGCCGGTGACGGTGTTCGCCGCCCCATCAGGGACAGCGACTCTCGCCGGCACGCCGGATCGGCCGACGTCACAGACGCTCTCATCGAAAACCACGGTCAAGCCAAAACCGCTCACGCGTGCAGAAAAGCTCGCCAGGGCGCTCGAGCTGTGCCGCACCGCGCACAGGCACTCGAAGCACGCGCGCCAGGCGTGCGAACGTCGGGCCCGCAAGCAGTACGCGCCGCACCCGACGAAGAAGGCGAAGCGCACGGAGAAGCGGGCGAAGCGCGCGAGAAAGGCGCTGGGGTGAGAATGATGCGGGATATCGATCACTGCCGCGGGTGGGGCGGGCCGTTGTCGGCGATCGGCGCCCTGCTCACCGCGGTCGTTGCGCTGCTCGTGTGCGGTGCACCGGCTGGCGCGGCGCAGGGTCCCTGGTGGCATTTGGAGTCGCGTTCGGCGCCGGGGAATTTGGTGCCGGGTGAGGAGGGTCGGATCATCATCTCGGCCAGCAATGTCGGTACGAGCGAAGCGGACGGCTCGCCGCATGCGATTACGATCAGGGACATGCTCCCGCCAGGTTTGAGCGCGGTTGCGATCTCGGGCGGGGGAAGCTATCCGGAAGAAGAACCGCCGATGAGTTGCACGCTCGCGACGTTGACGTGTACGTACACGGGGACCGTGCTTCCGTTCAAACGCTTGGAAGCCACGATCACGGTGAGGGTGAGCGAAGGGCTGGCGGCTCCGGGAGAAAATACGGTGAGCATCGAAGGGGGTGGTGCGCCAACGCCAGAGCCGTTCACCAGGCCGGTCACGATCAGTCGTGAACCGACGCCCTTTGGGGTCGAAGACTATGCCCTCAGCCCGGAACTGGAAGGCGGCGCGACCGACACGCAGGCGGGGTCGCATCCGTTCCAGCTGACCGCGACGTTCGATTTGAACCAGACGCTCGCACTCGGGCGGTTCGGGGAAGGTCCGTTCCCGCAGGCGCCCGCGCTCACGAGGGACCTGAGCTTCAAGCTGCCACCTGGGCTCGTGGGGAATCCGACCGCGGTCCCGCGCTGCTCGGAAGTCGACTTCGCGACGATCGGCGAAGACGGGCTCACCGACCTGTGCCCGGCGGACACCGCGGTCGGCGCGGCGGTCGTGACCCTGTATGAACCGGTGTTGTTGAAATTCAGCACGGTCACGGTGCCACTGTTCAACCTCGTACCGGCGCAGGGCGAGCCCGCGCGATTCGGCTTCGAGGTGTTCAAAGTTCCGGTCGTCCTTGATACCGCCGTTCGGGCCGCCGAAGAATACGGGGTGACGGTCAGCGTCAGCAACGCGAGCCAGGCCGCCGCGATCCTCGGCAGTCAGGTGACCTTCTGGGGCGAACCGGCGGCGGCGAGCCACGATCATGCCCGCGGCTGGGCGTGCTTGGATCTGCCGTTTCTGCCCGAACGGGCGTCGCTGAAAAACTGCACGGCGCCGGCGCAGCATTCGAGTGCCGCGTTCCTCACACTGCCCACCTCCTGTAGCGGTGAGCAGCTGCGGAGTAGCGTCGAAGGAGTGTCGTGGCCGACCGCCCAGGCGCCCGAAGGAGAGCACCTGCAGGCATCCGCGTCGTTCGGCCCGCTGTCAGGTTGCGAACAGCTGCCGTTCACCCCCTCAATCACGGTTCAGCCCGACCAGCACGCGACCGACACCCCGTCCGGTCTCACCGTCACGGTACGCCTGCCGCAGGCCTCGACGTTTGAAGGCGGCGGGTTGGCGGAGGCAGCCGTGCGGGCAACGACCGTGACGCTGCCCGAAGGCGTGCTGTTGAACCCTGCGGCCGCCGGCGGTCTGGCGGCCTGCAGCGGTGCGGAAGTGGGTCTGCAGGCGGGCACAGAAGAAGGCCTGCAGATCGCGAATGACGTGTTCTCAGAAAGCCCATGGTCGTGCCCTGAAGCCGCCAAGGTCGGCGCGGTGCGCATCAAGACGCCGCTGCTCGACCACGAACTGGAAGGCGCTGTCTATCTGGCGAGCCAGGACACCAACCCGTTCGCCAGCCCGCTTGTGCTGTACCTGCTTGTGCGCGACCCGGTCTCAGGCGTGCAGATCAAGCTCGCCGGCACCGTCGTCCCAAATCCCGCCACGGGCCAGCTCACCTCCACGTTCAAGAACACGCCGCAGCTGCCGTTCGAAGAACTCACGCTGCACTTCTTCGACGGACCCCGCGCCTCGCTGTCGACGCCCCCTGCCTGCGGGAGCTATGAAACCCAGGCGTCGTTCACCCCCTGGTCGGGCAGCCCGCCGGCATCGCCCTCCTCGAGCTTCCAGGTCAGCTCCGGCGCGGAAGGCTCGCCATGCGGCACCGCGCCCCCGTTTACGCCGGCCTTGAACGCACAAAGCGCGAACACGCAGGCCGGCGCCTTCACGCCGTTCACGCTGAACCTGAAGCGGCCCGACCAAGACCAGGCGCTCGCCGGCATGAACGTGCAACTGCCGCCCGGCGTGGGCGCGATCCTCGCGTCGATCACGCCCTGCCCAGAACCACAGGCCGGCGAAGGCGCCTGCGGGCCCGAAAGTCTGATCGGTCAGACCACGGCGGCCTCCGGCTTCGGCCCAGAACCTTTCACGCTGGCCGGGAGCGTCTATCTGACCGGCCCCTACGACGGCGGACCATTCGGCCTGGCGATCGTCACGCCGGCGGTGGCGGGCCCCTTCAACCTCGGCACCGTCGTCGTTCGCGCAGGCATCCATATCAACCCCACCACCGCTCAGGTCACTGTCACCAGCACGATACCCACCAGCGTCGAAACGGTCACCTCGGGCAGGACCGGCGTCCCCGTCCAGCTCAAAGAGCTCGACGTCACGATCAACCGGTCCGGCTTCGAGTACAACCCCACCAACTGCAACTCGATGAAGATCGAAAGCCATCTGAAAGGCGCAGAAGGCGCCACCAGCACCAGCTCCACGCCGTTTGAGGTCGCGGGCTGCCAGGCCCTCCCGTTCAACCCCAGGGTCTCCGCTGGAACGCAAGGCAAAACCAGCAAAGCCGACGGCGCGAGCCTCGGCCTGAGGTTCACCAGCCACACCGGTGAAGCACACGTCGCCAAGACCATCCTGACCATCCCGTCGACGCTTCCCGCACGCCTGACGACGATCCAAAAAGCATGCGTGGCGGCGACCTTCGAAGCCAACCCCGCCGGGTGCCCCGAAGGCTCGGACATCGGCACCGCCACCGTCCACACCCCCGTTCTGAAGGGCCCCTTGACCGGCCCGATATACCTCGTCTCACACGGCAACGCCGCGTGGCCCGACGCCGAGCTGGTGCTGCAGGGCGAAGGCATCACCATCATTCTCGACGGCCAGACCGCGATCAAAAAAGGTGTGACCACGAGCTCGTTTCTGTCGGTTCCTGACGCGCCGTTCGAATCGGTGGAAGCGATCCTGCCGGAGGGGCCGCACTCAGCGCTGACCACCAACCTTCCGTTGAAGGACCACTACAACCTCTGCGGACAACGCCTCGCGATTCCCGCCCAGCTCACCGGTCAAAACGGCAGCGCGATCAACGACGACGTCGCGGTCAGCGTGCAGGGCTGTCACGCGGTCAAGGCCAGCAGAAGCACCCGCCTCACGCGCGAGCAGAAGCTCAGGCGCGCCCTCGAGGCCTGTCGGCGCCGTCATGAGCACTCACGCACCAGGCGCCGACAGGCCTGCGAACGGACCGCCCGCGCGCGGTACAGGCCGCCCAAGCCGGCCCACAGAAGATAGGCGCTCGCCCGCGCCGAGAGGCGCCGCGCTGTGGGAAGAGCGTGGGAAGCCCCGCGAAAACCCTAGCTCTGATGCGGGATTACAGCCGGACCCGCGACTAAGAGAGACGGGGGTCGCCGCCCTCGGCGACCGCCTCGACCATCGCGGCGATCAACCGCTCGCGCAGCGCTTGTGTGTCCCCGGAAGTCTCGTGGTCACGGGTACGCGTGCGCATCTGGGTGTGGCTGGAAAAGCGCTCACCCAAGCGGTTGATCTGGATCCCGTCCCCCATGATGCAGCCCTCGTTTCCCTCCGTTGTCCCTCTCGCTAGTCCCTCTTACGCCGCCTCCCCAAGACCTCGGCTGGGTCTGACTCTGTGGGCGGCGTGTGGGAAAAAGAAGAACACATGGGGCCGGCTTTGTCAAGGGGTCCTGAAAACTAAGGCCCGAGCGTCTGAGTGACCCCCGTCTCTCTTATACGGTGGCCTCGCGTGCGAAGGTTTCACAAAGCATTTTCTCCGAGGTTTTTCCGACCGTCGAGGAGTGCTATCGGGTCGCCTTCGACGCGGGCATCACCCGCCTGGCGCATGCGGTAGCCGAGGCGACGGCCGCCGAGCAGACATGGCTCGAGCGAGTGCGCTCCGGGCTGGTCGCGCTACTGGGATTCTTCGACGACGAGCCGTCGTGGGCGCGCCTGCTGGTGCTCGAGACACCGCTCAACGGAGTGCTGACGTTCGAATGCCGACAGCAACTGCACGAGCTGCTCGCCCGCCTGCTGGAGCACGATTACGACAGCGACCAGCTTGACGGTGGCGATCGCTCAGCTTGGTCGCGGGCTTTGGCGAGCGCGCTCACGAGCGAGCTGGTCGTCGGCGGTGCCTTCTCGGTCATTCGCACGAGCATGCTCGACGACACCGCTGGCAAGCTCGTGGAGCTGGCGCCGTCGCTGATGGCATTCATCGTCGCGCCGCATCTCGGCCAAGCCGTGGCGCAGGCAGAGCTGGAGGGCAAGGCCTCGAGCGGCCTGCCGGCCCCGTTGAACGAGCACAACAGACGCGTACGGGCGATATCCGAAGCGGGGGAGCTTCCGATTCGCGTGACGCACCGCACGACGATGGTTCTGCGCGCGATCGCGCGGGCTCCCTATTCGAACAATCGCGAGATCGCCGACGCGGCGGGGCTCTCTGATGAGGGGCAGACGTCGAAGCTGCTGGCGCGGCTCGAGCGACAGGGCGTTATCGAGAACGTGGGACTCGGTCCGGCGCGCGGCGAACCGAACGCGTGGCTGCTGACCGCCTCCGGGCAGCGTGCGCTGGCGTTGATCGGCGCGTCGCCCGCTCCGCGACCCCGGACCGCGAGACTCAGGGGCAAGGTGTGAAACCCGCATTCAGAAGCTTTACGGCGCCGGTCTCGCGTCACGCGCGACCGGCGCCGTCGAGAGCAGGCCATCAGACAGGCAGCGGTCCGCAGGACCGCGCCCGGCGAGTACCGGCCTGCGGCAGCAAACGATCGGTTGTACGGACTCTCCGACCTGTGAGGTCGTGCGCCGGTCAACTATCACCGAGAGGAAAAGGAGTAGTGGAAAAGTGAGACATGTAAGGATGGTGGGACTATGCCTCGTCGCGGTCTTCGCGGTGAGCGCCGCATTGGCCGCGAGCGCGCTCGCGAGTGAACCACCGACGGTGGCCAAGGTGGAACCGACGACCGTCCCGACCGCTCCGCAGGCGAAGGGCGGCGGCGTCACGCCGCTCTGGATTCACGGCACTGGCTTCGCTGGCAACGTCACAGTCAAAGTCGGCTCACAGGAGGCGGCTGACGTGGAAGTCATCTCTGAAACCGAAATCGAGGTGCGGGCACCCCGTGAAGCCCCAGAAGGCGAATACGAAGTGGTGGTCGAAGATGAAAATGGGGTATCAAGCGGGGGGCCGCAAATTAGCTACATCCCGACAGAAAAGCCGGATGTAAGCTGGTCCAAATTCAAAAATTGCGCGCTGCATGAGGAATACGAAGGCAACCCCGCGAAGCACTGCGACTATGCCGCGACGCGGAAGGACCGAGGCGGGTTTTACACCGTCGGCGGTATCACCGTGCCGGTGACCAAGTCGATCGTCCTCCAGGGTGGTGCGACAGAAGAAGGTGCGATTCCCCCTGTCGAAGAACAGTACTCTGGCATGGAGTTCATCCTGCCGCCCGAAGACGGAGTACCGGCGATCGCACCAGTGCCCGAGAAGGTGCCGGTGGAAGTGCTGAACAATGTGAGCGAAGCCGAAATGAACGAATTCGGCTGGCCGCAGAACCTCCGCGAAAGCTACAAACTCGCCCAGAAAAAACACTACTTCAAGGCGAACAAAACGACGGAGACCATCGAATCGGCGGGTAGCGACCCTCAATACCTGAGCACGTACAACGGTCTGGCCGAAGAAGGCCCAGAGATCATCGCCAGCGTGCAGATCAAGGGCGAAAACCCGTGGCTCACCCTCATTGGCGGGAGCTGTCTGATCGGCTCCGAAGCCGAACCGGTGGTGCAGCACCTTGCGACTGGGGAATCGGTATCACCGCTGACGGGCGAACGAATTCACGGTAAAGGCGGGTTCGCTGGCATCTATGACGAATACCAGCTGGCCGCCCTACAGGAAACCAGGCTGGTTGACAACACATACGCCGTGCCTGCAGCGACGAAATGCGGCGGCACAACCTGGGAACGCTATCTCGACCCGGTCGTGAACAAAGCATTCGGGCTACCGGCACCGGCTGGCGCCAGCACGACCGTCCTCGAAGGTGCTGAGTACACCGCGCACCCGGTGGAAGTCGAAAAACGAGGGCTCTGACAACCGTAGCATCTCGGCAAAATAGTTAAAGACTGACTGGGGACTCCGTCGATATGCCCAATGCGGCGGAGTCCCCTCTTGCCGGGTCGTGGTGACACGTCGCCCCAATAAGAAGGCTAGCGTCGCTCGCGTGCGGAGCACATCAATTCGCTTCGACCGCGACGCGCCGTCCAGGGCGATCCAAGAGGAGACAAGGAGCGGCTACGAAATGCGAAGAATGACCCTGCTGTGGATATGCGCTGTCCTGGCGCTCGGAGGCGCTTGCATCACGGCGAGCAGTGCGTCCGCCTTCAAAGAAGAAGCGCCGGAAATCGGCCGATGCCTGAAGCTGACGGGCGGCCGGTTCAAGGAAGGCAACTGCAAGGTTGAAGGCACGACCAGCAAGACACAGAAGTACGAATGGTATCCCGCGTTCGGGCCGAACGGGAAAGGCGAAGAAAAGACGATCGAATCAGCAAAGCGGTTCTACAGTGCGGTGTCGAAAGAAGGAACGAAGATCGAATTGGAGACGGTGCACGGCGAAGGCGTGAGCTGCAAACGGCAGACGAGCGAAGGCGAATACACTGGCGCGAAAACGAACCGCGCGTACAACATAGTGTTCACAGGCTGCGAAGCAGCGGGGATCAGCTGCATCAGCACCAACCCGAAAGCGACCAACATCGGAGAAATCCTCGTAAAAGAACTCGACGGCGAAATCGGCATCGAAAAGGTCGGCGCGACTCCCGGAAAGGATAAGATCGCGAACGTATTCCGAGCAGCGTCTGGTGAAATCCTGACGGAATTCGAGTGCTCGGGTCTGAAATATGTGGTGAAGGGCGAAGTGATGGCACCGATCAAGGGAAATACGATGCTTACCGTACAAACGGTGAAATTCGCCCAATCGAAAGGCAAACAGAAGCCAGAAAAATTCGCGACCGACCCGGCGAGCCTGAAACGCGTGCTGTATGCGAAGAACAACAAACTCGAAGAATTCTTCCAGGCCGGTCAGGAGTTGACGACGATTCAGACGAACACGGAAAAGGCGGAGGCCAGCTCGGTCAGCTAGCAGACGCCAGCGACGACGGTGCGTCGAGCACTGTGGCTCACCGGCGGCGTGAGCGGGCGCGAGCAGCTGTGCTGGTCTTGCGTCCGCTCACGTGCCTCGCTGGAAGCTCGAGACGGTGTTCAGAGGATGCACGAGTCCATTAACAGGCCGGCGTGCGCGAGCTGGATCACGCGCGCGCGTCGTTGTGTGTGCCTTGCTCTCGGCCCGGCGCTGGTCCTGGCGTTTGCCGGTGCTTGGTGCGGGTCCGCGTGGGGGCTGTCCCAGCGCGGACATTCGTTCGCGCTCTCGTTCGCGAGTACGGGGGCAGGAGCGGGCCGGGTGTCGCACCCCGTGGGCGTGGCGGTCAGCGAAGCGAGCGGCGACGTGTACGTGATCGATGCAGGCAACGAGCGGGTCGATCGGTTCGGTCCGCAGGGAGAATTCATCGCGGCATGGGGCTGGGGTGTGGCAGACGGGAAAACCGAACTCGAGACGTGCTCTACGACTTGCAAAGCGGGCATCGCCGGCGAAGGCGAAGGGCAATTGGACGGTCCGCAGGCGGTGGCGGTGGATAACTCGATGAGCAGCTCGGATCCCTCGCGCGGCGATGTCTACGTGCTGGCCGATACGGTCGCGCAGAACAATGTGATCGACAAGTTCAGCCCGGAAGGCGAGCTGCTGGGCGAGCTGCACGTGAGCGCCGGGACCTGGGGCGCTCTGGGAGGAGTGGCGGTCGACGCGGCTGGGTCGGTTTGGACGGACGATCTCGGGGTCTCCCCGGAAGAGCTCGTGGGTTTCACCGACGCCGCTGAAAACCAGCCGGTACGGCTGATCCCCCTCGACGTTGAATGCCTGGGCCCTCCGGGCCTCGCGGTGGATGGGAGCGCGGAAGCATTCTATTTGGCTCACCAGCTCGAAAGCGTCCTGGAAGAATGTCTGGAAGCCGCGCCGTCGGCAAAGGCTCCGGCGGTGCTCGCCGCCGTGGACGGGAAGGGTGAAATCGTGCGCGACGCGTTTGACTTCGAAGACTCGAGCGGCGTGGCGGTCGATCAGGCGAGCGAAGCCGGGTCGCCGTTGGGCGCTGCAGCGAGAGGCGATGTCTATGTGGACAACGGCACGAGCGTCGCGGAGTTCACGCAGGGAGGCTCCCTGGTGCAACGGTTCGGGTCGGGCGAGCTCCAGGACGGCTCGGGAGTTGCGGTGAACGCGGCGAACGGCGATGTGTTCGTGACCGATGCGAAGGCGAACCGGGTGGACATGTTCGCGCCGGAAACGGCGGGGGCGCCGAGCATCGACGGCCTTTCCTCGATAGCCCTCAGTGGGTTCTCGGCGCGGTTGGAAGCGCGTGTGGACCCGCGCGGGTCCGACGCGCATGTGTACTTCCAGTACGGCAGGGCGGATTGTCGCGCGACGCCTGCAGCGTGCACGGATGTGCCGGTGGCTCCCGGGGAGGATGTGGGCGCCGGGTTCGGCGCTGTGTCGGTGAGCGCGACCGCGACTGAACTGTCGCCTGGCACGCATTATTTCTATCGCGCTCTCGCGGCGAACGAACACGGCGAAGCGGATGATGAGGAAACGTTCGGATCGTTGACGATGCTGCCGGCGAGCGTGGCGGGGCTTGCCGACGGTCGCCAGTGGGAACTGGTCTCGCCGGCGGAAAAGTTCGGGGCGTTGATCTACCCGATCGCCGGGACGACGGAAAACGGCGGTCCGGCCTCGGGCGTGATCGAGGCGGCGGCAGGCGGCGGCGCCATCACATACGCGGGCAACGCGCCGTTCGGGGAAGGCGTGGCGGGGAACCGCTCGCTCGAAGCGACGCAGGTGATCTCGACGCGCAGCGCCGGTGGCTGGTCGACGCGGGATATCTCGACCGCGACCGAAGCGGCGCAGGGGCTTCAGCCGGGTAGCGCGCAGGAGTACCGGTGGTTCTCGCCCGAACTGTCGGCGGCGCTCGCGCAGCCGTTCGGCCCCTATCAGCTGACGGGAACGCGGATGCAGGAACCGCCGCTGGTGGCCGGAGTGCAGAGTGAAGAACGCGGCCTGTACGTGCGCAATACCCAGACGTGCGAAAGCACGTTCTCGGGATGTTTTGAAGCGCTGGTGACGCCGGCGGCGGACACGGCGGGCAGCCAGTTCGGCGGCGAACTGGAGTTCAGGGGGGCCGCGCCGGACCTGCGGCATGTGGTGTTCAGCTCCGACGTTGCGTTGACCTCCGGCGAGCCTTCGGCGCCGGGCCTGTATGAGTGGAGTGCGGGGGAGCCCGCCGGGGAATCGCTTCAGCTCATAAGCGTGCTGCCGTCGGGCAAGAAGGCGGCTTCCGATGAACCGGAAGCTCAGCTCGGTGATTTCAACCCCGCGGGATCGAGCGCCAGGGGCGCGGTCTCGGCCGACGGCTCGCGCGTGTTCTGGAGCGCGGTCGTCGAAGAAGGCGACGTGGAAGTCACACGCCTGTTCATGCGCGAAACCACGAGGGGCAAGACGATCGTGATCAATGCCGCACAAGGCATCAAGGAACCGTCGGCCGAAGAACGCGCGCTAGAGGAAGTGCACTTCCGCCTGGCCAGCAGCGATGGGTCGCGCGTGTTCTTCACCGATACCTTCCCGTTGACCGCGGAATCGAAGCTGCGCCCGAGCGAACAGGGCGAAGAAGCACCGGCGGACCTGTACGTGTGCGAACTCGTGACGAGCGGGGAAGGCCCCGAATGCGATCTGCATGATCTGACCGTCGATCCCGGCTTCGACCTCGGGGAAACCGCGGGTGTGGTGGGGACATTGCCCGGTGCCAGCGAAGACGGCTCGTGGGTGTATTTCGTCGCCAACGGCGTGCTCTCTGAAGAAGCAAGGGCGGCGGGCGCGGTGCCGGGTGGGTGTGCTGCGCCGGACGCGAAACATGCCGCCAGTCCGGATGCGACGTGCAACCTGTATGTCGAGCACTACAGCGAAGAACGTGGGGAATGGGAAGCGCCGCGGTTCATCGCGACGCTGTCCCAGGAAGACCAGCCGGATTGGGGCGGCACGGGCAGCTTCTCGCTCGGCGCGCTGACCTCGCGGGTCTCGCCGAACGGCCGGTTCCTGGCGTTCATGTCCAACGAGCCGTTGACGGGCTATGACAACGTCGATCAGAGTCCCGCGGCGCATGGCGCCCGTGATGAGGAGGTGTTCGTCTACGACGCCGAAAAGCAGACGATCACGTGCGCGTCGTGCGACCCGACCGGCGCGCAACCCCAGGGTGTGTTCGACCATGAAGCCTCGGGGGAAGGCAAAGGCCTGTTGGTGGACAGGCTAGGGGTGTGGAAGGAAACCGAAGGCGAAGAACACGGCGGCGGGCGTCGCGCGGTCGACCATTGGCTGGCGGGGTCGGTGCCGGGCTGGACGCCGATCGAAGAAGGCACCGCCTTCTACCAGTCGAGATATCTGTCAAACCAAGGGCGGCTGTTCTTCGACAGCCCCGACCAGCTGGTCGGGGCCGCCCGCAACGCCAAGGAGGACGTGTACGAGTACGAGCCCGATGGCCTGGGCAGCTGCCAGGCGCCCTCGGGCTGCGTGGCCTTGCTGTCCTCCGGGGAATCCCCGCAGGAAACGGCGTTCATGGACGCCAGCGAAAGCGGCGATGACGTGTTCTTCCTGACCAGCCAGCCGCTCACCAGCCAGGTCAAGGAAACGTCCTTCAACGTGTATGACGCGCACGTATGCAGTCAGCAGTCGCCGTGCAGCAGCCCGCCGGCGGGCCTGTCGGGGTCGTGCGAAACGCTTGAAAGCTGCCGGCCCGCCTCGCCGCCGGTGCAGGTGTCCTCTGGCGCGTCGGGTACCGCCACGCTCGCTGGGCAGGCGGGACAGCCGCCGCCGGCCGTCCCGCAAGCGCCATCGAAAACGACCGTCAAACCGAAACCGCTCACCCGCGCGCAGAAGCTCGCCAAAGCCCTCGAGACCTGCCGTGTCGATCACAAGCACTCAAAGCGCAAGCGCCGATCCTGCGAACGACTAGCCCGCGCAAAATACGCGAGCAAGGCAGACATCAAACGCGCCGACACAAAGGTCAAACGCTCCGACACGAAGGGGGGCAGGCAGTGAGCGAGCGCTGGCGAGAACCGGCCCGCGGGCACTTCGGATCGCTGCTGCTGCTCGCTTTCGCGATCCTCGCCGGGTGGGCGGTCGGGCCGGCCGGCCTGACTGCGCGGGCACAGGCGGCGGGCGGCCCATGGTGGCATCTGGAGTCGCGTGCCGCGCCCGGCAATCTGCCGCCGAGCGGCGAAGGTCGGATCATCGTTTCGGCGAGCGACGTCGGCACCACACAAGCCGACGGCGAAGCTGATCCGATCACGATCAGCGACGTGCTGCCGCCAAGCCTGAAAGCCACCGCGATCTCGGGCGGCGGCAGCTATCCCGAAGAACAGCCGCCGATGAGCTGCTCGCTGCAAACACTCTCCTGCACCTACAGCGGGAGCGTGCTCCCCTACAAACGCCTGGAAGTCACGATCCACGTCAAGGTCGAAGCGGGCCCGTCCGCACAGGAACAGAACATGCTCAGCGTCGAAGGCGGTGGCGCGCCAGGAACCGCGACGCTCGCCCGGCCGGTCACGATCAGTCCCGCTGCGACGCAGTTCGGGGTCGAAAACTACCAGCTGACCCCCGAAGAAGAAGGCGGAAGCGTCGACACCCAGGCGGGCTCTCACCCGTTCCAGCTGACCGCGACGTTCGATCTGAACCAGACGCTCGCCCCGGGACGCTTCGGGGAAGGTCTCGATCCCCAGCTGCCCGCGCTTCCCCGGAACCTCAGCTTCAAGCTGCCTCCCGGCCTGGTCGGTAACCCGACCGCGGTGGCGCGCTGCTCTGAAGTGCAGTTCGCGACGATCGGCCAGGACGGGTTCACCAACCTGTGTCCCGCCGAAACCGCGGTGGGCGTCGCGGTCGTGACGATCTACGAACCGGTTCTGTTGAACTTCAGCACCGTCACGGTGCCGCTCTTCAACCTCGCTCCCGCGCAGGGCGAGCCCGCCCGGTTCGGGTTCGAGGTGTTCAAAGTGCCGGTGATCCTCAATACCGCCGTCAGATCCGGCGAAGGGTATGCGGTCAGTGTCAGCGTGACCGATGCGAGCCAGGCCGCCGCGATCCTCGGCAGCCAAGTCACGTTCTGGGGCCAGCCCGACGCTGAAGCGCACGATCACGCGCGGGGCTGGGCGTGCCTGGACCTGCCGTTCCTGCCCGAACGCGCGTCGCTGAAAAACTGCTTGGCGCCTGCACACCACTCGAATGCCGCGTTCCTGACACTGCCGAGCTCGTGCACGGGCGAACCGCTGCAGAGCAGCGTTGAAGGGCTCTCGTGGCCCACCGTCCAGGCACCCGAAGGCGAGTTTCTGCAGGCCTCTGCCGCGTTCGGTCCGCTGTCGGGATGCGAACGCCTGCCGTTTGACCCGACGATGACGACCCAACCCGATCACGAAACGGCGAGCACACCGTCCGGGCTGACCGTCGACGTGCACGTGCCGCAAGCGTCCACGATCGAAGGGGGCGCCCTGGCCGAGTCGGCAGTCAAGGCGACGACCGTGACGCTACCGCAAGGGATGCAGCTGAACCCGGCCGCCGCTGGCGGGCTCGCGGCCTGCAGCGGCGGGGAAGTGGGCCTGCAGCCAGGCGTCGAAGAACGTTTGCAGGTCGAAAACGACGTCTTCTCGGAAAGCCCCTGGTCGTGCCCCGAAACCGCGAAGGTCGGCACCGTGTCAATCAAGACGCCGCTGCTCGACCACGAACTGCACGGCGCCGCCTATCTCGCGAGCCAGGACACCAACCCGTTCGCCTCGCCGCTCGTGCTCTACCTACTCGTGCACGACCCGATCTCCGGGGTACAGGTCAAGCTCGCCGGGACCGTCACGCCGGACCCCGCCACTGGCCAGTTGACCTCCACCTTCCAGAACACGCCCCAGTTGCCCTTCGAAGAGCTCGCGCTGCACTTCTTCGACGGCCCCCGCGCATCGCTCTCGACCCCCGCTGGCTGCGGCAGCTATGAAACCGAGGCATCGTTCGAGCCGTGGTCCGGGACAGCGGCTACCGGCAGCCCGTCAAGCTTTCAGATCACCCAGGGCCCGGAAGGCGCCGGCTGCGTCTCCCCGCAAGCGCTCGCGCCGGCGTTTGACGCGCAAAGCGAGAACACTCAGGCCGGAGCGTTCACGCCGTTCACGCTCAACCTCAAGCTCCCCGACCAAGACCAGCGACTCGCGCGGATGAGCGTGCAGCTGCCCTCAGGTGTCGCCGCGATACTCGCGTCCGTCACCCCCTGCCCGGAACCGCAGGCCTCCGAGGGCACGTGCGGACCGGAAAGCCTGATCGGCCACACAACCACGAGCTCGGGTTTCGGGCCCGAACCGTTCACGCTGTCCGGAAGCGTTTATCTCACCGGCCCCTACGCGGGCGCGCCGTTCGGCCTGTCGATCGCCACCCCCGCAATCGCCGGCCCCTTCGACCTCGGCACGGTCGTCGTCCGCGCCGCCATCCTCGTCGACCCCCATACAGCCGCGGTCACGATCGACAGCACGGTGCCGACGATGGTCGAAACAGCGTCGGCCGGCAAGACCGGCATCCCCGTGCAACTGAAAGAACTGCAGGTCACCGTCGACCGGCCCGATTTCGAGTTCAACCCCACCAACTGCCAGCCCAAGCACATTGAAACGACCCTCACGGGCGCCGAAGGCGCCGCCGCCACCGTCTCGAGCGCCTTCCAAGTCTCCGGCTGCCGGAACCTTCCCTTCAAACCTGCAGTCACCGCCAGTACCCAAGGCGCAACCAGCAAAGCTAATGGCGCCGGCCTGAACCTCACCTTCGCCTCCGGGCACGGTCAAGCCAACGTCGCCAAGACGATCCTCACGATCCCTGCCACGCTCCCTGCCAGGCTCACCACCATCCAAAAAGCGTGTGTGGCGAGCGTCTTCGAAGCGAACCCCGCGACGTGCGACGAAGGCTCGGTGATCGGCACCGCCACCGTCCACACCCCCGTCCTCAAAAGCCCGCTGACCGGTCCGATCTACCTCGTCTCGCACGGCAACGCTGCGTGGCCAGACGCCGAGCTCGTACTGCAAGGGGAAGGCATCACCGTGATCCTCGACGGCCAAACCGCGATCAAAAAAGGCGTCACGACCAGCTCCTTCCTCTCCGTCCCCGACGCGCCGTTTGAAACCGTCGAAGCCACACTCCCCGAGGGGCCGCACTCGGCGCTCACCACCAACCTCCCGCTCAAGGACCACTACAGCCTGTGCGGCCGGCATCTCACGATCCCGACCGCCCTCACCGGACAAAACGGCACCGCGATCAACGAGAACGTCAAGGTTGCTGTTCAAGGCTGCGCCGCCGTCAAAGCCGCAAAAGCCAAGAAGCTCACGCGCCGAGAGAGCTCGCCCGGGCGCTGAAGGCATGCCGCAACGTCCACGCCCGCTCTCGTTTCAAGCTCGCCCGATGCGAACGACAGGCGCGCACACGGTACGGAACGGCTCGCCGAGCTCGCAAGAAGACCTGAACAATCGGTGGAGCGGGCGAGGTGGCGCGCACGTTGGTGGCGTTCGGCTCAGGCGTCGCTTGTGTGGTCAGCCTGGTCCGGGCACCGAGGGTGAGGTCGCGTACGGGCCTCCTTGAATGCTTGTGGCGAGCTTGACGCGGCGGTGAGGTGGGCGCCGACGGGTCACAGGTTGCGCACGGGGTCGGCGCCGTTACCGGCACCGGTGGCGGGCCTTCGGCCCTCGCAGCCGCGTCTTGGTCACTCGGCCCCAGCCAGAACGCGTACCGCGGGCGACTTCAGCCAGCAGCCGTCCTTTCGGTCTTGGCGGCGCTCACAGCGGTTCTCCGGGCGAAGCTCGCTCGGGAAGACATCACGCGGGACGCGCAATCTGGACATGGCGGCGGCAACGTTCTGTCTGCAACATCTGCAACGCTCGTTGGATGCAGACTCACGCCGTCGGCGGGCGCCCGGACTTGGTCCCGAACTTGGTCCCCGGCTAGGCCAAAATGACCCCCCAATACCGCAGCCACCCCGATCCTATGGGCCCAAAAACCGGGCTGTTTTGGCTCTGGGGAGCCAATCATAATCCGCGTGTCGGGGGTTCGAGTCCCTCCTCCGGCATAGCAAAAGGCGACTGCCGATCGGGGCTTTTGCCAAAGGCATGCACGGAATGTGTGCCGGATATGTCCCGGGAGTTCGACGAGTGCTCGTGCGCTGTCGCCGTTCGCCCTACGGTCCAACGGCGATAATGGCCTCATGAACCAGCACGCGCCGGACAAGATCGACGCGCGCGCCCCCGAGACGGCGCTGCCCGTGCTCTGGCAGCTCCCGCTCTCGCACTACAACGAGAAGGTGCGGTGGGCGCTGGACTACAAGCGGATCGCGCATATCCGCCGCTCGCTGCTGCCGGGCGCTCACGCTGTCGAGGCACGGCGGTTGACTCGAGATGTATCCACGACACCGGTGCTGACGATCGACGGGCAATCGATCGGCGACTCAACGAGAATCATCGCCGCGATCGAGCAGCGCTGGCCGGATCCGCGCCTGTATCCCAGGCAGCCAAGCCTGCTGGGTCGTGCCTTGGAGCTCGAGGAGTTCTTCGACGAGCAGTTGGGACCCCACATTCGGCGTGCGTTTTATGCCGTGTTGGTGAACCACCCCGAGCTGCTGGTGCCCTTGTTCACGGACGATGAGCAGGCCAGCGAGCGCCTGCTGCAAGGATTCCCGGTGCTGAGAGCGCGCATCGAGGCAAGATTTGAGATCACCGCCGAGACCGCCGCGCAGAGCCGTACGGCCGTTGCTGCCGCGATGGACCGTCTCGAACGGGAGCTCTCCAGCAGCGGATACCTCGTCGGGGCGTCTTTCACGATCGCTGACCTGACCGCGGCGGCGTTGCTCTACAGCGTGGCACGGCCAGCTGAGTTCCCCTACACGATGATCGCCGACCACGAGCTGCCGGCGTCGTGGCGTGAGTTCGTCGACTCACTCGCACAGCGCCCCGGTGGCCAATGGATAGCGCAGATCTATCGCAGCCACCGTGGCCGGTCAACCGAGGTGAGGTCTGCTACAACAACGTCCGACGTCGAAAGGTCATTCCAGAACCCGTAGCCGCGTGCTGCCGGTCCTGGGCCGACGATCACCTTCGTCAAGTCTCCAACGGCCGGACCGCGAAGCTTCAGTGACGGCGACCGTCCGGCGGTCCGCACTGCCGCCATTCCCGTGCCACGACTGCTCCGACTCCGATAGGCTCTTCGTCACGGGCCGGAAACATGCGACTTTCGCCGCGGATATTGGCAGCAACCGTTTGCGTCGCCTCATGCGTGCCTGTCTTTCTCGTCTCCGTGGCCGGCGCTCGGCCCGCCGTCCGGTTGACGGTGACCTGGCCGAGCAGCGCCACGACAGGGACAGCGGTCGCGGTCTCGGGCCGAGTGCGCAACGCTCCCACGGGTTCACGAGCGGTGCTCGAGCAGCGATCCGCGCGCGGCGGCTGGAGCTTCATCGCCGGGTCGCAGATCCGCAGGTATCGGTTCGCGCTCTCGTGGCAGCCGAATGCGCCCGGGCGCGCGGCCGTACGCGTCGCGCTCGTGCATCACCACGACGTCCTGGCCTCGGTTGCCGGCCGCGTACAAGTGGCTGTTCCGGCGACTCCGCTGCTCCCAACCGCCGTTGCTCCTACGCCGGTGACTCCGCCGACCCCTGTGGTTCATTCAGAGCTAACTCTGCCCCGTCCGGAACGCGCAATCGCTCCCGAACACTGCGCCGAACCGTCCCCGCCCAACGACGTCCCGGCGGCGGAGGGGTGGATCATCGGCGGTCTCTACCTCTCGGGCGGACCAGCTCCAGGATCGTTCTTCTGCCAAAGCGCCTCCTACACGGTCACGGCGACCAACGAAGATGGCGTCGTGGTCGCGACTCAGCAGGTGAATTCCGGCGGACAGAGCTTCACCCTCATCCTTCCACCCGGCAATTACACCTTGCGCAGCGAATGCGCATCGTTCCCGATACCTGTAAGCGCTGAAGTCGAGACCGAAGCCAACATCGTCTGCCAAATCCCGTAAGACCTCCCACCAGAGCGCAACCAACCCGACCCTACAAACCCCAAGACCGGGCTGTTGTGGCTCTCGGAAGTCGATCATAATCCGCGTGTCGGGGGTTCGAGTCCCTCCTCCGGCACACACCTCCTCCGGCACACCTGTCCACTATGTGGTGGCACCACACACCTCCTCCGGCACTGCAAAGGGCTGCTGTTCAGGCGTTGTCGCGTTTTCGCCAAAAAGCAGCGACGACAAACGCGAAATGTGTACGGGGTGTGTCGCGAAAAGCGACACTGCGAAACGCTCAGGCGCCGACGCGCGAGCGGATCGCCTTGCGGGCTCGATCGATGATCGTGTTGTCGTCGTGCAGGACGGCCGCAAGGTTCGCTCCGGCGAGGATCGCGCCGAGCTCGAACGCGAGCTGCTCGGGGTCGCTGTCGGGGCGCAGCTCGCGGGCGCCGTGCGCCTGCAGCGTGGTTTGGGTGAGCAGCTCACGCCATTGCCGTTGGTATTCGGCGACGTGGTCGCGTACGGGTCCGTGGCGGCCGCCCATCTCCGCAGCAGCGGCGACGAAGAAGCAGCCGCCGGGGAAGATCCGCTGCTCGACGTAGTCCAGGAACCCATCGCATAGCGCCAAAAGCCGTTGCCTTCCCGGCGGGCTGGTGGTCAGCGCCGGGGTGACGACGTGGGTGATGAAGCTGGCGCGGGCGGCATCGATCGTCGCCAGCTGGAGCTGCTCCTTTGACCCGAACAGCACGTAGACGCTGCTCTTCGGCATCCCCGTCGCGCTCGCGAGCCGCGCGATCGAAATGCCCTCGAGACCCTCGAGCGTCGCGAGCGCTGCGGCCTGCTCGAGCACACGAGCGCGCGACCGATCCCCCGGGGCGCGCGTCCGACGCGCCTGGGTCAACTCGGTTGCCGCGAGTCGCTCGCCGACGTTGTCGGTCATCTCGCTTGCCGTCATCTCGCTTGCCATCTCGCTTGCATCTCGCTTGACAGTCTATACGCACGACTGTACATTGCTGAACGATCGTACGTATATGCAGGGAGGCGGAGCGGGAAGGTGCTCATCGACACCGATTATCTGGTTGTGGGGGCGGGCGCCACGGGCCTTGCGTTCGTCGATGCGCTGGTCGCCGAGACGGACGTCGAGGTGACCGTGGTGGACCGCCAACCCGGCCCGGGAGGTCATTGGCTGCACGCGTACCCGTTCCTGCGGCTGCACTCGCCCTCCGCGTACTACGGGGTGGGCTCGCTGGCGCTCGGCGAGGACCGCATCGATCAGGACGGCGAGAACGCGGGGTTCTACGAGCGAGCGACCGGCGACGAGGTCCGCGCGCACTTCGCCGAGGCGGCCCGTCGACTCACGCACACGGGCCGGGTCCGGATGCTGATGGGCCACGAGCACGTCGGGCACGCAAGCAACGGTGAGCAGGTTCGAGATCTGGACACCGGCAAGCTGCTCGAGGTGTCGGTGCGTCGCAGGGTCGTCGATGCCCGCTACCTGGAGGCGTCGATCCCGTCCACTCATGCCGTCCCCTTCGAGGTCGCCTCGTCCGCACGGTTCATCCCCGTCAACGACCTGCCGGCGGCTGCGCAACCGGCCTGCTCGTACGCCGTCCTCGGGTCCGGCAAGACGGCGGTGGACGCATGCATCTGGCTCATGGACAACGACGTGCAGCCGGACCGGATTCGTTGGATCCGGCCGCGCGAGGCGTGGTTCTACGACCGCAGCCAGTTTCAGCCGCTCGAGCAGGTCGGCGCGATCATGGAGGGGATATCCCTCGATGCCGAGGCGGCCGCCGAGGCTGCGAGCATCGACGAGCTGTTCGAGCGGCTCGAGGCTGCGGGGCGGTTCGTGCGCATCGACCCCTCGCGTGCGGCCAGCATGTATCGCGGCACGATGCTCAGCGCCCGCGAACTGGCCGCTCTGCGGCAGGTCGAGGATGTCATCAGACTCGGGCGAGTGCGACGGATCGAGTCCGACCGGATCGTGCTCGAGCGGGGCGAGATCCCGACCGGATCCGACGTTCTGCACGTTGACTGCACGGCGCACGGGCTGAACAGCGCGCCCGCCACTGCGATCTTCCAGCCTGGTCGGATCGTGCTCCAGCAGGTCCGCTACCTGTCTCCCTGTTTCAACGCAGCCCTGCTCGGCTTCGTCGAGGCGCATCGGGACGACGACGCGGACAGGAACCGGCTCTGCCCAGCCCACGCCCACCCCCGCATCCGCGAGGACTGGCCGCGCATGATGCGCGGCACGTGGAGCGCGGCCGAACGCTGGATGAGCGAGCCCGACCTCTCGGCATGGGTCGCGAACAGCCGTCTCAATCTGCTGCGCGCGCTCCCCGACTACGCAACCGAACCGTCCGTACAGACCGCTGTCAAGCGCTATCTCACGCACGTCAGCGCCGCGATCGAGCGGCTGACACAGCTGGACGGGTCGAGCTCGTGGAAGGGTCAAGCGAGCGGCGCGCTGCGATCGGGAGCCGGACGTTGACGGCCTCACAGGCCAGTCGGCACCCGCTCACCAGGCATCGCCCGGCCCGACGGACCCGGTGGGCGCCGGCCTCGCGCCGCCTCTGCGACGCCGTCGCAGCAGCAGCGCGGCTCCGACCGCGAGCGCCGCTGCGATCACGCCGCCGAACTCCGCCAGCGGAGCCCAGTCTTCTTCGGGCACCCACACGAGCTCGCCGTCGATCGCCGCTTGCTCGGACCCGACGCTGATCGGAACGGTCCAGTCGAAGATCTTCGTGCGCTTCGAGCGGTCCTTCACCTGCGGAGGAATCCCCGGCAGCATCCAGTGGATGCGGTGGTCGTGCCATTCGAGCTCCCCGCCCGTGTCCACGACCACCCATTCAGGCCTCGCCGTCGGCGAGGCCGACGGCGGCACGTGGATCAGCCCGAAGAAGTTCTGGTTGAGGTAGTAGGCGCGCGAGCGCCTGTTCAGCTCGACTGTGCCGTCGGCGAGCACGCGTGCGTAGGGTTCGTGCTGGTACCCGTACACGGTCACCATCTTGCCGGTGCGGTTGGTGAGCAACAGCCGATCCGCGTACTGGACCACCCTCACCTGCAGCCCCGGCTGCGCGGGTGTCACCGCGGTGACGTTCGAGCGATAGTCGTACCTGCTGCCCTGAGTGCTGATCGGGTTCTCGCTCTCGCGCAGCGCCGCGCCGGCGCTGCTCTCGGCGCACGAGCACGCCGGCAGCGCCAGCACAAGGAGCGCCGTCGCCGCCGTCGCGGCTGTCGCCGCACGCGAGCGCGCAGGCGGCTGGCACAGTCCGGCCGGGACGGGCCTCCCGATCCGCGCTCTCACGGCTGCCAGGCTGCAAAGCACTACCGCCCAACAGTACCCCTACGCCATTTCCGGGCTGCGGCTGTCGCGTGCTACATCAGCAGCTGCATGGCGGCGAACATGTAGGCCATGCCGAGCGTCATCGCGAACATCGACAGGCGCAGGTCGCGGAAGCAGACGAGCGGTTCGGCCGCGCTGATCGCGACTTCGCCACCCGGCGAGACGGACATCCCGCCGCCCCACAGCGTCATGTGATCGACGTCGCGCATCCGGTCGGTCACCCACAGCAGCGACTGCGCCACGAAGTAGGCGACCAGCAGCCAGGTCAGCGGCGCCTGAAAGCCGGCCGGCGACCACATGTAGGCCATCGCCCCCAGATCGATCGCCATGACCAGCCAGAGCACGTTCACCGCACGCCGCGCGAACGCCTCGTAAAGGATCCAGGCGACGATCGCGAGCGACGCGTTCGCGAAGATCAGCTGCCAGAAGCCGCTCGGGATGTTGAAGTAGTCGATCGAGGCGGGCGCGTACATGAACGCCATTCCCAACGCCATCAGGACGTGGCCGCTGTGCCAGACGCGTCGCTGGCCCTCGCTGTCAGCCACGTGGCGGGCATGGATCACGAGGACCGCGATGAACACCAGCGTCCACACCACCGCCAGCCACGAGGGCAGGATGTTCGTCGTGCCGTGCATGCCGGTGGACATCGACATCCCGCCAACCGACATGCTGCCGTGGTGCATGGCGCCCATCGATGAGCCGTTCGCGCTCGAACCGGCGCCACCCATACTCATGCCGCCCATATCCGTCGCGACTGTATCACCGGATCAACTGCCCGGGGCGCTCGAGGTCTTCCAACTGACCTCGACGCTTTATCGGCGCGGGCCGGAGAGTAGGCTTTGGGCGCGATGAGCAGCTGCAGCTCCGTGTTCGGCCCGCTAGCCCGTGTCTGGCGCCCAGTCCTGGTGGTGGCGCTGCTCGCGGCCGCGGCGTTCGCGCTTGGCGGCTCGTTCGCGCCGGTTCAGAGCGCGGCGCTGGTGCTGTTGCCGGCGCTGGCGCTGGCGCTGGCGATGCTCGTGCGCCCGTATCTGGGCGCTCGCGCGATTGCCCGCCTGCGCGCCCGCCGAGCCGATCGCGCACAGCGGCCGTGCTCGACCCTGCTCAGCGTCGGGGCACGGCGCATGCGCGCGCATGCGGTGCGCGGAGGACGGTTGATCGCGGTCGCGCTCGCCGGACGGGCCCCGCCGCCCACGCTTCTGACCTCTCGCTGAAGCGTCACGAAGTGGCATTCCCCTGGCGTGCGCCGTGTCCGCGGCGAGCGCCAACGAGCAAAGGAGTGGTCCCTCGATGGACAACGCAACAGCCGGCGCGCCCGCGGGCGGCGCCGGCGGCACAACTTCGAGCACCCCGCGGCACGTCCGCCCGGCCGTGACCACGCGCGGTATCCAGATCGCGCTCGGAGCGGTCTGGGTGCTCGTCGGGCTGTTTCAGCTCAAGAGCTTCATGTACACGCACGGCCTGATCAGCGAAGTGTTCGGTGAAGCCGCGGAACACCAGCCCGCGTGGGTGGCGAACCCGATGAAAACCATCGACGACTTCTACGGGCGCGACCTGACCGTTTGGAACACGCTCGCGGCCGAGATCCAGCTCGCGATCGGCTTCGGGCTGATCGTCAGTCGCAAAACCGTCAAGCCCGCGCTGGCGGCCTCGTTCGTGTGGGCACCGCTCGTGTGGTGGTTCGGCGAGGGATTCGGCGGGCTGGTCTCGAACACGCTGCCCGCCCCGCTGATGGGCGCGCCCGGGGCCGTGATCCTGTACGCGCTGATCGGTCTGCTCGTGTGGCCGACCGACCGCAGGCAGGCACGCTCGCCGGCGGGAGCCGGGCCGCTCGGGGAGGCCGGCGCGCTGTGGGTCTGGTCTCTACTGTGGGCGCTGGCGGCCGGGCTCTGGCTGGTGAACGTCAACCGCGCCAAGCACGCCACCTCGGAAATGATCGCCTCGATGGCCGAAGCCTCGCCTCACTGGCTCGCGAAAATCCAGAACTGGGCCGTCCATCACGCAAGCGGCCACGGCACCACGATCGCGGTCGTGCTGGCGATCCTCTCGCTGGCCGTGGCCGTGGGCGTCTGGACGCCGCTGCGCTGGCCGGCGCTGTGGATCGGAATCGTGATCTCGCTCGCCTACTGGCTGTTCGGACAGAGCCTCGGCGGCCCGTTCTGGTTCGAAGGGGCCACCGACTTCAATGCCGCCCCGCTGTTCGTGCTGCTGGCCGTCGCGCTGTTCCCGATCGCGCAGAGCTCACCGCAGGGCGAAGCCGAGGAGTCGGTCAGCATTGCTGCCGCGCAAACGCAGACGGGGGTCGCTTGAGGCTGGCGGCCCGGGCTTTGCGACCGGGAGTCCGGCGGTGCGATTGAGTATCGTTGCCCGCAGGCGATGAGGCTCGCCTTCGATCGCACCGGCCGGTGCTGATGGCTTCTAGCTCTCGCGAAGTTGTTTGCGCGAGGGTCTTCAGTCGTCACCAAGGAGGCCGGTATGTGGCATCGCGAGCGCGGCGGAATCTCGGGGGCTGAGCCCGACCGCGGCACGGACGCGAGCCGGCGGCTGCTCGAGCTCCGTGCGCTGCCGGCCGACCAGAACGCGCTGGCGCAGCTGCTCGCCGCCACCGGCGACAGCTCGATCGAGGTCACGCGCGAAGCGCTGCGGTGGCTGGCCCGGCTTGGCGGGCTGGCCGAGGCGCAGGTGCTGCGCGGGCGTCTGTGGCGGGCCGACCCGTCGCTCGTTGCGGACTTCGCCGCGTGCATAGCCACGCTCGGTGATCGCGGCGCGATCGAGGAAGCGCTCGCAAAGCTCGATCAGGGCGGCGATGAGAGCCTCACCTACGGGCAGCGCCTGGCGGCCGTGCAGATCCTCGCGGCATTCGGTGATCCCGCGACCGTCCCGGCGCTGCGCGGCGCGCTGCTCGACCCGATCGCCGCGGTGCGCCGTGCGGCGCTGTCGGCGCTCCGCGCATTCCCGACCGACGCCGACTCTCAGCAGGCGGCGATCGGGTGCCTGAGCGACTCGGACCCGCAGGTCAGGGCGGCCGCGGTCGCCGCTGTCGCCGCGCTGTGTCCGGACGCACCTCGCCGTCTTGCGGGCTTGGCGGCCGACGAGAACAGCGGTGTGCGTCTCGCGCTCGCACGCACGGCGTCGCGGCTCGCGGACACGCCGGTTGCGCTGCTGCTCGCCGACAGCGAGATCAGTGTTCGTGTCCGCGCGGCAGAACACGCCGGGTCTCGCGCCGTCGTGCCGCTCGCGCGGGCAATGCGACTGGACCACAGCCCGGTGGTGCGCCTGGCGGCCGCGAACCGCCTGGGGGAGCTGCACGCCGCCGGCGCCACGGTCGAGCTGATCGACGCGCTCGCGGATCGAGACTCGCTGGTCAAGGTCGCCGCGCTGCGCTCGCTCGAGGCGGTTCACGGCCGCGAGCCCCTCGCGGGCCTGCTGCTCGACACGCTCTGTGACCGCTCGCGCGAGAACCGCGGTGCGCTGGTCTATGCGCTCGGGCGACTCGACGCCGCCGACCAGCTGGGGGCGCTCGCGCGCGACCGTGACCCGCAGGTCAGGACGGCGCTCGCCTTCGTCGAACGCGAGTCCAGACGAAACACGGCGGTCGAGATTCCCGGGCCGCACACAATCCGACGCAGGAGGCAGGCTAGGTGAGCGGCATCGGCGAGACCCGTGCAAGGCAGATACTCGACAGCCGCGGCAACCCGACCGTCGAGGTCGAGGTCACGCTGCGCTCCGGCGCGCGCGGGCGGGCCGCCGTCCCATCGGGCGCGTCGACCGGTGCGCAGGAGGCCAAGGAGCTCAGAGACGGCGGCTGCGAGTACCTCGGCAAGGGCGTCAGACGCGCCGTCGCCAACGTCAACGATGAGATCGCCCCCGCGATTCGCGACCGCCAGGCAGCCGACCAGTCCGGGCTCGACGCGCGGCTCGTCGAGCTCGACGGCACGCACGACAAGTCCCGGCTGGGAGCCAACGCGATCCTGGGTGTGTCTTTGGCCGTCGCACGAGCCGCCGCATCCGAGGTTCACATGCCGCTCTGGCGATATCTCGGCGGCGAACGCGCCAGCCTGCTGCCGGTGCCGATGATGAACGTGCTGAACGGCGGCGTCCATGCTGACAACAGCGTCGACTTCCAGGAGTTCATGATCGTCCCTGCCGGCGCCTCGAGCTTCCGCGAGGCGCTGCGCATCGGAGCGGAGGTCTATCAGCACCTGAAGATCACGCTGCACGAGGAAGGTCTCGGCACCCGCGTCGGCGACGAGGGCGGCTTCGCCCCAGACCTCAAGTCGAACGAGGAGGCGCTCGAGCTGCTGCTCGCCGCGATCGCGCGGGCCGGATACCGTCCCGGCGCCGATGTCCTGCTGGCGCTCGACCCGGCCACCTCCGAGCTCTACCACGGTGGTGTCTATGAGCTCGCCGGCGAGGGGCGCAAGCTCGACCGCGAGCAGATGACCGCCTACTGGTGGGATTGCTGTGAGCGCTACCCGATCTTTCTGCTCGAGGACGGCATGGCCGAGGACGATTGGCGCGGGTGGCACAGCCTGACCTCGCAGCTGGGCCAGTGCGTGCAGCTGGTCGGCGACGACATCTTCGTCACCAACCCCAGGCTCCTGCAGCAGGGGATCGAGGCTCAGGTCGCCAACTCGATCCTGATCAAGCTCAACCAGATCGGCACGCTCACCGAGACCCTCGACACGATCCAGATGGCCCACGACGCCGGCTATCGCACGGTGATCTCACACCGCTCCGGCGAGACCGAGGACACGACGATCGCCGATCTCGCCGTCGCCGCCGGCTCGGGGCAGATCAAGACTGGCGCCCCCGCTCGCTCCGAGCGCGTGGCGAAGTACAACCAGCTGCTGCGGATCGAGGAGCAGCTCGGAAACCAAGCCAGGTTCCCGACACTGCCCGCGCTCGGCGGCTGAGCCAACCCCGCCGTTTTGTCCGAACTGAGCGTCTTTGTCCGAACTGAGCGCCTCTGCCCGAACTGACGTCTTTGCTCGAACTGAGCGTCTCTGTCCCAACTGAGCGGCTCTGCCCCGATCCTGAGAATGTCATAGCTGATGAGCACGATCGGGAGTGCCGACGCGCACCGCGCCGACGGGGCGGCGCCGCACGGATGGTTGACACGTGGCGTAGCGAGCGTCGGCGCCGCGAGCTTCTTGTCCGATTCGGGGCACGAGATCGCCACGGCGGTCCTGCCGAGCTTCATCACGACCGTGCTGCACTCCACGGCCGCCGCGCTCGGCGTAATCGAAGGCGTCAGCGACGCGCTCACCGGGATCGCGAAGCTGCTCGCCGGCCCGGCCGCCAATGACCCGCACCGGCGCGGACCGATCGCCAGCGGCGGCTACGTCGGCACCGCCGTCGCGACCGGTGCGATCGGCCTCGCCGGCACCGTCTGGCAGGCCGGCGTGCTGCGCGCGCTGGCATGGATCTCGCGCGGAGTCCGCTCACCGGCGCGAGACTCGCTGCTCGTCTCGCTCGCGCCGCCAGGCGCGTACGGTCGAGCGTTCGGCTTCGAGCGCGCCGGCGACAACCTCGGCGCGGTCGTGGGGCCGCTGCTCGCCGCGGGCCTGGTCGCGTGGGTCGGCATCCGCCCGGCGATCTACTTCGCGTTCGTCCCCGGTGCCCTCGCCGCCGTTGCGATCCTCGTCGCCGCGCGCGCGGCACGGGGCCAGGCGCGGGGGCCGCGCGAGCGCCCACGACTGCACCTCGCGGGCCTGCGTCAGAGCGGTCTGGTGCGGGCGATGCTCCCGGTCGCGATGTTCGAGTGCGGGAACCTCGCCACGACGCTCCTGATCCTGCGCGCCACACAGCTGCTGCACAACGGATCCAGGGCAGCGGCGGCCGCCGCGTCGTTGGCGATTCTGATCTACGCCGCCCACAACGCGCTCGCCGCGCTCGTCGCCTACGCTGGCGGACACTGGCTCGACCGCGTCGGGCCGAGGGCCGTGTTCGCCGCGGGCGCCGGCCTGTACGTGCTGGCCTACGTCGGGTTCGCCGCCGGCCCCAGCTTTTGGCCCCTGTTGCTGGTCTGCTTCTCGCTCGCCGGCGCGGGCATCGGGCTGGGCGAAACGGCCGAGTCGACGCTCGTCGCGCGCGCCCTTCCCGACCGGCTGCGGGGCAGCGGGTTTGGTGTGCTCGGCGGCTTGCAAGCGGCCGGCGATCTCGTCGCGACCGTGACTGCGGGCATTCTCTACGCCGCCGTCTCGCCGACGCTGGCGTTTCTCTACGCCGCCGCCTGGATGCTCGCATCGCTGCTCAGCACGAGCGTCCTCAAAGTCGCGCGGCCGGATCCTCAGAACCGCGCGGCTGCATCCTGAGAAGCGCGCGGCTGGATTCTTGAAGGCGCGCGGCCGAATCATTGAATGGCTCGGGTACCATTTCAGCTGCCGAGCCTGTGGCCGGATGGTCGACACCGACTGTGCTGAGCGCTACACCGCCCGCCTGCCGGCATCCACCTGACTTCGGCCATCAGGGCGACGAAGCCCACGCAAGCCACCGGGGTCGCTGCCCCGAGTGCGTCTCGAGTCACCGCAGAACGACAGGAGCGACATGACCAACAGCGTCAGCGAGAGCGAGAACCCCGCGATCGCCAGCCCCACCCCCGCACAGCACCGCCCACGCACGAACCGGGACTGGTGGCCGCAGCAGCTCGACCTGAGCGTGCTGCACCGCCACTCGCCCCTGTCTGACCCGATGGGCGAGGGCTTCGACTACGCCAAGGAGTTCGCGGCGCTCGACCTCGACGCGCTTCGCAGCGACCTGGTCGAGCTGATGAGCGCCTCGCAGGAGTGGTGGCCGGCGGACTACGGCCACTACGGGCCGCTGTTCATCCGCATGAGCTGGCACGCGGCCGGCACCTACCGCATCGCCGACGGCCGCGGCGGCGGCGGGCAGGGCGCGCAGCGCTTCGCGCCGCTCAACAGCTGGCCGGACAACGCCAGCCTCGACAAGGCGCGCCGGCTGCTGTGGCCGGTCAAGCAGAAGTACGGCCGCAAGATCTCGTGGGCCGACCTGCTGGTCTACACCGGCAACGTGGCGATGGAGTCGATGGGCTTTCAGACCTTCGGCTTCGGCTTCGGCCGCGAGGACATCTGGGAGCCGGAGGAGATCTTTTGGGGGCCGGAGGACACGTGGCTCGGCGACGAGCGCTACAGCGGCGAGCGCCAGCTCACGGGGCCGCTCGGCGCGGTGCAGATGGGGTTGATCTACGTCAATCCCGAGGGCCCGAACGGCAACCCCGACCCGCTCGCCGCCGCCCACGACATCCGCGAGACGTTCGCGCGCATGGCGATGAACGACGAAGAGACCGTCGCGCTGATCGTCGGTGGCCACACGTTCGGAAAGACCCACGGCGCCGTCGATCCCGCCACCGTCGGCCCGGAGCCCGAGGGTGCGCCGCTGGAGCAGCAGGGCCTCGGCTGGAAGGGCAGCCTGAGCCGCAACGGCAAGGGCATGCGCATGCTCACCGGCGGCCCCGAGGGCGCCTGGACGACCGCGCCGACCAAGTGGGACAACGGCTTCCTCGAGAACCTCCTCAGCTACGACTGGGAGCTGACGGAGAGCCCCGCTGGGGCGAAGCAGTGGACCGCCAAGAACCCCGAGGCGCAGGGCACCGTGCCGGACGCGCACGACCCTGCCAAGCGGCACGCGCCGATGATGCTCACGACCGACATCGCGCTGAAGGTCGATCCCGTCTACGGCCCGATCGCAAAACGCTTCTACGAGAATCCCGACCAGCTCGCGGAGGCCTTTGCCAAGGCCTGGTACAAGCTGCTGCATCGCGACATGGGGCCGGTGTCGCGCTACCTCGGCCCGTGGGTGCCGGAGGCGCAGCTGTGGCAGGACCCCGTCCCCGCGGTCGACCACGAGCTGATCGACCAGAACGACGTCGCCGCGCTCAAGCAGAAGATCCTCGCGTCGGGCCTGTCGATCTCCCGGTTCGTCGCCACCGCCTGGTCGGCGGCTGCCTCGTTCCGCGGCACCGACAAGCGCGGCGGCGCCAACGGCGCGCGCGTGCGCCTGTCGCCGCAGAAGGACTGGGACGTGAACGAACCTGCCGAGCTGGCCGGCGCGCTGCAGGCGCTCGAAACCGTCCGGCGGGACTTCAATGACGGGCAGTCCGGCGGCAAGCGAGTCTCGCTCGCCGACGTGATCGTGCTCGGCGGGTGCGCCGCCGTCGAGCAGGCGGCGAAGAACGCCGGGCACGACATCGCGGTCCCGTTCACGCCGGGACGCACCGACGCCTCTCAGGAGCAGACCGACGTGGACGCGTTCGCCGTGCTCGAGCCGACCGTCGACGGGTTCCGCAACTACTTCCGGCCCGGCGAGCCGATGCCGCTGGAGCACGGGCTGCTGGAGCGAGCCTTCATGTTGAGGTTGACCGCCCCCGAGATGACGGTGCTGGTCGGCGGCCTGCGCGCGCTGAACGCCAACTTCGGCCAGTCTCAGCACGGCGTCTTCACGAGCCGGCCGGAAACGCTCACCAACGAGTTCTTCATGAACCTGCTCGACATGAGCACGGAGTGGAGCGCGTCTGGCCCGGCGGTGGCGTCCGGCTCTGCCGGTGCGTCGCCTGGCTCCGCCGGTGCGTCCGGCTCCGCGGACAACGGCTCGGGCGGCACGAATGGCTCCGCGGTCAACGGCCCGGGCAACGCGAACGGCTCGGGCGGGAACGTCTATGAGGGCCGCGACCGCGCGACCGGCGAGTCCAGGTGGACCGCCACCGCGGTCGACCTCGTGTTCGGCTCGCACTCGCAGCTGCGCGCCCTGTCGGAGGTCTACGCCTGCGACGACGCCGGCGAGAAGTTCGTGAGCGACTTCGTCTCGGCCTGGGACAAGGTCATGAGCCTCGATCGGTTCGACCTGGACTGACGGTGCTCAACGGCGAGTGATCGGCTCACGGCGAGCCGGTCACCTGGCCGTCTGGCATCCCGACCGCCGGCGCCGGCACGCCGTGGCCGTCTGGCATCCCGACCGCCGGCGCCGGCACGCCGTGGCCGCGGTTGTCGGCGAACACACGCTGGTACACGTCCGGGCCGTAGCTGGTCGGCAGCGGTGGCGCCTTCGCCAGACGGAAGGTGCGCGTCCCGTCCTGCTCGCGCTCGGCGCGCAGGAACAGGGCTCGCTGCTGCGCGTCGGCGTGCAGTCCTCCCGCCAGGGCGAACATGTGCGTGACGAGCATCGCCCTGCTGCCGGTGTCCAGCAGCGCGGCGATGATCTGGCGGGCGATCTGTGAGCCCTCGCGCTCGTTGGTCGCGGCGAACGACTCGTTGAACAGCACCAGGCTGTTCGGCCGCGCCAGCTCGGCGATCTCGCTCATGCGCGCCAGTTCCTCGTCGAGCTTGCCGCTCTGCATGCCCGCGTCCTCCTCGCGCTTAAAGTGCGTGAACACGCCTGCGCAGACATTGACAGTGAGCGACTCGGCGGGCGCGAGCAGGCCACATTGCGTCATCAGCTGGGCGATCCCGGCGCTGCGCAGGAAGGTCGACTTACCGCCCTGGTTGGCCCCGGTGATCACGACCAGCGGCCTGTCCCCGCCATCTATGTCGTTACCGACCACGCGGCCGTCGATGCGCAGCACCAGGCATGGCTCGTACAACCCCCGCGCCACCAGCGTTCGCTCTCCGGCGGACAGCGGCTCGGGAAGGCAGGTCGGCTCGCCGAGGACGGTGAGCTGTTCGTGGAGGTTCAGCGCGCCGATGTAGAGACCGAGCTCGGCGCGCAGCAGCTTGAAGAAGCCCTGGATGTGTTCTGCCGACTGGGCGGCGGTGTTGGCGGCCTCGTTGATCGCCCGGCCGCGCATTTCCCCGAGCATCCGCGCGCCCTGCTCGTCGCGGTCGGCGATCCGGTAGGTGTACTCCGAGCGGCTCGCCAGCGCCGTAATTCGTTGCACGATCCCGCGCCCGCGCGTGCGCCGGCGATGCAGCCGGTAGGCGACCGCGTTGGCGCCGCGGCCGAGCTGCGCGCTGACCCTCACCGCGCCTTCCCCTCCGAGCTCGTCCAGCTGCTCGCGCACGGTTTGCAGATACTCATCGTCTAGTTCGCGCTGGATCATCGCGAACAACGTGGTGAAGCCCTCGGAAGTGAACTCGTGCGCGTGCCGGTCGGCGATCTCCCGCAGCCGCTCGAGTCGCTGCACGTAGACCTTCAGCACCCTGACCGCGCTGAGCATGGTGGAGTCGGGGTACTGGCTCGAGAAGCCGAAGATCCCGAAGTAGATTTTTCGCTCCGCTTCCAGCGCGTCGACCGTGAGGTCATACAGCTCTCGTGCCAGCTGCGGATGCACGAGGCAGTCGCGCAGGATGCCCTGGCGGTAGCGGATCGCCTGTGGGTCTTCGAGGCTGTGAAACAGCGCCACCTGGCCGACCTTGAACAGATAGGGATCGCCTTGGGCCATCGCGCCCAGCAACGTGTTCAGGTCCAGATCTTCGGTGAGCGTCTGCGCGTTGGCGGGGAGGCTGGCGTCCAGGTCGAAGTCGCGGTCGCGATAGAGCAGGTGAACGTTCACGACTCCAGCCTGTGTCTGAGGGCCCGGTAGCTGAGGCCGTACTTCTCGGCGATCGCCGCCGCGTATGCAAGGCCGTCGGCGGGACGGCGGGTGATCTTGAACGTGCGGACCGTCGGGTCGTGCGGATCGACGGTGCTTGTCGCGCTGACGATGCTGTCACTCAACGAGGCGAGCTCGTCCACGAACGTGACATACACCCCGAGCACCTCGAGCTCGATCATCTGCCGGAGCACCCTGGTGCCCAGGAACCGCGCGTCCTCGAGCGTGGTCGAGGTGAAGCTCTCGTTCATCACGACAACCGTCCTGTCGGTCGCGACCTTCAGGATCTCGTGCACGCGGATCAGGTCGTCTTCGAGCTTGCCGTGCCGGTCTGAAAGGTCCTCCTGCTTCTCGAAGTGGGTGAGCAGCCGGTCGAACAGCGACAGCCGCGCCCGGCTGCCGGGGACGGGGCAGCCCAGACAGGCCAGATAGTGCAGCTGCCCGAAGGCGCGCGCGAAGGTCGTCTTGCCGCCCTGGTTGGGCCCGGACACCACGAAGATCCGCTCTGGATCGCTCAGCTGCCAGTCGTTGGTCACGACCTCGGTTTTCTCTTCCGCGAGCTTGCGCGCGAGCGGCAGATCGAACGTGTCGCTCGCGCCCACCTCTTTGCTTTCCGAGACCTGCGGGTAGCAGAACGCCAGACCGGCGGCCCTGATCGGCCGGGTGTAGGCGTGGTAGGCCATGTAGAACTGGATCTCGCGGTCGAAACGGAGGATCACACGGTCGCGAAACTCACGATGGCGCTGGCAGTAGGCGGCCAGCTCGGCAAACACCTCAGGGTACAGCCTGGCCACGAAGTCGAGCACAGCCGC
This sequence comes from Solirubrobacteraceae bacterium, assembly GCA_035507415.1. Classification (GTDB taxonomy): domain Bacteria; phylum Actinomycetota; class Thermoleophilia; order Solirubrobacterales; family Solirubrobacteraceae; genus Palsa-744. Next base: position 42,496 of record DATJOF010000020.1, read on the forward strand.
TTCGACGTGTCCCATCTCCTGGCGCGTCCGGTAGCTCGCACGATGGTCCTTGACCTGGCCCTTGGCAAAGCGGGCGAAGGTGTCCTCGACCGCGGCGCCGTAGTCCTCCTCGTCGGCGTAGGGGCTGACGCGTACGCTGCCCTCTTTTATGGTCATCACGTAGCGGACCTGGCCGAGCTCGCCTTTGAGCTTGTCCGTCTCGCCGTCGAGCGCGAGGAACTCCTGCGAGGCGACGTAATCGGACAGGTACTCTGCGACTGCGAGCAGCCCGCGAGATTCCGGCCGAGCGTCGCGCAGGGTCGCGGTGAGCTCGCGTACCGCCAGGCAGTAGGTGGCGACCGCCTCCAGGTACCACGCTTCGCGCTGGCGCTGGTGAGAGATCTTGCCGACCAGCCCCAGCTGAGAGCGCGTCAGGCGCATCGCTTGGGCGAACCGGTCGATCGCCTGCGCGAGCTCTTCGCGTTCGGTGTCGCGCATCACCTCTTGGCGGTATGCGATCTCGCGGGCGTCCTGCAACGGGGTGTAAAACAGCGGCGCCAGCTCGTACTCCTCGCGGCGCGCAAGCATCGCCGCGAGCGCCTGATCGAGGTTCAGGTCCCTGAAGCATCCTGGCTGCTTCGTGTGCTCGCGCGGCGCACCGCGCTCGCCCAGCACGCTCGGCCCGCCCGCCTGTGAGCCTGCCGACGCAAACGACCGGGCGCGGCCGGGGGCCGGATCTTCAATCTGTCGCTCCACGGTCGCCACGATCAACCTCCACGATTCGGCTTCGGGGGGTAGAGGCCATCAGCGGCGGCGACCGCAATCCAGAGCGAGCCTCATCGCTCGCTCACCATGTTAGCTCGGGCTCGCGCCCGGTCCCGCCAGCCGGCGTCGCAGGCGGCTCACGGTGGCTGCTCTTCAGCGAGGCTCCGCGGGCCGGCGTCGCAGGCGGCTCACGGCGGCTGCTCATCGGAGAGCTCCCGCGTGGCGCTCATCGTCCCGGGGCCTCGCGGTCGCGACCGATCGCCTCGTTATGGTGTGTAACGATGTAGCAGTACGCGATGAAGCCCGCGTAACGCCGCCGATCGGCTGATGGCTTCTACGTCGAGAGCGAGCGTAGGAGAGTGTCCTCGAAAGGCAGCGCGTGGCTGACGTCGTCCAGGTTCTCCAGAGCGCTGTGGTATTGGTGCTCGCGCCTCTGTACACGGGCGTGATCGCGCGAGCGGAGGCGATCGTCCAGTCCAAGCGCGGCCCGAGTGTGGTGCAGCCCTACCGCGACCTGGCCAAGCTTCTGCGCAAGGGCTCGGCGATCTCGCGCGAGGCCTCGTGGATCTTCCGTGTGGCGCCGTTCGTGGCCTTCGCCTGCTACCTGACGGTGTCGGTGATCGTGCCGATCATCACCGACGAGCCACTGCCGCTGGCGTTCCTGGCGGATCTGATCGGGGGAGCGTTCGTGCTGGGCCTGGCGAGCTTCGCGATCTCACTGGCCGCGCTCGACACCGCCAGCCCGCTCGGCGGGCTGGGAGCGAGCCGCACGACCTGGGTCGGCAGCTTCGCCGAGCCCGCGCTGATCCTCGTGTTCTTCACGGTCGGTGTCCTGTCGGCGTCGGACAACCCCTACCTGATGAACCACGCGATCGCTCACTCCCCGGACGCGCTCGTGCTGCCCACGCACATACTCGGCACGATCGCCTTCTTCATGCTCGTGCTCGCCGAGAACGGCCGTATCCCGATCGACAACCCGGCGGGGACGATAGAGATCTCGATGATCGAGGAGAGTCGTGTGCTCGAGTACTCCGGGCGCGAGTACGCGCTGGTGAAGTGGGGAAGCTGGATGAAGCTGTTCCTGCTGTCCGCGATCTTCATGAACGTGTTCGTGATTCCCTGGGGGCTGGGCGGTGCCGCCGACCTGCCCTCGGCGCTTTTGGGAACGCTCGCGCTGCTCGGCAAGCTCGTGGCGTGCGGCGCGGCGATCGTGATCGTCGACAGCTCGTTCGCGAAGCTGCGCTTCTTCCGCATCGCGGAGTTCCTCGGTGCCGCCTTCCTGCTCGCGCTCGTCGGCGTCGCGACCTCGTATGTGATCGGACAGTGACGTGCTGATCGTTTCGGCCTTCACCAACCAGTCCGCCGTCCAAAGCCTCACGGCAAGCTCAGCCGAGGGCGTGCTGCTGTCACTCGCGGCGGTCGTGATCCTGATGTGCGCCTTCGCCTGCCTGGGCTCCAAGCTGTTCGACCGCTACGTCGCCTACTACGCGCTGCAGTCCGCCGCGCTCGCGTTCGCTGCGGCGGTGGTCGCGGCCCACTCCGGCGAGGTGGGGCTGTGGATCCTGGCCGCGATCACCCTCGCGATCAAGGCGTTGGCGATCCCGCTCGCCACGCGCCGCTTCCTGCTCGGGCGCTTTCACCTCAAGCGTGACATCGCCCTCTCCACCGGCCTGTCGCGCTCGCTGATCGCCGGCGCGATCCTGACCGTGTTCGCGTATCTCACGGTCGCACGCGGCACGATCGGCGTGGCGCTGGTCTCGCGTGCGGTCGTGCCGATCGCGGTCGCGGTCGTGCTGCTGGGGGCGCTGTGCATGGTCGTGCGCCGCCACACGATCGCCCAGCTGATCGGCTGGCTGATCATCGAGAACGGGGTGTTCCTGGGCGCGATCGCGAGCGTGGCCACGTTCCCGTTCATCGTCGAGGCGGGCGTGTTTCTCGACCTGGTGGCGGCGGTGCTGATCATGATCACGTTCGTCTCCGGGCTTGCGCGCCAGCTGGCCGAGGCCAGCGCCAGCGAGCTGCGGCAGCTCTCGGCATGATGGTCGCGCTGGCGATCGCGCTCGTCGTATTGCCGCTGGCGCCGGCGCTCGCGTCGAGCCTGACCGCGCGCGCTCGCCCGCTCGGGTTCACCGCTGCGGGCAGCAGTCTGGCCACGCTCGCGGTCGCGATCGTGCTGGCGGTGCGCCTGGCGTCCGGCCACCGTACGAGCGCGCTCAGCGGGTTCATCTACCTGGACTCGCTGAGCGGCTTCTTCGTGCTGACGATTGCGATCGTCGTGGCGCTCGCGAGCCTGGGGTCGGGCGCGTACCTGCGTGCCGAGGAGCAAAGGGGCGAGCTCTCTCCATTGCAGGTCCGCCTGTACTTCATCTTCTTCGCCCTGTTCGCATCGCTGATGCTGGGCTCGTTCGAGACCGGCAACCTCGGGCTGCTGTGGGTCCTGATCGAGGCCTCCACGCTCGCAAGCTGCGTGCTGGTGGGTCTCGAGGCGAAGGCGGTGTCGCTCGAGGCGGCGTGGAAGTACATCATCATCAGCTCCTTCGGCGTAACGATCGCACTCGTCGGCACGCTGTTCCTCTACTACGCGGCCAGCGCGATCGCGGGATCGCCGACCGAGCATCTGACGTGGTCCTACCTGTACGGGCACGCGGGCGCGCTGCACCACGACACCCTGCGCCTGGCGTTCCTGCTGGTGCTGGTCGGCTACGGCACCAAGGTCGGGCTCGCGCCGATGCACACGTGGCTGCCCGATGCGCACTCCGAGGCGCCCAGCCCGGCGAGCGCGATGCTCTCCGCCGCGCTGCTGAACACCGGCATGTACGCGATCATCCGCTTTCTCGCGGTCACGAACAGAGGGCTCGGCAGCGGTTTTGCGAGTGACGCGCTGCTCGTGCTGGGCTTCCTGTCGATCACGATCGGCGCGCTGTTCCTGGTGCTGCGCGTGAACTTCAAGCGCATGTTCGCCTATTCATCGGTGGAGCACATGGGGATCATCGCCGTGGCGCTCGGCTTCGGCGGCACGCTCGGCCTGTACGGCGCGCTGCTGCACACGCTCTCGCACGCGATCGGCAAGGCGGTCCTGTTCCTGACCTCGGGCGACCTCGTGCTCCGCTACCGCACGCGCCTGGTCGCGGAGGTGCGCGGCGTTTTCGGTGCGATGCCGCTGACGGGCGCCGTGCTTCTGCTGGCCGCGCTGGCCGTCACCGGCTCGCCGCCGTTCGGCCTGTTCCTCAGCGAGCTGACGATCGTGCGCGCCGGCTTCGCCGCCTCGAGCCCGGCGCTCGTGGGTCTGCTGCTGTTGCTGCTGGTGATCGCGTTCGTGGCGCTGATGCGAGCGTGTGCCGGGATGGCGCTTGGCCCGCCCTCGCAGGACGCGGGAGAGCTTGCCGGCGACGGCGCAGACGGAATCGCGCTCCCCTATCGCGAGCGCTCGAGTCGTCTGCTGGCGGCCGCGCCGTTGATACTCGGCCTCGGCGCGCTGCTGCTGCTCGGACTGTGGATCCCGGCCGGGCTGAACACGCTGATCACGCACTCGATCGGGGTGATCTCGTGAGCGGCGCCGGCGGGATCGAGGTGAGCGGCGCGCCGACCCGTGGGAGGCCCGCCAGCTTCGAGCAGCTGTCCCCCGGCGTGGCCGGCGCTCGGGTTGTGAGCGAGGATCTTGCGGCGGTCACAGACGAGCTTGCGAGTGCGCACGGCGCGCGGCTCGCCGACCTGTTCGCGAGCGAGCCCGACGGCGACGGAGCGCTGCTGCACGTCGTCTATGCGCTCGACCACGAGCAGCGCTATGCCATCGTCGAGTGTCCGGTGCGGGGCGCCGAGTTCCCCGCTTTGTCCGACCTCGACCCGGCAGCCTTCGTCGAGGAGTGCGAGATCTACGAGCAGTTCGCGATCCGCCCCGCGAGCGACAAGCCGCTGAACCGCGTGCTGATGCCTCCTCACGCCGAGGCGACGTTTCCAAAGCTCACACGCCGTCAGCGGGCGAAGCTCGAGCGGGTCCACGCGCCGCACGTCGTGCAGGGCGAGGCGTTCGAGTTTCCCTTCGGGCCGGTGCGCGTCGCCGCTTGGGAGACGCTCTACATGGGGCTCGTCACGACCGGGGAGGAGGTGCTCGACCTGTACCTGTTCCAGTGGCACAAGCACCGCGGCGCCGAACGCCGGCTGGTCGGCGTCGGTCCCGAGCGCGGGCTGTTCTTCGTCGAGCGCGTGGACGGTCTGAACGCGATCGCCAACGGGCTCGCGTTCTGCCGCGCGCTCGAGGCGGCCGCGCAGGTGGAGCCGCCGCCGCCGGCAATCCGCACGCGCGCGCTGGCGCTCGAGCTGGAGCGCATCTACAACCACGCGGCCGCGATCGCCGCGATGTGCCAGACGACCGGGCTGTCGGTCGGCCAGGCGCAGAGCGAAATTGTCGTGGAGGAGCTGCTGCGGCTCAACGCCGCCGCCTTCGGTCACCGCTACCTGTTCGGCGTGCTCGCCCCCGGTGGGGTGGCCCGCGCTCCCGACGTCGACGTGGTCCGCCGCGGACTGCCGCGCCTGTGCGATGAGCTGCGGCGCGTCGCTCGCGCGCTGCTGGCGACGAACTCGCACGTCGACCGCCTCGAGGCCACCGGCGTCGTCTCCCGCGAGACGGCGAGGCGCCTGGGCCTCGTGGGTCCCGTCGCGCGCGGGTCCGGCGTGGCGATCGACTGCCGATCCGACCATCCGTTCGCTCCCTACGAGGAGCTCGAGCTGTCCGCAGAGAGCGGTGAGAGCGGCGACGTCCTTGCGCGCATGCAGGTGATGCTCGCCGAGGTGATCGTCTCAGAGCGCGTCGCGATGGCGCAGCTGAACGGCGCGGGCGCCGGCGCCGCCGAGGTCCGGCCGCGCGCTGGTGCGGGGCTCGGGTGGGCTGAGTCGGCGCGCGGCGAGGCGCTGACGTGGGTCGCGCTCGACCAGCACGGCGTGATTCAGCGCGCGCGCCTGCGACCAGCCTCGGTGCGCAACTGGCGCGCCTTCGACGACGCGGCGCGCTCGCAGAACGTGTTCACCGACATCCCGATCATCGAGGCCAGCTTCTGGCTCACGGTGGCGGGGTTCGCGCGCTGATGGGGTTCGCCCGCTGATGGGGTCCGCGCGCTGATGGCCTTCTGGTTCTTCCGCGGCGTGCGCCGGGGCATCGTCACGACGCGCTACCCGGACGTGATCGACGCCTGGACGCAGACCCTGCCGACACCGCCGGCGTTTTACAGCGAGCTGCTGAGCACCCGGCTCGCCGACCACCTGGTCGGGATTTGTCCGGCGGGTGCGCTCACGCGCGCGGACCGCGAGCTGGTCGTCGATCTGGGCGCCTGCAGCGCCTGCGGTCGCTGTGTCGAGGAGGGTGCGGGCGCGGTGCGGCCGAGCGGCGTGTTCGAGCTCTCGAGCACGCGACGCGACCGGCTGCTCAAGCGCGTGCCGATTCGCGGAGATGCGTCGTGAGCGGCGTCCGACCTGCTTTCGGCGGCGGGATTCGTGAGGGCGCGTCGTGAGCGGCGTCCGACCTGCGCTCGGCGGCGGGATTCGTGGAGGCGCGGCGTGAGCGGCGTCGAACCTCCTGTCGGCGGCGCGATCCGCGGAGGCGCTATGAGCGCGCAGCCTTCCCCGGTCGGCGCGGCTGGCGGCGACGCCCTCCACAGCCAGGACGCGCTCGCCGGCGAGCTGCGCCGCCGCGCGCTCTCGCTGTTCAGGCGCAGCCTGCACATTCGTACCGTCGACACCGGCTCCTGCGCGGTGTGCGAGTCCGAGCTGCGGCTGCTCGCCTCGCCGCCGTATGACCTGCACCGGCTCGGCTTCTTCTTCACCCCCGCGCCGCGGCACGCCGATCTGCTGCTCGTTACGGGCCCGGCGGTTCGCGCGATGGACAATGCGCTGCTGAAGGCCTACGAGGCGACGCCCGATCCGAAGGCCGTCGTAGCGGTCGGCGCGTGCGCGCTCGGCGGTGTGTATGCCGAGGACGGCTTCGTACACGGCGCCGTCGACCGTGTGATCCCGGTCGACGTGTACGTGCCCGGCTGCCCCCCGAGCCCGCTCGCGCTGCTGCACGGGCTGCTCGTCGCGGTCGGGCGCCTGGAGGAGCGTGTGCAGGAGCTGTCGCTCGATCTCACGGCCGAGGCCGCGCGATGAGCCGGGCGATCACCGACCTGGTGCTCGCCGCGGGCGCGCTCTGGCTGCTCGCGGCCGCGAGCGGCGTCGGCGCTGCGCGCGCCGCATGGCTGCTGCTGGCCGCGCTGCTGTCCGGCCTCGGCGGGGCGGTCACGCTCGTCGCCGGCATCCTGCTCGCGATCCACGGACATGCGGCCGGCGTGCAAAGCACCTCGAACGTCGTCGGCGCGCTCAGCCTGCACCCGGGGGCGCTGGCCGCCGCGTTCATCGCGCTGCTCGGGATCGTCGGGCTGGCGCTCGCGCTGTACGTCCCTCGCTACCACAGGCCGTCGCAGGGGACGGCGCTGTATCTCGCCGTCTACAACCTCGCGCTGCTCGCCTCGCTGGCCGTGCTCAGCGCGAGCAGCGTCACGACGTTCCTGGTCGCCTGGGGCTCGATGTCGCTGCTCAGCTACCTGCTGATCCTGCGCCATCAGGAGCGCGAGCAGGTGACGCGCGGCGCATTCCTGTTCCTCGCGCTGAGCGAGAGCGGCTTCGCCCTGGTCGTCGCGGCTTTCGCGATCCTCGCCACGCAGACGGGGAGCCTCGAGCTCGCCACGATCGCACAGCGCGCGGCGCACATCGGCACGGGCTGGCGCGACGCCGCCTTCCTGCTCGCGCTGCTCGGCTTCGGCTTCAAGGCGGGCATGGTGCCGCTTCACATCTGGCTGCCCGCGGCGCACCCCGTCGCGCCCGCCGACGGCTCGGCGTTCCTCTCGGGGCTCGTGATCAAGCTCGGCGTCTACGGGATCGCGCTGTTCGGCGTAACGCTGCTGCCGGGCGGGCCGGCCTGGTGGGGGGCGGTGGTGCTCGCGTTCGGCGCGATCTCGGCCGTGCTCGGGATCCTGTACGCGCTGATGGAGCGCGACTTCAAGCGCTTTCTGGCCTTCTCGAGCATCGAGAACATCGGCATCATCCTGGTCGCGCTCGGCGGCTCGCTCGTGTTCACCTCCTACCATCGGCACGCGATCGGCGTGTTCCTGCTGATCACCGCGCTCTATCACGTCGTCAACCACGGCGTCTACAAGACGCTGCTGTTCCTCGAGGCCGGCGTGGTCGAACACGCGGCCGGCACGCGCGACCTCGACCGCCTGGGTGGTCTGATCCGGCGTCTGCCGCGCAGCTCGGTGATCGCGCTGGTGGGAACCCTGGGGATCGCGGCGCTGCCTCCGCTCAACGGCTTCGTCAGCGAGTGGATGCTGTTTCAGGGCCTCTTTCAGGGCTTTCGCATCCCCAACCACACGGTCGGGATCCTGATCGTGATCGCCGGCGGCATGGTGGCCCTGACCGGCGGGCTGGCGATCAACGCCTTTGCGCGCGCCTACGGCATCCCGTTTCTGGGCATGGCGCGCACGCGCGGCGCGGCGCGCGCGAGCGAGCGCGGACAGCCGATCGCCGGTCCCGCGCTGCTCGCGACCGCGTGCGTGTTCCTCGGCGTAGGCGCTCCGCTCGTGCTGACCGCGCTCGACGACGCCGCCCGCGCGGCCACCGGCGTGGACATCCATTCGGTGCTGCTCGTCCCGCAGCTCGGAGTGATCCCGGCGCACGAAGACTTCTCAGAGTTCTCGCCGACATACCTGGCGGCGTTCATGCTCGCCGTGTCGCTGGTGCCGATCGCGATCTACCTGGCCGGGCGCCGGCGCGCTCGCAACCGCGCGGTGCCGGTCTGGGACGGGGGCATCCTGGCGTTCAAGGCGCGCATGCAATACACGGCCACCACCCATGCCAATCCCGTGCGGGTGGCCTTCGATCCGATCTACCGCCCGGCGATCGAGCTCGAGCGCGCCTCGGATGACCCCGCGGGGCGCTCGGGGCCCGTCCGCTACGGGTTTCGCGTGACGCCGATCTTCGAGCGCTACCTCTATCAACCGGTCGTCCGCCTGGTGGAGACGCTCGCCCGGCTCGCGCGCCCGATCCAGTCCGGCGACGTCAACCTCTACCTGTTCTACGTGTTTGTCGCCGTGCTCATCGCGTTTGCGATCTACGCGAGGTGACGCGCATCGAGTTTTTGACCGGCTGTTCGTGAGTGGGGCGGCCTATGCGCCCGGTCGGGGCAGCGGCGGCAGGGTGCGCAGCGACCAGAGCTCCAAGGCGAGCGTGTCAACGAGTCGTAGACCGGGTGCCGCCTGTTGGAGGGCTTGCAGGCTCGCTTCATAGTGTCTGAGCCGGGCGCGCTGCTTGTCGGTCGGTGCGCGGTCGTCCCGGGCGGCGATTCGTGTGTACAGCTCGCGAGTCTTTGAGATCTTGTCGGCGGCGAACACGACGTGTGCGTCCGCCCCGGCCGCGATCGCTTGGGAGCGAAGCGCCGCCTTGCGCCGGTGGTAGGAGGCGATTCGCTCGTCCTGGGTGAGAGCCACGACGATCCGGGCGACTCGCTCTCCGAGCTGCCTCTGCAGCAGCGTGCGCGGGGTCGAGGTGCGCTCCAGGATGTCGTGTAGCACGGCCGCGGCGATCACCTCTTCCTCGGCGCCCGCGCTCCACGCCAGGCCCGCAACCTCGAGCGGGTGCACGAGGAACGGGGAGCCGTCCTTGCGCAGCTGCCCGTCGTGGGCGGCTTTCGCGAGCTCGACCGCTGCTGCCGTGAGCGGTCCTCGCATGAACTCGGGCAGGACACCCGCCGCCGCGGTCCGCGGCTCGGTGTCGCTGCTTTGCGTGGTGTTCATCTCGGGTGCTCGGCGGCGAGTTGCTCTTCGATGCGAAGCAGCCGGTTGTACTTGCATGTGCGCTCCGCGCGGGTGGGCGCGCCGAACTTGACGTAGTGGCAGCCGGTCGCGACGGCAAGGTCGGCGATCGTGGTGTCCTCGGTGTCGCCCGAGCGGTGCGCCATCACGGTGCGGTAGCCGGCGGTGTGAGCGAGTCGGATCATCTCCAGGGTCCGTGTGAGTGTCCCTACCTGGTTTGGCTTGATGAGTACCGCGTTGGCCGTGTGCTGGTCGATCCCGAGCTGCAGGAGGCTGGGGTGGGTGACGAACAGGTCGTCTCCGACGAGCTGCACCTGTCTGCCGAGGCGTTGGGTGAGCTCACGCCATCCGGTCCAGTCCTCCTCGCCGAGCGGGTCCTCGAGCGAGACGATCGGGAAGCGCTCGCACAGCTCGGTCCAGTAGACGATCAGCTCGTCTGTGGAGAGCGGCTCGGCTTCGTGTTCGTGGCGGTAGTCCTGGTCGGCGTCGATCAACTCGCTGGCGGCAACGTCGAGCGCGATCGCGATGTCGATCCCTGGTTCATACCCGGCGGTCTTGATCGCGGCGAGCAAAAGGTTGAGGGCATCCTCGGTGCTGTCGAGTTGCGCGGCGTAGCCTCCAACCTCCCCGACGGCGCGCGACAGGCCGCCGGCGAGCAGCTTGTGCCCGAGTCCATCGTAGGTTTCCGCGCACATCCGCACTCCCTCTGAGAACGACGGCGCGTTCAGGGGGACCAGCATGAACTCTTGGACGAGCAGCCGGTTATCGGCATGTACGCCGCCGTCCAAGACGCCGACCATCGGTGTCGGCAGCCCCGCCGGCGTCTCCTCGCCGGTATGGAGGTGACGCCATAGCGGTTCGTGGGCCCAGGCGGCGGCCGCGCGGGCGACTGCGAGCGACACGCCGAGTACCGCGTTTGCGCCGAGGTGGACGAGACTCGAGCTGCCGTCCAGCTCGATCAGGAGCGCGTCGATCATCTCCTGGTCGCGCGCGTCGCGCCCCAGCAGATTGCGGGCGATCTCGCCCTCGATGTTCGCGATCGCCGCACGGACGCCTTGGCCGCTCCACTGCCGACCGCCGTCGCGTAGCTCGAGCGCCTCGTAGCGACCGGTGGAGGACCCAACCGGCACGGCAGCCCTGCCGCGTGCGCCCGAGGCGAGGATCACTTCGGCCTGGACAGTCGGATGGCCGCGGCTGTCGAGAATCTGCCGGCCCTGAATGCAGTTGATCAGAGGGCTTGCGCGGTCGTTGTCGCTGCTGCGGGCTGGTGTGCCGCGGGCGGGTGCGCCGGGGGCGGGTGCGCTGCGGCCGGGTTGTCTCATTGGTAGTTCTCGCCGTCGCAAGTGATCACGCGTGCCAGCCGTCCCTCTCCGTCGATGGCGGTGAGGAGCAGCAGCGGGGGGCGGCCTCCGGGTCGTTCGATGCTGTAGAGGTGTTCTTCGACGGGGATGGCGTACCGGGGCGCGGATGCGCCCGTTGCGGGCAGCGTCTCGCCAGCGGGGTGAACGCTCGTTTGCGGCCTGCGTCTCGGTTTCAGGCCGAGCAGGAGCCATGTGATGCGGCTGCGGATGCTTCTCGTTGGCCAATCCATCATGCCTCCACGTCGGGCCGGTTTCGTGACGTAGAGGCCATCAGCGGCCGTGACGGTCGCGCTCTGAGCGAGCCTCATCGCTCTACACCCCAGGGTAGTACCCGCCCGTGCGTTCGGCGATGCGCTGCGGCGCTTGTCCAGGGCCGCGACCCGCAAATCGGGGCCGCTCGCCTTTATCGAAAGCGAGTCTCTCCTAGCGGTCTACCCCGGTATCGGCCGGCGCTGAAGGCGCCGGCCAGCGCAGGTCGCACTGCGCGGTCATGAACTCCGGGCGGTCTTTGGAGACGAACAGCTCCATCCCGATCAACGGGTGCTGGCAGGCGCCGGGCAGCGTGTAGCCGGCGTCGTCTTCAGCCTCGGGTTCGAACGGCAAGAAATACCAGCAGGTCGGGCACTGCGAGGACATGTACGGCCACGGCATGACGGGCCTCCCACCTGTAAGCGGACGATTTGCTCGTTGGGATAGAGGCCATCGGCGCCGAGCGCGCGGTTGCGGCGCCCGTCCATTTGGGCGCAGGAAGCGAGCCTCATCGCTTCGGCAAGACACTGTACGCGACGAATCGGCACAGCCTGCCGCTCCAGGGCCGATTGCCACGATCCGGGCGGCGGGCGGCGGGCAGCGGGCGGCGAGCGGGTAGCGGTGGGCGGCGGGCGCCGAGCGGCTCGTGCCGGGCAGCGGCTGGTGCTAAGCTGATCCTGAGCGATGAGGCTCGCTCCGAGCGCGAATGTAGCCGTTCGCTAATGGCCTCTACGAACGTATTCGAGCTGGTGCGTGTTCGTGGAGGACCATGTTGGAGCAGACCGCCAAGCCGTCATTGCCGGAGTTCCCGCCGGATCTTCCCGACAGCGCGGGGTTGCGCTCGACGTTGGGAGAGCTGATCGCGTTCAGCGACACGCTTGGGCTGCGGGGCCTGCTGCGCGATTTGCGGGCCGCGCGTGAGCGGTTGGTCGGCGATCGCTTGAACCTGGTGGTGCTCGGCGAGTTCAAGCGGGGCAAGAGCACGCTCATCAACGCACTGCTCGAGCGCGACGTCCTGCCCACCGGGGTGCTGCCGCTGACCTCGGTCGTGACGATCCTTGCTGCCGGCGATCGCGAGCGCCTGCTCGTGTCCTACAGCGATGGCTCAGAGCAGGAGCTGCCCCTCGATGAGCTGCCTACCTACGTGACGGAGGCCGGCAACCCCGAGAACTGGCTGGGAGTGGAAGTCGTGCGTGTCGAGCTCGCCAACGAGCTGCTGGTAAAGGGGATCGACCTCGTCGACACGCCTGGCGTCGGTTCGATTCATCAGCACAACACCAGTACGGCACGTGAATTTCTGGCACAGGTCGACGCCGCGGTGTTCGTGCTGGACGCGGGCCAGCCGTTCACCGCGGCGGAGCGAGACTTGGTGCGGGAACTCGCGCAGCGGGTTCCGCGCGTGCTGCTCGTGCTCAACAGGATCGACCAGCTCATCGGAGAGGACCGGCAGGCCGCGCTCGAGTTCATCGAGCAGGCCGCCAGCGACCTCTCGGGCTGCGAACCGGAGGCGGTGTTCGCGGTCAGCGCCCGAGAGGGGGAGGGGATGGCCGCGCTGCGGCGGCGTTTGAGTTGGCTGGCGAGCGAGGAGCGCTTGGGGACATTGGCGCGCTCCGTCGCCGGCGTCGCCGCCGCGGCCGCGGCCGAAATCATGGCATCCGCCCGGCTCGAGATACGCGCGCGTGAGCTGCCGCTGCGTGAGCTGCAGCAGCGCGCCGGGATCTTCCAGGACCAGATCACCGAGCTGCGCAGTGCAGGAGAGGAGGCGGCTACGCTGCTCGATCAGGGTGCGCGCCGGGCGCTGGTCGAGCATCTGGATCGGCCGCTTGAATGCTGGGCCGCGGCCGAAAGCGAACGCTTGCGCTTGGCGTTGCGCGATCACGCAGGCAAGCTGGACCGGTGCTCTGCGGGCGAGCTTGCCGCAGAGCTCTTGGACTGGATCGAGGCGTGCATCCGCAACGAGTTCGCCGAGCTCGTGGGCGAGTTCGAGCCGAGCTTGGCCGCAGAGCTCGAGACGCTGCAAGACGGGTATGCCGCCCGGATCGGGCGGATCCTCGATGACGTGCAAACGCTCGCCGTGGACGTGTTCGACACCGACCGGGCGGGGCTGCTGCCCCGCGCGGGACTGTGCGAGCAGTCGCGCTTCTCGTTCAAGCTGCACGACTCCGAACAGGCGTTGGACATGATCGTCGGTCGGCTGCGCACCCTTGTGCCGGGGAGGCTGGGACGGCATCTGCTGCTCGCCGATGCCGAACAGCGCCTAGTGGAGATGGCCGACCGGCACGCCGGGCGACTGCGCTCAGAGTTGCACGAACGCGTTGTTGAGAGCATCCGCTCGTATCGCAAGGACCTCGCCGCGAGCGTCGAGCGCGCGATCGCCGCGATCACCCAGGCGCTCGAGCGCGCCGAAAACCAGCACACTCAGGACCACGCGTCGATTCGGGCCCGGGCAACGGAGCTCGCGGCGATCGCCGAGCGCTGCGAGCTGATCGCCGAGCTCGAGGCAGCCGCCGAGCCCGGGCGTTGACCGCGCCGGTGGAGGCGATCAGCCGTGTACTGGTGCTTTCGCTGCTACACCCCCAACCCTCACCCGCGCGGGCCGTGTGTCCGTTGCGCGCAGGAGGTTGCCGCCCCGGCCGACATCACCGACGAGCAGCGACTCGAGTGGGCGCTTCACCATCCCGACAGCGACCGTGCGATGCTCGCCGCGAAAACACTCGGCAGCCGCGGATCAGCGGATGCCGTGCCGGCGCTGCGCCGGGTCGTGGATGAGGGATTCGACCCGTTCCTTGCCACCGAGGCGCTTCGCAGCGCCGTCCAGATCGCCGGTGCCCGTGAGCTGGCCGGCTGGCTGACGGAGCTCACGAGCTGCAATTCGTTCATGGTCCGCGAGACCGCCGAGCGCGCGCTGCGAGACGGGGACACGGCCGCATGAATCGCAACGACCCCGCATCCGCGACAACAGCTCCGGCGGTCGATCCACCGAGGACATCGGATGGCCCGCCGATCACACCGATCGACCCGCGGACGACGGCGAACGGCCACGGCGGGGCGCTGGGCGAGTACCGCCGGCGCAAGCTGGCGCTCGCGGAGCCGATCAGGGAGTTGATGACGATCGCGCACGAGCGCCACGACGACGAGCGCGAGGCCACAGGCCGCGAGCTGCTCGCGCGTCTCGCCGAGGACGCCTTCCAGCTCGCGGTGGTCGGCCAGTTCAGTCGCGGCAAGAGCACCCTCATGAACGCGATTCTCGGCGAGGCATATCTCCCGACAGGGGCGCTGCCGATGACCTCGGTTCTGACCACCGTTCGCTACGGCAGCGAGCCGCGCGCCTGGGTGCGCCGCGCCGGCAGCTCGTTCCCGATCGACGTCCCGCTCGATCAACTCGTCCGGTACGTGGCCCAACAGAGTGGCGAGCGCCAAGAGCTGCAGGTCGTATCGGCGGAGGTGGAGCTGCCCGCCGAGATCCTGCGGCTCGGGTTCTCGTTCGTCGACACGCCGGGTATCGGGTCGGCGATCGCCGCTAACACCGCGACGACCGAGGAGTTCCTTCCGCACGCGGACGCGGTGATCTTCGTGACTGGCTGCGACGCGCCGCTCAGCGCGGCCGAGCAACGGTTCCTCGCCACCGTGCGCCGGCACGTCGAGAAGCTGTTCTTGGTCGTGAACAAGACAGACCTCGTCGGTGCAGCCGAGGCCGAGGACGTGATCCGCTTCGTCCGCTCCCAGCTCTCAGACGACGGCACAGACGCCCGGGTTCATCCGCTGTCCGCCAGGCGCGCGCTGCTGGCAAGGACGAGCGGCGATCGCGCAGGGCTGAGCGACAGCGGGCTGCCGGCGCTCGAGCAGTCACTCGTGCAGTTCTTGACGCGCGAGAAGTCCCACGTGTTCCTGGCGCAGACCTGCGGGCGCGCACGGCGCCTGCTCGCGCGCGAGCAGTCCGACCTGCAGCTCGCCCGCGCCGCCCAAGCCCAGGAGCCCAGCGCACGCGAGGACACCGACCGACGCTTGCAGGAGCACGTGGCCGACCTTTCGAGCGAGGCGCACACGCTCGCTGCCGGCGTGCGCGACCAGCTCGCCGCGCGCCTCCTGCCGCTGCTGATCGAGCGCTCCCGATTCTGGCCGCAGGAGCTGAGCGAGACGATCTCCGCGCTGATCGACAGGCCCTCCAACGGACGCCGCACACGACAATGGCTCTCTCGGCAGCTCGCAGCGACGCTCGAGACAGCCGGGCCGTCACTCGATCGGTGGCTCGGCGAGCGCGCCACCGATATGCACACGCTGCTGTTCGCGACCGCGGGCGAGCACATCCAAGCCATGCTCGAGCTGCGCCACCGCGTGCAGCCACTCGCGGCCAGCCTGTACGGCCTAGCGGACGACACGAACACCATCGGCGGCTGGTCCCCCGCCGATCTACCACCGCTGCACACGCCGCGGGTCGCCTTCGGCGAAAGGATCGACCGTCCCGCGAGGCTCTCGCCCGCGAGGTTCGACGACCCCGAGCGCCAGCTACACGCCGCGCTCGCGACAGCTGCGGATGCGTACTGCCAGCAGGCGCGTAACGCGCTCGCGCAGGCCGCCGAGAGCTGGACCGGGGATCTCGACGCTCGCGTCCAGGCCGACCTGCAAGAGGCCGCCGAGCGTGTCCGGCGCCGCCTGGAAGTCCGTTACCGGCAAGATCACGCGGCTCGCCTGCGCGCCCTCGACGCCAGCCTCGCCGCGTTTGACGCCGAGCTGGCCGCCTGGACACCCGCCCCCACGAGCGACCAGCAAGGACCGGAAGAGCTATCGCCGTTCCCCGCCGGCCCCAGCACGGGCCTGTCGTGCACGATCTGCCAGCGAATCGCGACGGTGCCGTTCGACTACCTCGCGCACGCGCAATACGAGCTGGCGGCCCACCAGGACCGGCGCGCCGAGCACGCCGGCGCTGGCGGGTTCTGCGCGCTGCATACGTGGCTGTACGCGCAGAGCGCCGACCCGGTCGGGATTGCGCTCACACACGCCGAGCTCGCCCAGGCGCTGGCGGCACAGCTAACAGCGGCGCGCACCACCCAGCAGGTCGCAGAGGTTCTGGCACACTACACGCCGACCCCCGATCGCTGCCCGGTGTGCCGTGCGCTCGACGAGGCCGAGCGCGACGCCGTCGCCGATGTGCTCGACGCGCTCGCGCGTGCAGAGCCCGCCGAGGGGAACGAGCCGCCGGTGAGCCTGTGTGCCGGCCATCTAGTGAGCGTGCTCGCGGCCGACCCGCCAGCCGAACAGGCGCAATCGCTGATCGCGACCTTCGCAGGGGCGATGCGGCGCGCAGCCGAAGATATGCGAACGTTCGCGCTGAAGCGCAAGGCGCTGCGGCGAGGACTGGTCAGCAACGACGAGCGGACCGCGTACCTGCAGACGGTTCTCCGAGTCGCAGGGCATCGCGAGCTAGCCAGGCCGTGGCGCACCGACGACGATGACCGGCTATAGCCTGATCGTCCTGCCCGGCATCGGGTCCGCTCGCCGTGCATGTGCTGCTCCCATCCCGACGTTCTCCTCCCGGTCGAAGTGAGACCAGGTCGTCGGGCCCGTGCGGAGTTGTTCGTGGCCCGTTGCAGAGTTGTTCGTGGGCCCCCGGCGCACGCGTTAGGAGTGTTTCAGGCCGGCGACGTACAAGTTGCCCAGCCAGCGCTGTGTCGGGGCGCCCGACGCGGCAGCATCGTGCTGTTCGGCCAGCTGCGCGAGTATCGGCGGCAGCACGTACTGCGCTGCCGGGCCGCATGGATCGACGAGCGTCAGCCGGCCGCCGTCGATCGGCGCGCGCGGGGTCGCCGCGAACACCAGCTCGAGATCCTGGCGTGTGGCCGAGTTGACGACCTCGCCGGCGCACAGCAGGTCACCCACGTCCACGTCGATCCCCAGCTCCTCCTTGACCTCGCGGACCAGTGCGTCGGTAACCGACTCGCGGCGACCGACCCAGCCGCCCGGGAGGGTCGTACGTTGTCTGCCCAGCCGCCGCGAGCGGTGGACAGCCAGCTTGCCGTCAATCCAGATCGCCGCTCGCACCTTCACGCGCACTGCCATCCGCATGCCTCCTCCAAACAACCTCGCGATGTGCCGTAGAAGCCATCAGCCGCGGAGGCGGCGGTTGCGGCGAGCCTCATCGCCGTCCCGCACGCTACCAGGCGCGCGAGACCGCTCGGGCTCGGATAGCGACGAGCGGCGCTTGGCCCGCAGATGCGCCGCGGCGGGTAGGCCCGAACGGCCGGCCCCCGCCGAACGCTGCGGTGCCGAAACCTTCCCGTCCGATCCAGTCGCATCGCGCAGCTTGGTCTTACGGGACGTTCCCGACGTCTCCCGGTCGCTCGGCGAGGGTTGGCCGTAGGAGTGGCAGCCGGTGGTTGGCGCCAGGTCGAGTGGCGAGGACCTGGAAGATGGAAAGGTGGCCGTGCTCGAACGCGCGCGCCGACCCGGTCAAGTAAAGCCGCCAGATCCGCTCGCGGGCGCTGCCCGCCACGTGCACGGCCCTGTCACGGTTGGCGTCGAGGTTCGCGATCCATCGGCGCAGCGTGAGGCCGTAATGCTCGCGCAGCGCCTCCAGGTCCCGGATCTCGAAGTCTTGGCGCTCGAGCGAGCGGATCAGCTCACCGACGGGGTGAAGCTCCCCATCGGGAAATACGAAACGGTCGATAAAGCGACTCGTCTTGCGCTGGTGCCTCTGCAGGCGCGCGATGCCGTGGTTGAGGAACAGGCCGCCGGGCCGCAGCAGCCGATAGATGGTGGCGGTGTAGGTGTCGAGCTGCTCCAGCCCGACGTGCTCGTACATCCCGACGCTCGCGATCGCGTCAAACGGGCCGTCTTCGATCTCGCGGTAGTCGGCGACGCGGATCTCACAATGGGCGGCGACGTCACTCCCGGCCTGGCTTACGCGTTCGCGGGCCTGGGTGGCCTGTTGCTCTGACAGCGTCACGCCGACAGCGCGGACGCCGTATGCGCGCGCGGCGTGCGTCACGAGCGCGCCCCAACCGCAGCCCACGTCGAGCATGCGCGCCCCCGGTTCGAGTCGCAACTTGCGGCAAATCACATCGAGCTTACGTGCCTGCGCCTGCTCGAGCGGGTCTGTCGGCGTAGTGAAATACGCACACGAGTAGACCATGCTCTCTCCGATCACGAGTCGGTGAAAATCGGTCGGGATGTCGTAGTGATGACGCACCGCTTGACGGTCCCGGCGTCGTGAATGAAGACGCCCGTTTCGCTGCTGGATCTCAGCCTCGAGCTGCGCCGGTGTCGGTAGAATCTCGCGGCCGAGCAGCCGCCACGCGCCGTAGAGGGTGCGCAGCCTGTCTAGCCGGGACAGTCGTAGACGGGGCATCTGCTCTACGATCGTGAATAGGTCATCGAGATCCCCAATCAGATCGATCGCGCCGAGCGCCCACGCGCGGGCAAGGCCGAGCTCGTTCGGTTCTCGGGCGATGTGCGCAATCGCGGCCGGGTCGTTCACGACGACCGTCGGGGGCTCGCCTTCACGCGGGCTGGCGCGTAGCTCGCTGCCGTCCCAGAAGCGCACGGCGAAGCGTCTGAAGCGCAGCACCCCGCCGGCAACGTGGTCGAGGACATCGCCGACCACAGCAGCAGCGGACTCCGCCGCCGGGGACGCTACGCGTCTTTTCACTGCAACCTTGCGCGATGACATGCTCGTCTCCCCAGCCGATCCTGTAACACAGAGGCCATCAACCAATGAGCTCGCTCACAAGGTGAGCCTCGTTGCTGCACGTCGCAAACAAGCCTTGGCTCTCCACATCGACTCGTGCTCCGGCACCCAGACAGACGTTTCGATGCCAGGGCACGAGCTCGTGGAGCGGACCCGGTCAGGCGGGCCCCGGCGCTCCGATCGACGGGGCGCTCGGATAGATCGGTGCAGGCTGTGCGACCTCCAGCTCATGCCGCACCCGCTCAGTCGTTACCTCGTGCACAGTCAGAGCAACCAGCGAGATGCCGACCATCGCGCAACCAAGCCCAAACGCGATCCATCGGGCCGTGTCGCCGTTAGAGACGATCATCGTCACGATCAACGCGACGGCTGTCGCGAGATTGCCCCCCGCGAGTGCAAGCAGCGCTCGCCGACCCTCGGCGGTCCAGTCGGCGGTCCTGCCCGTTGTGTGTAGCAACGCACGATCCAACAGTGAGCCGACCGCCACGCACGCGACCCCGATCGCCAAGCCGAACGCCAGCCAGCGCGGCGAGGCGTGGCTGGTACCCGGGCGGGTGAGCGCGAACGTCAGTATGACGATAAAACCGCCCGCGACCGCGATCGCGGTGTTCGTGAGCCACGACAGCCACGAGCGCATCGGTGCGCTCACCGTGAGCCGGCGCACGACGCGCGAATTTGTCGTAGTCCCGAGCTGCTCGTCATCGGCACCCGTCCCCTCTAGCCCATAGACGATCCGCTCGATGGTTGTCTCGTGAAGAGCGAGCGCGCGTAGCGCGACCATCAACAAACCCAGCCCACAGGCGAACGCAAGCCACCCGGCGGCTGGCTTGTTGAGCGTGAGCATCGCGATGATCGTCCATGCCCCGATCAGCGCGTTGATCGCACTCAGACCGGAGAACGCCTGGCTAGAGCGCAATAGCGCGACCGCAAACGCGGCCAGCGAGCACACTGTTGCTGCGATCGCGACGCCGAACACGATCCACGGCGTCGAGGAAATGCTGAATGCGAACCGCACGATCACGATGAACCCACCACAGAGGGCGGTCGCGAGCGTGGCGGCCCAATAGCGCGTATGCGTCATGACCTTATGACCTCCTGTTCGGCTGAAATGCAGGAGAACTCGCGCCGCGAGCTATCCGCGCGCAACGCCCGCACGGACGGCAGTCCCGTGCTGTAGGCGCCAACGCCACGACGGCGTTCGCCCGACCCCCAACCCACCTCTAGCAGCGATCTAGGCCGAGCCATACAGGCATCCACACGAACCTCCAACTCACGAGCTTGAGTTCGGTAGAAGCCATCGGCGGCAACGCCGCAGTCAGAGCGGGCCTCATCGCTCAAGGCCACCTTACCACGCGCATCGCAATACTCCATTGACTGCCGAGCGAGTTGCAAGTAAGCGCTTCGGTTCACTGCGCAGCGGGATCTTGTTCGCTGTATCCCCCCGCCAGCAGGTACGTTTCCTGCGCGCGGCGCTTGCGCAGCGCCGTCGCGGCTTCGCGTTTGCGCGCCTCGCTGTACGCAATCTGGTACTCGAGCGTGTCGGGGCTCGCCTCTAGACGAAGGTAGGCTGCGCGCGCGGCGTCCTCGGCCACACGACAATCGTGGCGTGCACTCGCGTAGTGAACAGCGGCGGCGCGTAGGGCTTGCTCGTCAATCGCCATCTCACCGACGTTCCGCGTTCAGAGCACGGCCTGTATGTTTGGACCAAGGCGATGGTGCTCGCCGTGGCTTCGGTCGAAACCGCCCGGCGAGGGCTGATGGCTCCTGGGTCCATTCAAGCCAGATACCGGGAGGCCCAGCTGAGCCCGCGTGACCACACAACCGCCGGCCCGACCGCCGGAAATACGGGGTGCGAGCAGCCTCTGCTGCTCGCCTGGCGAGCGCTTCCGCACACTCCCACAGGCGATCGGCTGGCGCTGTTGCTCTCCCGGTTCGGCGATCATGCCCGCGGCTGGGTCGGCCTTGGCATCGCCGCCGCGGTCTGTGACCGTGCCAGAGCGTCGCGCTGGCTCGGGGCGGCGCTGACGGCCGTCGCGACCGAGCAGGCGAGCCGCCAGATCAAGGGGCTCATCCGTCGCCCGCGCCCTCAGCTGGATGGCCTGCCACCCCTCGCGGGTGTCACCTCCCGCTACAGCTTCCCAAGCTCGCATACCGCCACGGCCCTCGCGGCGATCTACACCTTCGACGGTCTGCTGCCTCGTCCCGTGCTCGTCGGCTGGGCGTTGCTTACCGCCGCGTCGCGACCGTATCTGGGCGTGCACTACCCGAGCGACGTGCTGGGCGGGGCGCTGCTCGGGTACGCCACCGGCAAGGCCGCCCGGGCCGTGACGTCGCGCGCGAGCGGTTGGGCGGCCGGCGGTGGTTGAGTGGCCGGCGGTGGTTGAGCGGCCGGCGGTCATTGCATGCCGAGCGGGCCGATCGCGTCGCCCGCCAGGAACTGGCGCACGAACTCGTTCTCGGAGTTGAACACCTGCTCGGCCGAGCCCTGCTCGACGACCTTTCCGCGCCACAGGATGCACAGGTACTCGCCGATCCGCCTGGCGGAGAGCATGTCGTGGGTGACGACCACGTACGTTCCGCCGCTGTGCTCGTGCACCTCCTGGATCAGCTCGCACAACAGCGCGCAACGGACCGGGTCTAGGCCCGAGTCGGGCTCGTCGAACAGCACGATGTGCGGGTCCATCACGAGCGCGCGGGCGAACCCGGCGCGCTTGCGCATGCCGCCGGAGAGCTCGCTGGGGTGGGAGTCGGCCGCGTCGGCCAGCCCCACCTCACTGAGGCGGCGCATGACTATCTCGCTGATCCGAGCCGGTGTCATGTCCGTCATCTGGCGAAGCGGGAACGCCACGTTGTCGAACAGTGACATCGAGCTGAACAGGGCTCCGTCCTGGAACAGCACTCCGAACTTCTGGCGGCGCATCTCGCGCAGCCTCGGCAGTGTCATGTTCGGGACCGACTCGCCCTCGATCAGGATGTTCCCCGAGTCGGGGAACGTGAGCCCGACCATGTGGTTGATGCACACCGACTTCCCCGTCCCGGACGGCCCCATCAGCATCGAGATCCTGCCCTCGGGGATCTCCATCGACAGCCCGTCGAGGACCTGGTTGTCGCCAAAGCGCTTGTGAACGTCGACGAACTCGATTGCGGGCGCCGTCGTCGAGCCGTCCAGCGCCAAATCCTCGGGCTCGACCCACGCGACTTCGCCACTGCCTCGCATCGCGGCCTCCTATGACATCGGTTCTCATGCCATAGAGGCCATCAGTGGCAGCGGCCACGCTCGGAGCGAGCCTCATCGCTCACTATCAGCATAGCCGCTATCCCGCCTGACCCAGCGCCACTGCTGCGCTCGTGCCCGGCGGGCGGCGTCGGCCACTGCAACCGTTTGAGGGTGCGGTCGGCGGCGGCGGCCACCCCGCTAGCATTCCGAGCGAGCGATGAGGCTCGCTCTGAGTGCGTCCGCGCGTGCGTCGTGCGTTCGCTGATGGCTTCTGTCCGTGGATCCGACGTTGGTTGTGTGGAGGCCATCATGACGAGCAGCGCGTTGACGAGATGGTTGCGGCAGGGGCTGATGTACGGCATCTGCCCGCTGTGTCGCGCTCATCACAAGCTCGACCGCGAGTACATCTGGGGGTTCTTCGACCAGTGGTCGATGCGGGACGACGTGGTCGAGCAGTTCGCCCGCGCGCGCGGGTTCTGCGCCGATCACGCGCGGCAGCTGTGTCGCATCGAAGTCGATGCGATGCGCACCACGATCGGCGTCACCGACGTGTATCTCGCGACCGTCGAGCGGCTGCTGGCGGACCTCGCGAGCCTGCTCCCCGCCGCGGGGGCGCTCAGCGAGGAGCGTTGCCCGGCCTGCGCCTACCGCGAGCAGGGGATCGCCGACAACGTGCGATACCTGCTGGACGAGCTCGTCGGCGACGGCGAGTTTCGCGAGCGGCTGGCGGCCGGCTCGGGGTTGTGCGTCCCGCACTTCAGGATCGCATGGCAGGCGTCGCAGACCTCCGAGCAGCGCCAGCACCTCGCGGTCGTGGAGCACACGGCGGCGTTGAGGCTGGCGGGAGAACTGCGCGAGCACGCCCGCAAGCAGCGCGCCGAGGCGGCCGGCGAGCCGGCCGGGCCCGAGGCGGACTCCTGGCAGCGGGCGATCTGGATGAGCTCCGGCTGGCCGGCGCCCGCGCGCGCCGCCAGTGCGCCCGAGGGCGAGAACCCGTACGCGCCGACGCTCGCACCGAACACGGCGCCGCGGGTCGCGGCCGGCAAAGCGGCTCCGGCGCGACGCGCATAAAGCGGACGAGGTCCTGCTCGGGTGCTGCCCCCGCGGGCGCTCGCCGTGCGCGTCAGGGGTTCTGCCCGTCCGGGCCGTACGGTATGTTGTCAAAGCCAGATGGCGTCCTGGCGAGTCCGGCGGAGAGTCCGGCCGTGCTCGAACTGCCCACCTACAAGGGCTGATGGCTCCTTTCGCGAAGGACTAGTTGACCGCGAAAGGAGAGATCGACCGTAGTGCCGACCCTTCCCGATTGGGCTATCCAGATTCTGCAGGTGGTGAGCATTCTCGTGCTCGCGCCGCTGGTCAGCGGGATCATCGCGAGGGTCGAGGCGATCATCCAGCAGCGCACCGGGCCGCGCGTCCTACAGCCCTACTACGACATCTTCAAGCTGCTGCAGAAGGAGACGGTGCTGCCCGGCCCGGCGGGCCCGGTGTTTCGCGCGGCGCCGTACGTGAGCTTCGCGGCCTACGCGACGGTGCCGCTGTTGATCCCGGCGCTGACCACGTTCCCGCTGCCGCTCGGCTACATGGCCGACTTCTTCGGCGTCGGGCTGATCCTGGCGCTGGCCAGCTTCTCGGTGTCGGTCGCGGCGGTCGACAGCGGCAGCCCGTATGCGCAGCTCGGCTCGAGCCGCCTGCGCTCGTTCGGGGCGTTCAACGAGCCGACGGTGATCTTCGTGACGTTCGTGCTGGCGCTGACGACCCACACCGATCTGCCGTATGCGTTCGGCGCGACGATCCGCTCGGCCACCGTGCAGGTGGTGCGCCCTAGCCATCTGTTGATGATCGCCGCGTTTTTCATGCTGGTGCTGACCGAGACCGGGCGCATCCCGGTGGAGAACCACGGCGGGACGCTCGAGTTCGGGCAGATCGAGGAGGGCAGGGTGGCCGAGCACTCCGGCCCGGGCCTGGCGTTCCTGCGCTGGGGCTCGAGCGTCAAGCAGCTGTTGCTGTTCACGATCTTCATGAACGTGCTCGTGCTGCCGTGGGGGATGGCCGCGACGGGCGACCTCGGGTCGGTGCTGGTCGCGATCGGACTCTTGTTCTGCAAGGCCCTGGTGGTCGGCGCGGCGGTGGTGGTGATCGAGTCGAGCTTCGCCAAGCTGCGCCTGTACAAGATCCCCGAGTTCACGGTCGCGAGCTTCATGTTCGCCGTGCTGGCGGTGGTGATCTTCCTGTTCGAGCCGTCGTTCGGTGAGGTTCACCTGAGCGCGTTCGGGGCGGCTGCCACCATCACCGCCGTGGCGGTGCTGCTGACCGAGTTCGGGATGCTGCGCTCGCAGGACGTGTGGGAGCAGCTGCGCCTGTACTCGCTGGGTTCGCTAATCGTCGCGTGGCTGGCGATCACGACCGCCGCGAGCGGCCACGGCAACGGCTCGCTGTATGCGCTCGCCGCGGCCACGATCGCGCTGAAGGCGCTCCTGTTCCCGCTCGGCATCCGCTTCGTGCTGCGCCGCCTGGACGTGGAAACGCGCGTGCCGATGGTGATCGGGACGGCGAGCGCGATCCTGATCGCGATCGCGCTGTGCTCGTTCGCGTTCATCGCGCTGCGCCCGATCCACATCGGGGCCGAGGGCGCATTGCCGCTGTCGGCCCTGCCGATCGCCGTCGGCGGCGTATTGACGGCATTCCTGCTGATGGTGCTGCGCCCCTATGCGCCCTCGCAGCTGCTCGGCTTCCTCGTGCTCGAGAACGCGGTGTCGGTCGCGACCCTCGTGATCGCGCCCGGCCTGCCGATCATCCTCGCGCTGCTGCTGCTGTTCGACGTGCTGATCGGGGTGCTCGTGTTCGTCGTGCTCGTGCAGTACCTCGCGGTCGAGCGGACCGCGGTGCGAACCGACGTCCTGAACAGGCTGACCGGATGACCTGGCTGCTGTACGCGATCCCGGCCGTGCCGCTGGTCGCCGTGGCGCTCACGCTGCTGGACGGCTGGCGTGTCGCGCGCGCCGCGACGCTCGTGGCGGGGCTCACATCGCTCGGCCTGGCGATCGCGATCGCGATCACGGTCCGCGACGGCCGCGTGCTCGATGCCGCGCACGGGTGGCTGCGGGTGGACTCACTTGGCGCCGTGTTCCTGCTGGCGACCGGACTGCTGTACGCGATGGCGGGCGTGTTCTCGATCGGCTATCTGGGCGTCGATCAGACGCGGCCGGGCTTCGCGCCGTTTGCGCGGCGCTATTTCGCGCTGCTGAACCTGTTCGGCTGGACGATGCTGCTGGTGCCGCTGGCGGCGGACTTCGGCACGATGTGGGTGGCCGTCGAGCTGACCACGATCGTCTCGGCGCTGCTGGTGGCGATCGACCGCACCGACGCGGCCCTGGAGGCGTCGTGGAAGTACGTGCTGATCGCCTCGAGCGGGCTGGGAATCGCGCTGCTGTCGATCATCCTGCTGTATGCGGCGGGTACGCACGTTCTCGGCAACGCCTACATCCCCCGCTTCGAGCGCTTCATCGCACATGCCCACGGACTCTCGCCCGACGCCGTGCGGCTCGCATTTGTGCTGGCGCTGGTCGGGTTCGGCACCAAGGTCGGGTTCGTGCCGATGCACACCTGGCTTCCCGACGCGCACAGCGAGGCGCCCGCGCCCGTGTCGGCGATGCTCTCCGGCTCGCTGCTGGCGGCGGCGTTCTACGCGATCCTGCGCTTCTTCCAGGTGACCGTCGCGGCCGGCGAGCGCGCGTTCGCCGAGCACGCGCTGATCGTGTTCGGCGTGATCTCGCTCGTCACGGCGAGCCTGTTCGTGCTGCGCCAGCGCAACTTCAAGCGGCTGCTCGCGTACTCCTCGATCGAGCACATGGGCATCGTCGCGCTCGGCATCGGCTTCGGCGCCCCGCTGGCGATCGCCGGCGCGCTCCTGCACGTGATCACGCACGCCTCGGCCAAGGGCCTCGCGTTCTTCGGCACCGGCTCGCTGCTGCGCGGCTACGGCACCAAGGAGGTCGACGGCGTCGCCGGCGCCGGGAGGCGGATGCCGTGGACGGGCCCGATGTTCATGGCGGCCGCGCTAGCGCTGTCGGGGCTGCCGCTGTCCGGGGTGTTTCGCAGCGAGTTTCAGATCGTGGCCGGTGGCTTTGCCCGTCCCCAGTATGTCGGCGTGAGCATCCTGCTGGTATTCGTGAACCTCGCATTTTTCGGGATCATCTGGCATGTCGGCCGGATGGTCCTGAGCCCGACCGCTCCCCCGGCCGCGGAGGTGCCCCTGTCCTCCGCGGCCGGGGAGCGCAGCGCGTGGATGATCGCCGGCATGCTCGGCTGCCTGTTCGTGGTGGTCGCGCTCGGGGTGCATCTCCCGGGCGATCTGTCCGCGCTGCTCGCAAACGCCGGCCACAGCTTGGCGGCCCCGTGAGCGTCACCGAGCAGAGGGCCGGCATCGTCCGCTATCCGCCCGAGCAGTTCGGCGCGATCCGCGAACCGGCGCCCGCCGGCGAGGTGCGTCTATCTGTCGCTGCGTCCGCGTTCGCGAGCGCCGCGACGGTGATGCAGGAGGCAGGGGCTCGCTTCGTCAGCATGTTCGCGGCCGACACACCCGAGCGATCGCTGGTCGCGGCGTTCGCGCTGCGCGGCGAGCTCGTGCTGGTGCGTGCGCCTGCCGGCGGTGATCGCCGCGCCAGCGTGAGTCCCGTCGCAGACGGCGACACGCGCGCGCGCGCGCCCGGCGAGGAGATCGCATTCCCTGGCGAGGCGACCGCGTTCGAGTCGATCGGCGCCTGGTGGCCCGCCGCGCGCTGGGCCGAGCGGGAGCTCGCCGAGCTCCACGGCCTTCGCTTCAGGGGTGCCGAGCCCGCCGCGCCCCTGACCGCGCCCGATGCGGATTCGCTCGAGGATCGGCAGGTGAGCGGCCTGGACGCGTTCTCGATCCCCTACGGGCCGGTGCGCTCGGGGATCTTCGAGGCGGTCCAGTTCCACATCGAGACGGGCGGCGAGGATGTCGCGCGCATCCACACGCGCCCGTTCTTCAAGCGCCGCGGCATGGAGACCCGCTTCGCCGGGCTCGCCCCCGACCTGGGCGCGCACGTCGCCGAGCGCATCGCGGGGATCGCCGGCTGCGCTTATGCGGCGGCGTTCGCGCAGGCGGTCGAGCGCGCGCTGGGGGTGCAGCCCCCGCCGCGGGCGCAGCGCTGGCGGGCCGTGTACTGCGAGCTCGAGCGGATGGCCTGCCACCTGGACGTGATCGCCAAGCAGGCGGAGACGACCGCGCTGTACGTCGGGCAGGCGCGTTTTCAGATCCTCAAGGAGCAGGTCATGCGCTTGCGCGTGGGGCTGACCGGCAATCGCTTCGCCCGCGGGATGATCGTCCCCGGCGGCGTGCGCGGCGAGGGGATGATGGACCTCGGCGAGCTGCTCGCGGCGCTCGACTCGATCGAGCGCCAGCTGCATCGCGACCGGCGCATGTTCCTGGGAACGGCCTCGATGACCGACCGCCTGATCGGGACCGGGCGCCTGCCGCGAGCGCTCGTCGAAGAGTACGGCGCCGTCGGGCCGCTCGCGCGCGGTTCGGGCCTCTCCACGGACGCGCGTCACGAGCGCCCGTACGGCAACTATGTTCGCGTCGGCCCACAGGTGGTCAGCGAGCGCGACGGCGACGCGATGGCGCGCGTGCGGGTGCGCTTCGGTGAGCTGTCGGAGTCGCTGCGCATCCTGCGCCAAGCCATCGACCACCTGCGCCGCCGCGACGGCCAGCTGCAGTCCGCGCTACCGGCCGGCGGCGAGGGGGCGGCCTGCGGATGGGTCGAGGCGCCCCAGGGCGAGCTGTTGATGTGGGTCGAGGTCGCCGACGGGACGATCGGGCGCGTGCACGTCGCCTCGCCTTCGCTGCGCAACTGGGCGCTGTTCGACCACGCCTTCCCCAAGGACGTGCTGACCGATTTCGCGTTCATCGAGCACAGCTTCGGGCTGACGCCCGCAGGGGCTGATCGCTGATGCTCGAGTGGATCCAGCGAGGTCTCGGCCAGGGCCGGATCACGACCCGCTACCCGCGTGAGCCGGAGCCCGCGCCACAGGGCTATCGCGGCAGCGTCGAGGTGCTCGACGCTGACGACCCGCCGCCCGAGCTGGCGAGCGTCTGTCCGACCGGGGCGATCGCGGTCGCGGGGCGCCGGTGGCTGACGCTCGATCGCGGCCGCTGCATCCTCTGCGGCGAGTGCGTGCGCCGGGCGCCCGAGCGCTTCGCGTTTCGCGGCGAGTACGAGACCGCCGGGCGCTCCCGCGCCGGCCTGGTCGTCGACGGCCAGCGGCGCGCAGGTGAGCACGCCACCCGCAAGGCACTGGGAGAGCAGGCGCGGATGCTGCGCCGGTCGATACACGTCAGGCACATCGACTGCGGCTCGGACGGCTCCGAGGAGTGGGAGATCCTGGCGCTGTGGAACCCCTCCTACGACATCCAGCGCCTCGGCTTCTTTCTGACCAACGCCCCCAGGCACGCCGACATCCTGCTCGTCACCGGAGGGGTGACCGCGCCGATGCGCGGTCCGCTCGAGCGCACGTGGAACGTCATGCCCGGGCCGAAGGCGCTTGTCGCGGTCGGGACCGATGCGTGCTCCGGCGGGCTGGCTCGCGACGGGGGGCTGGTCGCCGGGGGAGTCGATCGAGCTTTGCCCGTCGACGTGTACGTGCCGGGGTCGCCGCCCGCGCCGATCGCGATCATGCACGGCCTGCTGCTCGCGACCGGCGTTTTGACTGAGGCGCGGGCCGCGGCATGACGCTGACGTTCGCGATCGCGATGGCCGCGCTGGCGCTCGCGCCGCTGCTCGCGCTGCTGGCGCCTCTGCGCGCGCGCGCGCGCGCGCGCATGTGCGCGCTCTGCTCGGCCGCCGGGTGCGTGCTGCTCGTGATCGTCGGCCTCGACGCCGCGCTCGGCGGCGCACAGCCGGTGCTGAACCTCGGCAGCTGGCTCGGGTTCGGACACTCGGCGCTGCGCGCCGACGGTCTTGGCGGCATCTTCTTCACGCTCACCGGCCTCACCGGCGGCGCCGTCGCGCTCGCCTACGCGGAGCTGCCGCCCGGGCGCTGGCTGACGGGGCTCGGAGCGACGCTGCTGCTGTTCGTCGCCGTCGCGATCGGGTCGGACAACGCGTTTCTGTTCTTGCTCGCGTGGGAGGCGATCACCGTCTGCGTGTATCTGATCGCGAGCTCCGGGCGCAGCGCCCAGGAGCTGGTGGCGGGCTATCTCACCGGCGGCCTGGCCAAGATCGGCGGCGCCGCGCTGCTGGCCGCCTTCTCGCTGCTCTACGCGCACACCCACAGCTTCTCGCTGCAGGTGTGGGCGCACGCGACGCTGCCGGCCGGGACGCGCGGCGTGGTGTTCGCGCTGCTGCTCGCGGGTTTCGCGACCAAGGTCGGCGTGATCCCGTTGCAGGGCGGGCTGCCGGCGGGGTACGGCGCGGCGCCGCGGTTGGGCGCGGCCTCCCTGTCGGTGGCGCTGTGCGCCGGCTACTACGGCCTGTGGCGCTTCGAGTTCCAGGTTCTCGGGCCGCTGCCGGTCTGGTGCGGCGACGCGCTGCTCGTGCTCGGCGCGACCACGGCGCTCGCAGGCATCACCTACGCGCTGACCCGCGACGACCTGCGCCAGTTCCTCGGCTACTCGACGGTCGAGCACGCCGGCGTCGCGCTCGTCGGGTTCGCCGTGGCGCTGCTCGGCCACGCGGCGCAGATGCCGACGCTGGCCGCCGCCGGGCTGCTGGCCGCGACGCTGCACGTGTGCGCGCACAACCTCTCAAAGACGCTCGCGCTGATCGGCATAGACCGCGTCGAGCAGGCGACCGGCGAGCGCACGCTCGACCCGCTCGGCGGGCTCTCGCACAAGCTGCCGGTCAGCGCCGCCGCGGTCGGCGTGGCCGCGCTGACGCTGGCGGCGATCCCGCCGCTGGGCGGGTTCGTCAGCGAGTGGTTCATCTTCGAGGCGCTGCTGCAGGGCTTTCGCATGCCGACGCTGCTGTCGAGGCTGCTGTGCGCGCTCGCCGCCGCCGGCCTCGCGCTGACGGCCGGTCTCGGGCTGCTGGCGTTCGCGAAGTTCTACAGCTTCATCTTCCTCGGTCGGGCGCGCGCGAAGCTCGGCGTGCTGGGCGAACCCGGCCGCTGGCCGATCGGTGCGATCGGGCTTGGCGTGATCGTGCTGTTCCTCGGCACGATCGCGCCGTGGGAGATCCACGCGCTCGGCGCCGGCCTGCAGGAACTGCTCGGCTTCAACGCGGCCGCGACCGCGCTCAGCCACCCGCTCGTGCTCGGCCCGGTGTTCAGGGAATTCTCGGTGCTCGCGCCGACCTGGCTGTCGATCGTGCTGCCGGCCTACGCGTTGTTGGCCCTGGCGATCGCACTGGCGAGCAATCGCCGCCGCGGCGTCAGGCGCGCACCGGTGTGGGTGACCGGCAGCGGCGCCGAGCTGTCGGCCGTGCAGTACCGACCCTCGGCCTACTCGAACCCGATGCGGGTGATCCTGCGCGGGCCGCTCGGCTATCGGACCCGCCTGGTCGCCGCCGGCGAGGTGAACGGCCGGGAGCAGTACAGCCTGCAGACGAGCGTCGTGGTGGCGGTCGACCGTTACGTGTACGGCCCCGCCACGAGGCTCGCGCTGGCGATCGCCGAACGGGTGCGAGCGACGCAATCCGGTCGCCTGTCCTCGTATCTGCTGTACATGCTCGTCGCCGTGATCGTGGCCCTGTCGCTCGTCCCGATCCTGCACTGATGCTCGCGCAGAGGACGAGCGTCCGGGCTGTGGACCGGTCAGAGGAAACCGTGGACAGGCCAGAGCAAAGGCACAACGGAGGAGGCCGCTGATGTTCCAACAGATACTGCTCGCCTGGGACGGCTCGGATGTCGCACTGCGGGCGTTCGATTTCGCGATCGACCTCACCCGTCGCTACGACGGTGACCTCGTGGCGGTCTCGATCGCCTACTCACCGGCGCACGCCGAGACCGATGGCGATCGCAAAGAGTCGAGCGAGGCCGCCCACCGTTACCTCGCGCAGACGTTCGCCGAAGTGCGAGATCGCGCCGAGCGCGCCGGCGTCAGCGTCGAGCACGCGATCATCGAGGGAGACAGCCCGAGCCGGGCGCTCGTCGGTTACGCGCACGAGCACGGCTTCGACTTGATCGTGTGCGGACACCACCACGCGCGCCGCGCGGGACGACTGCTGCTGCGCGGCGTCACATACGAGCTGATGGAAGCTACGAGCGTGCCCGTGCTGGTGATCAGCGCCGAGGAGGCTTGAGCCCTTCTTGTCGCGCCGACAACGGGCTAAAGTCTCTGCCGCCGGCCCTGCTACTTGGCTCTGCAATGCGGCTTTGAGACATCATGCTGCGGCCTGGCCAGGCGAACTTCGTCCCAACTCTGTCTCGACATGGGGACGAAGTCGGAGTAGTCCGAGATGCCGCAGATCAGCGCTTTTTATGGCATCGGGATCTGGATGTACTGGAACGAGGCTACGCACATGTGCCCCCATTTTCACGCCCGCTACGGTGCGCACCAGGCATCGATCTCGTTGGACGGACGGATCATCGCAGGCTGGCTGCCTGCCCGTGCCGTGCGGCTGGTGCGCGACTGGGCCATTCTGCACCGGGTCGAGCTCTTGGCGAACTGGAAGCGCGCACGGGATGGCAACGCCGTCGAGAAGATCGACCCGTTGCCCTAGGATGGGTGGCCATGGATCGACTCGTTGATGTAAGCGCCGTCGAGGTTGTAGGTGATCACCGCCTGCGCCTCACCTTTGCGGACGGCATCGTGGGCGAGGTGAACTTCCAGAGCAGGCAATGGAGAGGTGTCCTGGCACCGCTCGCGGACGCCGCTTTCTTTGCCAAGGTCAGGGTCGACCCCGAGGCTGGCACCATTGCATGGCCGAACGGCATCGACTTCGCGCCTGAGCCGCTCTACGCAGAGGCGTCCAACCACCAGGTCGCGCCGCAGTCTTAGTCCTGGTCGAGGCGTTGGACTGGCAGAGCGTCGGCGCTCGGTGCTCGGCCACGCATAAGAACGTAAGAACGTACATAAGAACGAGCGGCCGGCCGGGGGCATGTGGGCCGCCCGGTCTGTGGGAAGAACGTGGGAACGGCCCTCGAGATCCCAGCTCTGATGCGGGATTACGCGTGGGCCCGCGACTGAGCTAGACGGGGGTCGCTGCCCTCGGCGAGGACCTCGAGGGTGGCCGCGATCAGCCGCTGGCGCAGGGTCGCCGCGTCTGCAGAGCCCCGCGCACGGCGGGCGCGCGGTCGCATCTGGGTGTGGCTCGAAAAGCCGTCAACCACCCGGTTGATGTGGATGCGGTTCCCCATGGTGCTCCCCTCGTTTCCCTCCGTCGTCCCTCTCCGTCGTGCCCTCTTGCGCCGATCGCCGCCGTGCTCGATCTG
Source organism: Solirubrobacteraceae bacterium (assembly GCA_035507415.1). GTDB lineage: Bacteria > Actinomycetota > Thermoleophilia > Solirubrobacterales > Solirubrobacteraceae > Palsa-744. Next base: position 74,980 of record DATJOF010000020.1, read on the forward strand.
GTGACGCGACCGCCGGTTTGGTGCTGCTCCCCAAGCGCGGTCTTGTGGGAATAAGGAGAACAGATCGGGTTTGCTTTGTCAAGTGGCCTTGAGAACTGGGCTTTTTCCGGTCGAGTGACCCCCGTCTAGCTCAGACGGTGGCCACGAAATTGGGCATCTCTGAAAAAGAATTTCGTAAGATTTTCGTCGACGCCGACGACTGCTATCGCGCGGCGTACTCGGAGGGCCTGGCGCGACTCTCCAAGACGGTAGCGGACGCCGCCCGGCGTGAGATCAATTGGCTGGAGCGCGTTCGCGCCGGCCTGGTGGCGATGCTCGGGTTCTTCGACGACGAGCCGTCGTGGGCGCGCCTGCTGCTGCTGGACACGCCCGCGACGAAAGCTGTGGTCTTCGGTCACCGGCGAGCGCTGCACGGCGTGGTGACGGGCCTGCTCGCAATGGGCCGTGACGAAGGCCGCGCCACGGACGCTTCGGCGTCGCTGCCGGCGTTGACCGACGAGTTGATCGCCGGCGGCGTCCTTTCAGTGATTCGCACGAGCCTGCTCGAAGGCGACACCGGCAAGCTGGTCGAGCTGGCGCCTTCACTGATGGCGTTCATCGTCGCGCCGTACCTCGGGCAGGCGGCGGCGCAGGGCGAGCTTCAGGGCGTCAGCTCGCCGTTCGCGCCCGCGTCGGCGCCGACGCCTAGGACCGCATCGCTGCCGGTCGCCGTGTCAGCGTCCACGCCCTCTTCCGCATCCGCGCGAGCGCATGCCATCTCGCGCGCCGCCGAGCTGCCGATCCGGGTCACACGACGCACCACGCTGGTTCTGCAGGCGATTGCACACACGCCTTACCTGAACAACCGCGAGATTGCGCACGTCGCGGGAATCGCCGACGAAGGGCAGGCGTCGAAGCTGCTGGCGCGGCTCGAGCGCAAGGGCGTGATCGAAAACGTCGGCGTTGGCGCGGCGCGCGGCGAGCCGAACGCATGGCTGCTGACGTCATCGGGGCGGCGCACCGTCGAGCTGCTCGCCGGCGGCCCGGGTGCGGCGACGCCGTCCAAGAGCACCGCGACATGGGGCATGGCGTGATGCCGGCCCTGCGCGCAAAGACCTTTTCGGCCGATCGTCGCGGAGTCTGCGCGGCGGGCGCCGTCAAGAGAGCAGCTGGGCGAGCAGCACGAGCGTCGCAACGGCGTTCCAAGCGCTCGCTCGGCTGTGGTTTGGACGGCCGGCGGCAGGTGCGCCCGAACGGGGGCCCTGGCTCACCGGTCGATCATCACCGAGAGGAAAAGGAGTAGTGGAAAAGTGAGACATCTGGGTATGTCTGGCTCAGGGAAAGAGAGCCACACCAGGATGATCGGCGTCGGCAGGCTCGCGCTGGTCGTGATCGCAGCACTGGCGCTGGCGCTGATCGGCGCCGCGTCGGCAATGGCGGAAGAAGAACCGGAACTGTCCAAGAAGATGCGGACGAAGATCTTCGGAGACTGTCCGAGCCACAACCCCGAAGCCGTCAAAATCGACGAAGAATACTACGAAGGCGGATCGGAAGAAATCATCTGCTTCACCGGCATAACCAGCGGTGGCAAGGAAGGGGGCCACTTCACTGTCGGCGCCGTCACGGTACCGCTGAGCAAGAAGATCACCTTGCATGGCGCTGCCGCCTTCATCTTCGAAGGTAACGGAGGCGAAGGCAAAATCCATGCGGCCGAAGACGGGAAAACGCTTGAAGCTCCGCCGCTCGCGATCCCCAAGGGCGCGAAGCTGATCACACCGCAGATCATGGAAGAAGCGGAATGGCCCGAATCGCTGAAGCAGATCTACAACGAAAAGAAGGCTAAAAAAGAACTCGGCCTCAGCGCGACGATTGAAGTCGCGGGTGGGAACCAGATCTACGAAAACCGCGATGGGTTGAGTACCGAAAACCTGCTGTTCGAAGAAGGCACCGCTTTCATCCTGCCGCTCAAGGTCAAAGTCAGCGGACCGCTCCTGTACAAGCTGCAGAAGGGCGCTGACACTTGCACGATCGGCACCGACGAACATCCTGTGGTGCAGCATCTGACCACCGGCGAATCGGTTGCGCCACCTCCGTACGAAGCCAACACGCAGCATGGCTCGTCCGGCGAACTGAATTTCTCGTCTGAATTCAGGGTCATCGAAATTACCAACAACACGCTCGTCGACAGCACATGGCCCGTGGAAATCGGCGCCGAAGGCTGTGGCGGATCATATGAATCATATGTCAACAAGGCCATGGACATCCTGCTGAAACTGCCGTCGCCGGCCGGTGCGAGCACCACCGAGCTGAAAGGCAATCTCTACTCAGGAAACTTCCTTGCCGTCAAACAGTCGAAGGAACGCCACGGCGAATAGTCGAGACAGATACACAAGTAGTGGAGACAGAGATCAACCGCAGCGCACGCGGATCTGAGTGATCCAGAACGCTGCAGCGGAAGGGCGCGGGCCGGCGCCGGCGTCCTTCCGCACCTGTTCCAGGCGGCCGCCAGACGGCGCACCTTCTGGACCGGAGCAAAGCACCATCGCCGAGGGACGCATCCACAACCATCAAACATCGGAGAAGCAACGAGGAGCTTGGGCATGAGACGAGTGACGATCTTGATGTCGTGCGTGGTCGCAGCGTTTGCGATCGCCGCGATCGGAGCCGCCGGGGCGTCGGCGGCGTTCAAAGAAGAAGCGCCGGAAGTCGGGCGCTGCCTGAAACTGGCGGGAGGCAGGTTCAAGGAAGGCAACTGCAAGACCCTCGCCACCACGAGCAAGACCGAGAAGTACGAATGGTATCCCGGCTTTGGAGCCAACGGCAAAGGCGAAGAAAAGACCTTCTCGGGCTCGGAACGCCGCTACACAGCGGTCTCGAAAGAAGCGACCGTGATCCGCCTGGAAACGGTGAAGGGCGAAGGGGTCACGTGTAAAAAGCAAACCAGCGAAGGCGAACTCACGGGTCCGAAAACGAATCGCAACTTCAACATCGTGTTCACAAGCTGTGAATCGGCGGGTCTGCAGTGCATCAGCACGAACCCGGCGGCCAGCAACAGGGGCGAAATCCTCGTCAAAGAACTGCTCGGCACGATCGGCATCGAAAAGGTGGGCGCGAGCGCCAGCAAGGACAAGATCGCGAACCTGTTCAAGCCGACCTCGGGCGAAGTCCTGACGGAATTCGAATGCTCGGGTCTGAAACTGGTGGTGAAGGGCGAAGTGATGGTGCCCATTCTGACCAACAAGATGGCCACCAGCGAGGTCGTCAAATTCAAGGCAAGCAAGGGCAAGCAGAAGCCCGAAAAGTTCGCCGACGAACCGGCGGGCACGAAACACGTGCTCTATGCCAAGAACAGCAAACTGGAAGAATTCTTCCAGGCCGGGCAGACGCTCACCACCACCCAGACCGAGGTGGGCTCCGAAAAGGTGGAGGCGAGCACGGTCAACTAGGGCGACGAGGGCTCCATCCGGCCTGACGGATCAGGCGGACGCGGACCATGGGGTGGCGATGCAGGCGCCCGGCTCGACGCCGGCGCCTGCCGTCACCGCACCGCAGGGCGCGCCGGACAACTCTCAATGATGGGGACAGCAATCGACAAGCGGATGGCGATCGTCACACCGCTCAGGAGACTGACGCTGCTCACGCTGCTCGCCTTGGGGCTGACCTGTGCTCCGGCGGCGGCTCTCAGCCAGCGTGGCCACAGGCCCGGCTTCTCGTTCGCCGGCAGAGGCTCCTCCGCGGACAAGCTCTCCCATCCTGCGGGGATCGCGGTCAACGAAGCGAACGGCGACGTCTACGTCGTGGACGCCGCCAACAACAGGGTCGAGCGGTTCAGCCAGACCGGCGAATTCATCTCGACCTGGGGTTGGGGCGTCAGCGACGGAAAGAGTGAATTCGAGATTTGCACGAGCGGCTGCCAAGCAGGGGTTGTCGGCGAAGCAGAAGGCCAGTTCGACGCCCCGGAAGCGATTGCGGTCGACAACTCGTCGAACCCGCACGACCCCTCCCGCGGGGACATCTACGTGCTCAGCGACACCGCCTCGCAGAACTACGCGATTCAGAAGTTCTCGGCCACGGGCGCTCCGCTGGGCAGGCTGCGGTTCACAAACGAAGACACGGGCACGATCGGCGGCGTGGCCGTCGACGCCGAAGGGCAGCTGTGGGTCAGCGACCTCTCGAACTCGGAGCTGTTGAGCTTCGACGACGCGCTGGCAAATGAACAGAGCTCGGCGCTGAATCTGACGCTCGCGTGCGCCGAAACCCCGGGGCTCGCGGTCAACGCGGGCGCGAGCGCCTTCTACCTCAGCCATCAGCTCGAAGACCCCGAAGAAGAATGTCCCGAAAAGGCGCCGTCGGCCAAGACGCCGGCGCTGATCGCGAGGCTGAACGCTGGTGGGGAAGTGCAAAGCGAAGCGCTCGGCGAACTGAATTCGAGCGCCGTGGCGGTCGATCAGGCAAGCGAAGCCGGCTCGCCGCTCGGAGCCCGGGCGGCGGGCGACGTGTATGTCGACAACCAGACGAGCATCGCCGCGTATGACTCCTCCGGCGCGCTGATTCAGCGCTTTGGCTCCGAAGCGCAACTGAGTGCCGGCAGCGGTGTCGCGATCGACTCGAGGACGGGGGACGTGTACGTCGCCGACGCCAAGGGCGATGACGTCGCGGTGTTCTCGCCCGAAGGCACGGGCGGGCCGAGCGTCGATGAAGCGTCCTTCGAAGACATCACGCCGACCTCCACCCGCCTGAAGGCCCAGATCGACCCCCACGGCCTCGACACCGACTTCTACTTCCAATACGGCACAGCCGACTGCCGCGCCACGCCGGCGTCGTGCATCAGCGTTCCCGCTCCACCCGGAGAAGACCTCGGCGCGGGCTATAGCTCGGTGGCGGCGAGCGCCATGGCGGAAGGCCTGCAGGCGGGAACGACCTACTTCTACCGCGTGATCGCAAGCAACGAAGCGGGTAAAGCGGAAGGGGAACAGTCGTTTGGCAGCTTCACCACGCTGCCGAGCGCAGCCGGCACGCTCGCCGACGGCCGCGCCTGGGAACTCGTCTCACCCCCCGAAAAGCACGGTGCGCTGATCTATCCGATCGGCGGCACCACCGAAGGCGCCGCTCCCGGATCGGGCGCGATCCAGGCCGCCGAAGCAGGGGGCGCGATCACCTACGCCGCCAACGCTCCGATCGGCGAAGGGGTGGCGGGCGATCGCGCGCCGGAAGCCACGCAGGCCCTGTCGGTGCGCACGAGCGAAGGCTGGTCGACCCAGGACATCGTCACCCCGCACGAACATTCCGAAGGGATCGTGCCCACGAACCTGCCCCAGGAGTACCGCGCGTTCTCCGGCGATCTCTCGCTCGGCCTGGTTCAGCCGTTCGGTGGCTTCGGCAACCGTTACGCAGAACCTCCGCTCGTCGCGGGGGCACAGAGCGAAGAACGCGGTATCTACCTGCGCAACGACTCCGATCCGGGCTGCCTGCAGGCGAGCCTCGCCGGCTGCTTCCAGGCGCTGCTCGATTCAGCCGACGTGAGCAGCGGCGCGCAGTTCGGGGGAGAAGTGGAAGTGCTGGGCGCGAGCCCCGACCTGCAGCACGTCGTCTTCAGCTCCGGGGTGGCGCTCAGCTCGACGCCGCCCTCGGCGAGCGGACTGTACGAGTACAACGCAGGCGAGTCGGGGGCGGGCGCGCTGCAGCTGATCAGCATCCTGCCGGGGAACTCCGTCGCCGCGGAAGAACCCGAACCGCAGCTGGGAGACCTCGATCCCGGTGTCTCGAGCGCCCGTGACGCGGTCTCCGACGACGGTTCGCGCGTCTTTTGGAGCGCGCAGATCGAAGGCCGCTCGGCAACCGTCACGCGTCTGTTCATGCGCGACACGACCCAGCAGGAGACGATCCAGATCAACGCCGCCCAGGGGCTGAGGGAACCCAGCGGCGAAGAAGCCGAAAAAGAAGAAGTGCACTTCCGCTCGGCGAGCGCCGACGGCTCGCGGGTGTTCTTCACCGACAACTTCCCGCTCACCACGTCCTCGAGGTTGAGGCGCGAAGAAGGCGGCCCGGCCGATCTGTACGTGTGCGAAGTTCTCCAGGGCGCCCGCGGTCCGGAATGCAAGCTCACCGACCTGACCGTGCAGCAACGCCCCGAAACGCAAGAAAGCGCGGATGTCGTGGGAACCGTGCTGGGAAACAGCGAAGACGGCTCCTACGTGTACTTCGTCGCCAACGGCGTGCTCTCCGACGCGGCTCGCGCCGAAGGCGCCACGCCCGGCGACTGCGCGCGCCCCAGCGCCCGCTCTGCCGCGCAGGCGGACGCCAGATGCAACCTCTACCTGGCCCGCTTCGACAGCCAGAGCGGGCAGTGGCAGACCCCGCGCTTCATCGCCTCCCTCTCGCAGCAGGACTCGCCGGACTGGGGCTCGAGCGGCGGCCTCTCACTCGCCTCGCTGACCGCGCGCGTCTCGCCCAACGGGCGCTATCTGGCGTTCATGTCGCGCGAAAGCCTCACCGGCTATGACAACCGCGATCAGAGCACCGAAGCCCAGGGCGCGCGCGATGAGGAGGTCTACGTCTACGACGCCCAGCAGGCGCGCCTCGTGTGCGTCTCCTGCAATCCGCAGGGCGAACCCCCGCACGGGGTGCTCGATCGCGAAGCCACCGGAGAAGGCAAGGGGTTGCTGGTGGACCGCTTCGGCGTGTGGCAGGAGACCCAGGCCGAAGAACAGGGCGCCCCGCCGCGCGCGCTCGATCACTGGCTGGCGGGATCGATCCCGGGCTGGACCCCTCTCGACCCCTATCAGGCGCTATATCAGTCGCGCTACCTGACAAACCAGGGGCGGCTGTTCTTCGACAGCCCCGACGAGCTGGTGCCCGCCGCGCACAACGGTCGCCAGGACGTCTATGAGTATGAGCCGCAGGGGATCGGCAGCTGCGGCAGCGCTCCCGGCTGCGTCTCGCTGATCTCCTCCGGAAACTCAGATCACGAATCGGCGTTCCTCGATGCGAGTGCAAGCGGCGAAGACGTCTTCTTTCTCACCAGCCAAGCGCTCGTGGCCGGCGACCACGACTCCAGCTACGACGTCTACGACGCTCATGTCTGCAGCGCGCAGGCGCCGTGCACCGAAGGCGCCAACGGCCCCCAGGAACCCTGCGCCTCGCTCGCGAGCTGCCAGGCGTCGTATACGTCCCCGCAGGTGCCCGCCTTCTCGCCTGCGGGCACCGCCACCGCCTCGGGACAGGGCAACCTGGTCGCGCCGCCCGCCGGCCCGGGCGCCGCCGTCAAAGCGGTCCATGCCAAGAAGCCTCCCACCCGCGCCCAGCTGCTCGCAAGCGCGCTGAGGGCGTGCAAGCGAAGCCACCGCCACGCCCGCAAGAAGCGCGTGGCGTGCGAACGGCGCGCGCGCAAGCGCTACGGTCCGAAGAAGCGCACTCGAAAGCCGGGCCACGTCGGAGGTGGGCGTTCGTGAGCGGCCTGTCGCGATCGCTCATCGCCGCTCTGCTCGCCGCGATGCTCGCGCTCGGCCTGGCGAACGCCTCCGCGGCGATCGCCCAGGGGCCCTGGTGGCGTTTGGAGTCGCGCGCCGCCCCGACCAACCTGTCGCCTGGCGGGGAAGGTCAGATCATCGTCTCCGCCAGCAACGTCGGCGACGCTGACGCGGATGGCGGGCTCGAACCGATCACGATCGCCGACACGCTCCCCGAGGGTGTGCAGGCGAGCGCGATCTCGGGGCGCTCGAGCTTCCCCGAAGAACTGCCGATGAGCTGCTCGCTTCAGTCGCTGAGCTGCAGCTACTCCCAGGACCTAGTCCCCTTCGATCGCCTGGAAATGACGATCCAGGTGAGGGTCAGCGGCGGCGAAGGAGTGCTGAGCAACACCGTGCAGGTCCATGGCGGCGGAGCTCCGGCCCCCGCTCCGTTCAGCGGCCCGGTCAAGATCAGCTCCCAGCCGACCCCGTTCGGCGTGGAACGCCTTTCACTATCGCCCGAAGAAGAAGGGGGAGCCGCGGACACCCAGGCGGGCTCGCACCCCTACCAGCTCACCACCACCTTCGACGTCAACCAGATCCTTGCGCCGGCGCTGAACCATTCGCTGCAGCCCCAGGCCCCGGCGCTCGTTCGCGACCTGAGCTTCCACCTGCCTCCGGGCCTCGTCGGCAACCCCACCGCGGCGCCTCAGTGCGGCGACGTGGACTTCGCGACGATCTCCCAGGATGGCCTCACCGACCTGTGTCCAGCCGACACCGCGGTGGGTGTCGCGGTGGTGACGATCAACGAACCGGAAATCTTCTCCTTCACCACGATCGCGGTACCGGTCTTCAACCTGACGCCTGCCCGCGGCGAGCCTGCCCGCTTCGGCTTCGAGGTGTTCAAAGTTCCGGTGGTCCTCGACACGGCCGTGAAGAGCCGCGAAGGCTATGCGGTGAGCGTGAGCGTCAGCAACGCCAGCCAGGCGGCGGCGATTCTCGGCACCCAGGTGACGTTCTGGGGCCAGCCGGGTGCTCAAAGCCACGACGCCTCGCGCGGCTGGGCCTGTCTCGACCTCCCCCATGGGGCGCGCAAGGAATGCCAGCCGGCGGTCGAACACTCTCCCGACGCGTTTCTCACCCTGCCGACCTCCTGCAGTGGGCAGGCGCTGCAGGTGAGCGTCGACGGAGACTCCTGGCCCACCGCCGGCGCCCCGCAGGGCCTGCCGCTGCAGAGCGAACCGTCGCTGATGCCGGCCCTGGCGGGGTGCGAAGCTCTTCCGTTCGCGCCGAGCATTGCCACAGAACCAGACCAGCACTCAGCCAGCACCCCGAGCGGCATGACGGTTGGGGTCACGGTGCCCCAGCAGAGCACCGTGCTGGCAGGCGGATTGGCGGAGGCGGCGGTAAAGGACACCACGGTCACGCTGCCCGCAGGCGTGCAGGTCAATCCCGCGGCGGCGGGCGGCCTGTTGACGTGCAGCTCAGAACAGGTGGGGCTCGATCCCGGCGCTGCCGAAGAAGCCCAGATCGCCAACGAATCGTTCTCCGAAGCGCTGCCCTCCTGTCCCGAAGCGGCGAAGGTCGCCACCGTGCAGATCATGACCCCGCTGCTCGATCACGAACTGCAGGGCGAAGCGTTTCTCGCGAGCCAGGACACCGACCCGTTCGCCTCCCCGCTCGTGCTCTACCTGCTGGTCCACGACCCGGTCTCGGGCGTGCAGGTCAAGCTCGCCGGCACGGTCACCCTCGACCCCGCCACCGGCCAGCTCACCTCAACGTTCGCCAACACGCCGCAGCTTCCGTTCGAAGAACTGAAGCTGCACTTCTTCGACGGCCAGCGCGCCTCGCTCTCCACGCCACCGCGCTGCGGCGCCTACCTGACCAACGCCGGCTTCACGCCCTGGTCCGGCGGGCCCACGCGGAGCGCGAGCGCCAGCTTCGCCATCACCGCGGGCGCCGGCGGCGGCAGCTGCCCGTCGGATCCGCTGCCGTTCGCACCGGCCCTGGTTGCGCAGAGCGCCAACCCGCAGGCGGGAGCGTTCTCTCCGTTCACGCTCGCGATCCAGCGCCCCGACGGCCAGCAGGCGCTCGAAGGTCTCACGATCCACCTCCCCGCGGGCGTCGCCGCGATGCTCTCATCGATAACACCGTGCCCCGAAGCCCAGGCGGCCGCCAACCAATGTCCGCCCGAAAGTGAGATCGGCCAGTCGATCGCGAGCGCCGGCCCCGGCGGCGAACCGTTCACGCTCCCGGGCCATGTGTATCTCACCGGTCCCTACGAGGGCGCCCCGTTCGGGCTCTCGGTCGTCACTCCGGCAGTCGCGGGACCGTTCAACCTCGGCGACGTGACGGTGCGATCGAAGATCCTGGTCGACCCACACACCGCCGCCGTGACGATCTCGAGCGACCCGCTGCCGACGATCATCAAAGGCGTCCCCGTCCAGCTCAAACAGATCAACGTCGACGTCGACAGACCCGACTTCGAGTTCAACCCGACCAGCTGTAACGCGATGAGCATCCAAGCGACACTCGGCGGAGCGGAAGGGGCGAACGCGAACGTCTCGTCGCCGTTCCAGGTCTCCGGCTGCCAGGGCCTCCCGTTCGAGCCGGGGGTCACCGCCACGACGCAGGGCCAGACGAGCAAAGCCGATGGCGCCAGCCTCGGCCTCACCTTCAGGTCGAAGACGGGTGAAGCGCACGTCGCCAAGACGATCCTGACGATCCCGGCGACGCTGCCCGCGCGGCTCACCACGATCCAGAAAGCCTGTGTCGCGAGCGTGTTCGAAGCCAACCCGGCCGGCTGTCCGGAAGGCTCGGACATCGGCGCCGCCATCGTTCACACGCCGGTCCTGAAAAGCCCGCTCAGCGGCCCGATCTATCTGGTCTCGCACGGCAACGCCGCTTGGCCCGATGCCGAGCTGGTGCTGCAGGGTGAAGGCGTCACCGTAATCCTCGACGGTCAGACCGCGATCAAGAAAGGCGTCACCACCAGCTCGTTCCTATCAGTTCCAGACGCGCCGTTCGAAAGCGTCGAAGCGACGCTGCCCGAGGGTCCGCACTCGGCGCTCACCACAAACCTGCCGCTGAAGGACAAATACAGCCTGTGCGGGCAAAAGCTCACGATCCCCACCTCGCTCACCGGCCAGAACGGCACGGTGGTCAACGAGACCGTGAAGGTCGCCGTCCAAGACTGCCATGCAGTCAAAGCAAACAAGGCGAAGAAGTTCACGCGCGCCCAGAAGCTGGCGAAGGCCCTGAAGACCTGCCGCCGGCGCCACGCGCGCTCGGCTGCCCGGCGCGCAACCTGCGAACGCGCCGCGCGCAGGCGCTACGCGGGCAACAGCAGAGTCCACGAGACCCGACGAAACGCAAGACGCATCCTTTGAAGCTGGCCGGAGCCTTCCGCAAGGGCGGACCCGCTTGTCGCCGGGCCTGTGGGAAGATCGTGGGAAGGCCCGCGAAAACCCCAGCTCTGATGCGGGATTACGGCAGGGTCCGCGACTAGGAAAGACGGGGGTCGCCGCCCTCGGCAACCACCTCGACCATCGCGCCGATCAACCGCTCGCGCAGTTCCTGCACATCCCCGGAAGTCCTGTGGGCACGGGACCGCGTGCGCATCTGGGTGTGGCTGGAAAAGCGCTCACCCAAGCGATTGATCTGGATCCCGTCCCCCATGATGATGCCCTCGTTTCCCTCCGTCGTCCCTCTCGCAAAGCCTTCTTACGCCGCTCGTCCCAAGACCGATGGCTGTGGGCGGCGCGTGGGAAAAAGAAGAACACACGGGGCCAGGTTTGTCAAGGGGTCCTGAAAAATAAGGCCGTGACGGTTCAGTGACCCCCGTCTTTCCTATACCGTGGCCTCGCGCGCGGGGGTCCCGGAGCACGTTCTCCGTGACCTTTTTCCAACCGTCGAGGACTGCTATCGGGCTGCCTTCGCGCAGGGTCTCGCGCGACTCGCGCAAGCGATAGCTCAAGCGACGCTCGCGAAGCAGGTTTGGCTCGAACGAGTGCGCACCGGCCTCGTCGCACTCCTCGGCTTTTTCGACGACGAGCCGATCTGGGCTCGCCTGCTCGTGCTCGAGACACCGCTGAACGTAGCGCTGACCTTCGAATGCCGCCAGCAACTGCACACGCTACTGGCCCGCCTGCTTGAGCGCGATGGCAGTGGCGTAAACCTTGACAGCGGTCATCCTCCAGTCGGATCGCCTGCGCTAGCGAGCGCCCTGACCAACGAGTTAGTTGTCGGCGGCGTCTTCTCGGCCATCCGCGCCAGCATGCTCGATAAGGACTTCGGCAGGGCGGTGGAGCTCGCGCCATCGTTGATGGCATTCATCGTGGCGCCAAATCTCGGTCACGCCGCCGCACAAGCTGAGCTCGAAGGCAAGGCCTCGAGCGGTCCACCGGTCTCGCTGAACGAGCGCACGCACGTACGTGCACGCGCAATATCGCAAGCGGCGCAGCTCCCAATCCGCGTCACGCATCGCACGACGCTCGTGTTACGCGCAGTCGGCATGGCTCCCTATTCGAACAACCGGGAGATCGCAGACGCTGCGGAACTCACCGACGAGGGCCAGGCATCAAAGCTCTTGGCACGACTCCAACGACAGGGAGTCATCGAAAACGTCGGAGTCGGCGCGGCGCGCGGAGAACCCAACGCGTGGCTGCTCACCCCATCCGGCCAGCATGCCCTAGCACAGATCGGCTCTGCCCCCGTTTCACGACCGAAAAACTCCACTATTAAAGGCGAGGCGTGAAACGAGCGCACAAAGACTTTACGGCGAACGCCGTACATCACGTACGACGACTGTCGTTGAGAGCAGGTCACCGCACGAGCGGCCGTTCACGAGAACGCGTGCATCCTGTCGTGGCTTGCTGTTGCAAGCGATCGGTTCGCAACGGGTGCATATTACGACCATCATCGCACCGGTCGATCATCACCGAGAGGAAAAGGAGCAGTGGACAAGTGAGACTCGTAAGGATGCTGGGCCTGTGTCTAGTTGCCATATGCGCAGTCAGCGCGATGGTGGCAGTGCCGGCGATGGCAAAGGAAACCAAGGAAGAAAAGGAAGAAAAGAAGATCTGGCCTGTGTTCAGCCAGTGCCCGCTCGAAGAACCCGAAGTCGAACAGTGCTTCGCTGGAATCACGAACGGCGGCAGGCACGGCGGTTTCTTCTCGCTCGGCGCGGTGACCGTGCCGCTGAACAAGGCAATCACCCTTCAGGGAGGCCTAAGAGAAGGCCTGATCGTGCCCGCGACGGTCGAAACCCTCGAAAGCCCGGAATTGAAGGTGCCGGGCGGGATCGGACTACTCAATAAGCGTATCCAAGAATCTGCTGAATGGCCGGCCGAACTGACGGCGCTCTGGAACGAAGCGAAAAAGAACCACGAAGGCAACATGTACGTAAAAATCGAAGTGGGGGGAAAAGAACTCTACGAAATTCCCTTCGCGTTGGACGTCATCAACCTACTCTTCGAAAAAGGCGCGGCGTTCACCCTTCCGCTCAAGGTCAAAATGACCGGTCCGTTCCTCGCAAAACTGGGCGGTGGACCCTGTGACTTCGGCAACGACACGACACCGACCTTCCAGTACCTATCAACCGAACCATCCCAGAACGGGAATGCGGCTAACGGCGCCAGCACGTTGGATGAAGGCAATCTCGTCGTGCTTTATAACAGCCGACTCGGCGATGTCGGCTGGTCAGTGCCGGAAGGGGCACAGGCGTCCGGGTGCGGAGGAGCCTATGAATCCTACGTGGATACCGCGATCAACAAGCTCCTGTTCGGCCCAAACAACTATCCCGGGCCCGCATCGCATTGGGCTCACGGCGTGACGCAACTCGAAGGCACTCTGTACATGGCCGACGCAAGCGCAACGAAAGAAAAGCTCTAAGGCTGAGCGCACAGAAACAAAAGCAAGGTAGATAGCAGACAAGGAAGTGACCTCGTGGCGACCCGTTGCCGCAGTGGGACGGGTCGCCACGACCGCAGACGCATGTAGAAGTGATCGATCTCCACAAAAGATTTTAGTTGGCCCAGAGGGGTTTGTGTGGATCGGCAAAGGGCCGACAAAAAGACAAGGAGAGCATCTGTGAGACGTCTGAAAACGATAGGACTGTGTTTGACACTCATGAGCATGGCAGGCCTGCTCATGGCTTGGAGCGCATCGGCGGTGCCACCCGAATACGGTAGGTGTCTAAAAGCAGAAAAGATCGCGAAGGCATTCCAAGGCAAGTACAGCAACTCGGGCTGCACCAAATCCGTCACGGAAGCGGAAAAAGCGAAAAAGGGCAAGTTCGAATGGTATCCCGGTGCGGTGAAAAACAAACAGACGAGTACAGGCGGTCCCGGTAAACTGGAAGAATCCAACAAATATGGCGTGTCCTGCGCTTCCGAGTCGAGCACGGGTGAATATACGGGAACAAAAGAAGGCAAGAACCTTATCGTGAAATTCAAAGGCTGCAAAGTCGTGCCGTTCGTATGCACCTCTCCAGGTCACGAACTGGGTGAACTGGAAACCGTTCCGCTGGAAGGACGCGCGGTATGGGAAAACGAAGCCGAGCACAAGACGGCGCTCGATCTATATCCGGCGAAAGGTCACGAAACCTTCATCGAATTCTCGTGCGGGGAACATGAAGAAGTCACAGTAAAAGTAAAGGGCTCGGTGCTCGTACCAATCAAGGCCGACAAGATGGCCTCGACCTTTACGCTCAAGTTCAAGGCCAAAAACGGCTTCCAGATCCCGCAGGAATACGAAGAAAACGATAAAAAGCTGAAGGATGTGCTGTACAGCGATTTCACCGAAAAAGGCTACGACCAAGCCGGCCAGACCGAGACCGTGACGGTCAAAAACGAAGAAAAGCTCGAGCTTAATGCATACGTGTGAGCGCGAGGTCTGGTGAAGCGTGTGTCTTGTGGGGCCGGTATCGCCGGCCCCGCACCGCGCGCATAGCTTGCATTGGTTGAGAATGGATTGAAGAGTTATGAGCCGACTGGTCGCGATAATTGCTGCACTGATGGGTGTGCTGGTGTGGTGTGCGCCGCCGGCGTCGGCGTTGTTGCAGCGCGGCCATGTGCTCGGCTCGTCGTTCGGGAGCAAGGGTTCGGGGGAAGGCGAGCTCCAGGCGCCGACCGGAGTCGCCGTCGATGAAGCATCCGGCGACGTGTATGTGGTGGACGCGGCGGGAGAACGGGTCGAGATCTACAGGCCCGGCGGTGACGGGTATGAATACATGTCGGAATTCAAGGTGCGTTCGCCCGGTGCGATCGCGGTCGACAACTCGACAAGTGGCAACGACGCATCGCGAGGATATGTGTTTGTGGCTGGCGGTGAAGAAAAGGAGTCGACGGAACGTGATTTCGTGTATGTCTACAGCCCGACCGAAGGCAAGGTCGTCGCGAAACTGCATGTCTTCAAGGTGGGCGAAGAAGAAGCGGAACTGGAAGAGATCTCGGGCGTGGCGGTCGATGCTACTGGGACACTGTGGGTGTACTGGGAAGAAGAAGGGATCATCGACGGCTTCGCGAAAGCGGTGTCGAAATCGGGCGGCGTACGGTTCGTGTGGCAGCCCTCGATGCGGCGCAGCGCGGAAATCGAAGAGCGGTTCGAATGCGCCGCCAGGACAGCTCTTGCGGTCGCGCCGGAGGATGAAGCGTTCTACGCCGGTTATGAACGCGAGAACGCGCGGGAAGAATGTCCCGGCGAGTTCGAAGAAGCACCCGATTCAGATGCGGCCGCCAAGCTCGACGGGGCGCAGCCCGTCGCGGACGTGCTGGAGGGCGAAGTCGATCATCAACCGACGACGGGGGTCGCGGTCGACGAGGCCAGCGTTGACGGTTCGCCGTTGGGGGCGGGGGCGCGCGGAGAGGTGTATTTGGATAACGGGTCGAGCATCGCAGCGTTCACGCCGTCGGGCGTGTTGATCCAGCGCTTCGGCTCCGGAGAACTGGCTGGCGGCAGCGGGGTAGCGGTGGACTCGCGCACCGGGAATGTGTTCGCGGCCGAGTCCGGCGAAGGCCGGGTGGATGTGTTCGCGCCCGAAGACGCCGTGGGTGCCCCCGTAGTGGATGAGGTCTCAACGCAGGTGCTCTCGGCGAGCTCGGCGCGGCTGTCCGCGCAGATCGATCCCCGCGGCGAGCGCAGCGAATACGAGTTCCAGTACGGCACCGCGGACTGTGCGACCAGCCCGGGGGCGTGCACGCGCGCGCCGGTTCCGGCCGGGGTGCTGGCGTCGGGCTTTGGCGACCAGCGCGTGAGCGTGACGATCGAAGGCCTGCGCACAGGGAGCGCGTACCACTTCCGGGTTCTGGCGAACAACGGATCGGGTAGCACCGAAGGCGTTCCGGCCGTAGACACGTTCACGACGCTGCCCTCTGCGGGCGGGCTGCCGGATGAGCGGGAGTGGGAAATGGTCTCGCCGGCGAACAAGCACGGCGCGGCGGTCGAACTGATCTCGGAATCGCGCGGCGGCAGCATCGAGGCCTCCTCGGACGGCGAGCGGCTGGCGTGGCTTGCGACCGGGCCGGTGGTCAGCGAACCGCAGGGCAATCGCAGCCTTGAACTGACGCAGCTGCTGTCTTCGCGCGAAACCGCAGGGTGGAGCACGCAGAATCTGGAAACTCCGCACGAACAGGGGACCGGTCTGTATCTGCCCTCGCCCGAGGAGTACCACTATTTCACGCCGGACCTCTCCTCAAGTCTCGTGCAGCCGACCTATGCGCACGACTTCGGTCCGGCTGAAACGCCCCCGCTGTCCGCGGAAGCCTCTGAAAAGACGATGTACGTGCGTGCGGATCCGCCCGCGCCCGCGCGCTTTCTGCCGTTGGTCTCCGCCGGCGATGACACTGCGGGCTACGCGTTTGGCGGCAAGCTGGAATTCCTCGATGCGACGAGCGATCTAGGGCACGCAGTGCTCGAATCCAAAGTGGGACTGACGGGCGCGGCACCCTCGGCTGGGGGTCTGTATGAGTGGGGCGCCGGTAAGCCCGCCAGCGAAGCGTTGCAGCTGGTGAGCGTGCTGCCCGACGGATCGCCGTATCCGTATGAAGAAAACGGGAACGAACCGTCGCTTGGGGACGCCAAGGGGCTGAATATGCGCGATGCGATCTCGGGGGATGGCAGCCGCGTGGTCTGGAGCGAAGCCAGCGAAGAAGGGCTGTATCTGACGGAGACCGATACCGCGAACGGTCGCCCGGAAACAATCAAGCTGAATGCGGCGCAGGGCAACGGCGCGACCGAACCCGGATCGGGTGCCACGGTTCTGGCAGAACCCGGGGAGGGCCGGCAGCTCGTGCACTACCAGAGCGCCTCCAGTGACGAGGGCCGGGTGTTCTTCACCGATAGCGCCCTCTTGAGCGTGGAATCGAGCGAGGAACCGGTGGGCGAAGAACCGCCCGAAGACCTGTACGAGTTCGAACTTACAAGCCGGCCCGGCGAACCAATGCGTGGGCGGCTGACCGATCTGACACCGAATGAAACGGCCGGCAGCGCGGATGTGCTGAACCTCATCCCGGGTGCCGGCCGGGACGGCTCAAGCGTGTATTTCGTCGCCAACGCCGTGCTCACAGCGGGTGCGAGCCCGGGAGGCTGCCCCCGCAACGCTGAAGACGAACCGCCTCCCGCGGGCACTACCTGCAACCTGTACGTCTCCCAAACCGATCCGCAGGATCCGAGCCGGCACGAAACGAGGTTCATCGCTGCGCTGTCCTTCGAAGACGCCTCGGACTGGGGTGCGCAACCCGGCCGCACGCTGTTGCCGCGCTCGCAGAACCTCGCGAGCCTGACCTCTCAGGTCTCGCCGGACGGCCGGTATCTGGCGTTCATGTCCGACCGCTCGCTGACCGGATATGACAACGAAGACGCGACCAGTCAGACGCCGGGGGAACGGATGGACGAGGAGCTCTTCCTGTATGACGCGGCCACAGGCCGGCTGGTGTGCGCCTCGTGCAACCCCAACCAGCAAGAAGGCGGGTCGTTCACGCGTCCGCACGGCGTGCTGGACACCGAACTCGGCGGGGAAGGCCTCGGTCTGCTGGTCGACCGTCCCCAGATTTGGGACGGACGGTGGCTCGCGGGATCTGTTCCCGGCTGGGACTACAACTATCCCAGCAGCAGCGGCACCGAACCGATCGCGCTGTACCAGCCCCGGTATCTGTCCGATAACGGCCGGCTGTTCTTCGACAGCCCCGACCAGCTCGTCCCACAGGCGAGCAACGGCAAGGAGGACGTGTATGAGTACGAGCCGGAAACGCTCGGCAGCTGCACGTATTCCAGCGGTTGTATCGGGCTGATCTCCTCCGGCAGCTCGAGCCAGGAATCCGCGTTCCTGGACGCCAGCGAAAACGGCAACGACGTGTTCTTCATGACCAGCGCTCAGCTGGTGCCGGGCGACACCGACGATGCGTATGACATCTATGATGCGCACGTCTGCAGCGAAACCTCACCCTGCACCGCCGCTTCGGCGAGCCATGAAAGCGAATGCCAGACCACCACAGGCTGCAGGACGATCATGCCCGCGCAGCCCGCGTTCCAGACCCCGGCCACCGCGACCTTCCAGAGCCCCGGCAACACTCCCAAAAGCGAAGTCCACTCCAGCAGAACCACGCTCAAACCCAAACCGCTGACCCGCAAACAAGAGCTCGCGCTCGCGCTGAAGGTATGCCGCAAGCTCAAACGCAAGCACAAGCGTGCTCTGTGTGAACGAAATGCTCGCCGCCGTTATGGGACAAGACACAAACCGAACGCCAAGGCCAAGGGCAGGCACATCAGGCGGACCGCAACCGCGAGCAACGGGGCGGGTAAAGATCGCGCAAGGAGCTCGTCATGAAGCCGCGCCTTGCGGTCGCGCTGGCATGTGTGCTGCTGGCCGTGCTGGCAGGCGCGACGCCAGCTTGCGCGGCCGGGTGGTGGCGGCTGTCCTCGCGGATGGCGCCCACCCGCCTGGCACCGGGAGCGACGGGACTGCTGAGCGTAACAGTCGAGAATCTCGGCGACAGCGCGATCACCGGCGCGGACAGTCCGATCACAATCGGTGATGTGCTGCCCGCGGGGTTGAAGATCGCCAGCCCAGAAAGCATCGACCCACACAACGCGTACAAAAACCATGCCAGAGAACCCGGCGAGTGGACGTGCACCTCCGCGAGCCAACGCGAAGCGGCCTGTTCGACCAGCATGTCGCTTCGGCCCTATGAAACGCTGATCCTCGAAATCCCCGTGCTCGCCGAAAGCACGCTGCTCGATGAAAGCCTACTGTCGAACGATGCGAGCGTGCAGGGCGGCGACAGCGAAGGCACGAACACCACGGTGCCGGGCGCCTCGTCGACGAGGACAGTGCAGATCAGCAGCCAGCCCCTCACCTTCGGTCTGGAAGAACCCGGTGGGCTGGTACTGCTCCCCGAACAAGAAGCCGGCACGGTCGACACGAGCGCGGGCACCCATCCGTTCCAGTTGACGAGCACCGTCGAGTTCAACCAGACGCTGATCGAAGTCCAGGAACCAGGGAACGAACCTGAGCTTTCGCCCGGTGCCCCCGCGCTCCCCAAGGATCTCACCTTCAAGCTGCCACCCGGACTGCTCGGCAACATCACGGCCGGCGCGCGCTGCAGCGACGCGCAGTTTGGCGTCTTCGAGGTCAACGGCAACAAGTGCCCGCCGGAATCGGCTGTTGGTGTCGCGAGCGTGACGCTGCTGGAACCCAAGCTCGGGTTCGTGACCCTCGACGTTCCGCTGTTCAACCTCGAACCGGCCCAGGGCGAACCCGCACGGTTCGGTTTCGAAGCCGACGGCGTGCCCGTCACGCTGGAAACCACGGTGCGCACCGAAAGCGACTACGGCGTCACCGTCACAGTTAATAATGCGACCGAGGCCGCACAGGTCGTCGGCGCCCAGATCACGTTCTGGGGCGACCCCTCCAGTCCCGCGCACGACAACAGCCGCGGCTGGAGCTGCCTGGACGGCAAGGCTTGCCCCGCACCCGGCGAACGCTCGAACATCGCACTGTTGACTCTGCCGACCTCGTGCACTGGCCCGCTGTACAGCACGATGCAAGGCCAGGCCTGGAACGGAGAACCGATCGCGGCACAGTTCGCGTTCCAGAACGAACTGGGGCAGCCACTCAGCGAACTGGAACACTGTCCCGCGCTGCCGTTCACACCCACGATCGAAGCACAGCCGATCCAGGAAGCCGAAAGCGAAGGCCAACCGACCACGCCGACAACCACCGCGAGCGCTCCGACGGGATTGGACGTGAGCGTGAAACTGCCCCAAACGGGCACCGTACACGCAGGGATGCTGGCGCAGGCCGACGTGCGCTCCGCGACCGTCGCGCTGCCCGAAAGCGTGCAGCTCAACCCGTCGGCCGCGAACGGCCTGCAGGCATGCAGCGAGGCACAGATCGGCTATCGGGGGCCAGGGTCGACCGATCCGCTCTCGCCGGGCGCCGAAGAACCGCTCCACTTCTCAGGCCAGCCCGCCACCTGTCCGCAGGCTTCCAAGCTCGGCCTGGTGCGGCTGCGCACACCACTGCTCGCTGAAGAACTGCACGGCGCGGTGTATTTGGCCGAACCTGCTCCACAAGGCGAAACCGACAAGAACCCGTTCGACAGCCTGCTCTCGCTCTACATCGTCGCCGAAGACCCGACCCTGGGGATTCGCGCCAAGCTCGCCGGCGAAACAAAACTGAACCCCCAAACCGGCCAGATCACCAGCACCTTCGCAGACACCCCGCAGGTCCCCTTCGAAGAACTGAACCTGCAGCTGTTCGGCGGCCCTGGCGGCTCGCTCACCACGCCATCTGCCTGTGGCAGCTACACCGCGAGCGCGTCGTTCACGCCCTGGTCGGGCACCCCGTCCGTGAACGTCGTCTCAGAACCGGGGTTCCAGATCACGAGCGGCCCCGCCGGCGCGTCGTGCTCGAGCGCGCAGCCGTTCAACCCGTCTCTGCTCGCCGGCGCCACCAACCTGCAGGCCGGCGGCTACACCAGCTTCAACCTGCACCTCTCGCGTCCGGACGGCGACCAGGCGCTGACCGGCCTGGCGGTCCATCTGCCGCCGGGCGACGCCGCGATCCTCAAAGCGGTCACGCCCTGTCCCGAACCCCAGGCCTCCGAAGGCACCTGCGGCCCAGCAGCGGAGATCGGACGGGCGACCGCCACGGCCGGCGAAGGACCGGACCCCTTCACCGTCACCGGCGGGCGCGTGTACATCACCGGCCCCTTTGAGGGCGCACCGTTCGGCCTGTCGATCGTGACTCCCGCGGTTGCCGGCCCGTTCAACCTCGGCAACGTCGTGGTCCGCTCGAGGATCGAAGTCGATCCGCACACCGCCCAGGTCACGATCGCGAGCCCGCTGCCCACGTTCGTCCAGGGAGTGGGCCGCGCGCCCTCTGGCGTACCGCTCGACCTGCGAGACGTTTATGTCACGATCGACCGGGCCAACTTCGAGTACAACCCGACCAGCTGCGACCCCGTCAGCATCATCGCGAGCTTCACCGGCTCAGCGGGCGCAACAGCAGAGGCCTCCAGTGGCTTTCAGGTCTCAGGCTGTCAGAGCCTGCCTTTCAAGCCGGCTGTCAGCGCGACCACGCAGGGCCAGACGAGCAAAGCCGACGGCGCCAGCCTCGGACTCACCTTCAAATCGAAAATCGGTGAAGCGCACGTCGCCAAGACGATCCTGACGATCCCCGCGACGCTGCCCGCGCGGCTCACGACGATCCAGAAAGCCTGTGTCGCCGGCGTGTTCGAAGCCAACCCCGCCGCCTGTCCGGAAGGCTCGGACATCGGCACGGCGATCGTGCACACGCCGGTGCTCAAGAGCCCGCTGGCCGGCCCGATCTATCTCGTCTCGCACGGCAACGCCGCCTGGCCCGACGCCGAGCTCGTCCTGCAGGGCGAAGGCGTCACCGTCATCCTCGACGGCCAGACCGCGATCAAAAAAGGCGTCACCACCAGCAGCTTCCTCTCGGTCCCCGATGCGCCATTCGAAAGCGTCGAAGCGACCCTCCCCGAGGGACCCCACTCCGCGCTCACCACCAACCTCCCGCTGAAGGACAAATACAGCCTCTGCGGACAACACCTCGCCATCCCCACCGCGCTCACCGGCCAGAACGCCACGGGCGTCGGTGAGAACGTCAAAGTCACGGTACAGGGCTGCCATGCCGTCAAAGCAAGCAAGGTGAAGAAGCTCACGCGCGCCCAGAAGCTGGCGAAGGCCCTGAGGACCTGCCGCCGGCGCCACGCGCGCTCCCGGGCCAGGCGCGCAACCTGCGAACACGCCGCGCGCAAGCGCTACGCGGGCAGAGCGAGGCGCCGCAATCGGTGAAGCTCCCGCCGCGCGGCGAGATCTGCTCAGACAGTGCGGTTCAGCGACCGCCGCGAGCCCCGGCCGCCTGCCGATCGGCCGCCTCCGGGCGGCTCAACCGCCACGCGCCGGTCCTGTGGGAAGTTCGTGGGACGTGGGGCGAAAACCCCAGTCCTAATGCGGGATTACAGCTGGGCCCGCGACTTTGCAGGACGGGGGTCGCCGCCCTCGGCGACGACCTCCACCAGGGCCTCGATCAGCCTCTGCCGTAGAGCGTTCGCCTCGCTGGAACCCCTACGGCGAACAGGCCGCGAGTGGGACAGGGTGTGGCTGGAAAAGCGCTCAGCCACGCGGTTGATCTGAATCCCGTCCCCCATGAAACAGCCCTCGTTTCCCTCCGTTGTCCCTCTCGGCAATCCCTCTTTGCGCCACTCACCGAGACCTGATCCTGCTCCCAATGCGGTGGGCGGCTTGTGGGAAAAAGAAGAACATACGGGGCCAACTTTGTCAAGGGGTCCTGAAAAACAAGGCTTCGCGGGACGAGTGACCCCCGTCCTGCAAATACGGTGACCACGCGTGCTGGGCTCCCGGACAGCGTCTTTCACCAGATCTTCCCGAATGTCAGCGATTGCTATCGCGCGGCGTTCGAGCAGGGCCTAGACCGGCTGTCGGAAACCGTGAGCGACGCGGCGGCGCGCGAGCAGACGTGGCTCGAGCGCGTTCGCTCGGGGCTGGTCGCCCTGCTGGGGTTCTTCGACGACGAGCCCTCGTGGGCCAGGCTGCTCGTGCTCGACACGCCGCTCGATGTGGCGCTGACGTTCGAATGTAGGCGCCGCCTGCACGGCCTGCTTGCCGGTCTGATCGACCGCAGCGATCAGGATCCGCCCGGACACCGCGCCACCGGTCGCGCTGCCGAGTCACCGCTGCTGCTGGCAACGCTGACGGGTGAGATGGTCGTCGGCGGCGTGCTGTCGGTCATCCGCACGAGCGTGCTCGGCGAGGACGAAGGCAAGATGGTGGAGCTGGCGCCGTCGCTGATGGCGTTCATCGTCGCACCGTGTCTCGGCCACGCCGGCGCTCAGGCCGAGTTGGAAGGCAGGCCATCGAGCGGCGCGCGAGCCTCGGTCAGCCAGCCCGAGACCCAGCGGGCGCGGGCCATCTCGCGGACGGCCGCGCTGCCGATTCGCGCCACGCGTCGCACGACGCTCGTGCTGCGCGCGATCGCGCGGGCTCCTTACTCGAGCAACCGCGAGGTTGCGCAGGCCGCGGGCCTGACCGACGAGGGGCAGACTTCGAAGCTGCTCGCGCGCCTGGAGCGACAGGGCGTGATCGAGAACGTCGGTATCGGCGCGGCGCGCGGGGAGCCGAACGCGTGGCTGCTGACGCCTGCGGGCCGGCGCGCGGTCGAGCTGCTCGGCGCAAGCTTCACCGACGGCGCCCCGCAGCGTCGGGGCGCGAGGGTTAGGGGCACGGCGTGACGCGCGTGCTCAAAGGCTTTGCGGTGCGTCGTCGCGCGATCTGTGCGACGCGCGCCGTGAGAGGGCAGGCGGGTGAGAAGCAGCGCGTGCCACAGGCGCGTGCCGTGGCTCATTCGTCTGCAGGCAGATCACGACCGGTCGCCAACGGGCGTCAAGCGCGTGGGCTGGCGGTGCGGTCGTTAATCACCGAGAGGAAAAGGAGTAGTGGAACAGTGAGACACGTAAGGATGCTGGGGCTGTGCCTGATGGCGTTGCTCGCGATGGCCGCGACGACGGCTGTGGTCGCGTCGCCGGCGCTGGCAAGCTGCAACGAAGAATGTCACAAATTGAAAGAAGAAGAAAAGCAGAAAGCAAAGGAACAGAGGGAAAAAGAAAAGGAAGAAGCCAAGAAACAGAAGGAAAGAGAAAAGGAAGAAGCCAAAAAGCAAGAAAAATTGGAAGAAGAAGCAGCAAACGAACAGCCTGCGCTAGAAACGGGCGTCGGCGATCCGTGGGGCGCGAGCCGTTGGGGAGCGTTCCAGCATTGCCCGTGGCAGCTCTTCAACGAACACGCCGGCGAAACGGTCGAAGGTGCCAATGGCGAACAGTTGCCGTACATCACCGACTGCATCAACGGGGTTACGCTAGGTGGCAAGAAGGGTGGCTATTTCGAATACGGGACGGTGAAGGTACCGCTCTCGAAGTCGATCAAGCTTCAAGCTGGCGCCACCGGTGAGGGCGAAGAAGTCATTCTATATCCGGCGGCAAACGGCGGGGAAACGCTTGAAGCGCCTCCGATGCCCGTGGACGGCGGCATCTCAGTGATAACGCCGCTGATCCAGAAACAAGCAAAATGGCCCGAAGCATTGCAGAAGGGCTTTAAGGAAGCGCTTAAGAACGGTGAAAAGGCGATCGACGTAAAGATCGAAATGGCTGGCGGAGAATGCTTTGTTGCGAAAAAGCCGGGCTGCGTCGATACCGAAGACATCCTGATAGAAGAAGGCTACGCGTTCAAACTGCCGCTCAAGGTGACCGTCACCGGTCCGTTCCTCGAAAAGCTAGGCGGCGGTCCGTGCGAAATCGGCAGCGACGAACATCCAATTGAGATCACTCTGACCACCAGTGGCATTGGTCACGCCGGACCGATCGAATTCAACGAAGAATTCACCCATGTGTTCCTGCGAGACAGCCGGCTCGTCGATTACGGCTGGCACATTTCCGTGGCGTCTGGCGCCAAAGGCTGCGGCGGCGAATACGAATCGTATGTCGATGAAGCTCTGAATCTAGCCCTCGAGGTGGAATACCCCGGCACCGGGGGGGTGGAACGCACTGAAAAGACCGGCATCGTCGTGCTTGAGGGTGATCTGCACGATGGACAGGCCGAAGCGGTCGCCATAAAGGGTGAAAAAGGCGAACTGTAGGTAGACGCTAACCGATTTTGTGCGCATGTAGCTAGATAGTTCGTGGCGGAGTCCTGTCTCACGGGACGGGGCTCCGCCATTGAAAGGTCTTGTAAATGGTCGGAATGGTCCGAGATTGAATGTCTTCAGTCGTCTCGCTAGTTGAGACGAGGCGCGTGTGTACAGGAGGGCGCGTGATGAATTCGGGATGGGTTCGCCATAGCAACGGATGGTGTTGTTGCTTGGTAGTTATTTACATCGATACCGCCCCGCGCTTCGTGTTGGTGCGGGACGTGTAAGGAGAGTGCGTTCTTATGAGGTTTGTGAGGCTAGTTGGGCTTATCGCTGTGGCCGTGTGCGTTCTGTGTTGTGCGCTCGTTGGAGGCGCAGTGGCCAGTCCGCCCGAATACGGGCGCTGCCTGAAAGCTGAAAAGGTCGGAAAGGAATACAAGGGAAAGTTCAGCAAGTCGAGCTGTACGGTCGAAGTGCCTGTGACGGAACGGGCGAAAAAGGGCAAGTACGAATGGTATCCCGGGGCTGCCAAAAAAGGCCAGACGAGCTCGGGCGGAAAAGGCATTCTGGAAGAAGTGGGCAAAAACGCCGTCGGGTGTGAATCGGAGTCTAGTACGGGCCAATACAGCGGCACAAAAGAAGGCAAGAACATCGTCGTCAAGTTCAAAGGCTGCAAATCCGGAGGCTTCATCTGCACCAGCGAAGGCCATGCGGCGGGTGAACTCGAAACGAACGTGCTTGAAGGTCGTGCGGTGTGGGAAAACGAAGCCAAACAGAAGACTGCGATCGACCTTTATCCGGCCGCCGGCGGGGATGGCGAATTCATCGCGTTCACGTGTGGCGCGGCATTGACCGTGGCGGTGAAGGGATCGATCCTCGTGCCGATCAAGCCGAACAAGATGTCGAAGACGTTCGCGTTGAAGTTCAAGGCCAAACATGGCTTCCAGACGCCGGAAGACTACGAAGAAGGCGGCAAAAAAGTCGAAGACGTGCTGCTCAGCGACTTCTCGAACAAAGGCTATGACCAGGCCGGTCAGAACGAGACCGTGACGGTGACCAACGAAGAAGAGTTGGAGCTTAACGCGGTCGTCTAGGGCGATGGCGTGTGATGGGTATGAGGCGACGGCGCGACGATCGTATGCGAGCATCGGTCCAGGCGATGGGCGCGTTCGCGGTCGTCGCGGCGTCGGCGGTCGTTGTGACGTTGGGGTGTGCGCCGGCGGCGTTTGGTCTGCCGGCGCGCGGGCATGTGTTCGCCGGGACGTTCGCCGGGTCGGGCGCTAGCGAGCTGAGTGGACCGTCCGGGATGGCGGTCGATGAAGCGTCGGGTGACGTGTATGTCGTGGACGCAGGAGATGAACGGGTGGAGGTGTTCGCGCCGGATGGGAGTGGGGGGTATGTGTACTCCTCGGAATTCAAGGTGCGTTCGCCGAATGGCGCGATCGCGGTCGATAACTCGACGGCGGCCGGGGACGCGACGCCGGGGAACGTGTACGTGGTCGGCAGCACGGAAAGAGACGCCGAACCTGAAGAACACGAAGTCATCTACGAATACAGCCCGGCGCTGAAAGAAGTGGTGCGCAAGTGGACAGTGTTCAAGGCGAAGGTCGAAGGCGAAGCCGAAGAACTCGAACTCGAAGACGTCTCGGGTGTGAGCGTCGACCAGGATGGGCGGCTGTGGGTGTACTGGGAAGAAGAAGGCTTGATCGACGCCTTCACCAAACAGACGGCGAAGAACGGAGAAGGGTCGAAGCTGGTGTGGGAACCGTCGTTGCGGCGTCTTCCCGAAGTCGAATACAAATTCGAATGCTCGGCCCGGCCGGGGTTCGCGGTCGCCCCGCAGGCTGACGCGTTCTACGCGGGCTATGAACGCGAGAGCGAGAGCGGCGAATGTCCGGGGGAGTTCGGCGAAACGCCAGATCCCACCGAGATCGCCAAGCTCGACGGCTCGCAACCCGAACCGCGCACGCTGAGCCGCGAACTAGTCGCGGGCGCCACCAGCGGTGTCGCGGTCGACCCGACCAACGGAGACGTGTACCTCGACCGCGGCTCGAGTGTCAGCGAGCTTTCCGGCGCGGGCGAGCCGATCCAGCGGTTCGGCGCGGGCGAGATCAGCGGCGCGAGCGGAATGGCCGTCGATGCCAGGGACGGGCGCGCCTTCGTCGCCGAACCCGCGGCCGACCGCGTCGCGGTGTTCGACCCCGAAGAAGCCGCCGGCGCACCGGTCGTCGACGAGGTGTCCTCGCGCAGCCTGTCGCCGAGCTCGGTCGAAGTGAAAGCGCAGATCGACCCGCGCGGCCTGGAAAGCGAATATCGCTTCCAGTACGGCACCAGCGATTGCGCGACTAATTCGTGTGCGGATGTCGCTGGCGGCACGCTGCCGGGGGGGTTCGGCGACCGCGAAGTGCACGCCGTGATCGACCGGCTGACCCCGGCGACGGCGTACTCCTATCGCGTGCTGGCGTCCAACACGGCGGGCGGCGTGAGCGGCGAAGCGTCGCCGAACACGTTCACGACATTGCCGTCGCCGGGCGTGATGCCCGACGGGCGCGAGTGGGAACTGGTCAGCCCGGCGCAGAAGCAGGGTGGGGCGGTGGAAGTGATCTCCGGGTCGCGCGGGGGCAGCATCCAGGCCTCGGCCGACGGAAGCGGGCTGGTGTGGCTGGCGACGGGTCCGATCTTCGGCGAAGCGCAGGGCAATCGCAGCCTCGAATTCACGCAGCTGATCTCGCGTCGCGAACCGGACGGGTGGCAGACCACGAGCCTGGAAACGCCGCACGAACAGGGCCGCGGGCTGAACCTGCCCTCGCCGAGCGAGTACCACTACTTCTCGCCCGACCTCTCCCAAGCGTTGCTGCAGCCCACCGAACCGTTTGGCAGCGAGGAAACGCCGCCGTTGGCGCCCGGTGCGAGCGAAAAGACGATGTACGTGCGCTCCACACCGCCGGCGCCCGCGGAATTCGAACCGCTGGTCACGGCCGCCGACGACACGGCGGGCAACAGGTTCGGCGGCAAGCTCGAATTCCGCGACGCCACTGGCGACCTGCGGCATGTGATCTTCGAATCCTCGGTCGGGCTGTTGGAATCGGCGGCGGATGCGGCGGGCCTGTACGAGTGGGATGCAGGCGCGCCGACGCCAAGCGCGTTGCAGCTGGTGAGCGTGCTGCCGGACGGATCGCCGGCGCCGGATGAAGGCAACGAAGCCACGCCCGTGCTGGGCGACGGCGGCGGGCTGAACGCGCGCGACGCGATCTCGGAAGACGGCGGCATGGTGTTCTGGAGCGAGGAACGCCAGCAGATCCCGAGGGCGCTGTACCTGCGCGACACGGCGCGTGGCGAAACGATCGAGCTCAACGCGGCGCAGGGACGGCAGGCGACCGAACCGGGACCCGAGGGGCATACGGTCGCGGAACCCTCCGAAGAAGGCCAGGAAGTCCACTTCCAGGGCGCCTCCGCGGATGGTCGGCAAGTGCTCTTCACCGACACAGCGCAATTGACCGAAGACTCGACGTTGGAACCTGCCGGCGAAGAACCGCCCGAGGACCTGTACGAATTCGCATTGACGAGCGCGCCCGGCCAGCCGCTGAAAGGCCGCCTGTCCGATCTCACGCCTGAATCGGCGGTTGGCCGCGCCGATGTGCTGAACCTGCTGCCGGGCTTGGGCGAGGACGGCGCGCGCGTTTATTTCGTGGCCAACGGCGTGCTCGCGCCGGGCGCCACACCGGGGAGCTGCCCGCGCAACCCCGAACAGGAAGAAGAAGAGCGGCCGGTCGGTGCGACGTGCAACTTGTACGTATCAGAACCCAGCCAGGCGAATCCCCAGGAACGGGTTACACGGTTCATAGCGTCGCTGTCTGGCGAAGACGCGGCCGATTGGGGCGCGGGCGAAACCACCAACCTGCTGCCGTTGCACGGCAACCTCAGCGCCGTCACCTCGCGGGTCTCGCCGAACGGCCGGTATCTGGCGTTCATGTCCGACCGCTCGCTGACCGGCTATGACAATCGCGACGCCAACAGCGGCGAAGCGGACGAGGAGGTCTATGTGTATGACGCCCAGATTGGCCGGCTCGCCTGTGTTTCCTGTAACCCGAACGGGTCGGAATGGCAGCGTCCGCAGGGCGTGTTCGACACCGAACGCGCCGGCGAAGGCCTCGGGCTGCTGGTGGACCGCCCCGAACTGTGGCGCAACCGCTGGCTCGCCGCCTCGATACCGGGCTGGGACTTCAACTTCAGCGACGCCAGACCCTCCGCGCTCTACCAGCCACGCTATCTGCTGGACAACGGCCGGCTGTACTTCGACAGCGCCGACGTGCTCGTCACCGCGGACACCAACGGCAAGGAGGACGTCTACCAGTACGAGCCCGAAGACCTCGGCAGCTGCCGCAGCTCGGGCGGCTGTGTCGGGCTGATCTCCTCAGGCACCGCCGCCAGCGCCTCGACGTTCCTCGACGCCAGCGAAAACGGCGACGACGTCTTCTTCTCGACTGCCGCCCAGCTGACAGCGGCGGATACCGACAGCTCATACGACATCTACGACGCGCACGTCTGCGAAGCGGCAAGTCCGTGCATCGAACCGAACATCCAGCCCGTGACGCAGTGCACGAGCACGAGCAGCTGTCGCGAACCCGCGCCCGCGCCGTCCGCCGCCGGCCCAGCGCCCGCCACCTCGACGTCGAACGGTCCCGGCAACAGCGCCAAACAGGCCGTCGAATCCAGCCAAACCAAAACGCCTGCCAAGCCCAAGCTGCTCACACGCGCACAGAAGCTCTCCAGAGCGCTCGAGGGCTGCCGCGCCCGTGACGAGCACTCACGCCACAAACGGATGGTGTGTGAACGAAAAGCACGCAAGAGCTACGGCCCCAAACCCAAGCCCAAGCACAAGAAGAAGAAGAAGCGATGAGGGCGCGCCGGCTCGTGCTGATGTTCTCGATGTTGCTTGCGGCGCTCGGCGCTGTGGCCCAATCGGCGTTCGCGGCGGGGCCGCCGGCGTGGTGGCGGCTGTCCTCGACGGTGGCGCCGACCAACCTCGCGCCGGGTACGCGGGGACTGCTGGAGGTCGCGGCCGGCGATCTCGGCAGCGTCGGGATCTCGGGCGTGTCCAGCCCGGTCACGATCACAGACGAGTTGCCGGCGGGACTGCGTGTGAGCAGCGTCGAAGGCGTCGCGCCGCGACGGGAGCGCAAGGGTGTGGATGAAAAGGCGAAATCGTGGAAATGCACGGTCAGCGAAGGAGAACGCGTCGTCACGTGCACGACCAGCCTGGCGATCCCGCCCTACGAACGCTACGAAATGGAAATCCCGATCGAAGCCGTCCTGCCCGCTGGTACGCAGACGAAGCTGCCGAACCGCGTGAGCGTGCAGGGCGGTGAAGCGCAGGGCAGCGGCCTGCCCGTGACAGGCGCTTCGCTGGAGCGGCCCGTGTCGATCAGCGACGAACCGGTCACCTTCGGCGTCGAAGAAGAAGGCTATTCGCTTGTCGCGGAAAATCCTGATGGGTCGCTCGACACGGCCGCCGGCTCACACCCCTACCAGCTGACCAGCACTGTGCAGTTCAACCAGATAGTGCAGGAAATCCAGGAACCCGGCTCGGAAACCGCGCTGATACAGCCCGCGGCACCGGGGCTGCCGAAGAACCTCAGCTTCCAGCTGCCGACCGGCCTGCTCGGCGACGTGACCGCGACGCCGCAGTGCACGCAGCGCGACTTCGGCGCGGTGCAAGGGCCGGCCAACCAGTGCCCGACCAGCTCCGTCGTCGGGGTCGCCAACGTCACGCTGCAGGAACCCAACCGTCTGACCTACAGCACGCTGGCGGTGCCGGTATTCAACCTCGAACCCTCCAAGGGCGAGCCCGCGCGTTTTGGCTTCGAGGCGTTCTGGGTCCCGGTCGTACTGGATACGAGCGTGCGCACCGACGGCGACTACGGCGTGACGGTGAGCGTCGAGAACGCCACCGAGGCCGCGCAGGTGCTCGCCGCCCAGGTGACGTTCTGGGGCAGCCCCGGCGACCAAAGCCACGACGCCAGCCGCGGCTGGGCGTGCCTGCGCGAAGGGCTGCTCGCCAACTTCGGCGAAACGTGTGAACCGCCGAACCCCCGTCCGACCCATGCGTTCCTCACGCTCCCGACCGCGTGCGAAACCTCGCTCGTCACGGAAATGGGAGGAACGTCCTGGAACGGCCAGCCGCTCGGCGGCGAATACAGGTTGCAAGGCCCATCGGGTGCGCCGCTGGCGCACCTCGAAGGCTGTGCGAGCCTGCCGTTCGAACCCTCGCTCGGCGTGGAACCGGTCCAGCCCGAAGGCGAAGGACACCCCGAAGAACACACCACGAGCGCGAGCACGCCGACGGGCCTCGACGTCGACGTGCGCATGCCGCAGCTGAGCACGCTCGAACCGGACATGCTCGGCGAAGCGGCTGTCCGCAGCGCGACCGTCACGCTCCCGCAGGGCATGGTGCTGAACCCGGCCGCCGCCAACGGACTGGCCGCGTGCTCGCAGGCCGAGGTCGGCTACCAGGGTCCGGGCGGCGGCGACCCGTTCGCCCCCGGCAGCGTCGAACCGCTGCGCTTCTCCTCGAGCAAAGCGCAGTGCCCGGCCGCCTCGAAGGTCGGCACCGTGCGCATCAAGACGCCGCTGCTGGGCGAAGAACTGACCGGATCGCTGTACCTGGCCGAACAGGAACACAACCCGTTCGGCTCGCTGATCGCGCTGTATATCGTCGCCGAAAGCGAACAGCTCGGCCTCACCGTCAAGCTGGCGGGCCGTGGCGAGCTCGACGAAACCACCGGCCAGGTCACGACCGTGTTCGAAGACACGCCACAGGTGCCCTTCGAAGAACTGCACGTGCAGCTGTTCGGCGGACCGGGCGCCTCGCTCGGCACGCCCGCCCACTGCGGCAACTACAGCGCCTCCGGATCGTTCACGCCCTGGTCCAGCCCGGCGGCGGTGAACGTCGCGTCCGATCCCGGCGCGTTCACGATCGCCACGGGCCCGGGCGGTGCTCCGTGTCCGTCCGGCCAACTTCCGTTCGCTCCGAGCTTCCAGGCAGGCTCGACCAGCCCCCAAGCCGGCGCGTTCACCAACTTCAGCCTGCAGCTCACGAACCCCGACGGCGACCAGCCATTGTCGGGCCTGACGATGCACCTGCCGGCCGGCGCCGCCGCCGTGCTCGCGCACGTCACGCCGTGTCCCGAACCACAGGCTTCAGAGAACCAGTGCGGCGCGGAAAGCCTGGTCGGCAGCTCGCTGGCGAGCTCCGGGCTCGGTCCCGACCCCGTCCAGCTGCCCGGCGAGGTCTATCTGACAGGACCCTATGAGGGCGGGCCGTTCGGGCTCGCGGTCGTCACACCCGCGGTCGCCGGACCGTTCAACCTCGGTGACGTCACGGTCCGCTCCAGGATCACGGTCGACCCCCACACCGCACAGGTCACGATCACCTCCGACCCGTTCCCGACGTTCGTCAAAGGCATCCCTGTCGAGCTCAAACAGATCCAGGTTCAGGTCAACCGGCCCAACTTCGAGTACAACCCCACCAGCTGCAACACGATGAGCATCCAAGCGACCCTGACCGGGGCAGAAGCCACGAACGCGAACGTCTCATCGCCGTTCCAGGTCTCCGGCTGCCAGAACCTCCCGTTCAAACCGGCCGTCAGCGCCACCACGCAGGGCCAGACGAGCAAAGCCGACGGCGCCAGCCTCGGCCTCACGTTCAAATCGAAGTCCGGTGAAGCGCACGTCGCCAAGACGATCCTGACGATCCCCGCGACGCTCCCCGCGCGGCTCACTACGATCCAGAAAGCCTGTGTCGCCAGCGTGTTCGAAGCCAATCCCGCCGCCTGTCCGGAAGGCTCGGACATCGGCGCTGCCACGGTGCACACGCCGGTCCTGAAAAGCCCATTGACGGGTCCGATCTATCTCGTTTCGCACGGCAACGCCGCCTGGCCTGATGCCGAGCTCGTGTTGCAGGGCGAAGGCATCACCGTCATCCTCGACGGTCAGACCGCGATCAGGAAAGGCGTCACCACCAGCTCGTTCCTATCAGTTCCAGACGCGCCGTTCGAAAGCGTCGAAGCGACGCTGCCCGAGGGTCCGCACTCGGCGCTCACCACCAACCTGCCGCTCAAGGACAAATACAGCCTGTGCGGGCAAAAGCTCACGATCCCGACCGCGCTCACCGGCCAGAACGCGACGGCTGTCGATGAGAACGTCAAAGTCACGGTACAGGGCTGCCATGCCGTCAAGGCCAGCAAGGCGAAGAAGCTCACGCGCGCCCAGAAGCTCGCGAGGGCCCTGAAGATCTGCCGCCGGCGCTACGCGCGCTCGCACGCCAGGCGCGCGGCCTGCGAACGTGCCGCGCGCAAGCGCTACGCCGGCAGAGCGACGCGCCGCAAGAGGTGAAGCTTCGCGCCGCGCGGACGGCGCCGGCGAATCTGCTACCTTCATGTACATGACCACGGTGGGCGTGGCCGAGCTTCGGCAGAACCTGAGCAAGTACCTTCGGCTGGTCGACAAAGGCGAGCGTCTGGTCGTGACGGACCGCAACCGGCCGGTCGCCGAGCTGGGTCCGCTGTCGAGCGGCGGTGAGGCGCTCGACCGGCTGATCGCCGCGGGACGGCTTTCACCTCCGCGCCGTCGCGACCTGCCGCCGCCGCTGGCGCTCAGCGGCGACGCGCGTGCACTCAGCCGCGCGCTCGACGAAATCCGCGGCGAACGCTGAGGAGTGCCGCTCTATTACCTCGACTCGTCGGCGCTCGTCAAGCTCGTGCGCGACGAGCCCGAGTCCGCGAGCCTGCGCAGCTTCCTTGCCGCGGCCGATCTCGTGTCGAGCGAGCTCGTGCTGACCGAGGTTCCGCGAGCCATGCGCCGAGCCGCCGCCAGTGAACCGGCGCTTTCGGTCGAGCAGCTGATCGGAAGAACGCAAGACCTGCTCGACGCCGTCGCGCTGCTGCCGCTCGACCGCACGCTTCTGGCCGCCGCCGGGGCGCTCGAGGAGCCGGTGCTGCGCGCACTCGACGCGATTCACCTCGTCGCGGCGATCGACGTGGCACCGATCGACGCATTCGTAAGTTACGACGACCGACAAGGCGCCACCGCGCGCCTGGCCGGCCTGCGCACCATGGCGCCCGGGGCCTGAGATGGGGACGCCCTGGGATGCCCAGACCTACGATCGCACCAGCGCGCCCCAGCAGTCCTGGGCCGCGGACGTGCTGGCGCGGCTCGACGGGATCGCGCCGGACGCGACGGTGCTCGACGTCGGTTGCGGGACCGGTCGCGTCACGGAGACGCTGCTGGAGCGGGTGCCGCGAGGGCGAGTGCTCGCGATCGACGCCTCGCAGGAGATGGTGGCGCTCGCGCGCGCACGGCTCGGCGAGCGCGCCACGGTCTGGTGCCAAAGCGCCCTCGAGCTCGAGCTGCGCGAACAGGTCGACGCGGTCTTCTCGACCGCGACCCTGCATTGGGTGCCCGAACACGACCGCCTGTGGGCGACCTTGGCGCGAGCCCTGCGCCCGGGCGGCCTGCTCGAGGCGCAGTGCGGCGGCGCCGGCAACATCGCTCGCGTGCGCGAGGCGATCGAGCACGCCGCGCATGCGCGGGCCCCCGAGCTGATCGGCTTCTGTCCATGGGTCTTCGCGACGCCCGCGGAGACCGAGACGCGCCTGGCGAAGGCCGGCTTCGGCGCGATTCGCTGCTGGCTCGAGCGCCGCCCGACCTACCCCGATGACGTCGGCGAGTTCGTGCGCACGTCGATCCTCGCCGCGCACCTGCAGCGGCTGGCCCCCGCGCGCCGCGACGCGTTCGCGCGAGCAGTCACCGAGCGCGTTCGCCCGCCGTTGGACTATGTGCGCCTGAACGTCTCAGCCGTGCGCCGTCGAGGACCGCCCATTCGGTAGGGGCGCGCTGGGAGAAAACCGCCCCAGGGCGGGGCGTCGCGACGCGAGCCCTGGATCGGGCGACCCGGGCCGCGAGTATCGTCTTGACATGCGATCCGCTGCGAACGTCGGGAGCCGGTCTGTCGGGACCTTGGACACCGGCGGGGCGGGCGGCGCGGCTTCGCAGACGCCGGACCGTCGTGGCGTCTCCCCGCGCCAGCCGGACCGCCGTGGCGTCTCCTCGCAGAAGCCGGACCGTCGCGGCGTCTCCTCGCAGAAGCCGGACCGCCGTGGCGTCTCCTCGCAGACGCCGGACCGTCTCACCCGGGCCCATGTGCTCGTGATCGAGGACGAGCCGGGGATCGTGGACTTCGTACGTCGCGGGCTCGAGGCCGCGGGCTTCGTCGTGGCGAGCGCCACCGACGGCGTCGAAGGCGAGCGGCTGGCGCTGGCCGACAGCTTTGACGTGGTCGTGCTCGACCTCATGCTGCCCGGCCGCGGCGGCCTCGAGATCCTCGCCACGCTGCGCCGCAGCAAGCCGAACCTGCCCGTGATCGTGCTGACCGCACGCGGCGAGGTCGAGGACCGCGTAGCCGGGCTCGATGCCGGGGCGGTCGACTACCTGGTCAAGCCGTTCTCGATGGCCGAGCTGTCGGCCCGCGTGCGCGCGCAGCTGCGCGCGGCCGCGCAGACGGACACCAGGCTCGCAGGCGCGGGCATCGAGCTCGACCTGTTGACCCGCAAGGTGACCCGCGACGGCAGGCCGGTGGCCCTGTCGGGCACGGAGTTCGATCTGCTCGCGCTGCTGTTGCGTCATCAGGGGCGCGTGCTCTCGCGCGAGCAGATCCTCAGCTCGGTGTGGGGCTACCAGCACGACCCGGCGACGAACATCGTCGATGTCTACATCGGCTATCTGCGACGCAAGCTCGGCGCTCCCAACAGCCCGGCGCCGATCTACACCGTGCGCAGCGTCGGGTATCGGCTCGACAGTCCCAGCTAGGACATGGCCTCGCCGCTCGGCCGCTTCCGCCGTCTCGGGCTGCGCTGGCGCTTGGCGGGATGGGTCGCCGCGTTGAGCCTGCTGTGCCTCGCGATCGCCTTCGTCGCCGTCTACAGCGGAACCGGTACCCAGGTGCGACGGCAGATCGACGACGAGATCGGCGGCGACGCCGGCGAGCTCGCCCACAACCTCGCCCAATCGAACCCCGGCTCGAGCGTGCAGGCGGCGCAGGACGCCACGCGGTACGTGCGTGGGCAACCGTTCCGCAGCAGCTCCACGCTGCTGTTCGCCGTCATCCCCGGCGCGGGGACCGTCACGAACGTTCCCGAGCTGTTCGGTGATCCGGCTCCCGATCGCGGCGAGACCGCGGCCGAGCAGGCGCAGGAGAACCGGCTGTCGGCGCGACTGCTCACGGTCGGCGAGGGCTACAAGACGCTTCCGCTGCCGGACGTCGGCGACCTGCGCGTGTTCAAGCGCACGGTCCGCCTCGCGGGCGTCTCCGGCGGCCCGGTCGTGGTCGGCGTCGGTGAGCCGCTGGCCGCCGTCGCCCGTGCACAGCGGGGCGTGGCCCGCGCGTTCGTGCTGGCCGGCGTGCTCGCGCTCGCCGGCGCGCTGCTCGGCGCCTGGCTGATCGGGACGCGCATGTCCCGTCCGCTGCGTCGTATGGCGGCGGTCGCCGCACGCGTCGACGCCGGCGATCTCACCCCGCGCATCCACAACGACGGTCAGGCGAACGAGACGCGCGTGCTGGCGGACGCCTTCAACCACATGCTCGATCGCCTGACCGAGGCGTTCGCCGCACAACGCGCGTTCGTGGCCGACGCGTCACACGAGCTGCGCACCCCGCTGACCGTCATTCGCGGACAGCTCGAAGTGCTCGCCGCGCAACGGCATCCGCCGGAGCAGGAGCTGCACCGCGTCGAGTCGCTCGTGCAGGCAGAGATCGCGCGCACCACTCGCCTGGTCGACGACCTGCTGCTGCTCGCCAAGGCCGAACAGCCCCAGTTCCTGCGCAGCGAGCCGATCGAGCTGCCGGCCTTCGTCGAGGAGCTGTGGAGCACCACGGCGATGCTCGCCCGACGTCGCTTCGAGCTGCACGGCACACCGGACGGAACGCTGATCGCCGACCCCGATCGGCTGGCTCAGGCGCTGCGCAACCTGCTGGCCAATGCGATCGAGCACACCGCGCCCGATACGGGACTCGTGGCCCTGCGCGTGCAGCCGGCGCCGCCCGACCGCATCCGCTTCATCGTCGCCGACGACGGTCCCGGGATTCCGGCGGATCAGTTGACACGTGTGTTCGACCGCTTTCACCGCACCGACTCCGCGCGCGACCGCGCCTCCGGCGGGACCGGACTCGGCCTCGCGATCGTAAGCGCGATCGCCAAAGCCCACGGCGGGCGCGTGCGCGCGAGCGAGTCCCCGGCCGGAGGAGCTCAGGTGGAGCTCGAGCTACCGCATTTCACCCGGCAAAGCGAACCGCCCGCGACGCGCGCATCCCTGTCCTCGGCCGCGGGCTCATAGCGCTTTCCGACGGAAAAACCCTGCTCACCAGCGACCCCAGCGTCTACCAGCGATACCAGCGTCGACGGCCCACCCCGGCGTCGACTCCGCCGACCAGGAAGCCGATCAGCCACAGCACCACGGCGACGATCAGCACGAACCAGAGCACGTGCGCCGCAAAGCCGAAACCGCCCAACAGGGCCAGTAGCAACAGCAGCACTATCAAGGCAACCATGACAAGCCTCCTAACGTTCGCTGCCGGATCGTCTACCCGCCGCATTCGTCGGTAAACGAACCAACCGGCCCGAGTTGCCCGAACCAACCGGCCGGGACTGCCCCAACTGACCGGCCCGGATTGCCGAGCCGTGGCCTGGGTAGATGCCAGGACGGTTGTGTCATTCATTCGCGAATTGGCGGGTGAATCGTTATCTGCGATTTGGAAGCAGGCGATCGGTGATGGGAAATGGCGTCGAGACAGCTACGATCAAAACGAAGATCCCGGCACGTCTGGACCGGCTGCCATGGTCACGTTTTCACTGGATCGTAATCGTCGGTCTCGGTACCGCATGGATTCTCGACGGGCTGGAGGTCAACGTCGTCGGCTCGATCTCGAGCCGCATCTCAGAATCCGGAGCCGGCACCGGCCTCACTGCCGGCGACGTGTCCGGCTGGGCAGCCTCGTTGTACATCGCCGGCGCGTGTCTGGGCGCAATCGTGTTCGGGCAGCTCACCGACCGGTTCGGGCGCAAGCGGCTCTTCATGGTGACGTTGGCGATCTACCTGACGGGCACGGTGCTGACGGCCTTGACGTTCACACCCGCTTGGTTCTTCGCGTTCCGCTTTCTGACAGGCATGGGCATCGGCGGCGAGTACAGTGCG
Source organism: Solirubrobacteraceae bacterium (assembly GCA_035507415.1). Lineage (GTDB taxonomy): Bacteria > Actinomycetota > Thermoleophilia > Solirubrobacterales > Solirubrobacteraceae > Palsa-744. The sequence continues at coordinate 112,819 of DATJOF010000020.1, forward strand.
ATCAACTCGGCGATCGACGAGCTGATCCCCGCCCGCCAGCGCGGCCGCGTCGATGTGTCGGTCAACGGCAGCTACTGGCTCGGCGGGATCGGCGGCTCGCTGGTCGCGGTGATCATGTTGAACACCGCGATCTTCCCTGTGAACGTGGGCTGGCGGCTGTCGTTCGTGCTCGGGGCGGTGATCGGGCTGGCGGTGCTGCTGGTGCGCCGCAACGTTCCGGAGAGCCCTCGCTGGCTGTTCATCCACGGCCGGGAGCGCGAGGCCGAGCAGGTAGTCGCAGAAATCGAATCGCAGGTCAGCGAGTCGACCGGCGAGCAGCTCCCGGAGCCCGAGGGCGAGCCGCTGACGGTGCGTCAGCGCAGGACGATCCCGCTGCCGCTGATCGTGCGCTCGGTTGTCAGCCTCTATCCGCGGCGCACCATCCTCGGCCTCGGCCTGTTCATCGGGCAGGCGTTCCTGTACAACTCGATCCTGTTCGGCTTCGGCAATCTGCTGAGCCTCTTCTTTCACACTCCGTCGGGGAACGTTCCCTATTACCTCGCGGTGTTCGCCGCCGGGAACTTCGCAGGCGCGCTGCTGCTCAGCCCGCTGTTCGACATCCTGGGCCGCAAGCCGATGATCGCCGGCACCTACCTGCTGTCGGGCGTGCTGTTGATCGTCACCGGCCTGTTGTTCAGGGCGCACGACCTCGACGACATCACGTTCACGGCGTGTTGCTGTGTGGTTTTCTTCTTCGCCTCGGCGGGCGCGAGCGCGGCTTATCTCACAGTGTCGGAGGTGTTCCCGCTCGAGACCCGCGCGCTGTGCATCGCGGTGTTCTATGCGATCGGCACGGGCATCGGCGGGGTGATCGGCCCGCAGGTGTTCAGCCGCATGATCAACACCGGCAGCTACGAGCAGGTGTTCCTGGCGCTCGGGCTGGGGGCGGTGATGATGATCCTCGGCGGCCTGGGCGAGCTGCTGTTCGGCGTGAAGGCCGAGGGCCAAAGCCTCGAGCAGATCGCCAAGCCGCTCACCGTGGAGGACGCGTCGAGCCAGGGTGCCCCCGTTCCCGCGCCGGCCGGCTGAGCCTGCCCGGCGCTTTGGGGCTCGATGGGGGCCTAGGGGGCTGTGGGGGCCCTCGAAGCGGCGCCCGAACGCGGCGCTCAAGGCCCGGCGAGCGTGATCTGCACGATCCTGCCGGCCGGCGCTCCCGCGCCCGCCGCGGGGCGCTGCGCGATCACCCGCCGCAATCCGCCGGCGCGACGCTCGCCGCTGACTCGTCCATGCAAGGAGACGAGCGCCAGCGCGTGCATCGCATCGGCAGGGCCGAAGCCGATCAGCCGGGGCACGTGATCCTGCCGCCGGCGCGCGAGCGGTGTCTGCACGCGTCGTCGTGACGGACCTTCGATCGCTCTGCCGGCGAGCGCGTGGGCGAGCGGCACGACCAGTGGCTGAATCGCCGCGACGGCCAGGCAGGCGCCCGGGCGCTGCTGTTCTGTGACCTCGATCTGGACCGAAGCGCGCCGTTCGCTCAGGCGCGTCTGGATCGTGCCGCACGTGCCGCGCTGCACCACCAGTTCCAGTGAGGCTTCGTGGGCGCCCACCGCGTACGCATCCCACGCGACCGCCACCGTGCTGGTGCTCGCGGGCGATCCAGGCACGGTCGCGGCCTGCGCTGAGACGATGTGCTGTGCTGAGACGATCGTGGCGCCGGCGCCGAGCGCGAGCCCCGCGGCGCAGACAGCGCCGATCGCAATCGACCTGCTCCTCGTCCAACGCGCCACGTTCGAGACGATAGCGCTGGTGATGCCGGCTGCCGGCGCACGGCGCCGGGATCGTCAAGGATCCCGGCGCCGTGCGTACGCGCCCCGCTGCGCGGTTGTCAGCAGGCGCTGGTGTTGCCGAAACAGCGGACTTCGTCGGCCAGCGTGTTGAAGTACGGCGAGTATTTCGTCAACGGCTTTTCGGTGAAATAGAAATCGGTGTGTCCGTTGATGTAGCCGGGACCTTCGTCGGTCCAGCCGATGTTCCAGGCCCCGCCGCTGGATCCGCCGGTGAGGGGGCTGCCGGTGCCCGTCGGGTTGCCGCCGGCGCCGTGTGAGGTTTCGGACACGGCCGTGGCCGCGATGTTCTCTTCCATTTTCGTGCCGTTGTAAGGCGATTCACCTGGATAGCCGAACTGCACGAACTGCTCGTTTTCGTTCTGGTTCCACGCAAAGCCGTCGGTTCCGACCTCGGCGCTCAGCGATTTGTGTTTCTTGTTGTCGGCGAGCAGCATCGCGCCGAAGTCGACCGTCTCGTCGTGACTGTCCAGCCAGGCCGTGGCCGTCTCGTAGCCGGTCGCCACGAAGGTTCCGTACGGTTCGATTTCTTTCGTCTTGGAGCCGTTGCCGTCGTAGGCCGGGATGAACTCGGCTTGTTCGTCGAATTTGCTGCCCGACTCGGTGTTGGCGACGCAGTGTCCGGCTGTCCAGACCTCGCTTTCCTGGTGGCCGTTGGTCACCGAGGTGCCCGAGCATTTGTATTCGCCACCGTTGTTGCGAAAGAAGATCGTGCCGTTGACGGCGTACGGGTAGGTCTTGTACAGCTTGACGGGCACGGCGAACGTGTCGTAGGGGAACGGGTAGGCCCACGGCTGGCCGGCCAGCACCGGTTCGCCCGCGGACAGCTGCTGCGCGCTGATCGATGCCGACGAAGCGCCTTCGGGCGAGGCGGCCGCAACGCGGCTCGGCGGTCCGTCCGGGGTCTCGACCGCAGGAGACTGCTGGTTCACCGGCGCGCTGCCGGCGACGACTTCCGCCGACTTCGCGGCAGCGCGGCGTGCCGGGGTCCAGTAGGCCAGGGTTCGCGCCTGTTCGCCGGCCGAAACCGACTGACCAACGACCGTCGTGCTGCTCTTCCTGGCGCTGATCGACGAAGCGCCGGCGCTGCTCGTGCTGAGCGCGGATGCTGCCAGCACGGGCACGGTCGCGAGCGCGACCATGCCAAGCGTGCTGCCGAGTCTCGGCGGTCTCATGCTTCCCCCTTCTGCTTGGGTCTGTGGACTTGATCTTGCGAGCGGCGGGTCCGCGGACGCGCGCCGCGACCGGGCGCCGCGGCGCGCCGCAGGCGCGAAAAAAGGGCTCGCCGGCGCGCACGCCGCAAGGCTTCTACGCTCGCGGCTGCTCGTTGTTATCTACGGCGCCAGTTCCTGCGATCTTTTTGTTACGGCCGGGAGGTGGTCCCGCGTGCAACCGCGCTTGCGGCGCGCCCGCCGGCGGGTGTGCGGGCCGGTCGGGGCCGGGGGCCTGGGGCTCGTCAGACGTGCGGTCCGCAGGCTGGCCGTACGGCTCCTCAGAGGTGTGGTCCGCAGGCTGGCCGAATTGGGTCTGAGCAGTGCTGCTCGGACCGCGAGGCCAGCTGCTTGTGCAGCGTGCGCGGGCTCCTCCTGAGCCTCGCGCACGCTGCGTTGCGCGGGTGCCAGTCGCGTCAGTGAGCGGTGACCTTGGTGGCTTTCAAGGGCGGATTCCCGCCCCCGCCGAGATCTCGATCGAGTGGGCTTGCGCCGTTCGTGCCGGAAGCGGCTGGCCCGGAAGGTCCTACGCGCCTGCGTGCCACCCACCTCGACAAAATCGATCCCCTAGCCTTGGGCCTCTCGGAAAAGGCCGCGCCAGCAAGTCAACAGCGCGGCGACCATCGATGCGTCCTGTGATGGTCCTGTTGTCGCCGGTGTCTAGCGGATCGCCAAACGACCGTCAACGACGCTTCGACGAAAAGCTCGCAATTTGCGGTAGTTCCAGGGTCCGGGCAACAGATCGGTAACTCGGGGCAGCGCTGCGAGCGCCTGTACACTCGCCGGGTGCCAACGAAGCGGATCGAGCGCCAGATCGACGATGCGCTGCTCGCCACCGCCACGACCGCGGGCTTCGTGTACGTGCGCCGCCGCTTCCGTCGGGCTCTGGCGCAGGCTCGGCTCGCGGTGACCGTCGCGGCGGCGATGAGCGGACTGGCAGTGCTCGCCGCGGCGATGGCTTGGATGCGGCGGCGCTCGCGCGTGCAGAGCGCTGCTTGATCGCTCCGGGGCGGCGGCGCTCGCGCGTGCAGAGCGCTGCTTGATCGCTCCGGGGCGGCGGCGTTCGCGCGTGCAGAGCGCTGCTTGATCGCTCCGGGGCCGTGGCGTTCGCGCGTGCAGAGCGCCGCTTGATCGCTCCGGGACCGCGGCGCTCGCGCACACAGAGCGCCGCCGAGTCGCGCGCGGTGTTTGCAGGCGTCGCGGCGATTGCGCCACCACCCAGTTACACGTGCCCATTCGGCGGGTCGCAGCGTCCTGTTTGTCAGACAGCTCCCCGCGGGATGTAAAGGCAGGACACTGCCCGAACCTGACATGTCGCGGTGTCGATCGAGATCTCGATCGGCCCGCCGCCACTTGACAGCTGGCCGAGTATCTATTTAGAATACGGTCTCGTACAGGAGCGACGGATCCAGTGAGGGTTGGGTGACACGGAGAAGGGCCTTCCAAGGAGAGCTGTCGGGATGAGCGACGCATGGGTGGGCGTGCCGGCGAGCGGTGTCGCGGGCGGGCCGCAGTTCGCGCCGGCGGTCGAGCTTGGGGCCGCGACGGCGTCGTTGGGGCAGCCGTTCGGCGTAGGCGGACTCGGTGCCGCATCGAGCCCGATGGCGACGGTGCTGGTGTTCCCGCTTGGCTGTGGTGACCGTTCCGGCGGCAGGGTCAGAGCCGGCCGGGACGGCGGGCAGCTGCACGGAGCGTCCCAGCGTGCCTCGGTCCCGACACGCCGCGTCGCGGCGGCCGGGGCCAGCTCCGACGGCGGCGAGAGCTCCGACAGCGGCGAGCGCCCCGTTCGGACGGGCGAGGGCGAAGGGTGGAGCTCGCCACTGGCACCCTGGAGGATCCGCGCGCTGCGTTACATCGCCGCGCATCCCGGCGCTGGCAGCCGTGAGATCGCAGCGTCGGGCTCGGCGAGCTGCGCATGCGAGACCTCGACGCTGCTGCGGCGCATGGAGGAGCTCGATTTCGTCGAGCACATGCCTCGCCCGGACGCCAGGCGGGGCGCGTGGCATCTCACCGCCCACGGACATCTGGCGGTGAGCGCCGCCGACCGTCCGAGATCGCATCTCGTGGCGGTCTGACACCCCGGCTCCTGCGGGCCGGCGATCTCGTGCGGGATTCCGACGATCCCGCGCGGGATTCCCGGCGCCCGTTGGGCTTGCGGTATGGTTTTGACGTTCGGGGATGCCAGGATCTGCCCGCAAGCCGGTGACGACGCGCCGGGAGCGTTCGCGGATATCGAATAGCGACGCCTCGCCCAGCGCACGCAAGCGCAGCCAGCGCGAGCGGCTGTTGAACGCCATGACCGAGCTGGCCGCCGAGCACGGGTTTCACGGCGTGCGGATCGCACAGGTCAGCTCGCGCGCGGGGGTCTCGATGACGACCTTCTACGAGCAGTTCGCCGACAAGGAAGACTGCATGGTCGCCGCCTACGGGCGGGCGGCCGAGCTGATGCTCGCGCCGCTGGCGCCCACCGAGGGGAGCGGCGAGTGGTGTGAAACGGTGCAGAGCGCGCTGCGCGAGCTGCTGCTGTCCGTCCAGAGCAACACGGACGCCGGTCGCGTGGTGATGATCGAGGGGCTGGTCGCCGGGACGCGCCTGCGCGCCGAGCGCCGGCGCGTGGTGCACGAGTTCGAACGGCGGGCGCAGGATCTGCTCGGCCAGGCGCCCAAGGACGGCTTCACGCTCGACATCCCGACGGTCGCGGTGATCGGGGCGATCCGCAGCATCGTCTCGCGCCACCTGCGCACGCACGCCGAGGATCGGCTGCCGCTGCTCGTGACCGACATCGTGCGCTGGATGACCTCATACGCCAGGCCCGCGGGCAAGGAGCGCTGGAGCACGGCGGCGGACGCGCTGCTGCCGGCGAGCGCGGCTCCCTTCGTCGCCGGCGCCGCGCAGCCGCCCGCGCGCGCGCTGGCGCCGCTGCCGCGCGGCCGCCACGGGCTGCCGGCGAACGTGGTCGCCCGCAGCCAGCGAACGCGGATCATGTACGCGGTCGCCGAGGTGACGATGACAAAGGGGTACGCGGATACGACGATCACCGACATCGTCGCGGCGGCGGGCGTCGCCAGAGAGGTGTTCTACGAGCACTTCACCGACAAGCAGCACGCGTTCCTGGAAGCGCAGCAGCACCCGACTCAGCATCTGCTCGAAACGTGTGTCGCGGCGTACTTCCGTGGCCGGGACTGGCCGGAACGCGTGTGGAACGCGCTGCGCGTGGTGACGGATACGCTCGCGGCGAACCCGGCGATCTCGCACCTGCGGACCGTCGAGTGCTACGCGGCGGGGCCGGCCGCGATCCGGCGCGCGGAGGAGATCACGAGGTCGTTCACGATGTTCTGGGAGGAGGGCTACCACTACCGGCCGCAGGCGGCCAGGCTGCCGCGGCTGTGCTCGCAGGCGATCGCCGGCGCGATCTTCGAGATCATCCAGCGCGAGGTGGCGCGCGGCGAAGGCGACAACCTCACGCGCCATCTGCCGCAGCTCACGTATATCGCGCTCGCGCCGTTCACCGGAGCCGAGCAGGCGATCGAGCGGCTGGAGCAGATCAGCGCCGAGGCCCAGGCAGGCGCGAACGCCAACGCCGACGCCGTGGTCAGCGCCTGACGGCGGCGCGCCCGATCCTGCTGGCCGTGCCCAACGTGTCCGAGGGGCGCGACGAGCCCACGATCGCCGCCGTCGCAGAGGCGTTCGGATCGCGCGCGCGGCTGCTCGACGTTCACGCCGACGCCGACCACGACCGCTCGGTCTACACGCTCGCCGGACTCCCCGAAGCGCTCCTGGAGGGTCTGATGCGCGGCGCGGCCGAGGTGGTCGCGCGCGTCGACGTCGGCCGGCCGGCGACCGGTGGGCCCTCGCAGGAGGTTCCCGGCGGGGCTGCTCGTGCCGGCGGCGAGGGCGCGAGCGGAGCCGACAGCGGCGGTGCACCCCCGGGCGTGCATCCGTTCGTGGGGGCTCTCGACGTCGCCCCGATCGTGTACCTCGACGAGGGCTCGCGCGGGGCCGCGTGCGCCGCGGCGCTCGTGCTCGCCGACCGGCTCGCGCAGGAGCTGTCGCTGCCCGTGTTCCTCTACGGGGAGCTGACGGGATCGGGTTCTGTGGCGGCGACGACGCGCGCGCAGCTTCGCGCCGGCGGGCTCGCCGGCCTGGCGCGGCGCATGGCCGCGGGCGAGCTGCGGCCGGACTTCGGGCCAACGCGGCCGCATCCGCACGCCGGCGCCACGCTGGTCGCCGCACGCGCGCCACTGGTGGCGTTCAACCTCACGCTCGCGCCGCCCGCGACGATTGCCGACGCCAGCAGGGTGGCGGCGCTGATCCGCGAAGGCGGGCCCGAGGGCCTGCCGGGCCTGCGCGCGATCGGGGTGCCGCTGGCCGCAGGCGGATCGTGGGCGAGAGACGCCCCGCTGGCCGCAGACGCTCGGCCGGCCCTGAACGGGTGGGGGGCCGGAGGCCTGACGATGCCCGAAGACGCGCCGATGGCCGCGGACGCGCAGGTGGCCGCGGACGCGCAGGTGGCCGCGAACGCTCCGCTGGCCGTGGACGTGTCGGTGGCCGCGGACGCCCCGCTGGCCGCAGACGCCGCGCCGGCCGCGGGCGTGCCGCAGATCGCCATGAACGTCGAGCGGCCGTTCGAGCTGCCCCTGGCGCGCATCGTGGAGGCGGTCAGGCGTCACGCCGAGGTCGCCGGCGCCGAGCTGGTCGGGCTCGCGCCCGCGGCCGCGTTCGCGGGGTTCCCGGAGGGGTTGCTGCCCGAGGGCTTCGATCCGCAGCGCCATCTGCTGGAGCACGCGCTCGAAGGGCCTTGAACGCTCGGGTACGCTTGTAGCCCGATGGCACAGACCAAGCGCAAGCGCCAGACCAAGCACCGCGGCAACGCCGCCGGCTTCGTCGAGTCGCGCGGGCGCACCGGGCGCAAGCCGACCGCCGAGGAGAAGTCCGGCCGGACGGCCGACGGCAAGCTGCGCGAGAAGAAGATCCCGCGCCAGGACCGGCCGCCGACGTGGCTCGGGGCCTTCTACCGCGCGATGATCGCCGCCGTGCTGATGCTGCTCGTCAGCCTGGTGCTGACCAAATCCAGCGAGGCGGTCGCGCTGTTCCCGGTCGTCCTGCTGATCTACCTGCCGATCAGCTACTACACCGACATGTGGATGTACAAGCGGCGCATGCGCGCCAAAGCCAGGGAGCGCGAGAACAAGGCCAAGGAACGCGAAGGCGCCGCCGCGCGATGAGCGATCGGCTCGACATCCGTTCCTTCACCGTCGGCCCCGTTCAAGAGAACACCTACATCGTGCGCCCCGCCGGGTCCGCGCGGGCGCTGCTGATCGATCCCGGCGAGGAGCCCGAGCGCCTGCGCCGCGCGATCGAGGAGCTCGACGCGAAGATCGAGGCGATCCTGATCACGCACTGCCACTTCGACCACATCGGCGCCGTCGCGCCGCTCGCGCGCGCGACCGGGGCGCCTGTCTACTGCCCCGAGATCGAACGCCCGGTGCTGGCCGACATCATGCGCTTCGTGCCATTCGAGGGCTTCGGTCCCTACGAGAGCTACGAGGCCGACCACACGCTCGCGGGCGGCGAGCAGCTGAGCCTCGCCGGCCTGGATATCGACGTGCTGTTCACGCCGGGCCACAGCCCCGGCCACCTGACCTACGCGATCGCTCCCGCAGCGGCCGCGGGCGAGGCCGGAACGCCGTCGGGCGCGGTTGGCGGAGCGGGGGCGGGCGCCGGCGGCTCCGACGCGGCTCGCGCACGCGCGCTGCTCTCCGGCGACGTGCTGTTCCAGGGCTCGGTCGGGCGCACCGACCTGCCCGGCGCCGACTGGCCGACGCTCGAGCGCTCGCTCGCCCAGCTCGTCGACTCGTTCCCGCCCGAGACCGTCGTCCACCCGGGTCACATGAGCGCCACCACGCTCGCGCGCGAGCTCGCCACCAACCCGTTCCTGGAGCAGCTGCGAGCGCCCCGTCAGCCCGAGCCGGTGCCCGCCGCGCCGCTGCGCAGCCCCGACGGTCGTTGACCGCCCCCAAGCTCAAAGCCCCGCGCGGCACCTTCGACGTGCTCGGCCCCGATGCCGCGGTCCGCTCGACGGTCGAGGCCAAGGCCTGCGCGATCCTCGAGGGCGCCGGCTACGAGCGCATCGAGACGCCCGCCTTCGAGGCCACCGAGCTGTTCGCGCGCGGCGTCGGCGCCTCCACCGACATCGTGCAGAAGGAGATGTACACCTTCGACGACGGCGCCGGGCGCTCGCTCACGCTGCGCCCGGAGGGCACCGCGCCGGTCTGCCGCGCATACGTCGAGCACGGCATGCACAAGCGCCGCCAGCCGGTCAAGCTGTGGTACCTGTCGAGCTTCTTCCGCCACGAGCGCGCCCAGGCCGGGCGCTACCGGGAGTTCTGGCAGGTCGGCGCGGAGGCGCTCGGCTCCGAGGACCCGGCCGTCGACGCCGAGTCGATCGGCCTGCTGCGCGCGCTGCTCGACGAGCTCGGCGTCGCGCCCGTGCGATTGCGCCTGTCGAGCCTCGGCAGCCCCGATGCGCGCGCCTCCTATCGCGAGCAGCTGCAGCTGCACCTGCGCGCCCACGAGGGAATGCTCTCCGAGGACGTGCGCGCGCGCATCGAGCTCAACCCGCTGCGCGCGTTCGACTCCGACCACCCCGGGACCCGTCAGGCGCTCGCCAGCGCTCCGCTGCTGCGCGACTTCCTGGCGCCCGAGGACGCCGCGCACTTCGCCGAGGTCCGCGCCCTGCTCGAGGCCGCGCGCATCTCGTATGAGATCGACCCCACGCTCGTGCGCGGCCTCGACTACTACACCCGCACCGTCTTCGAGCTCACCTCCGAGCGGCTCGGCGCCCAGAGCGGCGTCGGCGGCGGCGGCCGCTACGACGGACTCGTCGAGCAGCTCGGCGGACCCGCCACCGCCGGCATGGGCTGGGCCGCCGGCGTCGAGCGCATGCTGCTGGCCGGATCGGCGCCGGCCGCGCCCCCGCCGCCGCTCGACCTGTTCATCGCGTTCGAAGCGCCCGGTGCGGGTGGGGGAGGTCGCCGGGGACAGGCGCTCGGAGCGGGGCAGAGGTCGGAGGTCGGGGGGGCCGGCGGGTTGGCCGGGGCGGAGGTCGAGGGCATCGATGGGGCGGCCCACGCGCGCGCGCGCACGCGCGCGCACGCGTTCGCGCTTTTGATCGACGCCCGCGCGGCCGGGCTCGTCGCGCAGATGGAGCTCGGCCCGCGCTCGCTCAAGAACCAGCTCTCCCACGCCAACGCGCTCGGCGCGCGCTACGTGGCGATTCTCGGGCCGGACGGCACCGTGCTGAAAGACATGGCAGCCGGACAGCAGGAGACGATCGCGACGGACACCGTCATACACGCCGTCCTGCGCGGGCGGCGCGACCTCTAGCCCGGCCGGTCCCGTGGACACGGTGTGATCTGCGGCGGGAGGGCCGGGCCGGTGGGGTCGGTGTGATCTGCGGCGGGAGGGCCGGGCCGGTGGGGTCGGGTGCGATCTCCAGGGGACCACTGGGCCGGGCCCTCGGGGCCCTCAGCTGCACCGGCGCTCAACTTCGAGGCCCGATATGCCGAAGTAGGGACAGATGACCCACGTGTCCCGTCCCTTTCAGCTCGTCCTGGTGGTATTTGGGCTGTTCGCCGCCGTCTGGCTCCTCGCCCTGCGCGGCCACAACTCCTCCACCGGCAGCACCAGCTCGTCGAGCGCCCCCGCCCAGCCGGCCAAGTCGCACGACCACGCCAGCGCGTCGAACGCCGGCAGCGCGAAGACCCACACGTCCGCGCCGTCGCACGCCGCCGTCCGCTCGCACACCTCGGTCACCGTCCACGGCGCCCACGGCACCGTTCACGCCTCGAGCTCCACGACCCACTCCGATCACCTGACCAAGCCCCGTACCGCGACGTCCCGGCACGGCGCGCACGGCTCCGCCCACGCGGGCGCCGCCGTCGCGGGCGCAGGAGGCGCGGCGACAGCGCACAGCGGCCACAACCAGGCCGGGGCCGGGGCCGGCTCCGGCAGCAGCTCCGCTTCAGCGGGCGCCACGTCGGGCGCCGGCACTTCCGCCGCCCGCGGCGCCAACGGCGGCAAGACGGCAGCCTCCGGAACGCCGAGGATGCAACTCGCCGTCGAACACGAGCTTGCGCAGAACAAGACCGTCGTGATCCTGTTCTGGAGCCCGCGCGGCTCCGAAGACGTCGCCGTGCGCCAGCAGGTCCCGATCGCAGCCCACGCCCTCGGCCGCAGCGTCGCGGTCCACTACGCGCTCCCGCACCAGGTCACGCAGTACGGCAAGATCACCAACAGCGTGCAGGTCAACCAGACGCCGACCATCCTGATCGTCAACAAGCGCGGACAGACCACCACGCTCACCGGTCTCACCGACGCCTTCGCGATCGAGCAGGCCGTCGGCGAAGCCCGCGCCTCGTAAGCGGCGCCCCGCCACGGGCCGTCGGCCCGACGAGCGTTTCGCCGGTGGGGATGACGGTCGCGTCGATACAGGCGCGACCGCGCCCGTGCCGGCCCGCTCGCGGCTGGACCGGCGGCGCTTGGCCCTTACACTCGGCCGGTGACTCCAGCCACAGGTTTCGCTGAGCATCTCGGTTTCGCCGAGCATCTGCAGCGACCGCACGCGCGCGGCCACGCGCCCGCGGGCGCGCACACGGGCGCCGCGGGCGGAGCCGCCTGCGGCGATCTGATCCGCGTCTCGCTCGCGATCGACCCGCGCGGACGCGTAACCGGCGCCGGCTTCGACGCGGCCGGCTGCGGCGCCGCGATCGCCGCGGGCAGCGCCGTCGTCGCGCTGCTGCGCGACTCGACCCTGCTGCAGGCCGCGCGCCTCGGTCCCGAGCAGATCGCCGCCGAGCTCGGCGGCCTGCTCCCGGCCAAGCGCCACGCCGCCGAGCTCGCCGCCGACGCGCTGCACCGCGCCCTCGGCGCCGCCGCGCGCGCCCACGCCAGCCTCGCAAACACGCCCGCCCGCACGCTCGTCGCGATGAGCGGCGGCGTCGACTCCGCCGTCGCTGCGCTGCTCACGCGCGACGCCGGCCAGGAAGCGATCGGCGTCACGCTCGAGCTGTGGTCCGACCCCGCCAACGACGCCAGCCTCAGCTGCTGCTCGGCCGAGGCCGTCCGCAGCGCCCGCGCCCTGGCGCACGAGCTCGGGCTGCCGCACCTGTCGATCGACCTGCGCGCCGAGTTCCGCGCCGGCGTCGTCGAGCCGTGGCTCGATCAGCACGCCGCCGGGCTGACGCCCAACCCGTGCGTGCGCTGCAACGGCTTCGTGCGCCTCGACGCGATGCTCGAGCTCGCCACGCGCCTCGGCGCCCCGACGCTCGCCACCGGCCACTACGCGCGCGTGCACCGTCCGGCAGGCGAGGAGTGGGGAGGAGTTTCGGCCGACCCACGCGCGCGCGTGCACCGCCGCCCGGGCCACGAAGGCGGCGAGACCGGGCCGGGCACACGTGAGCTGCCCGGCGAACCCGAGCGGCGGGGCCCGCTGCTCCGCATCGCCGCCGACGCAAAAAAGGACCAGACCTACGCGCTCGCCGCGCTCTCGGCCGAGTCGCTCGCGCGCCTGCGCTTCCCGCTCGGACCGCTCACCAAGCCGGAGGTGCGCGACCTCGCGCGGCGCGCCGGCCTGGCGGTCGCCCGACGACAGGACTCGCAGGACCTGTGCTTCCTCGCCGGCACCACGCAGCGCGACTTCCTCGCGCGCCACGCCCAGCTCGGCCCGCGCCCGGGCCCGATCCTCGACGCCGCCGGCGCCCGCCTCGGCAGCCACGACGGACTGCACACCCTCACGATCGGCCAGCGCCGCGGCCTCGGACTCGCCGCCGGCCGGCCCCTGTACGTGCTCGCCACCGACCCCGCCTCGGGGGCCGTCACCGTCGGCCCGCGCGCGGGGCTGCTGACCCGCACCGTCGCGATCCGCGACCTCGTCCTGCGCCGTCCCGCCCCCCGCGTGGACGCCGTCAAGCTGCGCTACCGCGGCCGCCGCCTGGCCTGCCGCATGGCCGAGCCGCTCCCCGCGGGCGCCCACGCGGCCGGCCGCGTCGAGCTGCTCCAGCCCGCCGAGCGCACCGCGCCGGGCCAGATCGCCTGCCTGTACGCGGGCGACCTGGTCGTCGGCCACGGCACGATCGCCGGCTAGGGGGTTCGACGCCGGCGGGTCGGAGTGAGGGTCCAGGCCAAGGGCGTTGGGAGCTTCGCCGGTCGACGCGCGCAGGTGTCTCGCTGGGCCGAGGGCGTTGGGCCGCTTAAGATCATCTGGACGATGAGCACCGTGCTGCCCACCACCACCGACGAGATCCGCGAGCGCTACCTCGAGTTCTTCGAATCCCGCGAGCACCTGCGCCTGCCCTCGGCCTCGCTCGTGCCCCCGCCAGACGACCGCACCGTGCTGCTCACCACCGCCGGCATGCAGCCGCTCAAGCCCTACTTCCTCGGCCGCGAACCCCCGCCCGCCCCGCGCCTCACCAGCTGCCAGAAGTGCTTTCGCACGCCCGACATCGACAAGGTCGGCCTCACCAAGCGCCACCTCACCTTCTTCGAGATGCTCGGCAACTTCTCGATCGGCGCCTACTTCAAGGAGGGCGCCATCCAGCTCGCCTGGACGCTCTCGCTCGAGGTCTTCGGCTTCGACCCCGACGACATCTGGGTCACCGTCTTCGCCGGCGACCCCGAGCTCGACCTCGGCCCCGACGAGGACGCCGTCGAGCTCTGGCAAGCCGTCGGCGTCCCGCGCGAGCGCATCGTCCAGTGCCCGCGCTCGGAGAACTTCTGGGAAGCCGGCCCCGTCGGCCCCTCCGGCCCCTGCTCGGAGCTCTACATCGACCGCGGCCTCTCCTTCGGCGAGCTCGACGACCTGCCCGGGGGCGAGAACGAGCGCTTCCTCGAGTACTGGAACCTCGTCTTCATGCAGTACGACCAGGACCCTCACAACCAGCTCTCGCCGCTCCCCACCCGCAACATCGACACCGGCCTCGGCCTCAACCGCCTCGCCGCGATCCTGCAGCGCAAGGACTCGGTGTTCGACACCGACCAGTTCCAGCCGCTCATCGACCTCGGCCGCGAGCTGTCCGGGCGTTCGCGCCCGACGACCGAGGACGAGGATCTGCGCGCGCTGCGCATCCTCGCCGACCACTCCCGCGGCATGTCGTTCCTGATCGCCGACGGCGTCGTCCCCTCCAACGAGGACCGCGGCTACGTCCTGCGCCGGCTCACCCGGCGTGCCATCGTCCAGGCCCGCCGCCTGGGGATGGACCCCGGCTTCCTCGTCCGCTACGCCACCGTCGTACGCGAGCTGATGGCCGACGCCTATCCCGAGCTCCACGACCAGCGTGCCGCCATCGAACGCTGGCTCTCCGCCGAGGAGGACTCCTTCGGACGCACGCTCGCCCAGGGCACCCGCCTGCTCGACGAGCTCGTCGCCCGTGCCCGCGACGAAAGCCGTACCACGATCTCCGCCGCCGACGCCTTCCAGCTGCACGACACCTATGGCTTCCCCTTCGACCTCACGCTCGAGCTGCTCTCCGAGCAGGGCATGGGCGTTGACCATCCGGCCGAGTTCGAGCGCCTGATGGACGAGCAGCGCGCCCGCAGCCGCGCCCACGCCGCGCAGGCCGGCGCCGGAACCGGCGCGGAGGCCGCGATCGAGCTCGCGGCCGCCCTCGACGAGGGCCCGCCCACGCGCTTCACGGGATATGAGACCGAGCTCCAGCCGACCTCCGTCGTCGCGATCGAGGAGGTTCCCCTGGGCGGTCCTCAACGTGGAGGGGACGCCGGCGCGGCCGAGGGGGGGGAGGACAGAGCCGAGGACGCGGTGGACGGCGACGCACGCGCGCGTGCGCGCGACGGGAGCGATGCCGGCGATCGGGGAGGCAACGAGGCCGGCGATCGGGTGCGCCTGCTCGTCAAGCTCGCCGAGTCGCCGTTCTACTCCGCCGGCGGCGGCCAGGTCTCCGACGGCGGCGTCATCGAATGCGCATCCGGCGACTGCTCCGCCCGCGTCGAGAACGTGATCCGCGTCGGCCAGGATTGGATCCCCGAAGTCGTGCTCGAGCGCGGCACCCTCGGCAAGGACGAGCCCGTGCTCGCCCGCGTCGACCACGCCGCCCGCCGCGCCACCGAGCGCAACCACACCGCCACCCACCTGCTCCACGCTGCCCTGCGTGAGCGCCTCGGACCGCACGTCCGCCAGGCCGGCTCCTACGTCGGCCCCGACAAGCTCCGCTTCGACTTCACCCACGCCGGCGCCCTCAGCGCCGAAGAGCTGCGCGACGTCGAGGACGCCGTCAACGCCCGCGTCGCCGACGGCCAGCCCGTCCGCGCCATCACCACCACGCTCGACGAGGCCCGGCGCCTCGGCGCGATGGCCCTGTTCGGCGAGAAGTACGGCGACGTCGTGCGCATGGTCCAGATCGGCGACGGCTCCTACTCGCGCGAGCTCTGCGGCGGCACCCATGTCCGCAACACCGCCGAGATCGGCCCGTTCGTCGTCACCCGCGAGACCTCCTCGGCCGCCAACGTCCGCCGCATCGAAGCGCTCACCGGCGCCGCCGCCACCGAGCTGCTGCGCGAACGCCACCGCCGGCTCGACGCGATCGAGCGGGCTGCACGCGCCCCCGCCGAGCGCCTTCCCGAGCTGCTGACCGCGATCACCGCGGCCACCCGCACTTCGCTCGAGCGGGTTCCGGAGCTGCTCGCCCGCGCGCAGGCGAGCGCCGGCAGCGGCCCCGCGGGCGCCGGATCCGCCGGCGCCCCCGCGGCTCAGCTGGACATCGCCGCGCTCGCCCGGGACGCGCGCGACGTCGGCGACGTCCCCGTGCTCACCGCCGACGTCCCCGCCAGCGACCCGAAGGCGCTGCTCGCGCTCGCCGACCGCCTGCGCGGACAGCTCGACGGCGCCGTGATCGTGCTCGGCACCGCCATCGACGGACGCGCCCACCTGCTCGTCGCCGTCGCCCCCGAGCTCGTGCCGCGCGGCCTGCACGCCGGGCAGATCGTCAAGGCCGCGGCCGCCCTCGTCGGCGGTGGGGGAGGCGGGCGCGACACGCTCGCGCAAGCCGGCGGACGCGACCCGGAGCGGCTCGACGACGCGCTCGGCGCCGCGCGTCGCGCAATCGAGGAGGTCCTCGCCTGAGCATGCGTGTGCTCGCGCTCGACTACGGCCCCGCGCGCTGCGGCTGCGCCATCAGCGACCCCTCCGGCACGATCGTCACGCCGATCGACGCCATCCGCGACGCCTGCACCCGTCGCGGGCTCACCGAGATCCAGCGGCTGATCGTCGACCGCGAGGTCGACCGCGTCGTCGTCGGACTCCCGCTCTCGCTGCGCGGCGGCGACTCCGAGCAGACCCGCGCCACGCGCCTGTTCGCCGAGCGCCTCGCCGGCCGCCTCGGCCAGACCGTGCCGGTCGAGCTCCACGACGAGCGCTTCACCACCGCGCTCGCCCGCCGCGAACACGGCGCCCGCGCCGACGAGGACTCCCGCGCTGCCGCCCACCTGCTCGAGAGCTGGCTGACGGCCAGACCGCACCGCTGACGCGCTCGCCCGTGGCCGCCGATCCCTCACGACAGCCCACGCTGCGCAGCGACGCCGAGCGCGAGCGCGCCCGCGCCGAGCGCGCCCGCCGCCGGGCCGCTCCGCCCGCCAACGGGCTCGCGCCGCCGACCTCGCCGGGCCGCTCGCGCCGCACCCGCGGGCCCGGCACGCGCGTCGCCGTCGCCGTCGCCGGGCTGGCCGTGGTCGCGATCGGCATCGTCGCGGCGCTGCTCGCGCTGAGCTCGCGGTCGGCCCCGCACCCCAAGCCGCTCGCCGCGCCCGCCGTCGAGCACCTGCTGATCCCCGAGGGCGAAAACCGCCGGCAGATCGCGGCGCGCGCGCGCGCCGCAGGCCTGACCGGCAGCTACCTGGCCGCGTCCCGGCGCTCGCCGCTGCTCGATCCGGCCAGCTACGGAGCGCCGCCCGGCACCCCCGACCTCGAAGGCTTCCTGTTCCCCGCCACCTACGACGTCTATCGAGGCTCGCCCGCAAGCGAATTCGTGCAGCGCCAGCTGCGGGCCTTTCAAGAAAACTTCGGCCCACGCGCGCGCACGCGCGCGCGTGCGCTGCATCTGACGCCGTACCAGCTGCTGATCGTCGCGTCGATGGTCGAACGCGAGGCCGTCATTCCCGGCGATCGAGCGAAGATCGCCGCCGTCGTTTACAACCGCCTGCGCCTCGGCATGCCGCTCGGGATCGACGCCACGATCTACTACGCGATCGAGCAGCGCCGCGGCATCGCCACCTACAGCGGCGAACTCTCCGAAGCCGACCTGCACATCGACTCTCCCTACAACACGCGCACCCATCTCGGTCTGCCGCCGACTCCGATCTCCAACCCCGGGCTGGCCTCGATCGAAGCGGCCGCCCATCCGGCGCACGTGCCGTACCTGTACTACGTCGCCGGCCCCGACGGGTGTGGGGAGATGGTCTTCTCCGTTGGCATCGCTGCGTTTGAAAAGCACGTCGCGGCCTACCAGGCCGCGGTCGCGAAGAACGGCGGACGCCCGCCGGTTTGCAAACGCAAGTGAGTGGCATGGCGTTGTGACGTTTTGGGGCGGAGGTGACGGCGTCCGGCCTTTAAGCCTCTGCATGCTCCACTTCTTGTTAGAACTTGTGACCGTTCCGCATGCAGAGGCAGTTACCACGGACGGCCTTCCGGGCCGTCCAATTTGATGCCACGGCTTAGTGTCGATCCAGGCTGTTCGTTGTGATGCCGCGGCTTGGGGTTCTGGGATGGCCTGTTGGCCATAGCCGCTCGCCGGCTATGCACAACGCCGCATTGCGCGCGCTCGGCATGGACGACTGGCGTTACCAGCTGCTGCCCGTCCCGCCCGAGCGCTTCGGTGAGACCGTTCGCTCGCTCGGCGCCGTCGGGTTTGTAGGCGCCAACGTCACGATCCCGCACAAGCATGCGGCGCTCCTGCTCGCTGACAGCGCCAGCGAGGGTGCGCGTGCGATCGGGGCTGCCAACACGCTGAGCTTTGGCGGCGATGGCGCGATCGCGGCCGCCAACACCGACGCTCCCGGCTTTCTCGATGCGCTTGGCGTCTCGCCTCAGGGCATGAGCGCGCTCGTGCTCGGCGCCGGGGGGGCGGCGCGCGCGGTGGTTTGGGCGCTGCGCGAGGCTGGGGTCCGCGAGGTCTCGGTTTGGAACCGCACGCCTGCGCGCGCGCGCGCGTTGGCTTCCGACCTCGGCGCTCGCGCCGTCGACCGTGCCGTGCCCGCCGAGCTGCTCGTCAACTGCACCTCCGTCGGGCTTGCCGCTGCGCCGGTCGACGCCGCGCGGGCCGTGGAAGCGCAGCCCGCAGCCGACCGTCAGCAGGATAGGGATGCTCAGCTACGACTCTCGGCCAGTGAGCTTGACTCGCTCAACCTCCTTGGGCTTACGTTCGATCAAGTCGGTAGCTACACCCATGTCGTCGATCTCGTGTACAGCGCTGCTGAAACCCCCCTGCTTGCCTGTGCCCGCGCCCACGGCGCGCGCACTGTCGACGGCCTCGAGATCCTGCTCGCGCAGGGCGCCCGCAGCTTCGAGCTGTGGACCGGCGTCGCCCCGCCCCTGGATGTCATGCGCACGGCCCTGTCACCCGCCTGAGCGCGCACCTCGACTCGCCGCGCGTCCGAACGGCGCTCGCGCTCCCGTTGGCAGCGCAGAGGCGAGCGCGAGATGAACGACGCGTCCGAGCGCGTGAGTCCCAACCTTCATGCGATCTTCGGGATCGACGGCGAGCCCGTGGGCGACGCCGCGCTGGGCGATCCCACGCTGGAGATGCGGGCCGCCGAAGTCCCGCCCGCCGAGCAGGACGTGGATCAGGGCGCGTTCGACATGGACACCCCCACGGCCGAACACGCTCCCGCCGAGCGCCTGCCCGCCGCGCCGGCCGGGGACCTGCCGGCCGAGCTCGCCGAACAGCCCGCCCCCGACGGCGCCGACAGCGAGTGGAAGGGCATCACGCGGCCTAGCCGGCGCGGCTCCTCCTCGCGCTTCCTGACGGATGTGATCGTCGACATGGGCCTGTGCTCGCGCGTCCAGGTCGACGAGGCGATCGGCGGCTCGCGCAACACCGGCACCACCCCCGAGCGCGTCCTGCTCGACAGCGGCGCCCTCACCCGCGACGGCCTCGCCCGCGCGCTCGCCGAGCGCTACGGCCTCGACCACCTCGACCTCGGCGTCTTCTCGGTCGACCCGTCCGCCGCCAACCTCGTCTCCGCGGCCGCGGCCAAGCGCTACCAGGCCGTGCCCGTCGCGTTCGCCGAGAACCACACGCTGCTCGTCGCGATGGCCGACCCCGCCAACGTGCTCGCGGTCGACGACATCGCGATCATGACCGGCTACGAGGTCCGTGTCGCGGTCGCCCCGCCGGACGACATCGCGACGCTGATCGGCCGCCTCGACAAATTCGAGGACGTCGTCGCCGACTCCGACCGCGAGCTGCGCGAAATACAGGAGGAGGAAGGCACCGCCGAGGTCGTCGACCTGCACGAGACCGCCGACGACGCGCCCGTCGTCAAGCTCGTCAACCAGATCGTCGCGCAGGCGGTCGAGCGCGGCGCCTCCGACATCCACCTCGCCCCCGACGGCCACGAGGTGCGCGTCCGCTTCCGCGTCGACGGCGTCCTGCAGGACATCACCACGATCCCCCGCCGCATGGCGCCGGGCGTGATCTCGCGCGTGAAGATCATGGCCGAGCTCGACATCGCCGAGCGGCGGCTGCCCCAGGACGGCCGCGTCGGGCTGTCGATCGACGGCCGCCACATCGACCTGCGCGTCGTCACGCTGCCCAGCGTCCACGGCGAGTCGATCGTGCTGCGCGTGCTCGACAAGAGCTCCGCCGTCGTCGAGCTCGACAAGCTCGGCATGGCGCCGCCCGAGCACGAGCGCTTCGAACGGGCCTTCCACGAGGCCCACGGCGCCGTGCTCGTGACCGGCCCGACCGGCTCGGGCAAGTCGACCACGCTGTACGCCGCGCTGGCGAAGCTGAACACGCCCGAGAAGAACATCATCACCGTCGAGGACCCGGTCGAGTACGAAATCGACGGCCTCACGCAGGTGCAGATCTCCACCAAGGTCGGGCTCACCTTCGCCGCCGGCCTGCGCGCCATGGTCCGCGCCGACCCCGACATCATCATGATCGGCGAGATCCGCGACCGCGAGACCGCGCAGATCGCGGTCGAGTCGGCGCTCACCGGGCACCTCGTGCTCTCCACGCTGCACACCAACGACGCCCCCTCGGCGATCACGCGCCTGACCGAGATGGGCCTCGAGCCGTTCCTGGTCGCCTCCGCGCTGCACTGCGTCGTCGCCCAGCGGCTCGCCCGCCGGCTCTGCCCCGACTGCAAGAAGCGCACGATCATCCCCGCCCACGTGCTCCACGAGAGCGGCTACAAAGCCGTCGTCGACCTCGAGGCCTACGAGCCCAACGGCTGCCGGCGCTGCGGCGGCAGCGGCTATCGCGGCCGCGTCGGGCTGTACGAGGTGATGTCCGTCACCCCGGAGGTCCAGCAGCTCGCGCTCGAGCGCCGCCCCTCGGAGGAGATCCGCGACGTCGCCGTGCGCCAGGGCATGCGCCGGCTGCGCGACGACGGCCTCGAGAAGGTCCGCGAGGGCCGCACCTCGATCACAGAGATCGCGCGCGTCATCGGCAGCGGCTGAGCGTGCGCCGGCTCGATCCGCTTGAATCGGAAAGCTGGTCAGCCTGGCGGTAAGGGGCGACCCCGGTCCCGCAAGGGAGAAGGCCAGGAAGTAGACCCGGGTCGCACACCAGTTCAGTCGGCGGTGAGGCGTCCGCCGCTCGGCGTGTGGACTAATGGTCGAGGCCCGAGCGGCCGATGGGGCAGGCATGGACATTGATTTCGCCGAGCTCCTGATGGACGTCGTATCCCGCCGCGCCTCCGACCTGCACCTCAGCGCCTCCGCGCACCCGACCGTGCGCGTGCGCGGTCGTCTGACCCCGCTCGAGGACTACCCCGAGCTGTCGCCCACCGACACCCGCGAGATCGTCTACTCGATCCTCACCGGCGACCAGCGCCAGCGGCTCGAGACCGACTGGCAGCTCGACTTCGCCTACTCGATCCCCGGCCACGCCCGCTTCCGCGTCAACGCCTACTACCAGCGCGGCGCGATCGGCGCCGCCTTCCGCCTGATCCCCTTCGGCCTGTCCTCGATCGAGGAGCTCGGCCTGCCGGCCATCGCGCACGAGTTCACGCGCAAGCCGCGCGGCTTCGTGCTCGTCACGGGTCCGACCGGCTCGGGCAAGTCCACCTCGCTGGCGGCGATGATCGACGCGATCAACGAGACGCGCGAGGAGCACATCATGACGATCGAGGACCCGATCGAGTTCCTGCACGGCCACAAGCGCTGCCTGGTCAACCAGCGCGAGCTCGGCTCCGACGCGCAGACCTTCGGCGACGCGCTCAAGGCCGCGATGCGCCAGGACCCCGACGTGATCCTGGTCGGCGAGATGCGCGACCTCGAGACGATCTCCACCGCGTTGACCGCGGCGGAGACCGGCCACCTCGTGTTCGCCACGCTGCACACGCAGGACACCGCGCAGACGGTCGACCGCATCATCGACGTGTTCCCGCCCCACCAGCAGGGCCAGGTGCGCGTGCAGCTGTCGGTCGCGCTGCAGGGCATCATGACCCAGCAGCTGCTGCCCACGGCCGACGGCTCCGGGCGCGTCGTCGCGACCGAGGTGCTGGTGCCGACCTCGGCCGTGCGCAACCTGATCCGCGAGGGCAAGACCCACCAGATCTTCTCGGTCCTGCAGACCGGCTCCGCGCAGGGCATGCAGACGATGGACGCCGCGCTCGCGCAGCTCGTGCACGCCGGCAAGATCACCCAGAAGCTCGCCGAATCGCGCTCCTCGACGCCCGACGAGCTCAAGCGCCTGATGATCGGCACCGGCTCGCAGGGCATGCGACAGGCGGCATAGGGGTTTCGATGAGGCCCGACTTTGTGGTTGACGGCGCTCCGGCAGAGCCTTGCGCCGGCATGAGGGCCGCAGGCCCGGTTACGGGCGCCAAGGATGGCGCACGTTCACATCAGACGGCCGACCGGATGGAGGCCGGAGCGTGAGTACTTACGTCTTCAAGGCGATCGACCTTGCCGGGGTCAAGGCCAGCGGCGAAATCGAGGCCGACTCCAAGCAGGCGGTCTCGGAGCAGCTGCGCGCGCGCGGGCTGATCGTCCTCGACATCGGCAGCAAGTACCGCTCGCGCGAGATCGAGCTGTCGTTCATGAAGCACGTCAAGCCGACCGAGCTGGCCGTGTTCGCACGCCAGCTCGCGACGATGATCGCCTCGGGTCTGAGCATCCTGCGCGCGCTGTACGTGCTCGAGGAACAGACCGAGAGCAAATTCCTGAAAGAGACGATCATCGCCGTGCGCAAGGACGTCGAGGCCGGGCTGCCGCTGAGCGCCGCGATGGCCCGCCACCCGAAGGTGTTCAACCCGCTGTTCGTGGCGATGACCGAGGCCGGCGAGACCGGCGGCGTGCTCGAGGGCACGCTCGGGCGCGTCGCCGACCAGCTCGAGCAGGACGCCTCGCTGCGCCGCCAGATCAAATCGGCGATGGTCTACCCGGTCCTGGTGATGACGGTCGCCGTGGTTGTGATGCTCCTGCTGGTCGCCTTCCTGGTGCCGGTGTTCGAGAACGTCTTCAAGGAATTCGGCGGCCACCTGCCGCCGACCACGCAGATCTGCGTCGACATGTCAAAGGCGGTCACCGGCTACTGGTGGGCGATCATCTTCGGCACCGCCGCGGTCGTGACCGCGTTCGTGAAGTGGAAGTCCTCGAAACGGGGGCGACCGCAGTGGGACCGCTTCCGCCTGCGCATCCCGATGAAGATCGGCACGATCGTCCAGCAGGTCGCGATCGCGCGCTGGTCGCGCACGCTCGCCTCGCTGGTGAGCGCCGGCGTGCCGCTGCTGCAGGCGCTCGAGATCACCGGGCGCACCGGCGGCAACGTCGTCGTCGAAAAAGCGATGGACGGCGTGATCGCCTCGGTCAAGCGCGGCGGCACGATCGCCGCGCCGCTCGCCCAGGAGTCGATCTTCCCGAGCATGGTCACGCACATGGTCGGCGTCGGCGAGGAGACGGGCGCGCTCGACTCGATGCTCGACAAGGTCGCCGACTTCTACGAAGACCAGGTCGCCGCGTCGGTGAAGGCGCTCACCTCGATCATGGAGCCCATCATGATCATGGTGATCGGCGCGATGGTCGGCTTCATCGTGATCTCGATGTACCTGCCGCTGCTCGAAGTCTACAACCACGTGGAATAGTCGCAGCGGAGCCAGAACGGCTCCAGCAAGCCGTATTCGGTGGCTACTCCGGGGCGTTTGTCATCGGCTTGTCATCGATAACTGCGGCGACCGTCTCAGGAGCCTCAGCGTCGGAGTGCAGCAGCAGGTGCGCATAGGCACCCAGTAGGACCGACGTTGCTGGTCGACTGCTCGATTGTCGACATTTGACATGTGGACGGGACCACTTGATCTGCCTTTCGCGTCGAGCTGGCCATCTGGATAGTCAACCGTACCAGCACTCGCGCCGATTCGACATTGTGCATAGGTTTGCTTTCTCGCAAGGATCGGCGAAATACCCCTCGCCGCGTCGCCGAAGACGCCGCGCAGCGATCGCGCTGGCGTTGCTCGTCCTGGCTGTCAGGGTGGTCTTCCTCGTCTGGATCACCGTAGGCAACAAAACGTTTCATGCGCTTCCATACCCCTGGTGCGGCACTGCGGCGTTCGAACCGCCGGAGTCGCGGGAAGGGTTATGCGCCATCGACGAACACTCCAACATCGTTGTCAAGAACATTGTTGATCGCAACAGTACCCTCCACATGCCCGAATACGACGCCCGTCTGATCACCTGGACGGTCGGTCGCGCCCGCGTCACGAACTGGCGAACGGTCGAACCCGGGCGCTACCCGGAAGGGCAGGGTGCTCTGGTTTCCCTCGAGGTCGAAATCTCGAACCCAGGCGATGAGCCCCTGCAGTATGGGCCGCTAATCACTCGGTCTTCGGTGCCGAGCTATAGCTCCCGTCCGCCGGCCGAACTGGCGCTTCCGATACCCGCGGGACCCGGTGAAGGGGAGAGCTTTGCTGCACTCTTCAACCCTCGAGGAGCGCCTATACCATCGCTTTTCGGGCAGCCGCCTATCCAGCCGGGGTCGCGTATCACCGGTTGGATCTCTGTCATTACGCCGCCGAATGCCGGTGCGATGGTCGGGCTCGAGCGCTCTGGTCTGGAGCTATGGCCAGTGGATGGGAATCCCAGCTACGTCGGAATAATCCGGCTCTGGAAGCGCGCCGGGACGGGTCTCGTACGATCCGCCGCAGCGTGAGCCATCTGACATTGTCGTCGACGAACGCGTGCGGCGACCGATGCCGTAAAGTCACGGCTGGCCAGAATCCAAGGGAGTTACGATGCGCTTGAAAGAGCGGTTCGGCAAGGCGGTGATGGAGCGCATCGAGGCGATGCCCGCCGTTCAAGCCCAGAAGGAACGTGCAGAGCGCATATCGCCCACGCGGCATGCGGCCATCGAGTTGGCCTATAGCTCGCTCGGCGACGAGGCAGCTAAGGTCGCACTTGGGGACCGCCTCAAAGCGGATTCCCAAGTCCTGAAGGAGGCCACGATCGATCTCGCCCGCCGCCGGGACGACTACATCCAGGATCGTGCGTACCGCCTCCTCTCGGCTGCGGCAGCGGGCACAGCAGTACAGTCGATTCCGCCAGAGCGCCAGGAGCTATTCGCCGAGGAAGAGGCGATCGGGAGGATTCCGATCGAGCAGGCGTTCGAGCGCCTGGCAGAGATCGAGCCTCGCCTGCTCGGCGTAAAGCGGCTTGCAGAGGCTGGCTTCTCAAACGAGGACACCGAAGCCTGTGGTCTGCCAAAACGCGTGCGCCAAGAGCTGCATCCGCTCGTAGGTGGTGGGGCAAGCGAGGATCACGAACTGCTCCGTACGACCCTTGCGACCAGCATCGTGCACCAGTACCTGGAGCAACGTACCGGCAATACGCGCCTGGGCAGTCCCAGCACGGCCTATTTCGACAGTCCGACCAAGCGCTTTGTTGCCTCTTTCGCTCTAAAACGCACAAAGCACGGTGCGCGATAGGACCTTGTCGGGCCGAGCCCCGGGTCTTGACCACCGCCGCCCTTGGGCGACGCAGGCGGGTCGGCTCAACGCACGGGAGCTGCCGGCGTGACGGCGGATTGTCTCTCGCGGGTCGTTCAGGAGATCGGTTTCGGCGACTATTCGCCCGCCTTGAGCGCAACACGATAGGAGCTACCCTGGCGTTTCCAGGTCAACGAACGACCGACGAAAGCCAACTTCTCGATGGCCACGGTTTTGCATCCCGCGGGGTCCTGAAAGCTAGCGACGGTCTTCAGTCGTTGTCTGTCGCGGATCACGACAGCTACCTCGGCTCCCTGCGTCGTGCACTCGGGTGCCCGCTGTCGGACGGCCCACGCGGCTGTGCCAGCGGCATCGGTGACAAGATCAGGTTCTCCCTCGTCCGCGGAAGTCCAGCGTGTTTCTGTCTTGATCGGGGCCGGGTATTCGACGGTCCAAACCGGGCGATCGTTTCTGAGATCAAGCTGCTCGACCTTCGTGTGGACCGTGCCCTCATACCTGTTTCCTTCCGTGTAGACGAAAGTCAAACGAGAGCCGTTCAGGTGCGGGGCGCTGAGCAGCATTGCCCCCTCAAATTCTATTTCCCCGCGCGCGACCACGATGTGATCACCGACTGCTGCGAGGCAGGCAAAATACACGTACGTTGTGCGCGTGTAAATACTTTCGGGCCTGCCCATGTGCTTGCGTCGCGTCACGATACCCGTCGCCGTCCGGGCGAGCACGGTTTCGCCGGGAGCCACCTCGCACCCCCGGCCGTGCGCATCCGCTAGGCCGGTAGCCAGACACAAGAACAGAAGTGCGAGCAGCGCCAGAATGTTGACATAGCTCAGGTGCGTTCTCATTCGATCCCCCCGTTGTCTGTTTGCGATCCATAACACCGGCTACGGCTTGTCGGAGCGGTAATGCATGATGCGGACCTGGCCTCGTGCGCGAGGACCGGGGCTCGACGGAGACTTCGGCCCTCGCGATCGTCCGTGCCCGGCAGGCCTGCGCTGGGTCTGATCGTCCGCGGAACTCGCGAGCGCTCCTTGTCGGGCGCCAGCAGCAGCGAAGCGTAAGCGCGTGGAGCAACCTAGCTACGCCGAGGGCGCGTTGCTCACGGCAGCACACGCAGCTTGCCGTCGCGCGCCGACAGCGAGATCTTGCCGTCGAGCAGCTCGAGCAGCTCGTCGCCGACGAGCTCGCGCCGCCAGCCGCGCAGCGTGCGCACGTCCGCCTGCGCGCCGTCGCGAGCGGCCGCGACGATCGCCTGCAGGTCGGCTTTGGTGGCCAGCAGCTCGTAGGCGAGCTCGGCCTCGCGCGCGCGCGAACGCACCAGCGCCTCGGCCAGGGCGATCAGCGGGGCGTCGTCGGGATCGGGGGCCGGCGGACGCTCAGGCGGCGCGATCGTCAGCGGCGGGCGCTCGCGCCCGCGCCGCACGGCCTCGAGCAGATCCTGCCCGCGCGCGCGCAGGCTGCCCGGGTTGACGCCCCTGATCTGCTCGAGCCGGCCGGTCGACGTCGGCTTGCGCTTGGCGATCTCGACCAGCGCCGCATCCGACAGCACGCTCTGCACGGGCCGGTCCTGCCGCTGCGCCAGCTGCTCGCGCCAGCGCACCAGCTCGCGCGCCACCATCTGCGAGGAGTCGCTGAGGCTGCGCGCCCGAGGCAGGCGCGCAAACACGCGCTCGAGATCGCGCTCGTCGTCCGCGTCCTGCAGCGGCTCGCACTCCTCGCGCGCCCACTGCAGCCGGCCGAGCCGCGCCAGCCGCGCTTCCAGCTCGCTCGCCAGCTCCAGCAGGTGCACGACGTCCTCGCGCGCGTAGGCCAGCTGCTCGGCCGACAGCGGTCGCGCGTCCCAGCGCGTGAAGCTCGCGCTCTTGGCGACCCTGATGCCGAGCACCTGCGTCAGCAGCGTGTCGTACGAGGCCTGCGCCGGCATTCCCACGAAGCCGGCCGCCACCTGCGTGTCGAACACGGTGCGCACCTCCGTGCCGAGATAGCGCTTGACGAGCGCCACGTCCTGACGGCCGGCGTGCACGACCACCGCCACGTCCGGGTCGGCGAGCACGCGCGCCAGCGGTGTCGCGTCGAGCTCCTCCTGCAGCGGGTCGAGCAGCTCGATCCGCTCCTCGCCTGCGCCGTCGCTCACGGCGAGCTGGATCAGGCACAGCAGCGTGCGGTAGCGGCCCTCGCCGACGAACTCAGTGTCCATCGCGAGCCGGCCGCCCTTGCGAGCGGCCTGGGCGAGTGCCTGCAGGTCCGGCGTCAGCGGACGCATGCGCGCGAGGGCGCTAGTCTCAGCGACTCGTGGCCGGTGAGAACGGACAGACGGGTCAAGACGGGGATGGCGCGCATGGGCCGCGGGAGTGTATGCCCTGCCGCGGCACCGGACGCGTCATCTCCAACCTGGGCGGCAGCCAGCGCACGCTCGAGTGTCCCTGGTGCCAAGGTGGCGGCGTGCGCTTGCCCGGCATCGACGCGCAGGCCCACTGGCGCGCGCAGCACGAGGGCGAGGCCGCCGGCGCCGCACCGGCAGACGATCCTCCCAACGCGGCCGCCTGACAGGGCCCGGCGCGCGGCCCGACTCGCCTCGGACCGCGCCCCCGTCCCGTCCAAGTCCACAACACACACATGTCTCGACGGGCGAACAAACCGAGGTCCTGCGGCCCGCTACGTCGCGTAGCTCCAATCACCGGCGCGTGACACGCCCAGGCGGCCAAGCCAAGGCGTGGTCATGCGTCCACGCCCTCTTGCGCCTCTCAAGCCGGCCTTTGCAAGGGCCGATGCAGGCGTTGTAACAGCCAGCACTGAAGTGTCGTGGCAGGAACCGCCCGCCGGGCGATTTCGTGGCAAAGCCGGCGACTCTCGCAATGGGGGAAGCATCGCCATCCGAGGCGAGCACCGATGTCTGGCGCCCAAAATACGGATCCTAGGAGGATCAATGTTGTATCGACTGCGCCAGCGCTCGGAAGACGAGTCTGGTTTCACCCTCATCGAATTGCTGGTCGTGATCCTGATCATCGGCATTCTCGCCGCGATCGCGATCCCCTCGCTGTTGAGCCAGAAGAGCAAGGCCTATGACGCGTCGGCCAAGTCGCTGGCGACTTCCGCACAGACTGCGGCGGAGACGATTTCCACCGACAACAACGGCAGCTATGAAAAAGTCAGCGCAACAGAAATCAACGCATACGAAAAGAACATCCCGGTCTGTCCAAGCGCGAACAGTGCGTGCGTTCTGAAAGCAGAACCGACGGAAGAAGACAAGGGTTATCTGATCGAAGTTCAGGCACCGACGACGAAAGATATCTTTAAGATTTCAAAGAACGAAGAAGGCGTAGTAAAACGTGAATGCGAAGAAAAGCAGGCTGGAGATAAGGGTTGCCCGAGCGGCACCTGGTAGTCCGACCTGGAGCTGACAGTTCTATAGCGTTTCGCGCGTTTCGCTCGAAACGAGATCGAACGACTGACAAGAGGGGCGGCCCGGCGGGCTGCCCCTCTTCGCGTGAGAGGACCTGGAGCACGTTCACGCGTCGCGCCTGACTCAAGCCCGTCCTTCGCAAAGCCGATCATCACCCCATGGCGGCAGCAGCCTTCGCGGGCGTCTTCGGCGCGATCTTCGGATCGTTCCTTAACGTGGTCGCCTACCGCCTGCCGCGCCACGAATCGGTGGTCCTGCCCCCCTCGCACTGCCCGGCCTGCGGGGCGCGCGTCAGGCCCTACGACAACATCCCGATTCTCTCCTGGCTCTTTTTGCGTGGTCACTGTCGCAGTTGCGCCGAGCCGATCTCGCCGCGCTACCCGCTGGTCGAGGCGCTGACGGCCGTGCTGTGCGTCGGCGCCGTGCTCGTCCACCACACTGCGGCGGGCATCGCGCTCAGCGTCGGCCTGATCTTGATCGTGATCCCGGCGGCGCTGATCGACCTCGAGCACCGCATCATCCCCAACCGCCTGACGTTGCTCGGCGCGATCCTGGCGCTGGTGCTCGGAACGGCGCTCGATCCCGCCGGCGAGCCCGAACGGCTGATCGCCGGCGCCGCAGCCGGCGGCTTCCTGCTGCTGGCGGCGGTCGCCTACCCGGCGGGCATGGGCATGGGCGACGTCAAGCTGGCGGGGGTGATGGGTCTGTTCCTCGGCGCCGCCGTGGCGCCGGCGATGCTGATCGCGCTCGCGTCCGGGGTGCTGTACGGCGTCGTCGTGGCGACGCGCGCGGGTGCGCGTACGGCGCGCAAGACGGCGGTCCCGTTCGGGCCGTTCCTGGCGTTCGGCGCGATCGTCGCCGTCTACGTCGGAACGCCGCTCGTGCACCTCTACACCAGCCACTTCCTGCACTGATGCAAGAGCGTCTGCCGGACCAGGCTCAAGCGAGGCCGCTTCCCCGCCGATAGGTGTCCTAACCCGGCGCGTCCTATCTCAGCCGCGCCTCTTCCACCGATGCCCTCGCTCCCCAAGCCCAAGCTCCCCAAGCCCAAGCTGGACACGTCCAAGCTGAGCGTGCCCAAGCTCGGCGGCTCCAAGCTCGCGGTGCCGGCGCTGTCGGGCCTGTCGCTCGGCGGGCTCAAGCTCGGCCGCGGCGGCGGCTCGGCCAAGGGATTGATCGGCCTGGACATCCAGCCCGGCCACGTCGCAGCCGTGAAGGCGCACGTCAACGGCGCCGTCGTCGCCGAGCGCGCGGCCTCGATGTCGCTGCCGGCCGACACCGTGCGCGACGGCGAGGTGCTGGACGAGTCGATCCTCGCCGACACACTGCGCGAGCTGTTCGACCGCAGCGGCCTGCCGAATCGCGTGCGCGTGGGCGTCGCCAACCAGCGCACGGTGCTGCGCACGCTCGAGCTGCCGCCAGTCGACGGGGGCAAGGAGCTCGACGCCGCCGTGCGCTTCCAGGCCCAGGACGAGGTGCCGATGCCGCTCGCCAACGCCGTGCTCGACTTCCACGCGCTCGGCATCGTCGACACCCCCGGCGGCCCGCGCCAGCGGGTGGTCCTCGTCGCCGCCCAGCGCGACATGGTCGAGCGGCTGCTCGCCGCCGTGCGCGGCGCCGGTCTGCGTCCCGAAGGCGTCGACCTCTCGGCGTTCGCTCTGATCCGCTCGCTGTACCGTCCCGACCCCGAGCACGAAGGCCGCGTGCTGTACCTGAACGTCGACGGGCTCACCAACATGGCGATCGCCGAAAGCTCGGTGTGCCGCTTCACCCGCGTCGTCGGGGGCGGCCTGGAGACGATGGCCGGCCAGCTCGCCGAGCGCCATGGAGTCTCGCTCGACGACGCCCGCGCGCTGATCGCGGTCGCGAACCTGACCGCGCCCGACTCGGTCGAGGAGGAGCTGCGCAGCGTGCTCGAGAACGGCATCCGCGAGATCGCCGGAGAGGTGCGCAACTCGCTCGACTTCCACCGCTCGCAGGAGAACGGCGGCGACGTCTCCTCCGTCGTGCTCAGCGGCGCCGCGCTCGACATCCCCGGCTTCGCCGACGCGCTCGAAGGCGAGCTCGGCATCCCGCTCACGCGCGAGACGGTCCGCGTCGCCGACGACGGCGAGGGCATCTCCCCCCAGCGTCTGGCGATCGCCGCCGGGCTGGCGGTCGAGGAGGGCCCGCGATGAGAGCCGTAAACCTGATCCCCGGCAGCGACCACGGCGGCCCGCGCATCAAAGTCGGCCGCTCCGGCGGCGGCGCCTACGCCGTGCTCGGCCTGCTCGGCGGGCTCGCGCTGCTCGTGTTCTCATACGGCCAGGCCTCGCATCAGATCTCCAGCCGCCACGCGCAGATCGCCTCGCTCGAAACCCAGGTCTCCCAGGCCCAGGAGCAGGCCTCGCAGCTGACCCCGTACACCAACTTCGTGTCGCTGCGCGAACAGCGCATCGACGCCGTCACCCAGCTGGTCGACTCGCGCTTCAACTGGCCCGGCGCCTTCTACGAACTCGGCCGGGTGCTGCCCGCCAGCGCGTCGATCCAGCAGCTCGACGGGACCGTCGGCGCGAGCGCCGGCTCGGGCTCGTCCAGCTCGACGGCCAGCCTGTCCAGCAAAGCCAGCTCAGCCGCGAGCGGCTCGGGCTCCGCAGGCTCGGCGGTCAGCTCCGCCACCCCGCCCGGCAGCGTGCCGAGCTTCACCCTGACCGGCTGCGCCACCAGCCAGGCCGCGGTCGCCCTGACGCTCGAACGGCTGCGCCTGATCGACGGCGTCAGCGAAGTCAACCTGCAGAGCTCGGCCGCATCCGGCGCGACCGGTGGCGGCGGCAGCAGCACGAGCTGCGCGGCCGGCCGTGTGACGTTCAGCGCGCAGGTCGTGTTCGACGCGCTGCCCACCGTGCCCAGCACCGGAACGGGATCCGGCGTGACGCCCGCGTCCTCGACCGGCAGCACGTCCGTCAGCGACGCCTCGGCGAGCTCGACGCCCGCAGCCTCAACCGCGTCAGGAGCGGTGCGATGACCGGCCGCGACCGCATCGTGATCATGGCCGTCGCAGCGCTCGGCGTGCTCGCCGCAGTGTGGTTCCTCGGCGTGTCGCCCAAGCGCCAGCAGGCCGCCGAACTGGGCAAGCAGGTCAGCTCGGAGCAGGCCCAGCTCGCCACCGCGCGCAGCCAGGTCTCCAGCGCACAGACCGCGCAGGCCCAGTACAGCACCGACTACGCGTCGATCATCAGGCTCGGCAAAGCGGTGCCGGCGAGCGCCGAAGTGCCCTCGCTGGTCTACCAGCTGGCCCAGGCCTCGGGCCGTCGCAACGTCGAATTCTCATCGATCACGGCCGGCGCGAGCGGGTCATCCGGCGGCTCCTCGGGAGCGAGCGCCGCATCGAGCTCGAGCTCGTCGTCGAGCGCCAGCTCGGCCGCGGGCGCGAGCGCCGCGAGCGCGGGCTTCAGCCAGATGCCGTTCACGTTCGTGTTCAGCGGCAACTTCAACAGCCTCTACCACCTCTTCCAGCAGCTCAACCACTTCACGCTGCACACGGCATCCGGCGGGCTCGAGGTCAGCGGCCGCCTGCTGACGATCCAGTCCGTGCAGCTCCAGCCGAACACGAGCGTCAGCTCCGGCAAAGAAGGCGGTCACGCCTCCGAACAGCTCACCGGCACGATCACGGCGACCGCGTACGTGCTGCCGGCCGGGCAGGGCCTGACCGGCGGCGCCACGCCCTCGGGTCCCGGCGGCGCCACCCAGACCGTCTCCGGCTCGGGCTCCCCGAGCTCGGCGAACCCCCCGGCCGTAGCCCAGGTGACCCCATGAACGCCTTCATCGACTCGCTCAAGGCCGACCTGCTCAACCGGCGCGTCCTGCCGTTCCTGATCGCGCTCGGCGTCGCGTTGCTGGCAGCGCTCGCATACGCGGTCCTCGGCGGGGGCTCGGAAACACCGAGCGCGCCCACCGCGAGCGCCGTCACGCCGGGCGCCGGCGCGGCCGGCATCGACGTGACGTCGGCCACGACCAATTCCGACAAGGCGATCGCCGAGACCACCAGCGGAAGGCCGAAGGTGAGGCTCCACGCGAACGACCCGTTCAAACCGCTGCCCGAACCGAAGGCCAAGAGCGCCTCGACGTCGTCGAGCGGGTCGAGCTCGAGCAGCTCCAGCTCGACCAGCTCCAGCTCTGGCGGCAGCTCCGCGTCGAGCAGCTCGCCGGAATCGTCCTCGTCGGGGTCCTCGTCCTCGTCCTCGGGCTCGGGCTCGTCCAGCTCCGGCACGCCGGCTCCGAAGACCTCCAAGCCCGCCAAGCCCAAGCCGCCCGCGCCCGTCGATGAAGTCGACGTGCAGTTCGGCCCGGTGTCCACGACGCCCGGTCAGAGCACGCAGCTGACTCCCTACAACGGGCTCAAGCCCTCCGCCCAGGTGCCCTCGTCGGCCAGCCCGATAGTGGTGTACTCGGGGGCGACCAAGGACGGCAAGAGCGCGACGTTCAAGCTCGCCGCCGAAGTGATCGTGCCCGCGTCGGCGACCTGTGAGCCGAGCGCCACGCAGTGCGAATCGATCGTGCTCAAGCCCGGCCAGAGCGTGGAACTGAGCTATCTCCCGCCGAACGGCGGCGCCACCGTCGTCTACAAGCTCGAGCTCGTCTCGCTCACGCCGCTCAAGGCGTCGGCCGCGAAGGCGCACAAGGCCTCCGCGGCCAAGGCTCACAAGGCCGCTGTTGCCAGGGCGCGCAAGGCGTCCGCCGCCGAGTCGCACCGGTAGCGCACGCCGGCAACTCGCCGGGCCCCGACGGCGCCAAATAAGCTAGCTGGACATGAGCCTGCGCCTGATCACAGCCGGCGAGTCGCACGGCCCCGGGCTGACCTGCATCGTCGAGGGCCTGCCCGCGGGCCTCGTGCTCGACCGCGAAGCGCTCAACGCCGACCTCGCACGGCGCCAGCTCGGCCACGGCCGCGGCGGGCGCATGAAGATCGAGCGCGACGCCGCCGAGGTCACCGCGGGCGTGCGCCACGGGGTCACGCTCGGAGGACCCGTCGCGCTGCAGGTGCAGAACCGCGACTACGCCAACTGGGAAGACCGCATGAACCCGTGGCCGCTGGACGGCGACGCCGCCGAGCCCGTCGCCGAGGTGCACCTGCCGCGCCCCGGCCACGCCGACCTCGTCGGCGTGCAGAAGTACAAGCACAGCGACGTGCGCAACATCCTCGAGCGGGCCTCGGCGCGCGAGACGGCGGCGCGCGTCGCCGGCGGCGCGCTGTGCAAGGCGTTCCTGGCCGCGCTCGGGGTGCAGGTGCGCTCGCACGTCGTGCAGATCGCCTCGGTCCACGCCCCGGCGCCGGCCGAGCCGCTCGCGCTCGAGGACTTCGCCGCGGTCGACGCCTCGCCCGTGCGCTGCCTCGAACCCGACGCCGGCCGCGCGATGGTCGCCGAGATCGACCGCCTGCGCAAGGCCAACGAGTCGCTCGGCGGCGTGTTCGAGGTCCGCGCCTTCGGGCTCGTGCCCGGCCTCGGCTCGCACATCTCCTGGGAACAGCGGCTCGACGGCCGCCTGGCGATGGCGATCTGCTCGATCCAGTCGCTCAAGGGCGTCTCGATCGGCGACGCCTTCCAGATCGCCGGCCTGCCTGGCTCGCAGGCCCACGACGAGATCTTCTTCAGCGAGGCGCGCGGCTACTACCGCGAGACCAACCGCGCCGGCGGTCTCGAGGGGGGGATGACCAACGGCCAGCCGCTGATCGTGCGCGGCGCGATGAAGCCGCTGCCGACGCTCACCAAGCCGCTGCGCTCGGTCGACATCGCCACGCACGAGCCCGCCGAGGCGCTGCGCGAGCGCACCGACTCCTGCACCGTGCCCGCCGGCGCCGTCGTCGGCGAGGCGATGGTCGCGCTCGTGCTGGCCGACGCCTACCGCACGAAGCTCGGCGGCGATCACATCGACGACGTGCTCGCCGCGCTGCGCGGCTACGAGCAGCGGATCGGATGGCGCGGATAGCGTCCGACAGCCCCGCGGGCGTCGCGCCCGCCGAGGTCGCGCCCGCCGCCGCCGGCCGCGCGCTCGTGCTGATCGGGATGATGGGCGCCGGCAAGTCCACCGTCGCCCGCACGCTGGCCCGCGCGCTGGGGGTGCCGGCGCTCGACAGCGACGCGCTGCTCGAGCAGCGCTTCGGCCATTCGATCGCGCGCGAGTTCGAGCTCCACGGCGAGGCGTCGTTTCGCGCCGCCGAGGAGTCGGTGGTGTGCGCTCTGCTCGCCGATGCCACGCACACGCGCGACGCGCGCGCGCGTGCGCCGGCCGTGGGCGATGACGCGGTCGGCCTCGACGGTGAGCCGGCCGGCCCCGGTGAGCTCGGCGGCGCCGCGCCCTGGCGGTGCGTGATCGCGCTCGGCGGCGGCAGCGTGCTGTCCGCGCGCGTGCGCGCGGCGCTCGTCGCGCACCTGACGATCCTGCTCGACGTCGACCCGGCGCTCGCCTGGTCGCGTCTGCGAGGGGCCCGCGACCGCCCGCTCGCGCGCGACCGCGGCGCCTTCCTTGCGCTCGCCGCGGAGCGCCGCGCGCTGTACGAGGAGCTCGCCGACGCCTTCCTCACCACCACCGAGCGCGACGGGGGGGCCGCCCAGCTCTCCCGGCGCGTGCTCCCGGCGCTGCGCGCCCTGGACGCCGCACCGCCCGGCACACGCCTGGTGTGGGCCAGCGCCGCCTCGGGCGAATACCCCGTGCTGGTCGGCCGCGGCCTGCTCGGCGCCGGGGGCGGCCAGCGGGCCGAAGGCAGCGATGGCGGTGATTGGGGCGAGGCCGGCGTGCGTGCCGGCAGCGACACGAGCGCCGCCGGCACGTTGCGAGCGCTGTGGCCACTGGACCCAGCCCGCTCGCGCCCCTTCTGCGTCACCGACACCAGCGTCGCCGCCCTGTACCGCCCGTCGCTCGACGCGCTCGACGCGATCGCCGGCACCGTCGCGCTCGAGCCGGGCGAGCCGCACAAGACGCTCGCCAGCGCCGAGCGCGTCTGGCGCGAGCTGGCGGCGCGACAGATGACCCGCGCCGACCACCTGGTCGCGCTCGGCGGCGGCGTGGTCGGAGATCTCGCCGGCTTCTGCGCCGCCACCTACCAGCGCGGCGTGCCGATCGTGCACGTGCCCACGACGCTCGTCGCGCAGGTCGACTCCGCCTACGGCGGCAAGACCGGCGTGGACATCCCAGGCGCCAAGAACTACGTCGGCGCCTACCACCAGCCGGCCGGCGTGCTGGTCGACCCCGACACGCTCGCCACGCTGCCCGCCCCCGAGCTCGCCGCCGGTTGGGTCGAGGTGCTCAAGACCGCGCTGATCGCCGGCGGCCCGCTGTGGGAGCGCGTCGCCGCCGGCGTCGGCGCGCGCGTCGATGAGCAGACGATCCTCGACTGCGCCCGCACCAAGCTCGCCGTGGTGGCGGCCGACGAGCGCGACGCCGGCGCTCGCCAGGCGCTCAACCTGGGACACACCGTCGGCCACGCGATCGAGGCCGCGAGCGGCTACAGCCGCTACCGCCACGGCGAGGCCGTCGGACTCGGGCTGCTGGCGGCGCTGCGGCTGTCGGGCGCGCAGGAGCTGCGCGCGCAGGTCCGCGAGCTGCTGCTCGAGCGCGGGCTGCCCGTCGCGCTCGATCGCGACGCCGATCCCGAGGAGATCATCGCCGCGACCGCGCGCGACAAGAAGCGCCTCGGCGCGGGCGGCGCCCCGTTCGTGCTCGTCCGCTCGCCGGGGGACGTCCGCGTCGGCTGCGAGGTCGCGGCGGCCGACGTGCGCGCCGCGGTGGCGGAGCTGGTCGCCTCGTGAGCGCTCCGCGCGTCGAGATCCTGCACGGCGTCAACCTGGACCTGCTCGGCGCGCGCGAGGAGGAGCACTACGGCACGCTCACGCTCGCCGAGCTCGAGCGGCAGATCGCCGCCTGGGCGCAGGAGCTCGGCATCGACACGAGCTTCTTCCAGTCCAACTCGGAGTCCGCCTACGTCGAGCGCCTGCACTTGCTGCG
The DNA here is from genome assembly GCA_035507415.1 of Solirubrobacteraceae bacterium. Classification (GTDB taxonomy): domain Bacteria; phylum Actinomycetota; class Thermoleophilia; order Solirubrobacterales; family Solirubrobacteraceae; genus Palsa-744. The sequence goes on from DATJOF010000020.1 coordinate 149,409, forward strand.
CGGCCGCGCGCAGGGCCTGATCCTCAATCCCGGCGCCTGGACGCACTACGCCTACGCGCTCCACGACGCGCTCGAGCTGACAGGCCTGCCGGCGGTCGAGGTCCATCTCTCCGACGTGCAGACGCGCGAGCCGTGGCGGCGGGTGTCGGTGATCGGCGAGCTCTGCGTCGCGACGTTCTCGGGCCACGGCCCCGACGGCTACCGCTTCGCGCTCGAGCGCCTGCAGGTCGCGATCGACGAGGCGGGTTCGTGAGCCGCGCCGAGACCAGCGCCCGAGACGCGACGATCGACCGGGAGCGCTCGTGAGCGCGGCCGGCGAGCACAGCGCTCACAGGGCACGGCTCGAACGGCTGGCTCGCGCGCTCGGCGAGCACGAGGTCGACGCGCTGCTCGTGTACACGCCCGTGAACATCCGCTACCTCACGGGCTTCACCGGCACCAACGCGCTCGTGCTGGTCCGCGCCGGCGGCGAGCTCGGCGGCGCGGACGGCCGGTTCCTGACCGACTTTCGATACGCGACCCAGTCGGCGGCGCAGGTCGGCGAGCTGCTCGAGCGCGAGATCGCCTCCGGCGAGCTGCTCGACGCCGCTGCGCACCGGCTGCGCGAGGCCGCGCCGGATGGGGGCCGCCTCGGTTTCGACGACGCCACCCTGACGGTCGCCCAGCACGCGCGGCTGCGCGAGCAGCTCGGCGCGTCATGGCAGCTGATCGCGTGCGGCGGCGCGGTCGAGCGCCTGCGCGCGGTCAAGGACGACCAGGAGATCGCGCGCATCCGAGGCGCCGCCGAGCTCGCCGACGCGGCGCTCACACGCGTGCTCGAGCAGGGCCTGGTCGGACGCAGCGAGCGCGAGATCGCGGTCGAGCTCGAGCTGCAGATGCGCCGCCTCGGCGCCGAGGGCCCCAGCTTCCCCTCGATCGTCGCGGCCGGCGCCCACGCCGCGCTGCCGCACGCCGAGCCGCGCGAGCAGACGATCCCGGCCGATGTGCTCGTGACGATCGACTGGGGCGCGCTGCACGACGGCTACTGCTCGGACTGCACCCGCACGTACGCCACCGGCGAGCACATCCCCGAGGAGGCCCGGGCGATCTACGAGCTGGTCCGCGACGCTCAGGCACAGGCGCTGGCCGCCGTGCGGCCCGGCCCGAACGGACGCGAGCTCGACGCGGTCGCGCGCACGGTGATCGAGCGCGCCGGCCAAGGCGAGCACTTCGGCCACGGGCTCGGCCACGGCGTCGGCATCGAGATCCACGAGGGCCCGCGACTGTCGCGCACGGCCGGCGACGAGCCGCTGCTGGCCGGCAACGTCGTCACGGTCGAGCCCGGGGTGTACCTGCCGGGGGAGTTGGGCGTGCGGATCGAGGACCTCGTGGTGGTCGGGGGTGGGGGAGAGGGTGATCGGGGCGACGGCGGCGATGGTGGCGGCGAGCTGAGCGAGGGCAGCGGCCATCGGGTGCTGAGCGGGCTGCCGAAGGAGCTGACGGTCGTGGGGTGAGGCGACGTGAGCGCTTGTGACCTCTCCCCAGCACTGACGGGCTTGCCCGGGACTGCTGTGCGCGTGGCTAGCGGATCGCAGGTAGTGAACAGTCCATAGTGGGTCGTGGATAGTGGGTCGTGGATGGTACCCTAGTGGGCATGGCATACGTGACCGTCCGGCGAAACGGGCGCTTTGAGATCCGCGAGTCGCTGCACACCCCCAGAGGGCCGCGCGCGCGCAGCCTCGCGAGCTTTGCGACCCTCACCGACGAGGTGCTCGCCAAGGCCGCCACGCGTGCCACGCGGCCGTTTGACGCGGGTGCGGTGGTCGCCTCGGCCAGGCGCGCGCACGCCCCGGTGGCCCTTGTTTCGCGGGAGGCCACGCGCGCGCGTGCGCCGGTGGCCGTTGTATCGCGGGAGGCCACGCGCGCGCGTGCGCCGGTCGCGACCGGTATCGGCGCCGATGCGGGGCAGGGTGACCGCCGCGCGTCCAGGCGGTTCGTCGAGGCTTCACAACGGATGGCGTCGTCGCTGGCGCCACGCGGGCAGATGGCGGCGCGTCGCAGGGACCCCGGAGACGCGCTGATCGAGCTGCTCGGCTTCGCCGACGCCGTGACACGGAGCCAGCCGGCGAGGCCGTTCGCGCCCCTGGCCTTCCCGGCGATCGCCAGGTTGGCGGCGTGTCGCCGGTCGTGAGAGCGCACCGCACGCGCACGGTCATTCGATGAGCGCGACCGCCCGGTCATGAGCGCGATGGCCCAGCTGGGTGGGCTCGTCGCGAAGATCGCGAGGGCGCACGAGATGCTCGACTCGATGCGCGTGCCCCACCAATTCGGCGGCGCCGTGGCGCTTGCCTGGTATCGCAGCCCGCGCGCCACGACCGACATCGATCTCAACGTCACCGTCGCACCACGGGACGCCGAGCCGATTCTGGGCGCCCTCACGCATCTGGGGGTGGCGGTGTCGCGATCCGATCGGGCCGCGATCCGCCGCGACGGCCAAGCACGGCTGGACTGGGGCGGGTCGTACCTGGACCTGTTCTTCGCCACGCTCGAGCTGCATCGAGAGATGGCCGTGCACTCGCGCGAGGTCGGCTTCGGTCTCGTCCAGATACCGATTCTCGCGCCGGAGCACCTGGTCGTGTGCAAGGCCGTGTTCAACCGCCCCAAGGATTGGGTGGACATCGAAGAGATGCTCGACTGGGGCACGAAGATCGACGAGGCCGAGGTGATGCGCTGGATCGATGAGATTCTCGGCAAGCGCTCGGATCAGCGCCGTCGCCTGGACGAGCTGCTGCAGCTGCAAGCTCGTTGAGCGAGGCTGCTCGCCAGCCTCCCGAGGCCTGGCACGTGATCACGCACCCGAACGTCTGTTCGCAGCCCTACAATGATCGCCCGATGGCCGCCAGCGATCAGATCGTCGTCTCCGGTGCCCGCGAGCACAACCTCAAGGACATCTCGCTGGCGCTCCCTCGCGATGCGCTCGTCGTGATCACGGGGCTGTCCGGCTCGGGCAAGTCGAGCCTCGCCTTCGACACGATCTACGCCGAGGGCCAGCGCCGCTACGTCGAGTCGCTGTCGGCATACGCGCGCCAGTTCCTGGGCCAGATGGACAAGCCCGACGTCGACTCGATCGAGGGGCTCTCGCCGGCGATCTCGATCGACCAGAAGACCACCTCGCGCAACCCGCGCTCGACCGTCGGCACCGTCACCGAGATCTACGACCACCTGCGGCTGCTGTGGGCGCGCGTGGGCAAGCCCCACTGCCCCATCTGCGGCAGGCCGATCGTGGGCCAGTCGGCCGAGCAGATCATCGATCAGACGATGGAGCTCGGCGAGGGCACCCGCTTCATGGTGATGGCGCCGCTCGTGCGCGGGCGCAAGGGCGAGTACGGCAAGCTGCTCGACGAGCTCCGCGCCGACGGCTTTCAGCGCGTCAAGATCGACGACCGTCTGCGCATGCTCGAGGAGTCGATCGTGCTCGACAAGCGCTACAAGCACGACATCTCGGTCGTCATCGACCGGCTGGTGATGCGCCACGACGTGCGCAAGCGCCTGGCCGACTCGATCGAAACGGCGGTCGGCCTCGCCGACGGGCTCGTCGAGATCGAGATCGTTGGCGGCGGATCCGGCGCCGGGGCGAGGGGCGGCGACGCCGGGGCGGGGAGTGCGAGCGGGGCCGACGCACGCGCGGACGCGCGCGCGCGTGTGCGCCGCAACGGCGCAGACGCTCACGAGGCCGGCTCTGATTACGGCGACGCCCATGGAGACGGCCGCGCGCCGGCGCCGGCCCGCGGGCGTGCGACCGGCGCCAAGGGGACACGCTCGGCCGCCGTGCAGATCGTTCCGGGCGAGGTCCCCGAGCCGGGCACGGTGTTCACCTTCTCCGAGCGCTTCGCCTGTCCCGAGCACGGTCCCTCGCTGGTCGAGCTCGAGCCGCGGATCTTCTCGTTCAACTCGCCGCACGGCGCCTGCGAGCGCTGCACGGGGCTGGGAGCCCAGATGGAGATCGACCCCGAGCTGCTCGTGCCCGATCCCGCGCTGTCGATCTCCGAGGGCGCGATCGCGCCGTGGGCCGGCAGCGTCTCCAACTACTACGAGCAGGTCGCCGAGGCGATCTCGCAGCGCTACGGCGTCGACCTCGACGCGCCCTGGGAGGAGCTTCCCGACGAGGATCGCGAGCTGTTCCTGCACGGCACCGGCGAGCGTCTGCAGGTCTCCTACCGCAACCGCTTCGGCCGCCGGCGTTCGTACGCGACGCGCTTTCACGGGATCGTCACGAACCTCGAACGGCGATACAAGGAGACGGACTCCGAGAGCACACGCGAGAAGATCGAGCAGTACATGTCGCTGCGCGCGTGCCCCGTCTGCGGCGGCGCCCGCCTGCGTGCCGAGTCGCGCGCGGTGCTCGTGGGGGGGACTCGCATCGAGGACTTCACGTCGCTGTCGGCCGTTCGCGCGATCGAATGGCTCGAGCAGGTCGAGCTGTCAGACACCGACCGTCACGTCGCGCGCCTGATCCTGCGCGAGATCTCCGAGCGGCTGCGCTTCTTGGAGAACGTCGGCATCGGCTACCTGTCGATGGACCGCGCCGCCGCGACGCTGTCCGGCGGCGAGGCGCAGCGCATCCGCCTGGCCACGCAGATCGGATCCTCGCTCGTGGGCGTGCTGTACATCCTCGACGAGCCCTCGATCGGGCTGCACCAGCGCGACAACTCCAAGCTGATCGCGACGCTCGAGCGCCTGCGCGACCTCGGCAACACGGTGATCGTGGTCGAGCACGACGAGCAGACGATGCGCGCCGCCGACCACCTGCTCGACCTCGGCCCGGGCGCCGGCGAGCACGGCGGGCACATCGTCGCGCAGGGCACCGCCGCGCAGGTCCAGCGCGTCAAGCAATCCTTGACCGGCCAGTTCCTGTCCGGCGCGCGCTCGATCCCGACACCCGCGCGCCGGCGCAAGCCCAGCGGCTACATCGAGATCGTCGGAGCCAGCCAGCACAACCTGCGCGACATCGACGTGCACGTGCCGCTCGGCGTGTTCACCTGCGTGACGGGCGTGTCGGGCTCGGGCAAGTCCACGCTCGTCAACGAGGTCCTCTACCGGGCCGTCTCCAATCGCCTGCACCGCACGCGCCAGCGCGCCGGCGCCCATCGCGCGATCCACGGACTCGAGCAGCTCGACAAGATCATCGCCGTCGACCAGTCGCCGATCGGACGCACCCCGCGCTCGAACCCCGCCACCTACACCGGCCTGTTCGACGTGATCCGCGACCTGTTCTCGAAGACCCAGGAGGCACGCGCGCGCGGCTACAAGCCCGGGCGCTTCAGCTTCAACGTCAAGGGCGGGCGCTGCGAGGTGTGTCGCGGCGACGGCCAGATCAAGATCGAGATGCACTTCCTGCCCGACGTCTACGTGCCCTGCGAGCAGTGCCACGGCAAGCGCTACAACCGCGAGACGCTCGAAGTCCGCTTCAAGGGCAGGAGCATCGCCGACGTGCTGAACATGCCCGTCGAGGAGGCGCTGAAGTTCTTCGAGCACATCCCCAAGGTCCGCCGGCGCCTGGAGACGCTCGACGCCGTGGGGCTCGGCTACGTGCGCCTCGGCCAGCCCGCGACGACGCTCTCCGGCGGCGAGGCGCAGCGCGTAAAGCTCGCCACCGAGCTGTCGAAGGTCGCCACCGGCCGCACGCTCTACATCCTCGACGAGCCAACCACCGGGCTGCACTTCGCCGACGTGCAGCGGCTGCTCGAGGTGCTCCAACGCCTGGTCGACGCGGGCAACAGCGTCGTCGTGATCGAGCACAACCTCGACGTGATCAAGTCCGCCGACAGGATCATCGACATGGGCCCGGAGGGCGGGGAGGAGGGCGGCCTTCCGATCGCGGTCGGGACTCCCGAGGAGGTCGCCGCGGAGCCCGGCTCGCACACGGGCATGTTCCTCGCCGAGCTGCTGACGCCGACCGTGAAACGGGCCGCCGCGAAAGCGCCTCGCCGCAAGCGCGCGGCGAAGGTCGCGGCTTGAGCGGGCCGGCCGCCGACCCGGACAGAGCGGGGGAGGCCCCGGCGGCCACGCCCGGGCTACCGGCGCAGGCACGCCTGTGGGCGCAGAAGTGGCGCTGGTACGAGCGCAACTCGCTGCCCTGGAACCGCGCGCGGATCCACTGGGAGCTGATGCGCCGCGGCGCCTTCGCGCGCTGGCCGCTGCACGGCAACGTGCTGGAGGCGATGCGCCAGGGGCGCTTGGAGGTCGGCGCCGAAGCGCTGTTCGAGCCCGGCGTCTGGATCACGGCGCCAGGGGCTGCGCGCGTGCGGATCGGGGCGGGCACGTTCCTCAACCAGGGCGTGATGGTCGCGGCGGAGGAGCTGGTCGAGATCGGCGCGCACTGCATGCTCGCGAACGGCTGCTTCGTCTCGGACGCGAACCACCGCTTCGACGACCCCGGCAAGCCGATCACCTGGCAGGGCTTCGAGAGCAAGGGACCGACGCGAATCGGCGATAACTGTTGGCTCGGCGCGAACGTCGTCGTCACCAGCGGCGTCACGATCGGCGAGCGCTGCGTGATCGGGGCCAACAGCGTCGTCACGCGCGACGTCGAGCCCTTCTCGATCGCCGCCGGCCTGCCGGCGAAGGTGATCAGGCGCGTCGAGTACGGCTAGGCTGGCGGCCATGGACCTGTACGAGGCGATGCGTTGCGCGCCCACGAGCCGCCGCTTCACCGACGAGCCCGTCGCGCCTGAGGTCCTGCAGCGGGCGCTCGACGCCGCGCGCTTCGCCCCCAGCGGCGGCAACCGCCAGG
>DATJOF010000021.1:0-40810 GCA_035507415.1 Solirubrobacteraceae bacterium
TACCGCTCGGCCGCCCGGCGTCACCCGAAGAGGCAGCCGGCGGCATCTTCTTCCTGTGCTCGCCCTGGTCCAACTACGTCCATGGCCAGACGCTGCACGTCACGGGCGGCCTGTTCGGCGGAATGACCGGCTGACCCGGCCGGGCCGGCCGGGCCGGCCGGGCTGCTCGGCGGCGGCGCGCCGAAGGAGCGGTGACGGACGCGCCGGAACGACCGACTCAGCCAGCGAGCGCGATCAGGGAGCGACCGGAGGACCCGCTCCGGGCGCCCCAGCGGCAGCGTTCTCACGCCCGCCGGGGCCGCGCAGCTGAAAGTAGAGCACCGCCGAGGCAAGTGCCGAGATCGGCGCGGTCAGGATGCCGACGACGACCCGCACCAGCAGGTCGATCCCGGTTCCGGCGGAGGCCGCGACGGCCTCGACCACGAAGCTGATCACGGCCACGAGGATCACCATCAGCAGGATCACCGCGAACACGTTCCAGCCTTCGCCGCGCACCAGCTCGCGGCTGCGCCCGAGTGCGCGCAGGCCGCCGGGCCGCTCGAGCACCACAACCGGGGCCGCGACCGACCAGATCGTGAGCAGGATCAGGCCGGGGATGATGATCAGGATGAAGCCGATCACGATCCCGATGCCCGCCACGATGCCCACCAGGATCAGCTGGCCCAGCACCGGCACCGCCGCCTGGAGCAGCTGGCCGGGGCTTGTATCGCGCCTGCCGTCCTGGACGTCGGCCACCAGCTCGACGACCATCCCGGTGAACAGCGTGCTGGCGACGAGGCTCACGACGAGCGCAATGATCGCCAGCCCGGGCGAGGCCGACACCAGCAGCGCGCCCACGACCGCGCTGATCACGAACACGACGGCGGCGGCCGTGACCAGCACGAGCGCCTGGTCCGCGTAGATCTCGAACGTGCGCCGGATCACGCCGCCGACGTCGACGCGATTGCCCACGCCTCAGGCCACGGCCGGTGTCTTGGCGGCGCGGCGTTCGGCGCGCACGCGGCGCAGGACGCCCTTGCGTCCGTGCTGCTCGAGACCCACATACAGCTCGCGGATCGCAGCGAGGATCTCATCGGCGACCGCCTGCTGCTGGTTTCGGGTCGGATGCTCGACCGGCTCCCACCGCATCGGCTCGCCGTACTGCACGGTCACACGCGGGAACTGCAGGCGTTTCCAGTTGCGGATCCGCGACGAGCCCTGGATCGCGATCGGCACCACCGGAACGCCGGTTTCGAGCGCGAGGCGCCCGATCCCGGGCTTGGCGTCGCTGGCCATGCGCCCGGTGCGCGAGCGCCCGCCCTCGCAGTACATCGTGATGGCGCCACCGCGCGCCAGGATCGCCTTGGCGGTGATGAACGTTTCTTCGTCGCGAGCGCCGCGGCGGACGGGGAACACTCCACCGGGGCTGTAGATGCTCTGCATCGGCGGCTTGAACAGCTGCGACTTCGCCATGAAGCGCACCTTGCGCCTGATGTAGCAGCCCATCAGGAAGTGATCCATGAACGAGAAATGGTTCGGAGCGAGAATCACGGGGCCGACACCCGGGACCTGCTCGCAGGAGATCGAGCGCACGCGCAGCAACGTGTAGGCGTACAGCGACGTCAGCACGCGCGTCGCCTCGTAGATCCAGTTGGGTTCGTGCGTGCGAGCGCGCTCGTGAAAGCGGTCGAAGTACTCCTTCGGCCGCGGATCGGCGTAGACCTGCTCGCGCATCGAGGCTAACTCGCTCATCTGCTCGCTTCTACCTCCGGGCGCTCGCAAAGTTACTCGCCGACAGAGCCCACCGATGGGCCGGGCGACGCTCCGCCTGGCGAGCACGAGAGCGCGCGCGCGAGCGCGTCGGCCCATCCCGCCAGCAGCTCCGAGCGCTCCTGCGTGGACATGCACGGCTCGTAGCGCGCGCGCGCGCGCCGGCCGGCAGCAACGTCGGCGAGCGTCCAGCGCCCGATACCCACGCCCGCCAGCCTGGCGGCGCCGAGCGCGGTCGTCTCGAGAGTCTCGGCGACGACCACGGGAACACCCAGCACGTCGGCTTGAAACTGCATCAGCCACGCGTTGGCGCTCGCGCCCCCATCGACGCGCAACTCGTCGAGCGGCGCTCCGCTGGCCGACTCCATCGCGCGCACCGCGTCGACGGTCTGGTAGGCGATCGCCTCGAGCGTGGCGCGCGCCAGGTGAGCGCGCCCGCTGCCACGCGTCAGACCCACGATCGTGCCGCGCGCACCCGGGTCCCAGTGCGGAGCGCCCAGCCCAGTGAGCGCCGGCACGAAGTACACGCCCTCGTTGGACCGCAGCGACGCCGCCAGGCCCTCGGTCTCCGATGCGTCGCCGATGATCGCCAGCCCGTCGCGCAGCCACTGCACTGCGGCGCCGGTCACGAAGATCGAAGCCTCGAGCGCGTAGGTCGTGCGCCCGCCCTGCGACCAGGCGACGGTGCTCAGCAGACCGGGCGCCGGCGCGGGCGGCGTCGCACCCGTGTTGAGCAGCACGAACGAGCCGGTGCCATATGTGTTCTTGCCGAGCCCAGGCTGCAGGCAGGCCTGGCCGAACAGCGCCGCCTGCTGATCGCCGGCAACGCCGGCAACGGGTGCGCTGTGCGGCCCGAGCACGTCCGGCAGCGTCTGCGCGAACACGCCGACGCTCGGCCGCACCTCGGGCAGGCTGCCGGCGGGAACTTCGAACAGCTCCAGCAGCTCGGGATGCCAGCGCCCGCGCCCGATGTCGTAGAGCAGCGTGCGCGCGGCATTTGACGGATCGGTGAAGTGTCCGCCCGTCAGCTTGAACAGCAGCCACGAATCGACGGTCCCGAACACGGCGCCGCCCGCACGCGCCCGGTCCGCCAGCCCTGGCACGTTGTCGAGCAGCCAGCGGATCTTGGTGGCCGAGAAGTACGGGTCCAGCACAAGCCCCGTACGGTCGCGGATCAACGGCTCGTGTCCGGCCGCCCGCAGCTGATCGCAAAGTTGGGCGGTGCGCCGGTCCTGCCACACGATCGCGTTGTGCAGCGGCTCGCCGCTGCTCGGATCCCAGACGCACACGGTCTCGCGCTGGTTGGTGATGCCGACAGCCGCGAGCTCGCCCGGGCGCGCGCGCGCGCCCGCCAGCGCCTCGAGCGCGAGGGTCCGCGTCAGCTCCCAGATTTCAGCGGCATCGTGCTCGACCCAGCCGGGTCGCGGAAAGTACTGGCGCAACTCCCGGTAGGCACGCGCCAGCGGTCGCGCCTGCTCGTCGTACACGAAGCACGTGGTGCCGGTGGTTCCTTGATCGATCGACAGGATCATGGCGTGCAGGCGGTCTCCCGGCTCCTCGATTGCTCGACGGGATCATGGCGTGGAGCTGGCCCTCGCGGCTCCCCGATTGCTCGAGAGGATCATCGGCCTGCCGAGCTATTGTCAGCGATCGTTCGGAGGCGAACCGCGACTCGTCAAAGTCTCACAGCTCCCAGGAGGTACACGTGATCGACGTGGAGGCGCACATCACAGGCACGGTATGGAAGATCGAGTGCGAGGTCGGCGACCAGGTGCAGGAGGGCGACACGGTCGCGATTCTCGAGTCGATGAAGATGGAGATGCCCGTCGAAGCCGAAGATGCCGGCAAGGTGGCGGAGATCCGCTGCGAGGAGGGGCAGGCCGTCAACGAGGGCGACACGCTGATCGTGCTCGAGTAGCACCGGCAAGCCCGTCCCGTCCGGTCGGGCCGTCGAGCGCCTCGATGCGAGCGGGTCGCGGCATCGCCACCGTCACAGCTAGCCTAGGCACCCGATGGCAGCAGGCGCCGACACCCAGGAGCTCGCCCAGGGCAAGCTGCTCGTCGAGCGGCCGGCGCCTGATGTGCTGCGCCTGACGATCTCGAATCCCGAGAAGCGCAACGCCCTCGATCACCCGATCCTCGACGCCATCACGGCGACGCTGCGCGAGCACGCCGATGAGCGCGGCGCGATCCGCTGCGTGGTGCTGACGGGGGCCCACGGCATGTTCTCGGCGGGCTATGACATCGGCGAGATTCCCGAAGAGGAGTTCGAAGAACGGGCCGAGGCGCTCGTGGCGCATCCGTTCACGGAAGCGATCGACGCGCTCGAGGCATTCCCCTGGCCGACGGTCGCCGCGCTGCCGGGACACACGATCGGGGGCGGGCTCGAGCTCGCGCTCGCATGCGATCTGCGGGTCGCGGGCGAGACGATCAAGCTGGGGATGCCGCCGGCGAAGCTGGGGCTGGTGTACTCGCACACCGGCCTGCGGCGTTTCATCGACGCGATCGGCGCCCCGCGCACCCGTGAGCTGTTCCTGCTCGGCCGTCACATCGACGCGCCGACGGCGCTCGCGTGGGGCCTCGTGAACCGCGTCACGTCCGAGGCGGAGCTCGAGTCCGCGACGCTCGCGCTGGCGGTCGAGCTGGCCGGCAACGCGCCGCGCTCGCAGCTCGGCAACAAGCGAGCGATCGCGGTGTTGCTGCGCACCGAGGGCGAGCTGCCAGCCGAGCTCGCGCAGGAGCTGATCGAGTTGCGCCGCCGGTCCTTCGCCTCACAGGACATGCGCGAGGGCATGCGCGCCTTCGCCGACAAGCGCCCCCCGCGCTGGCGCAACGAATAGCCACCCCGCATAAGGCCCACCGTCCACAGCCACGGCCATGCCGTCCACAGCGACGGCCGTGCCGTCCACAGCCACCGGCCATGAGCCCACGCGCGCGTGCGCGCATGGTTCTCGGCGCAATCAGCAAGCCGGGCCGGTTCTGGCGCCCGGTTGGTGCCGTCCGCGGCGCCCCGTACCTTGGGCGCATGCCGCCGTTGATCACTCGCGAAGAGGCGAGGCGCCTCGGCGAGATCGAGGATCACGCCGAGATCGAGGCGCTCGTCGAGCGGGCCTGGAAGGCCCGCGTGGAGCGCTTTGGCGACGCGACCGACATGTGCTCGCTGGTGAACGCGAAGTCCGGCGGGTGCGCCGAGGACTGCGGCTTCTGCGCGCAGTCGCGCTTCGCCGAGGCCGAGACGCCGATGCACGCGATGATGAGCCCTGAGCAGATCCTCGAACACGCACAGGCCGCGGAGGCGGCGGGCGCTCACCGCTTCTGCATGGTCACGCAGGGTCAGGGGCTGTCGAAGCGAGATTTCGAGAAGATCCTTGCGGGCGCGCGCCTGGTCTCGGAGCACACGAACCTCAAGCGCTGCGCCTCGATCGGCCACATGTCGGTCGAGCGCGCGACCGCGCTGAAGGAGGCCGGCATCCAGCGGGTCCACCACAACGTCGAGACGGCCGAGAGCTACTACGACGAGGTGTCCACGACGGTCCGCTATGAGGGGCGCATACGCACGATCCAGGCAGTGCGCGAGGCTGGGCTCGAGACGTGCGTGGGCGGGATCCTCAACCTCGGCGAGACTCGCGCGCAGCGCGTCGAGATGGCGTTCGAGCTGGCCGCGCTCGATCCCACGAGCGTGCCGATCAACCTGCTCAATCCACGACCGGGCACGAAGTTCGGCGACCGCAGGCCGATCGACCCGTGGGAGGCGGTCAAGTGGATCGCGATCTTCCGACTGATCCTTCCCGGAGCCCTGTTCCGCCTCTGCGGCGGGCGGGTGGAGAACCTCGGCGAGCTGCAACCGCTGGCTGTCAAGGCGGGGCTCAACGGTGTGATGATGGGCAACTTCCTCACAACGCTCGGATCGGCTCCCGAGGAAGACCGGGGGATGTTCGAGGAGCTCGGTCTGAACGTGTCGCGCCAGCCCGACAACGGCAGCAACCCGCGACCCGACAATCGCAGCGGTTGGCTGCGCGGCGAGACGCCCGACGTGGTGGACGAGCTGCTCGCGAGTGCGCCCGCCGACGATGGCGGTGAGCGCACCTCTGGCCCACAGGACTTGCCGAGCGCCACGCGGGAGGGCGATCGGCAGCGGGCGCCGCTCGAGGTGAGGCTATGGGATCCCTCGGCCCAGCTGCGCTTTCGCGCCAAGCGCGGCGTGCCGCCGCGTCCCGACGGCGCGCCCAACAGCTCGCCGGCCGACCAGGCGGACCGGCCAAACCGCGAGCACCCCACGACGGCGATCGCAACCGGCCGGGCGCAGCGGTGAATGAGATCGAGCAGCGGCTGGATGAATTGAGTGAGCTCGGGCTGCGACGCAGCCTGCGGATGGTGAGCGGGCCCCAGGGTCCGCGGGTTCTGCTCGACGGCAAGCCCGTGCTGCTGCTGTGCTCGAACAACTACCTCGGCCTGGCGGACCACCCGCGTGTGCGCGAAGCCGCGGCCGAAGCGGCGATGCGGTGGGGCGTGGGCGCCGGGGCCTCGCGGCTGATATCGGGCACGATGACGATCCACCGCCGCCTGGAGGAGCGTTTGGCGGCGTTCCATCGCCGTCCGGCCTGCGTGCTGTTCGGATCGGGCTACCTCGCCAATGCGGGGGCAATCGGAGCGCTCGCGGGTCGCGGCGACACGGTCTTCTCGGACGAGCTCAACCACGCTTCGATCATCGACGGGTGCCGGCTGTCACGTGCGGAGGTGGTCGTATACAGGCACGGCGACGTGGAGCACCTCGAGTGGCTGCTGTGCCGGCATGGCGCACGGGCGGGCGCGCGCGCGCATGTGCGCTCCGGCGCTGGACGCCCGACGCGCTCGGATCGGACGCATGTCCGGCAGGTGATCGTGACCGATGCGGTCTTCTCGATGGACGGCGACGTGGCGCCGCTGCCGGAGATCGTGGACCTCGCACGCGCATACGAGGCGCGCACGATCGTGGACGAGGCTCACGCGATCGGTGCGCTCGGCGCGGATGGCAGCGGTGCCGTGGCAGCCGCGGGCCTCGAGGACGAGGTCGATCTGGTGATCGGGACGCTCGGCAAGGCGCTGGGCTCCTACGGGGCGTATGCGTGCGCCGACCAGGCCACGGTCGATTACCTGATCAACGCGGCCCGGCCCCTGATCTTCTCGACCGCACCGCCCCCTCCCGCGGTCGCGGGGGCGCTTGCCGCGCTCGAGCTGCTGGTGGAGCGCCCCCATCGTGTGCAGCGGCTGCGCTCGAACGCGCGGACGCTCAGACGGGCGCTGGCGGCGGAGGGATTTGCCGCTGAGGCCTGTGACATGCACATCGTGCCGCTCGTGGTCGGTGACGCCGATGCGGCCGTGACGCTGTGCGAGGCGGCGCTGCGCCGAGGCGTCTTCGCTCAGGCGATCCGTCCACCCACGGTGGCGCCCGGGACGTCGCGGCTGCGGCTCACGTCGATGGCGTCGCATACCCCTGAAGAGCTGGCCGGCGCAGCCCGGATCTTGGGCGAGGCCGGGCGCGAGCTCGACCTCAACCTGGCGACGCTGCCGCTGCGGGCCGCCGCCGCGGCGGTCGCGCCCGCGCATGATGAGCTGCTCGAGCTCGAAACAGAGCTCGATTTCGAACCGTCCGCCCGAGCGTTGGCTGAGCCGAACCTCGCCAACGCGCCGTTCGACCTGGAGCGCGAGACCGTGCGGGCCCGTGACTCGGCGGGCTTTGAGCGTGAGCCCGCAAGCGCCGCTGCGGCGCCGGACCGCGCGCGCGAGACCGCGGGCTCGAGGGCGCCGTTCGATTTCGAGCGCGAGGGACAGGCCGTCTCGCGCGCGGCCTGACGGCCGCGTCGCGCGAGCGCGAGCGGGCGGCAGGCGCGGGCATGCGCGGGCTGTTCGTGACGGGAACCGACACGGGCGCCGGCAAGACGATCGTGAGCGCGGCCCTGGTCGCCGCGATGGTGCACGCCGGCGAGCGCGTGGTGGCACATAAGCCGGTCGTGACCGGCCTGGACGAGCCTCCCGCAGCGTGGCCTCCAGATCACGAGCTGCTGGCGGCCGCGGCTGACATGAGGCCGGAGGATGTGGCCCCGCTGCGCTTCGGCCCAGCCGTGTCGCCCCACCTCGCGGCCCAGCTCGAGGGCGCGCAGATCGACGCGGCAGAGATGATCGGTCGCGCACGCGCCGCCGCGGCACCGGGGTGCACGCTGATCGTCGAGGGGGTCGGCGGTCTGCTGGTGCCGTTGAGCGACGAGCTCTCGGTGCGCGACCTTGCGGTCGCGCTGGGATTGGAGATCCTGATTGCGGCGCGGCCGGGCCTCGGCACGATCAACCACACGCTGCTCACGCTGCAGGCCGCCCGCGCAGCCGGTCTCGCCGTGCGGGCGGTGGTGCTCACGCCCTGGCCCGAGCAGCCCTCGCCGCTGGAGCGTTCCAACCGCGCGACGATCGCGCGCCTCGGCCAGATCGAAGTGGCCGTCCTGAGACCGCTGGCGAGCCCAGCGATCGCCGACCTCGCGCGCGCGGGCGACACGCTTCCGTGGCGACGTTGGCAGGCCGGCTGAGCGCGCTGAGCTCAGCCGCCGGCCGCCGCCACGAGGGCGGCGCTCACGCGAGCCAGGTCCTCCCGCTCGATCGTGTACGGCGGCATCGTGTAGATCAGGTCGCGAAACGGGCGCAGCCACACCCCCCGCTCGAGCGCGGCCGCGGTGGCGGCGAGGACGTCGACTTCGTGGTCGAGCTGCACGACCCCAATCGCGCCGAGCACGCGCACGTCGAGCACGCCCGCGAGCTCGCGTGCCGGCGCCAGGCCGCCGCGCAGCCCCTCCTCGATCGCGGCGACGCGCGCCCGCCAGCTCCGGTCCGGATCCTCGAGCAGATCGAGCGAGGCGAGCGCCACGGCACAGGCCAGCGGGTTGGCCATGAACGTGGGTCCATGCATCAGGCCGGCGCCCTCGCCGCCTGAGATGGCCTCGGCCACCGCGGGCGTGCAGAGCGTCGCGGCCAGCGTCATGTAGCCGCCGGTCAGCGCCTTGCCGACACACATCACGTCGGGCGCGACACCGGCGTGCTCGCAGGCGAACATGACACCCGACCGCCCGAAGCCGGTGGCGATCTCGTCGAGCACGAGCAGCAGCCGATGCTCGTCGCACAGCGCGCGCAGCAGCGCCAGATAATCGGGCGAGTAGAAGCGCATTCCGCCGGCGCCCTGTACGACCGGCTCGACGATCACCGCAGCCAGCTCGTCACCGTGCTCGTCGAACAGGCGGCCGACGTGCGCCGCCCAGTCCGCGTCGAGCCCGACATCGAACCCGGCGGGCGGGCGCTCGGCGAAGACCTGCTCGGGCAGCACGCCGGTGAACAGGCTGTGCATGCCCCCGACCGGATCGCACACCGACATCGCGCCGAAGGTGTCGCCGTGGTAGCCGCCTCTGACGGTCAACAGCCGCGTGCGCGCGGGCTCCCCCACCGCACGCTGATACTGGAGCGCCATCTTGATCGCGACCTCGACCGCCACCGAGCCCGAGTCCGCAAAGAACACCCGCTCGATTCCCGGTGGAGCCATCTCGATCAGGCGCCCGGCCAGACGCACGCCCGGCTCGTGCGTGAGCCCCCCGAACATGACATGGGCCATTCGCTCCAGCTGCTCGCGAGCGGCGTTATCGAGCGCGGGGTGACGATACCCATGAATTGCACACCACCACGAGGCCATCCCATCGATCAGCTCGCGACCGTCGGCCAGCCGCAGGCGCACGCCCTCGGCCGATACGACCGGCAGCGGCGCGGGCGGCGACGGCGGCAGGCCGCCATAGGGATGCCAGACGCGCTCGCGATCGAACGCGAGCAGGGCCGCCCAGTCGGTCATCTAGACACGCGTGGCCGCAGCCATCCGCCGCCAGGGCGTCGCTGAGCAAGCCAGGCAGATCGATAGGCCCACCCACCCGCGTGGCATGCTACGCACGCGAGCCGGCACCGACCCGCAGCGGTTGGTGAGGACGCCGCAGGGCGCAGCTCAGCGGCGTCCTGGCTAGTCCTCGTAGAGGACGAAGTCCCTCTTACGGGCGCCGCACACCGGGCAGAACCAGGTGTCGGGAATGTCCTCGAAGGCCGTGCCGGCCGGGATGCCCCCGTCGGGGTCGCCTTCGTCGGGATCGTAGATGTAGCCGCAGGATTCACAGATCCAGCGCTGCAGTGTCTGGGTTGCGCTCATGGGTCGAAGACTAGCGAGCGCCGCGCCATACGGGTAGAGTCGCTCGATGGCCTCAGGCGCGCAAGCCGGTCGGCCCGCCCGGGGCGAGCAGTACAACCCCGGACCGGCCACGACGCCGCGCGCGGCGGCCACCGTGATCGTCCTGCGCGGAGGCGAGCACACGCTCGAGGTGCTGCTGGTGAGGCGCACGCCGGACGCGCGCTTCATGGGCGGCGTCTGGGTGTTTCCCGGCGGAGCGGTCGATGCGAGCGATGGCGACGGCGACGGCGCGCTGCGGGCGGCCGCGGTTCGCGAGCTGCGCGAGGAGGCGGCGATCGAGCTGCAGGACGCTGACGAGCTCGTCGAGTTCTCGCGCTGGATCACGCCGGCGGTGGTCAAGACGCGCTACGACACGCACTTCTTCCTGGCGTCGCTGCCCGCCGGTCAGGAGCCGCGCGTCGACGGCGAAGAGTGCGTTGATCTCGGCTGGTACACGCCGGCCGGCGCGCTCGAGGCTCACCGCGCCGGCGAGATCGCACTGGTCTTCCCGACGATCAAGAACCTCGAGCCACTGGTGGGGTTCGCTTCCGCACAAGAGCTGTTGGCGGCGACGCGCGGGCGCACGATCGAGCCGATCTTGCCGAAGGTGATAGCCGACGGCGGCAACGCGCGCGTGGTCCTTCCCGGCGAGCCCGGCTACTGATCCGGCTGATCCCCGCGAGCCCGGCCACCGATCCCCGCGAGCCCGACTACTGATCCGGGCCGCCGCGATCCCCGCGAGCCGGGTGACTGGTCCCCGTCGCCCGTGATCCCCGCGAGCCCGGTCACCGGTCCTGCTGCGCAGAGACGACGTGGGTGACGGCGTTGATCAGCGCGAGGTGCGTGAACGCCTGCGGGTAGTTGCCGAGGTGCCGGCCGCTCGAGGCCTCGAGCTCCTCGCCGTAGAGCCCGAGCGGCGAGGAGTAGGCGAGCAGGCGCTCGCACAGGCGCTCGGCCTCGCGGTGCTCGCCGATCTCGCTCAGCGCCGAGACGAGCCAGAATGAGCACATCAGGAACGTTCCCTCCTCCCCCTGCTGCCCATCGTCGGTCTCGTCGGTGCGATAGCGGAGCACCAGCCCGTTCTCGGTGAGTTCCGATTTGATCGCATAGACGGTGGCGCGCAGGCGTTCGTCGTCCGCAGGCAGGAACCGCAGCAGGCCGATCAGCAGGTTCGAAGCGTCGAGCGCGTCGGTGTCGTAGTGCTGGCGGAACACGCCGCGCCGGTCCACCCCGCGGGCGAGGATGTCCGCGCGGATTTCCTCGGCGATGCCCTGATAGCGCTCGGCAGCATCCTGCTGGCCGCGCCGTTCGGCGAGCCGCGCACCGCGATCGAGCGCCACCCAGCACATCAGCTTCGAGCTGACGTAGTGGCGCGGCTCGCCGCGCGCCTCCCAGATGCCCTGGTCGGGTTCGCGCCAGACCTGCGCGGCGCAGTGGACCTGTTCGATCAGCACCGGCCACAGCCCCTGTGGGACGTGGTCGCGTTGCTTGGCGTGCACGTACACCGAGTCGAGGACGGCGCCGTATACGTCGTTCTGGCGCTGGTCGTAGGCGCCGTTGCCGATCCGCACGGGCCGCGCCCCCTCATAGCCGTCGAGGTGCTCGAGCGTCGACTCGTGCAGGTCGCGATCGCCGCGAATGCCGTACATGATCTGCAGCGAGCCGTCGTCGTTGCGCTGCAGTTCGCCGACGTACTCGACGAAGTCGTCGGCCTCCCAGTCGAGGCCGAGCGCGTGCAGCGCCCACAGCGTGAACGAGGCGTCGCGCATCCAGCAGTAGCGGTAGTCCCAGTTGCGCGATCCGCCCGGGGTCTCGGGCAGCGAGGTGGTCGGCGCGGCGACGAGCGCGCCGGTGGGCATGAAGGTCAACCCCTTGAGTGCCAGCGCCGAGCGCTGCAGCTGGCGGCGCCAGGGGTGGTCGGGATAAATGCCATCCCCTAGCCAGCGCCGCCAGAAGTTGCTGGTGTCATCGAGCAGCTGCTTGGCTTGCGCGGCCGTGCGCGGTCCGCCGCGCGCCTCGGTCCAGGAGATGGCGCAGAAGCGCTGCTCGCCTTCGACGAGCGTGTGCCGGGCGTGCACCCGGCCGAGCTCGACGCCCATGCGCAGGTCGCTGTACAGGCGGAAGCCGAGCTCGATGCCCTCGTACGCGCCGCTTGCGCGGACCGCCGGCCCATCCGCGGACGCCGGCTCGCCGGCAGCGTCCGCCGGCGTTGCGTCCGAGGGGACTTGCGCGGCGTCGGTGCCCTCGCTGCCGTCGCTCGCGGCGTTCGGGAGGCCCGTGCCAGCCTCCCGCGCGCGCGCCATCGCGGTCGCCTCCTGGACAGCCGGGTCCGGGCTGGCATCGAGCGCGAAGCCACCCGCCTCGCCGGTGTCGACGGCGGTCCACCGTGCAGACACGGCGCCGTATCCGAACAGTGGCTCGCACACGACCTCCACCTGGATCTGGCCCTGGACACATTCGACCCAGCGAACCAGCAGATGATCGGCGTCGAAGTCGGTCGGTGGCCGGGTATGGCTGCTGCCGTGCTTGTTGTCGTGCCATTCGCCGATCGTGAGCCCATCGATCACCCGCAGCCATCCCTGTGCGGTCATCCAGGTGGTCTCGATCAGGTTCGTGCCCGGTATGTAGCGCCGGCCGACCGGCACATAGGTGCCGTAGGGGCCTACGCGGAAGCTGCCGGCCCCGCGGTCGAGCATCGCCGCGAACACCGCCGGGCAGTCGAAGTGCGGCAGGCACATCCACTCGATCGCGCCGTCGGATGCGACCAGCGCACCGGTATGGCAATCGGATAGGAAGCCATAGTCGGCGATCGGCGGAAAAGGCGAGGACGTCGGCGGACGGGACGGCGGAGGCGTGACCGCGCGGGCTCTGCGCGGAGCTCGCGGCGCGCGCGAAGCGGTCGCGTCTTCGCCGCCCCCGTCCTGCTCGCCGTCGCGCTGCGCACGTCCGGGGCGCGCGCGCCCACGAAAACCCGAAGCGCCGCGACGCGGGCTCACCAATCGAAGCTTTCGAACGTCGGGCGCTCCACGTCTTCGGGGAGGATCTGCTCGTCGTCGAGCTTGTCCAGGTGCGCGGCGAGCGTGACGCTGGCGAGCGGGCGCATCGCCTCCGGGATCTCCGGCCAGACCTTGTCGAGCAGCTCGCGTTCGGTGCGCAGCCCCTGGTTGAGCGCGTGGATCAGCGCGTGCTCGCGATCGAGGCGATGGTTGACGTACTCTTCGAGCTTGCCTTCGGCGTCCCACACGACGGGGCCGTGGCCGGGACAGATCACCCTGAAGTCGTCGCGCAGTCGCAGTCGCGTCAGTGCCAGCAGATAGTTGGACATGGCGCCGCGATGGGGCGAGACGAACACCGAACCCTCGCCGAGCACGGCGTCCCCCGTGAAGCAGACGCCGTCGGCGATGAAGGCGAAGTGATCGGGGGAATGTCCGGAGGTCGCCACGGGATCGAACGGCCCGAAGCGCACGCCCTCGGCGAGCTCGACATCGACCTCGCCGCGACCGCCGGCGAGCGGCGCCGGGTAGCGCTCGAGCAGCTCGGCGACAGCTTCGGAATGGTCCTCGTGGTCGTGCGTGAGCGCGACGCCTCCGAGCCCGCCGCGCGCCTCGACCGCCGCGTACAACCGTCGCGTGTGCGAGTCGATCGAGGGACCCGGATCGACCACCCATGCGGGGCGGCGCCCGACCACCCAGGTGTTGGTGCCGGACAGCGTCAGCGGTCCCGGATTGGGCGCGAGCAGGCGCAGGACGTCGTGGCTCTCGAGCAGCTCGGCGTCCGAGCCCGCGCCACCGCGGTCCTCGGCTGAGCCACCGTCTGACGAGCCCGACTCGGAGTCCGGTCGCTTGGTTGCGTCCGTGGGATCGGAGGGGGACGTCGGCAGACTCACGCCAGGACGTTAGCCGACCGGGCGCTCAGGCGACTGCTCGCGACGCGTCACGGCCGCACGCGACCCGATCGCTCCGGCCGCACGCGACCCGATCACTCCGGCCGCACGCGATTTGATCGCTCGGCCCTCACGCGACCTGATAGCGCTTGGCGCCGCGCCGCTCCTCCGGGACCGTGATCACATCCCAGCACAGCCCGGCGCGGGCCATCGCGCGGATCACCAGCGCGGAGATGTCCGGCTGGCGCCAGCTGAGACCGTGGCTGGCGGACGTCGGGAAGGCGTGGTGGTTGTTGTGCCAAGCCTCGCCGAGCGTGGGCAGCGAGAGCCACAGCAGGTTGCGCGAGTGGTCTTCGGTGGCGTAGTCGCGACGGCCGAAGAAGTGGCAGAGCGAGTTGATCGAGTAGGTCATGTGGTGCACCACCAGCATGCGCACGGCTCCCCCCCACAACAGGCCGGTGAGCCCGGCGCGCAGGGTCCCACCGATCGCGTAACCCAGCCCGAACGACACGGCCAGCCCGCCGAGCGCCCACACCAGGAAGGTGCGGTCAACGAACGAAACGACAGGATCGGCCAGGAGATCTGGCGCATAGCGCTCGCGCGATCCGCGCTGGGTGTGAACGAACAGCCAGCCGACGTGGGCGTGGGCGAGCCCGCGCAGCGCACCGCGCCAGCCGACGCCGTGATCGACGTGCGGACTGTGGGGGTCGCCCTGGCGGTCGGAGAAGGCGTGATGCTTGCGATGATCGGCGACCCACGAGATCACGGGGCCCTCGATCGCGGCCGAGCCGAGCACGGCGAAGACGGCGCGCACGGGGCGCGAGGTCTTGAAACTGCGGTGCGTGAACAGGCGGTGGAAGCCCACCGTCACGCCCAGTGCGGTGAGCAGGTACATGATCACGAACACGGCGACGTCGGTCGGGCGCAGCAGCCCGTCCCAGAGCTGCCAGCCGACAAAGCCGAGCGCCGCTATCGGAGCCAACGTGACGAACCCCGTGATGACGCGATCGCGGGTCTCGTTCTGCACGGGCTGGACGTCCTCGGGACCAGGAACGTCGCCGCTGGGGAGCTCACTGGTGACAGGACCGGCGCGCATCGCGCAGGCAACCTACCAGCGCGACCCGTAGGCTGCCTATCGACATGTGGCCAGACGCAAAGCGACATTCAGCAGCCGGACGGAGGCATGGCGCGCGCCCTGCTCGCAAATCCTGAGCCGCTGCGCCGCGAGCTCGCGCGAGCGCTGCCCGAACGCCCCTTCACGGTGCGCTTCTGGGACGGCTCGGAGCTGTCCGGAACGAGCCAGGACGGGCCGACGTTCAGCGCCCGCTCGCCGCTGGCGATCGCTCATCTGCTGCGCGCTCCCGGGCAGCTCGGGCTCGGGCGCGCGTACGCCGCAGGCGAGCTCGAAGCCGACGACCTCGACCGCGTGATTGCGCTGCTGGACAGCTTCAGCGCCCCGCCGATCGACCGTGCCACGCGCGCGCGCCTGGCCTTGGCTGCGGTGCGCGCGTGCGGCTTGACGCGGCCGCCGCGCGTGCCGGCGAGCGAGCTGCGCCCGCGCGGGCAGCGACACAGCCGCGAGCGCGATGCGCGCGCGGTGCGCCACCATTACGACGTCTCGAATGAGTTCTTCGGCCTGTTTCTCGACGAGTCGATGACCTACAGCTGCGCGGTCTTCTCGCGCGGCGCTCGGACCCTCGAGGAGGCCCAGCAGGCAAAGCGCGAGCTGGTCTGCACGAAGCTGAGACTGCGCGAGGGCGAGCGCGTGCTCGACGTGGGCTGCGGCTGGGGCAGCTTCGTGCTGCACGCCGCGGCGCGCCACGGTGTGCACGCGGTCGGGATCACCCTGTCGCCCAACCAGGCCGAGCTGGCGCGCAGGAGGGTGGTGAAGGCCGGCCTGGAGGACCGGGTCGAGATTCGCCTGGCCGATTACCGCGATCTCGACAGGCGTGAGCGCTTTGACGCGATCGCGAGCATCGGCATGGTCGAGCACGTCGGCGCGAGGCGCATCGACGAGTACGGGCGGCGGCTTGCGGACATGCTCGAGCCGGGAGGTCGCCTGCTCAACCACGGCATTGCCCGCCTGCGCCATGGGGACGCCGAGGCTGGCCCGTTCTCCGAGCGCTACGTGTTCCCCGATGCGGCGCCGCTGCATCTCAGCCGCATCGAGCTGTCGCTCGAGCGCGCGGGCTTCGTGACCGAGCACGTCGAGGGCCTCCAGCAGGACTACGTGCAGACGCTGAGCGCATGGATCGATCGCCTCGACGCCAACCGCGAGCAGGCCGAGCGCCTGGCCGGCGGCGAGCGCGTGCGCGTCTGGCGCCTGTATCTGCGCGCCGCGCGCAACGGCTTTCAGAGCGGCTTCATCTCGGTCTATCAGGTGCTCGCGCGCAAGGCGTGAGCGCCTACTGCAGGGAAGCCATCACGTGCTTGACCACCGTGTAGTCCTCTAGCGAGTAGACGCTCAGGTCCTTCCCGTAGCCGGACTCCTTGAAGCCGCCGTGCGGCATCTCCGACACGAGCGGAATGTGGTCGTTGATCCAGACGCAGCCGAAGCGCAGAGCTTTGGAGACGCGTAGCGCGCGTGCGACGTCGCGCGTCCAGACCGACGAGGCGAGGCCGTAGCGCGTGGCGTTGGCCCACGCGATCGCCTGGTCCTCGTCGGTGAAGGGCTGCACGGTGATCACGGGCCCGAAGATCTCGCTCTGGATCATCTCGTCCTGCTGCTCGAGGCCGGCGACGACGGTCGGTTCGAGATAGAAGCCGGCCCGGTCCGGCGCGCTGCCGCCGGTGACGAGCTCGGCGTGCGCGGGCCTGCGCTCGAGAAACCCCTGGACGCGGTCGCGCTGCTTGGCCGAGTTGACCGGTCCGAGCGTCGTGTCGGGCGCGAGCGTGTCGCCGATCACGAGACCGTGTGCCTGCGTGGCCAGACCGCTGACGAGCTCGTCGTAGACGTTCGCGCCCGCCAGCACCCGCGTCGCGGCGGTGCAGTCCTGGCCGGCGTTGTAGTAGCCCGTCCCGGCGATCGTCTCGAGCGCGGTATCGAGGCTGACGTCATCGAATACCACCACCGGCGCCTTGCCGCCGAGCTCGAGGTGGACGCGCTTGAGCGTGTCGGCGGCGGTGCGTGCGACGTGCTTGCCCGTCTGCACCGATCCGGTCAGGGACACCATGTCGACCTCGGGGTGGCTGATCAGCGCCTGACCGGTGGGCTCGCCGTGTCCGGTGATCACGTTCAGCACGCCCGGCGGCAGGATCTCGGCGGCGAGCTCGGCCAGGCGCACGGTCGTGATCGGCGTGGTCTCGGCAGGCTTGAGCACGATCGTGTTGCCCGCGGCGAGCGCGGGCCCGATCTTCCAGATAGCCATCATCAGCGGGTAGTTCCAGGGCGTGATCTGCCCGATCACGCCGACCGCTTCGCGGCGCGTGTAGGAGGTGTAGCCCTCCATGTACTCGCCCGCGGCGCGGCCCTCCAGACAGCGCGCGGCGCCGGCGAAGAAGCGCAGGTTGTCGGCCATCACGGGCAGCTCGTCGCTGCGCACCGCCTCGATCGGCTTGCCGGCGTTGAGCGCCTCGAGCCGCGCGATCTCCTCGGCGTGCTCGTCGATCAGGTCGGCGAGCGCGAGCAGCGCCGCCGCGCGCTGGGCAGGCGTCGTGACCGACCACTGCGGAAACGCCCGGCGCGCGGCGCTGACCGCGCGCTCGACGTCCTCGGCCGTCGACTTCGACGCCCGCGCCAGCGCCTCCCCGGTGGCAGGGTTGAGGATCGGCTCGCTCTCGCCCTGCGAGGCGATGGACCGTCC
The DNA here is from genome assembly GCA_035507415.1 of Solirubrobacteraceae bacterium. Lineage (GTDB taxonomy): Bacteria > Actinomycetota > Thermoleophilia > Solirubrobacterales > Solirubrobacteraceae > Palsa-744. The sequence continues at coordinate 17,654 of DATJOF010000021.1, forward strand.
GTCGATGAAGTTCTCGAGAGTCTCTGTGGCCGTCGCCATTGGCTCCTCCGTTCAGGTCGTCGCGTGTTCCGTTCTGCTCGCGGCGGGGTCGGCCTCGATGGTTGCGAGCGCCTGCAGGACGGCAGGGTGCGTGATCTCGCCGGCGCACACGTTCAGGCCCATGCTCAGCCCCGGATCGTCGGCCATCGCCGCCTGCGGACCGCGGTCGGCCAGAGCAAGCACGTAGGGCAGGGTGGCGTTGGTGAGCGCGAAGGTGGAGGTGATCGGGACGGCGCCCGGCATGTTCGTGACGCAGTAGTGGGTGATGCCGTCGACCTCGAACGTGGGCTGCGAGTGCGTGGTGGGGCGCGAGGTCTCGAAACAGCCGCCCTGGTCGATCGACACATCGACCAGCACCGCGTGGCGGCGCATCAGCCGCAGCTGCTCGCGGGTGACAACGCGCGGCGCCCGCCCGCCGGGAACGAGCACGGCGCCGATCACGAGGTCGGCGAGCGGCAGCATCTCCTCGATCGCGAGCGTCGAGGAGTAGACGGTCGAGGCGCGACCAGCGAATGCGACTTCGAGCTCACGCAGTCTGTCGATCGAGCGATCGAACACGAACACGTCGGCCTGCATGCCGATCGCGATGAAGGCGGCGTTCATGCCGACCACGCCGCCGCCGATCACGAGCACGGTGGCGGCCGCAACTCCGGGGACGCCGCCGAGCAGGATGCCGCGACCGCCGAGCGGCTTCTCGAGCATGAAGGCGCCGGCCTGTGTGGCGATCTTGCCGGCCACCTCGCTCATCGGCGCGAGCAGCGGCAGGTGTCCCCTCGCGTCCTCGACGGTCTCATAGGCGATGCAGGTCGCGCCCGAGCGCCGCAGAGCGCGCGCCAGCTCGGGCTCGGCCGCGAGGTGCAGGTACGTGAACAGCGTCTGGCCCTCGCGCAGCAGCTCGACCTCTGAGGGCTGGGGCTCCTTGACCTTGAGCACCAGCTCTGCGGCCTCGAACACGGCTGGCGCGTCGGCCACGATGTACGCCCCCTGGGCGATGAACTGCTCGTCGGAGACCGCGCTGCCGAGCCCGGCCCCGGTTTGGACCAGGACCTCGTGTCCGTGGGCGCTGCACTCGCGGACGCCCGCAGGCGTGATCGCGACGCGGTACTCGTCGGTCTTGATCTCGGTGGGAACCCCGATCCTCACCGCGCCGGCTCCGCGCGCCTCATCGAGCCGCCTCCCGCCCGGTCCTCGATCTGCCGGCCCGCGCGTGCCTCACCTCGCGAGCTCCCTTCCGCGCAGTGCCAGCCAGAACTCGATGCGGTCGCGCGCGCGGCTCAGATCGCGTCCGGTGAGCTGTTCGATGCGCTTGATCCGATAGCGCAGCGTGTGACGGTGGCAGTAGAGCGCGCTGGCCGCTTTCTCCCAATGGCCGTTGTTCTCGATGAACACGTCGAGCGAGCGCAACAGCTCTTCGCCGTACTCGCCCTCGCCCTGCTCGACCGGCCCGAGCACGCTGCGACAGTAGGACATCAGCGCATCGTCGTCTTGCAGCGAGAGCAGCAGCTGGAACGCCCCGAGGTCCTTGTAGGTGGCGACGATCGGCGAGCCCCCGCCGTTGCGCAGACGCGCGGCCTCGAGCGCACAGCGCGCCTCGTGGAAGCTCAGCCGCAGCGCGTGCGTGGCGGCCGGCCGGCTGGCCGCCGCCGCGACTTCGTCACCGAGCCGCCCGGCCAGCTCGGCACGGATCCGCGCCGCCAGCTCGACCGGCTCAGGCGTGACGCCGTCGATGCCGATGACCGCGTACAAGAGCCCGGAGCGGATCGCGACCAGGCAGTGGACCCGTTCGCGCTCGAGCGCTCGCTCGAGCAACGGCGCCGCGACCGTCGGGTCGGCCGGCGAGAACACGAGCACGCTGGCCTGCTCGCCGATGCCGAACGGGCGCAGCTTCGCCTGCAGCTCTTCGGGGTAGAGGTTGCCGGTGAGCGCTTCTGCGAGCACGTCGCCCGCCATGCTGCGCTGCAGCAGTTCGTAGCGCTCCTCGACGAGTTGGGCGAAGACGCGCTCGGTGATCGCGATGAACGGCAGCTCGTAGGGAACCTCGAAGACCGGGAACTCCTGGGCGCGCGCCGCGCCGAGCAGTGCCGCGGGGATGCGCTTGTGAGCGAAGCCCGTGCCGAAGCCCAGGCCGGCGATCTCGTGCTCGACCAGGCGCTCGACGAGCGAGCGCTGCACCTTCGGCGTCTCGAGCTGCAGGCCGGTCGTGAGCAGCAGCTCGCCGCCCTTCAGCCAGGGCGTGGGGTCGACGAGCTCGGTGATGTGGACCCAGCGCACGTGCCGGCCCGCGGCGACCTGGCCGCTGGCGAGCTCGAGCCCCAGCTCGGAGGTCAGGCCCTCGACGGTGAGCTCCACCGCGCCATCCGTTCGCAGGCCTCGCTGAGCACCGGGCGCAGGATCGCCTCGATCTCCTGGAACTGCTCCTCGCCGGCGATCAGCGGCGGCGACAGCTGCACGATCGGGTCGCCACGGTCGTCGGTGCGGCAGATCAGCCCGCGCCGGTAGAGCTCGCCGGAGAGGAAGCCCCGCAGCAGCTGCTCGGCTTCGTCGGCGTCGAAGGTGGCCTTCGTGGCCCTGTCCCTGACCAGCTCGATCGCATGGAAGTAGCCGGCGCCGCGCACGTCGCCGACGATCGGCAGGTCGCGCAGGCTCTCAAGCGTGGCGCGAAAGCGGCTCTCGTTGGCGAGCACGCGCTCGCACAGCTGCTCGCGCTCGATCACCTCGATGTTCGCCAGCGCGGTGGCACACGCGACCGGGTGCCCGCCGAAGGTGAAGCCGTGATTGAAGATCTGGCTGCCGTGCATGAACGGCTCGGCGATGTGGTCGGCTGCGATCACGGCGCCGAGCGGGGCGTACGCCGAGGTGATGCCCTTGGCGGTGGTGATCATGTCGGGCTCGTAGCCGTAGCGTTCGCAGCCGAACCAGTGCCCGAGCCGTCCCCATGAGCAGATCACCTCATCGGAGATCAGCAGCACGCCGTGGCGGTCGCAGATCTCGCGCACGCGCTGGAAGTAGCCGTCCTGCGGCACGAAGCAGCCGCCGCCGTTCTGGACCGGCTCGAGGATCACCGCGGCGACCGTGCCGGGGCCCTCGAACAGGATCGCCTCCTCGATCGCGTCCGCGGCCCACAGCGGGTCGCGATCTTCCTGCCAGCGATAGGAGTTGGTGTTCGGCACGTGCCGTCCGCCGGGGGTGAGCGGTTCGAACGGCTCGCGCAGCGGCGGCAGGCCGGTGGCGCTGAGCGCGCCCATGGAGGTGCCGTGATAGGCCAGGTGACGGGCGATCAGCTTGTGCCGGCGGGGCTGGCCGCGCGCGGCCTGGTAGGCCTTGGCCAGCTTCCACGCCGACTCGACCGCCTCCGACCCACCAGAGGTGAAGAACACCCGGTTCAACGAGCCCGGAGCCAGCTCGGCGATCCGCGCCGCCAGCTCGATCGAGCGGGGATGAGCGTAGCTCCAGTTGGTGTAGAAGCCGAGCTCGCGCGCCTGCCTGGCCCCCGCCTCGGCGATGTCGCCGCGCCCGTGCCCGACGTTCACGCAGTACAGCGCGGACAGCCCGTCGAGGTAGCGGTTGCCGTGCTCGTCGTAGACGTAGCAGCCCTCGCCGCTGACGATCACCGGCACCTCGGCGCCCTCCTCGTAGACGCCCATGCGCGTGAAGTGCATCCACAGATGGCGCTTGGCGAGCGCCTGCAGCTCGCTGCTGGCTCCGCCCGGGGACTCTTCGCCCGCGATCTGGCCGAGCGGACCTTCGGCATCCACGGCTCGGTCCGCCTGTGCTGGCGGGCGTGCGGGGTCGCCGCTCAGGTCTGTGCTCGTCGGTGTGGCCGCCATCGTGTGACCTCCTCTGGAACGCGCAGCCGCTCCGCGGTCGGTCGCGGTCGCCTGTCAGCCGCAAGACGTCGCGGTATCGCAGCAGGTCGCGGTATCCGACTCGACTCGGGACAGCTGTTCGACACTAGGCCAAATTTTCGCTGGACACTCAGGACAACGGTACTCCGCCAAGATGTCATGCTCAAGGCGCTGCCAGTTCAACGAGCTCAGCGTGATTTAGACGTAACGTACAAGAGTCGTCATACGTTTTGGGGATCGCGCCCCTTTCTTTGATCCGACCAACGACGTAGCGTTTCTCACGACGGTCCGAGAGGAGCACGGAATGGCAACTGAAAACGTCGCCGCACCGAGAGCGGCATCTTCGGAAGTCCTCGACAAGGGCCTCAAGAAGAACGCGATCGGCTTCGTCTCGAACGTCGTGATCGGCGTCGCCTCGACCGCGCCCGCGTACTCACTGGCTGCGACGCTCGGATTCATCGTGGCCGTCAAGGGTGTCGGCGTACACGCGCCGGCGGTGATGCTCGTGTCGTTCATCCCGATGCTGCTGGTGGCGGCCGCCTACAAATACTTCAACCGTGCCGACCCCGACGCCGGCACCACCTTCGCGTGGGTGACGCGCGCGCTCGGGCCGATCCAGGGGTGGATGAACGGCTGGGCGATCTTCCTTGCCGACGTGATCGTGATGGCGTCGCTGTCAGACATCGCCGCGATCTACACCTTCAAGCTGTTCGGGTTCACCGAACTGAGCGAATCCAAACCCGCGCTGATCATCGGGGCCGTGGTGTGGATCGCGTTGATGACCTGGATCTGCTACCGCGGCATCGAGCTGTCGGCGCGTATCCAGCAGTTCCTGCTGAGTTTGGAGATCTTCACGCTCGCGCTGTTCTCGGTGGTGGCGTTCGTGAAGGTGTACGGCAGCAACCCGCCGCATGGCTCGATCAAGCCGTCGCTGTCGTGGATCAACCCCTTTGCGATGAATTTCGGGGATCTCGTGGTGGCGATCCTGCTGGGTGTGTTCATCTACTGGGGATGGGACTCCGGTGTGGCAGTCAACGAGGAGTCGAAGAACCCTTCCGAGGGGCCGGGCAAGGCAGCTGTGGTGTCGACGTTGCTGCTGCTGGCGATCTACCTGCTCGTCTCCGCCGCCGCCCAGGCGTTCCACGGCACCGGCTTCCTCACCAACGAAGCCAACCAGGAAGACATCCTCAATGCGCTCGGCACCGGCGTGCTCGGCGAACCTTTGAACAAGCTGCTGATCATCTGCGTGCTCACCTCCGCTTCCGCCTCGACCCAGACAACAATCCTGCCGACCGCCCGCACGACGCTCTCGATGGCGCACTGGAAAGCGGTCACCAGCCTGCTATCGCGCATCCACAAGCGCTATTTGACACCGACCGTGTCGACGCTCGGCTTCGGCGTGCTGTCGATCGCCATCACCGTCGGGCTGCTGTTCGCCTCCGAAAGCGTCCTGGACGACTCGATCACCGCGATCGGCTTCCCGATCTGCTTCTACTACGGCTATACCGGCGTGGCGTGTCCGATCTACTACCGCCACGATCTGACCGAAAGCATTCGCAACTTCTTCCTGCTCGGTGTCGGCCCGATGCTCGGAGGGCTGATGCTGTGGGGGGTCGGGATCAAGGCGATCTTCTATTACAGCAACACCGCAAACGTCGAATCCAAGCCGATCCTTGGGATCACGCTGCCGCTGTGGATGGGCATCGGCGGCATGGTCCTCGGCTTCATCATCATGCTGATCTCACGCCCATATTTCCGTGAGTTCTTCTCGCGCAAGACCGAAACCGCGCCTCCCGGCCTGCTCGAGCAGCCGCCTCCGGTGGCGCCGACGCCCGCGCGCGTGGATTTCTGACAGTGATGCCGAGCTCGTCGGCTACCCATCCGAGCTGCTTGCACATCCGAGCGTGTCACTCACACCTGCCTCCAAGTTCCTCTCGGGGGTACGCCGCCCTGTCGCGGGGGGACATGGCGCGCACGGGGCGTAACGTCGCCGTGCGCGCCATGTGACGGGTTCGGACGCGACCGAACCACCGAGCCTCGCGGCGCTCAGGCCAGCTCGATCATCCCGTGCGGGGCGCCGAGGTCGGAGAGGCGCTCGAGAAACGGCGCCGGCGCGAACGCCTCCGGACCGAGCACTCCGGTCCCACGCCAGAGCCCCTCGTTCAGCAGCTCGAGCGCGACGACCGGATTGATCGCGGTCTGCCACACGACGGCCTGGCTCGAGTACTCGCGCATCGTGTATCCGTTGTCGGCCACGTGGTACATGTAGGTCGAGCGCTCGCGGCCGTCGATCCCGATCCCCCTGATCCACGTGCCGGCGCACGTGCGACCGCTGAGCCGATCGCCGAGCGTCGCGGGGTCGGGCAGCGCGGCGGCCACCAGGTCGCGCGGCGCGATCTGCTGGCCGCGCACGTCCACCGGCTCGGTCGAGTCGAGGCCGAGCTTGTGGAGCGTGCGCAGAACATCGATGAACTCGCGGCCGAGCCCGTACTTGAAGGTGACGCGCTCGCAGCCAACCCAGCGCGGGATCAGGACGACCTCCTCATGCTCGACGTTCACACACTCGACCTGGCCGATGCCCTCGGGGAAGGTGAACAGCTCGGGCTCTGAGAACGGCTCGGTCGTGTAGAAGCCTCTCTCCCGCTCCCAGATCAACGGCGGGTTCAGGCACTCCTCGATCGTCGTCCAGATCGAGAAGGTCGGAGCGAAGTCGTATCCCTCGACGACCAGATCGGCGCCATCGCGCACGCCGACCTCGCGCACCTCCGAGAACAGCTCGTCGGCCGCATAACGGGCGAACACATCCGACAGCCCGGGCTCGACCCCGATTCCGACCAGCGCCATCAGCCCGGCCTGCTGCCAGCGCTCGTGCTGCTCCAGCTGGTACTCGCCGAGCATCGTCCCGACGAGCTCGAATGGGCGGTCCGGATGGCGTTCGGACAGGGTCATCGCCATGTCCAGGTAGGTCACCTTGGCCTCGAAGCAGGCGTCGAAGATCGGCACGTTGAAGCGGGGGTCGCACGCGTTCAGGACCGCGTCGGGGCGGGTCCGGGCGATCAGCTCGACGAGCTCGTCGCGATCGGACGCATCGACCGGCTCGGCGATGAAGCGATCGCCCTCGCCGAGACCCTGCGCGACTTCGCGGGCACGCCGTGCCGAGACATCCGCGAGCACGACCTGCTCGAACGCGGGGCGCCGCTGCGCGATCGCAGCGAACGCAGCGCCGACCCCCCCGGCTCCCACCACCAGCACCCTCATTGCGCTGAGTCTTAGCAAATCCGATGTGCCGAGAGCCGACAGGCGACAGACGTCTCGCTCCAGGCCCAAGGCTCCCAGCCGGCCCCGCGGCACAGGCCCAAGGCTCCCACCCGGCCCTCGACACAAGCCCGACGCTCCCACCCGGCCCTCGACACAAGCCCGAGGCTCCCACCCGGCCCAGCGGCACAGGCCCCAAGCTCCCACCCGACCCTGCCGCGCCGGCCCGAGGCTCCCGCCCGACCCTGCCGCGCCGGCCCGAGGCTCCCACCCGGCCCCGCGGCGCAGGCCCGAAGCTCCCACCCGACCCTGCGGCCCAGGCCCGAGGCTCCCACCCGACCCTGCCGCACAGGCCCGAGGCTCCCAGCCGGCCCAGCGCCGGCCCGCTCGGCTGCCGCGATGGAACCGGCCGCTGACGTATGCTGCGCCGGTCGATGGCGAGCGCGCTCCTGGACCGGCCCTCGAAGTCTCCCGCCGCCGAGCGACCCGCGCGCTGGAGCCCGTCGCCGCCGTTACGGGGCGCGGAGCTCGCTTGGGTGGTGGTCGCCGGGATCGCGCTTGCCGTGCTCACCAGCTGGCCGCTCGCGCTGCACACGTCGAGCCGCATCTCGCCGGACCTCGGGGACCCGATCCGGACCGCGTGGCAGATCGCGTGGGTGGGCCACGCGATGCTCAACGATCCGCTGCACATCTTCGACTCGAACGCGTTCTACCCGCACCCGCTGAGCCTCGCGTTCTCCGATTCGCTGCTCGGTTACGGCCCGGCCGCCTTCTTCGGCTCGGGCACAGTCGCGGCGCTGGTCCGCTACAACCTGCTGTTCCTGTTCGCCTGGTCGCTGTGCTTCGTGGGGGCATACCTGCTCGGCCGCGAGCTGGGTCTCTGTCGCATCGGCGCCGCTGCGGTCGGGGTGGCGTTCGCGTATGCCCCGTACCGCGTGACCGAGGCCGGCCACCTGCACGTAATCTCCTCGGGCGGGATCCCGCTCGCGCTGTTCTTGCTGCTGCGCGGCTACCGCCGAAGCTCGCGCGGGCTGGTGCTGGCCGGATGGCTGGTGTCGGCATGGCAGATCAGTCTCGGCTTCACGCTCGGCCTGCAGTACGCGTATCTGCTGGCGATCCTCGCGCTGCTGGCGGTGTGGAGCTGGTGGCGCGGTCGGGGCTTCTGGGCACGGCGGGACGACCTCGGCGCACGCGCCGGCGCCGACGGCAGGCGCGGTTCGACCACGCGCCGTCCTCTGCTGCCCCGCCGCCTGCTTGCGGTGACGGTGATCGGCGTGCTGGTGGTCGGCGCGGTGACGGTCTACGAGGCCCGCCCGTACCTCAAGGTCGCCAACGAGTACCCCACCGCCAAGCGCACGCTGCGCGAAGTCGAAGCGTACTCGTCGGGTCCGGCGGCGCTGCTGGGGGCATCCTCGGAGAACCGCGTCTGGGGCAGCCTGACCTCGGGGATGCGCGCGAAAGTGAACTCCAAGAACGAGAGCATCTTCTTCCCCGGTGGGCTGATCCTGCTGCTCGCCCTGGTTGGCCTGGTCGGCGTGGGCAAGCTGGCCGAGGCCGGCCCGGGTTCGAAAGGCGCGAGGAAAGGCGCGAGCGGCGACGCACGCGGGCGCGCGCGCGCGCGTGGGCTGCCAGCCGAGGCGACAGACCCTCGCGGTGTGAACGCCGATGAGATCACGGTCCGGCGTGCCGGACAAGCGGCCCCGATCGGCAATCCCTACACACGCCACCTGCGCCTCGGACTGCTCGCGGGGATCGTGGTCTGCTCGGTGCTGGCATTCGGTCTCGGCCTGACCGGCGCTGGCTATCCGTACCGGCTGCTGTACGACTTCGCTCCCGGCTGGGACGGCGTGCGCGTGCCGGGACGGGTGTTCACGCTCGCGACCCTCTGCTACGCCCTGCTGGCGGGGGCGGGTGTGCAGCTGCTGATGGGCCTGGCCCGGCGGTGGGGTGCAGCGCGCTCGCTGAGCGCGCTCGGCGCAGTGGTGGGCGTCGTGCTGCTGATCGGGATCCTCGGCGAAGGCGCGGGCCATCTCGGCCATCCCGTCGTGCCCCAGCCCGTGCCGGCGGAACGCGGCCTGCCGGGTCCGGTCCTCGACCTCCCGACCGACGGCGCGGCAGACCGCCTGTGGCAGTACTTCTCGACCGACGGCTTCTACAAGATCCCGGTCGGCAACTCGACCTTCGACCTGCCGGCGCTCGACGATCTGCGCGGCGGCATGAACGGCTTCCCCGATCGAGCGAGCGTCGAGAAGCTGCGCTACTACCACATTCGCACGGTGGTTCTTCACACCGTGATGCCGAGTCTGCCCGCGATCAAGTATCCCGAGGTGCCCGAGCCGCCCGACCCGGCGGCTGCGGCGGCCAAGCCGATCGCGGGTCTCGGCATCACGCGTCGACGAGTCGGCTCACTGGTGATCTATGAGATCGGACCGGGACCGGCTGCCCTGCACGGGTCGGACTCATGAGCGATGAGCGCGCACGCGAGCCCGGGTCCAGCCGCCCCTCCCGCAAGCTGACGAGCCCGCGGCGCCTGGCGCTGCTCGCGGTCGTGCTGACGGGGCTCGCGTACGCGACCCTGATTCAGAGCTTCTCCTGGAATCAGACCTCCCACTACGACCTGATCCGCGCCCTCAACAACGGTGGCACGACGATCGACGCGTATCAGGCCAACACCGGCGACAAGGCCTACTACAAGGGCCACTGGTACTCGGCCCGCGCCCCGGGGATGGCGCTTTTTGCGTTGCCCTTCTACGACGCCTTGAACCTCGTGGATGCCGAATCGTGGACGCGCTCGCACGTGGCCCCGCCCAACCGACCCGGCGACGAGATGATCTACCTGATCGGGCTGTGGGCGAACGTGCTGCCCGGCTTTCTGCTGGTGCTGCTGGTGTGGCGCGTGGCCGATCGCTTCGAGCCCGGCTATGGCGTGGCGGCGGCGGTCGCGCTGGGGCTGGGGACGATGGTGCTGCCGTTCTCGACTCTGCTGTTCTCGCACGTGTTCACGACGTTTCTGACGTTCGCGGCGTTCTGGCTGATGCTGCGCGAGCGAGACGGGCCGCCGAGCGTGTCGCTGCTGGCGGTGGCGGGCCTGGCGATGGGCTACGCGTTCAGCTCCGAGTACCCGACGTTCTTCGCCGCGCTCGTGCTGGGGCTGTTCCTGCTCTCGCGCCGTGACTCGCTCACGCCCGCGGGCGTGCTGCGCCGCGGCGGCGCCTACGTGGCGGGCGGGCTCGTGGGCATCATCCCCCTGCTGCTCTACAACCACTACGCCTTCCACTCCTGGACCCATCTGGCCTACTCGAACATCCCGCGCCAGCAGAAAGGGTTCTTCGGCATCGACGCTCCCAGCCTGCGGGTGCTGGTCACGCTGCTGCTGGACTCGCGCGGTCTGCTGACGATCTCGCCGGTGCTGGTGATGGGCGCGATCGGGACGGTGCTGTTGTACAAGCGTGGACGGCGGGCCGAGGCGCTGACGATCGGCGGCATCTGCCTCTGCTACATGCTCTACAACTCCGGCTATTACCTGCCGTTCGGCGGGGGCTTCATGGGTCCGCGCTTCCTGGACACGCTGCTCCCGTTCCTGGCGTTCCCGATCGCGTTGGCGCTCAAGCGCTTCCCGGGCCCGACGGTTGCGCTGGCGGCCGTTTCGATCACGACGACCGTGATCGCGACGATCACCCATCCCTTGGTCGGCTATGAGACCGAGACGGTCGTGTGGATGCGCTACCTGGGCCAGGCCTTGTTTCAGCCGACGATCGCCTCCGCGTACGGCATCGGACGCGGCTGGGGCGGGATCTGGCCGTTCCTGCTGGCAGCCGGCGGGGCGATCGCGCTGGCGGCTTGGGCGACGCCGCGGCTGCGCCTGTCGGGCGCCTCGATGGGCGCGGGGATGCTCGTGCTGGTCGCCTGGGCCGTGTTTGCCGCGCTGGGCCCGACCGTGCTCGGCATCGATCACGCGGGGCTCGAGAGCATCGTCAAGGCGGGCGATCACACGGCGCTGAGCATCAAGGATCATCCCGGCTTCAGCACTTATCCGCTGAAGGCGCTCGCGCCGACGGCGGCGATCGCGGGCCTGCTGGCGCTGCTGGCGATGCGCCTGCTGCGCAACGCCAAGCCGGACGGCTTTCGGGCACGGCAGATCCGCGCCACGCGCGGCCAGCCGGACGAAAGCTCTGTCCCGGCCTAGAGAGCCGCTCAGTTCTTGACGGTCTTGACGTTGCAGCGGGCGGCGTGGAGCGCCTTGCAGACCACCACATAGCCCGGGCGGGGCTGGTCTTTGGCGTTCATCAGGCCCGCGTCGAAACGCGTCCTGGAGGTGCCGCCGGTCCAGTCGTAGATGTACAGCCGCTTGATCTGCGGCAGCGCGCCGGCGACGGCGAACACGAATTTGAGGACCTTGGCGGCGCGGGTCAGGCCTTCGCCGTGCTTGTTCGGGAAGCCGCCGCCGAACTTGACGAGCCCGCCGGTCTCGGTCAGCCACACCTGGCCGCGGCCGAAGGCGCGGACGATGTCGCGCGTGCGCCACGATTCCAGACGGTTGACGTCGGAGTAGTTGTGCAGACCCCAGATGGTGGGCATGATCGTCTTCAGTTTGCCGATCTCGCTCTTGAATTCGGCGATGTAGCGCAGCGTGGGCTGGATGAACTGCTGGTCGAGCACGTCCAGGCCGATCACGGTGCAGCCCTTGCAGACGCGGATCAGCGCCTGGTAGTACTTGGCCGCTTCGACCGCGGTCGGGCTCGACCACTGGTGCGGTTCGTTGCCGCGGTTGGCCTCGTCCCAGGACTGGTACTGGCGGACGTGCGGGAAGAGCTTTACGAACTTCGCGACGTCCTTCTGATAGGTCGCAACGCTGGGCATGCGCGTGGGCGTGTACTCGGAGTGGTAGAAGGCGACGAGCACCTGCTGGTGGTGGGCTTCGGCCGAGCGGATCCAGACCTTGGCCTGGTCGAGCGAGTACGGGTGCACGGCGGCGTCGTATGGCGCGATATAGCGGGCGATTTTCGTGTGCAGCTGCTGCCACAGCGGGTTGCCGAACATCTCGCCGGCCTCGTCGCCGATGCCCGTCAGGAACGACGAGGCGGCGTGCGCGCGGGCGGGCGGGCGGCGCGAGCTGCCGGTCGCGCTCGGTGCGGACACGCCGAGCGCCAGGACGAGGACGAGGACGAGGAGTGGGAGCAGGCGGCGAAAAGATCTCATGTCTGGCTCAACAGCGGGGAGGCCGGATGGTTGCGCGATCCTACATACCTTTACGCCGCGCTCTCTCCGGTACCTGCCCGTCGGTCGTGGCGCAGACGCAGATAGACTCTCCGCCGGAGAGCCGGGAAGCCTGGTCGGCGTGCCCTCTGGGGAGCAGATCGCGTGACCGGCGTCATCTCGACAACTCAGCGCTTGCGCCTTGCCCGACCGGCCCGGCGACAAGCGGGCGGGCGCGTCCGGGCACGAGCTTGCGGCGGATGCCGTGTCTGACGGGCCGCTGATCCTGGGGTTCGTGCTGGCGGGCGCGACCAGCGTCGGCGCCAGCTGGGTGCTGGTGATCTCGCTCGAGCGGGTGGGTGCGCGCTTGCGCCTGTCGGAGGCGCTGCTGGGAGTGCTGGCGGCGCTGGCGGGCGACGCGCCCGAGATCACGACCGCGGTGACCGCCCTGATTCGTCACGACGGCAATGTCGGCGCCGGTGTGGTGATCGGCTCGAACGTGTTCAACATCGCGGCGCTGATCGGGCTGGCGGCGATCATTGCCGGGAGGATCGGACTGCATCGCCGCGTGATCGAGCTGGGCGGCGTGGTGGCTCTGTGGATCGCGCTGGTCGCGCTCGCGGTGGTCACGGCGGCGGTGGCGCCGGCGATCGGGCTGCTGCTGGCGCTGGCGGTGATCGTGCCGTATGTGACGATTCTCGCGGTGCGTCACGAGCGACTCGCCAGGCTTCGTCTGCCCGCCAGTTGGACGGGCTGGCTGGTGGATGCCGTCAGCGAGGAGGAGCTCGAGCTCGAGCCGGCGATCCACCCGCGCCCGGGGACCGGTCGCGACGGCGTCATGGCTGCGAGCGCGGTGCTGGTGGTGGTCGGCGCGAGCATCGCGATGGAGCGAACGGCGACCCGGCTCGGAAGCGAGCACGATATCCCGGGTATCGTCGTCGGCGGGCTCGTGCTGGCCGCGGTGACCAGCCTCCCGAACGCGGTGGCGGCGGTATATCTGGCGATGCGCGGCAGAGGCGCCGCGACCCTCAGCACGGCGCTCAACAGCAACGCCTTCAACGTGATCGCGGGTTTGCTGGTGCCGGTCACGATCCTGGGCTTTGCGGGACAGAGCCCGCAGGCGACGTTCGTGACGGTTTTCTACGTGGGGATGACGGTGCTGGCGCTGGCGCTGGCGTACCTCGGGCGCGGTCTGTCGCGGGCGGCCGGCATATTGATCGTGCTCGCCTACATCGCGTTCGCCGCCCTGCTGATCGCCGGCGCATAGCACCGCGGCGCGGCCCTGGGAGTGGCCGCCGACGGCGCCCGCGGAGATGCGCCTGGTGTCCTGGAAATGGCCGCCGACGGCGCCCGCGGAGATGCGCCTGGTGTCCTAGAAATGACCGCCGACGGCGCCCGCGGAGATGCGCCGGGTGTCCTCTGGCGCGGGGCGCAGGATCAGGACCTCGGCGGGAGCGCGCCTGAGCAGCCAGCGCAGGTCGTCATAGTCCAGGCCGGCGCGCGGGTCTTCGTCGGCGGAAACGATGATGCGATCGAAGTGCTCCGCTTCCAGGAGCCGGCGCAGGGCATCGCGCGCGGAGCGTCCGCGCCCGATGCGCGACTCGACCGGGATGCCCTGCGCCGCCAGGCGCTGCTCGATCGTCTCCAGGAGCGGCATCGCCGTGGCCGATTGCACCGGCAGCGCCGTCTCGAGCGGCAGGTTCATCGGCACGCGCGCCAAGAAAGCGGGCAGCACGACGGCGTTCTCGGCCTTGGCGAGACGCACGGCGGCCTCGAACGAGCGGCGCGAGATCGCCTGGCCGGTGAACGGCAGCAGGATCCGGCGCCGTCCGGATTGGGGACGATCGGCCGCGGGTCGACGCCCGTGCGGCGGCAGCCAGTAGCCGGCCGCCAGGCCCACGATGACGGCGACGAGGGCGACGAGGACGACTACGAGGGCGCTCATGATCGCTCGCCGTTAGGTCGGTCTCGGTTTGGCCGCTCGCCGTTGGGGCGTTCGCCGTTCGGGCGGTTTGAGCGGTCGGCCACGATCCGCACATCGACCCCGGGCAGCTGGGCCATCAGCCGCTGGGGCAGCGGCAAGCGCAGTCGGGCCAGCCCTTGCGCCGGGCGCGAGCGGCCGAGCAGGATGTACGTGGTTCCCCGTTCGGAAGCCAGCTCGACGACCGATGTGACGACATCGTCGGACTCCAGCTCGAACATCCTTGCGCCGAGCAACGAGGCAAGCTGGCGCAGGGCGGCGAGCGAGCGCTCCTGGTCCTCGTTGAGGCGCTGGCCGGGGGCCCGCACCCACAGCAGGTCGAGGTCGGCTCCGAGCCGCTGGGCCGAGCGCCAGGCGCGCCGGACGAGCCGCTGCGAACCCGCGTAGGGCTCCACGAGCGCGAGCAGGCGCTCGCCGACGGCCTGCGGTGCGGCTGCAGCGAGGCTCTCCTCGCGCGAGCCGACCAGCTCGGTGGTCAGGCGCTTGGCGCCCACCTCCTCGGCGACCTGGCGCAGCGCCACCTCGCGCAGCGCCGCGAGGTTCTCGATGCGGAAGAAGTTGTTGAGGGCGGCGTCGATGCGCTCGGGCGGATAGACCTTGCCGGCGCGCAGGCGCTCGAGCAGCGCCTCCGGGTTGAGGTCGATCAGCACGACCTCATCGGCGCGCGCAAGGATCGCGTCGGGAATCGTCTCCCGCACGCGGATGCCGCTCAGCTCGGTGATGTGGTCGTTGAGCGACTCGAGGTGCTGGACGTTGACGGTCGACAGGACATCGATGCCGTTCGCGAGCACGTCCTCGATGTCTTCGTAGCGCTTGGCGTGCTCGACGCCGGGAACGTTGGTGTGGGCGAGCTCGTCGATCAGGCAGAGCTCGGGCGCGCGGCGCAGGATCGCCGGCAGGTCCATCTCTTCGAGCTCGGTCTGCCGGTAGCTCACGCGCCGGCGCGGGATCACCGGCAGGCCCCCTGCGAGCTGCGCGGTCTCCGCCCGGCCATGGGTCTCGAGCAGGCCGATCACGACGTCGCGGCCGGCCTCTTGTTCGGCGTGTCCTTCGAGCAGCATCCGGTAGGTCTTGCCGACGCCCGCGGCCATCCCCAGGAACAGCTTGAGCCGGCCACGGCGCCGCTCTTGCGCGATCGGCGGCGCGGCGGGCTGGGCTTGGACGCGCTCACCTGCAACGCGGGCGGGCGCGTCGGGCGCGTCTGGCGCGCGCTGTTCCTGAGCTGCGGCTCTCGGGGGCGGTCGGTGGGTCGCGGCGGCCTCCCTGCTATCCGCCCAGCAGGTTGTGGACGATCAGGTCGATCAGCTTGATCCCGATGAACGGCGCGATGATGCCGCCGAGGCCGTAGATCAAGAGGTTGCGTCGCAGCAGGGCACTGGCGCCGATCGGGCGGTAGCGGACGCCGCGCAGCGACAGCGGTATCAGCAGCGGGATCACGATCGCGTTGAAGATGATCGCCGAGACGATCGCTGACTGCGGGTTGCCCAGGTCCATGATGTTGAGCACGTGCAGCGGGCCCTTGCCACCCGGGGTGGCGGCCCACGTCGAGACGAACACGGCCGGCAGGATCGCGAAGTACTTGGCGACGTCGTTGGCGATCGAGAACGTGGTGAGCGCGCCGCGCGTGATCAACAGCTGCTTGCCGACCTCGACGATCTCGATCAGCTTCGTCGGGTTGGAGTCGAGGTCGACCATGTTGCCGGCCTCGCGCGCCGCCTGGGTGCCGGTGTTCATCGCGACGCCGACGTCGGCCTGAGCGAGGGCGGGGGCGTCGTTGGTGCCGTCGCCGGTCATCGCGACGAGCCGGCCGTCCTGCTGCTGCTCGCGGATCAGCGCGAGCTTGCGCTCGGGAGTGGCTTCGGCGAGGAAGTCGTCGACGCCCGACTCCTCCGCGATCTTGGCCGCCGTCAGGCGGTTGTCGCCCGTGACCATCACCGTTTTGATGCCCATCGCGCGCAGCTGGTCGAAGCGCGCGCGCATGCCCTCCTTGATCGTGTCCTTCAGGTAGACGACGCCGAGCACCTGGTTGTCGCGGGCGACCGCGAGCGGGGTGCCGCCTTCGCTGCCGATGCGATCGAGATGGGCCTGCAGCTCGGGGGGTGGGGAGCCGCCTTCGCTGCGCACCAGCTCGATGATCGCGTCGCCGGCGCCCTTGCGCAGGCGCCTGCCGTCGAGGTCCACGCCGCTCATCCTGGTCTGCGCAGTGAACGGCACGAACTCGGCGTCGAGCGTCGCCATGTCGTGCTCGCGGATGCCGTACTGCTTGGCGAGCACGACGATCGAGCGCCCCTCGGGTGTCTCGTCGGCGAGCGAGGAGAGCTGGGCGACCTCGGCCAGCTCGGACTCCGGGACGCCGGGCATCGGCACGAACTCGGAGGCGAGCCGGTTGCCGATCGTGATCGTGCCGGTCTTGTCGAGCAGCAGCACGTCGACGTCGCCGGAGGCCTCGACGGCGCGCCCGGACAGCGCCAGCACGTTGCGACGCACCAGGCGGTCCATGCCGGCGATCCCGATCGCGCTGAGCAGCGCCCCGATCGTGGTCGGGATCAGCGCGACCAGCAGGGCGATCAGCGAGGTCTCCGAGACCGGCGTGTCGGCGAACAGTCCGAACGGGCGCAGTGTCGCCACGACGATCATGAAAACGAGCGTCAGTGCCGCCAGCAGGATGTTGAGCGCGATCTCGTTGGGCGTCTTGCGCCGCGCGGCGCCCTCGACCAGCGCGATCATGCGATCGAGGAACGAGTGGCCCGGCTCCTGGGTGATTTCGACGACGATCTCGTCCGAGGTCACACGCGTGCCGCCGGTGACGGCGCTGCGATCCCCCCCGGACTCCCGGATCACAGGCGCCGACTCGCCGGTGATGGCCGACTCGTCGACCGTGGCGATCCCTTCGATCACGGTGCCGTCGCCGGGGATCAGCTCGCCCGCTGTGACGACGACGACGTCGCCGCGCGAGAGCTCCGAGGCCTCCTTCGTGGAGCCGTCGCGCATCCGCGCGACGGTGTCCTTGCGCATCGCTCGCAGCGTGTCGGCCTGGGCGCGGCCGCGACCCTCGGCGAAGGCCTCGGCCATGTTCGCGAAGATCACCGTGAGCCACAGCCAGATCGCGATCGTGAACGTGAACCAGCTCGGATCGTGACCGCCGCCGAGGGGTTTTCCGCCGAACGCCTGGATCACCCACGTGACCGTGGTGATCAGCGAGCCGATCTCGACCACGAACATCACCGGATTGTGGATCTGCACGCGCGGGTCGAGCTTCTTGACGCTGTCGAGCAAGGCGCGCCCGGCGATGTCGCGCTGGAACAGCGAGATCGCCTGACGTTCGTGCTGTGCCGGGACCGCCGCCATCAGCCTGCCTTCCCGAAGCCGCGGATTCGCACCTCGCGTGTGCGGTCGAGCGCGAGGTTCAGTTCGAGCACGTTCACTCCTTCTTCGCCGGAGAAGCCGAGCCCGCGGCCGGAGGTGTACTTGGAGATCAGGTGGTCGACGGTCACCAGCGACAGGCCGCGGACGGCGGCTACACGGTGAGCTTGGATCCAGGCGTTTGCCGGTGAGATCTCGGGATCTAGGCCCGAAGCCGAGGTGTTGATCGCGTCGACGGGGATCTTTGCGACCGTCAGCCCAGCGTCATATTCCTTTTTGTTGGGTCCCATGTTCAGTTCCAAATAGGCTTTGATGTTTTCTTCGTCGGCTTCCTTCGTCTTGACGCTGTTCGGGCCTCTGTTGGAGAAGGTGCTCGCGGCCGCGTTGTAGGCGCCGCCTTCGGTGGCCGACGGACGCGACTGGAAGTAACGAGGGTCGGCTTCGGTGACCGGTTCGCCTTCCGTTTCCTCAGGCGCGCCGTTCTTGCCGATCACCGGCCTGGCAAAGCTCTGGCCGATGATCCTCGAACCGATCAGCCTGCCGCCGACCTTGATCTGCTGGCCGTTGGCGTTGCCCGGGAACGCGACCTGGGAGATTCCGGTGACCACCAGCGGATACACGAGCCCGAGCAGGACGGTGAACGCCAGCATGCCGATTACAGATGTGACAACGTCGCGTTTCATCTTCTCACGAGGCGCGTAGTCCTCGGCAGAGGGTTCTGGGGTGGGGCCCGCCGTCCCCTGGTTGATTCGCAGCGTCGCGGTTCATCAGTAGAGGTGGGTCGTCAGGCCCTGCACGATCGGACCGAGCAGCAGGGCGGGGAAGAACGTGAGCGCGCCGACGAGCACGATCACGCCGATCAAGAGCACGGCAAACGTCGGGTTGTCGGTGCGCATCGTGCCGAGGCCGGCCGGTGTCACGCGCTTTCCGGCAAGCGCGCCGGCGACTGCCAGCGCGAACAGAATCGGCGCGTAGCGCGCGAACACCATGTCAAAGCCGCCGAGCAGATTGGCGAACGTGATGCCATGGGCGCCGGCGTTGCCGGCGGTCGGCTGGATGTAGCCGGTGTAGCCGGCGAACGCGGAGCCGTTGTTGTTGGCCTGGGAGAGGTAGGCGTAGAAGGTCTCGGAGAAGCCCTGCGGCGTGTTGCCGCCGGCCTTGGACAGCGCCGCTTCCGAGATCGACTTGCGTCCGGCGCTGCTGGCGGTTGCGAGCGCCGTGCAGAACAGCGCGGCGAGCGGCGTGATCAGGATCCCGAGGCCGGCGAGCTTTATCTCTTTTGCCTCGAGCTTCTTGCCGAGCCACTCCGGTGTGCGCCCGACCATCAATCCACCGATGAACACGGCGAGCAGCACGTACAACAGGATCGAGTACAGCCCGGTGCCGACGCCGCCGAAGATGACCTCGCTGGCGGACAGGTTGGCGAACGGCACCGCCCCTCCGATTCCGGTGTAGGACTCGATCGCGCTGTTGACCGCGCCACACGAGGTGACTGTGGTGATCGTGTCGAACAGCGCCGAGCCGGCGATGCCGAAGCGCTGCTCCTTGCCTTCCATGTTGCCGCCACCCGAGCCGGCGATCACGTGCGTGTGCAGCCCCGCGGCGTGTTGCGCCGGGGAGCCGTGCGCCTCGGCGACGTACGCGACGCTCGCCGCGCCGAGGAACATCACCATCATCACCCCGTAGATCGCATAGCCCTGGCGGCGGTTGCCGGTCATGCGCCCGTACATGAACACGAGCGCCGCCGGGATGAGCAGCACGAGCAGCATCTCGAAGAAGTTGGTGAACGCCGTCGGGTTCTCGAACGGATGGGCGGAGTTGGTGTTGAGAAAGCCGCCGCCGTTGGTGCCGAGCTCCTTGATCGCCTCCTGAGACGCGATCGGGCCCATCGCGATCGACTGCGTCAGTCCGGTGATCGTGTGCGCGGTCAGGTACCTCGAGAAGTTCGCGATCACGCCTTGCGAGGCGAGCACGAGCGCACTCACTGTGGCGATCGGCGAGAGCACGTACAGGATCGTGCGCACGAGGTCCTGCCAGAAGTTGCCGAGGCTCTTGCCCGACCGCGAGATGATGCCGCGCACGAGCGCGACGGCAACGACGATCCCGACTCCCGCCGAGAGCCAGTTTTGCACTGTCAGGCCGGCCATCTGGCTGAAGTAGCTCAGCGTGGTCTCACCGCTGTAGTACTGCCAGTTGGTATTGGTCATGAACGACGACGTCGTGTTGAATGTCAGGTTCCATGCGCCCGATTTGAAGCCCATCGGGTTCAGGCCCGTGAAATCCCACAGCGTCTGGCTGCGCAGGATGAAGTACAGCAGCAGCCAGCCCGCGAGCGAGAAGATGATCAGGCTTTTCGCGTACGCCTTCCAGTCCTGCTCGCGCTCGGGGTCGACGCGCAGGAGCCTGTACAGGAAGCGCTCGGGTCCGGCGAACAGCGGTGACAGGAACACGCGCTCGCCGCGATAGATTCTGGCCATGTAGCTTCCCAGCGGCAGTGCGAGCGCGGTCAAGATCACCGCGAACAGCACGATCGTGAGCCAGCCGCTGAATGTCATGCGCTGCCACCGGGCGAGGCCGACGTGATGCGTCGCCGGCTGCCCGCCCGAAACGAACGCGCTCGGCGGCCGCATGCGAGTGCGGCGGCGAGGTCATGCGCCGCGGGCGCGTGCGAAACCCGGTTCATCGGCCCCCCGAATGCATCGCGGTCAGAGGTTCTCTCCGCGAATCAGGGCGTAGAACAGGTAGGCGATCACGAGTACCGACACGACCAGGCCGAAGACATCGGCCCCGCTCATGTGCGCGATCAGGTAGCCGGCCGGGACGGCGGTGCTCATATCCTGTCGATTCCCTCGAGGATCGCGAGCAGGGCCGCGAACATCGCGATTCCCAGCACTACCGCCACCACGTCCATGGCTCAACTATTGGCCGCCCGCCATCACAGCCGCGTGACGATTGGGCGAGCGCGTATAACGATTTCGTTACGGTGGCGGTACCAACCGGATCTGCACGGGCCGAGTCAACCGGCGAAGCGATACCCGACGCCCGGATCGGTCACGACGAATCGGGGCGCGGCCGCACGCGGCTCGATCTTCGCCCGCAGGCGGGCGATGTGGGTGCGCAGCGCCTGCACGTCATCGGCGTAGCCGGGACCCCACACCTCGGTGAGCAGCGCACGGTGGGTCATCAGGCGGCCACGGTTGCGGATCAGCACACGCAAGAGGTCGAACTCGATCGGGGTCAGGTGCACGGGCCGGGCGTCGCGGGTGACGGTGCGCGCGGCGAAGTCGACGACTAGACCGTCCACCTCGACGCGCGGCTCCTCGCCGCCGCTCGCACCGTCGCCGGCCCGGCGCAACGCGGCCTGCAGCCGTGCCACCAGCTCGCGCGCGCCGAAAGGCTTGGTCACGTAGTCGTCGGCGCCGGCCTCGAGCGCGCGCACCTTCTGCTCCTCCTCGCCGATCGCCGAGAGCACGAGGATCGGCATGGCGCTCCACTGGCGCAGGCTGCGCGTGACCTCGATGCCGTCGCCGTCGGGCAGGACGAGGTCGACGATCGCCGCCTGCGGCGGGCGCACGGCGGCACGGTCGAGCGCCTCGGTCGCGGTCTGCGCCGCGACCACCTCGAAGCCGGCGTCGCGCAGCACCACCCGCAGCGCGCGCACGATCTGGAGCTCGTCATCGACGACGAGCACGCGCTGGGCGTCAGCTGCCATGCGCGAGGGTCGCAGTCGGCGTGGCCTGCGGCGCTGGACCGTCACGAGACGCCGGGACCGGGTCGAGCGGGAGCTCGAACACGAACGTGGCGCCCTGTCCTGGCAGGGACTCTACGTGCAGCTTGCCGCCGTTGGCCTGTACGAAGCCCCGCGCGATCGCGAGGCCCAGCCCCGAACCGGCAGGGCCGTCGGGCGAGCTGCCGGCGCCGACGCCGCGGTAGAAGGGCTCGAACACGCGCTCGAGCTGGGCGGGCGGAATCCCGGGACCGCGATCGACGACGCGCACGATCACACGATCGTTGCGGGCCTCGTGCGTGCGCACGGCTCGCGCACGCACCGAGACGGCATGACCGTCGGCATGCCGGCGGGCGTTCTCGAGCACGTTGACGAAGGCTCGCTCCAGCTGGGGGGAGTCGGCCCGCACGAACGGCAGGTCGCGGTCGACCGAGAGCGTGAAATCGCCGGGCTTGGCAGCGAGCTCCTCGAGCGCGGCCGCGAGCACCTCCTCGATCGACGTCCACCGTCGATCGGGCTCGGCGACGCCGGCCTCCAAACGCGACTGGTCGAGCAGGTTCTCGACGAGGCGTGCGAGCCGGCGGGTCTCCTGTGCGATCACCGACGCGAGCTCGTCGCGCTCTGCCTGGGAGAGGCTCGGTAGCGCGATGGCTTCGCCGGCGGCCGCGATCGCCGTGAGCGGCGAACGCAGATCGTGAGAGACCGCGCGCAGCACGGCGGTCTTGACGACGTCGGCGCGGCGCAGCGATGCCGTCTCCACCACCTCGCCGAGCAGCGCCTCGCGCTCGAGCGCGGCGCTGAGCAGCGCCTCGAGCGATGGCACGACGCGGGTCTGCAGACGGCGCAGGCTCGACTCGGGTGTGTCGGCGCCCACCATCAGCGTGCCGAGCCGCCGCGTGCCGTCGCTGAGCGCGAACCCGACCCGACGCTCGTCGCCGTCGAGCGCCTGCATTTCGATCGCGGCCGAGTGCAGGCCGAGCACATGCGCCACGCGGGCCGCCACCGTCGGCAGCGCCTGCGACAGATCGTCGCCGCGCAGCAGCAGACGGGCCATCTCCGCGGCCAGGTCGGCCTCGCGCCGGCGTTCGTCGGCCTCGCGGGCGCGCGCGCGGGCGACCTCGGCGACCGAGCTGGCGAGCGCGGCCGCCACCAGGAACGCGATCAGCGCAACCCAGTTGTCGCTGTTGCGGATCGTGAACTGGCCGACGGGCGGGAGGTGAAAGAAGTTGAACGCGGCGGCGCTCAGCAGCGCCGTGAGCGCGCCGAGCCATGCTCCCCAGATCAATGCCACGACAAGGACGCCGAGCAGGTAGACGACGCCGAGCGAGACCACCGGGGCGACGCGCCCCAGCGGATAGATCAGGAGCGTGCAGAGCGCGACGGCGGCGATCGCGACCAGTACGCCCACCCGCCGCGGCGGCGGCTCGGGCGCGAGCAGAAGGCCGAACGGGCGCATGGCTGATCTCAGCCTAGTGCTCTCGTGACTCGTGCCCGTTCCCCGCGTGCCTGCGGCCCATCGGCTCTCGGCTCCGTTCAGCGCCTCTGGGCGCCCGCCGGCGTGCCCGCGCCTCGCGGCGCGCGGCTCGCGCCTCTGGGCGCCCGCCGGTGTGCCCACGCCTCGCGGCGCGCCGCTCGGGGCGCGGCTCGCGGCGCGGTTCGCGGCGCGGCGCGGCTCGCGGTCCGCGGCAGGCACCGTCCGTTTGCGCCGAGGCTGCCGCGCTCAAGCCGCCCCGAGCGCAGGCCGATGCCCC
>DATJOF010000022.1:0-2364 GCA_035507415.1 Solirubrobacteraceae bacterium
ACAGATCCATACCGCTCGATGACCGCGGGCGACGGACCCATGACAGGTCGCAAAGACCGATAAATCGCGCGCTTGCCGAAAGCGCCGACGCGGTCAGGACGGGCGAGCGGTGGTCGGGGCGAGTATCGCACCGAGCTTATGCCGCGAGCGGACACCAAGCTTGTCATAAGCGTGCCGGAGGTGGGTTTCGACGGTTTTCTCCGTGACGAACAGAGTCTGTGCGATCTCCCGGTTGGTGCTACCTTGCGCGGCGAGCTCGGCCACCCGTCGCTCGCTTGGAGTCAGTGACGCGACGCCGCTCATTCCGGCCGGAGCGATCTTGGCTCCGGTCGCTGCGATCTCGCGTCCAGCTCGGTCTGCCAGCTTCGTGGCTCCGCACCGAAGCGCCAGCTCGTGCCCGTCGCGCAGCGTCCGACGCGATGCCGCGCGCTGGCCGGCCAGCCGCATCGCGGTGCCGAGATCAACCAGCGCCCGAGCATGCTCCAGGCGGGCGGGCGAGTGCGCGAGGACATCTACCGCGTCTCTGAGCACGTCGACCGCCGGCTGGGGCTGAACCATCCCATAGGACCTCAGCGCGCCGCCGAGGGCCCGGTTGGCACCCATCTGGCGCGCCAGCTCCACCTCCTCCTCGGCCAGCCGCGCCGCGCCCACCTGATCGCCGAGCTGGTGCATGATCAGGGCTGCGTGTGACCGCCAGGGCACGACGGTCGGGCTCCCCGTCCCATAGGTGCCCGGAAGCTGGCCTAGCTCGAGCAGTTGCTCGAGGGCATCCTCTCGGCGGCCCACGGCGAGTAGCAGCCGAGCGCGCGACAGCAGCGCAACGTTTACGTGGCGAGCGTCCCGATCGATGCTCGTGTCAGTTTCGTCGAGGAGTCGCCGCAGCTCAGCTTCTGAGCGGTCCTGTTCCACGGCGACGTTGCTGATCGCGGCGAGTGGAAAGAACCGCATCGTCGAACGTCCCGGAGCGATCTCGACGGCGAGGTTGTAGGCGGTGGTAGCGTCGATGAGCGAATCCGGGAGCGCTCCGCGACGGTAGGCCACCTGTGCACTGAGGGACAGTGTGAGGAGCAGCGAGCCGATCGAACCGCGTCTGCGCGAGCGCTCGATCATCGGGCGCAGCGCCGCGTCCGCCGCGTCATACTCGTCACAGAAGGCCAGTACCGCCACTGCGTTGGTGAACCACGGCGGCAGCAGCACCCCGCTCTCGAGGCTGTCGGCTCCAGACCGGACACGAGCTAGGAGCTTCAGAAGCTCGGATTTCGGCCGGTTGGCATGGGCTCCTTCGTAGGCAAGCGCGATGAGCTCGACGCGCTCGCGGTCATTCCGCGCGGGACCGCGACCATCTCGAATGCCCTCCAGGCGCGCCGCCAGCAGGTCGCGAGCGGTGCCGTTCAACAGGGCTGCGCTCAGCATCTCGATCTCGAGACGGTCGCGCAGGATGGGATCGGCAGCCGGTGCCAGATCCGCTAGCAACTGCACGCTCTGTGGGGCGCGTCCGGTGAACTTCAAAAGCTGGGAAAGCTCGAGCGCCGTGCGCGCGCGTTGGTCAGGGTCACGGGTTCGACGGACCGCCTCCTCCAGATGCTCCGCCGCCTCCGGCAGGCCGGCCACCGTCTCGGCATGACCAAGCCGCGTTAGGGCGGCAACCCGCTCGGACTCCGCGTGGGTCATGGAGAGCGCAGCGCGGAGGTAGGCCGCTGCATTGCGCGGCGCGCCCATGGCGATCGCCGAGTCGGCCGCCAGGCTCAGCTGCGCCAAGGCCCACGGCTCGCGTGGACCGCCGGCGAGCAGAACCTGCGCGGCGACCTGCTCCGCCGGCGCTCCCTGGTCGTGTAGCAGGCGCGCCGCTCGGGCGTGGCGCAGGAGTCGGTGCGCCGGAAGCACGCTGTCATAGATGACGGCTCGCACGATCGGGTGCACGAAGGCAAGTCCCGGCTCCTCGCGCAGCAGATCCGCCGTCTCCATGGCGGTGGCAATCTCGAGCGCGGCGGCCTCATCGAGATCGGCTAACGCCGCCGCATTGGCCAGGCTCACCCCATCGCCGAGGATCGCGATCGCGTGAGCCAGCCCGATCGCCGCGGGCGACAAGCGCCCCAACCGGGTCAAGACCGCCTCGGCGACGCGCCGGGGGGCGAGCGAGGGGACCTGCGCCGCATTGCCGGCGATCGGCTCAACCCCGCGTCGCTCGAGCTCGAGCCCCAGCTCCAACAAATAGAACGGGTTACCGGCCGTCGCTGCTTGACAGGCCCGCGCAAAGCGCTCCTCGACGCCGTCGCCGAGGTGCTCGGCCAGCAAGCGCTCCACGCCGCGCGCGCTCAGTCCCTGCAGTCTCAGGATCCGGGTGGCGGGGTCGGCTCGCAGCGC
>DATJOF010000023.1:0-18204 GCA_035507415.1 Solirubrobacteraceae bacterium
TGCATCTTCGCCCCGCCCATCTGCTCGAGCGTGACGTCCTCGCCGATCACCATCTGGGCCATGCGCGGCGAGCCCAGGTACATCGAGGCGTTGCCCTCGCGCATGATCACGATGTCGCAGAAGGCCGGGATGTAGGCGCCGCCGGCGGCGCTCGGGCCGAACAGGACGCAGACCTGCGGCACGATGCCGGACATCAGGACCTCGTTGTAGAAGATGCGCCCGGCGCCGCGCCGGCCCGGGAACATCTGCACCTGCTCGGTGATGCGCGCGCCGGCGGAGTCGACCAGGTAGATCATCGGGGCGCGCAGCGACAGAGCCCGCTCCTGGATGCGCAGGATCTTCTCGACCGTCTTCGGGCCCCACGAGCCCGCCTTCACGGTCGGGTCGTTGGCCATCAGCGCAATGGGCCTGCCGGCGATGGTGCCAATGCCGGTGACGACGCCGTCGGCCCCGAGCCCGTCCTCCTGCCAGTTGGCGAGCAGGCCCTCCTCGGCGAAGCTGTGCTCGTCGAGCAGCAACGCGATTCGCTCGCGGACCGCGAGCTTGCCCTGCGCGGCGGACTTGTCGTGGTGGCGCTCGGGACCGCCCGCGCGGGCGCGCTCGGCGGCGCGCTCGAGGGTGCTCACCGAATGTCCGCGCCGCCGACCGGCCGTCTCACCACGGCGGGCCTCCGCGCGGCAGCCCGCGGTAGCGATAGCGATGTCCGCGCCCGAGTCGCCGTTCGTGGCGGCGCTGGAGCCGGGCTTCCACGACCTCCAGATCCGACCCTGGGCCGAGCAGGCGCCACGAGTCGCGGATCACCGGCAGCATCGACAGGCCGATCACCCAGGCCGGCCAGAATTGCCCGCTGTGGTGGCCGCCGGCGAGCACCCAGATCCCGACCGCCAGGGCCGAGATGCCAAGCGAGCCGCCGGCCTCCTGGGCGAGGCGCCGGCGCAGCTGGCCCTTGCGTTTGCGCAGCGCGAGCGCCACCGACTTCGAGCTGACCGGGAGGTCGGCTCGGACCGCGTCGACGTCCGCGCGCGTGGTGGCACGATAGGCCTGGCCGATCCGCTGCTCGAGCTCCTCGGCGCTCAGCCGTCCCTCGCCCGCGTGCTCGCGCAGCTCCTCGACCAGCTGCTCGCGGTCGGCGTCGGCGACACGCAGGTGCGAGGGATCGCTCATGACGTTGAATGTAGTGGACGCGAGCGGCGTTCGCAGCTTCTCTTCGGGTTCGTCGGGCGGCCGCCGCCACGGCGTGAGCCCTGGCGCTACAGGCCGGGGTTCGGGGTCGGCGACTCGCCCGAGTAGTCGTAGAAGCCCATGCCCGACTTGCGTCCGTACCAGCCGGCCGCGAGCATCTTGCGCAGTGTCGGCGGACGTGCGAAGCGGCGCTCGCGGAACTCGTCGAAGAGCACGTCGCAGATCGAGCCGAGTGTGTCGAGGCCGACGAAGTCGGACAGCGTGAGCGGCCCCATCGGATGTCCGGCGCCGGCCTTCATCGCCTCGTCGATCTCGCTGACCGAGCCGACTCCTTCTTCGAGCGCGCGGATCGCGTCGAGCAGGTAGGGCACGAGCAGGCGGTTGACGATGAACCCGGCGCGGTCGCGCGTGGGGATCGCGAGCTTGCCCTCCGAGCGCGCGAACTCGAGCGCCGTCTCGAACGGCTCGTCAGCCGTCGTGACGCAGCGCACGACCTCGACGAGCTTCATCACCTGGGCCGGGTTGAAGTAGTGCAGCCCCACGAACCGGCTCGGACGAGCGGTCACGGCCGCCTGGTCGATCACCGCCAGCGAGGAGGTGTTGGTCGCGAACACCGCGTCTGGCTTGACGATTCGATCGAGCTCGCGCCACATCTCGAGCTTCAGCTGGAGGTCCTCGGTGATCGCCTCGATCACCAGATCGCAGTCGGCCAGGTCGGCGTAGGCGGTCGTCCCCTGGATCCTCGCGCGCACCTCGTCGGCGTCCTGCTGGCTGGACTTGCCTTTCTCGACGGCACGCGCGAGCTGCTTCTCGATCTTGCCGATGCCCTTGGCGAGCGTCGCCTGGTCGACCTCGCGCAGCACCACCTCGTAGCCGGACTGCGCCGCCACCTGCGCGATCCCGTGCCCCATCAGCCCGGCCCCGAGCACGCCCACTTTCTCGATCTTCGCCATCGTCCCCTCGGTTGTCGCTTTTTGGGAGGCCATCCGGCGCCGTCACCGTGCGACGGTCGGCGCCGGCCGCTCCGCGAGCGGGCTGGTCGAGCCCGCAGCGTACAGATCATCGATTCCCGGCGCGTCCGCTGCGAGCACCCCGGCGCTCGTTGGGAAGGTTGCGCACGCTTCGGAGTCTCTCCACAGCAAAGCCCACCACTTTGCACTGGGAGGAATGGCATGTCCACTCGCTCGCTGGCAGCGCTCGCCGCAGCGCTCGTGTGCGCCCTGTTGATACCCGCCAGCTCGCTGGCTGCAGGAGGTTCGTTCATCGAGCCGCTCACGAAGGTGAGCACCATCGGAACGACGGTGCCCGCCAACGAAGACGTGAACCCGTATGGCATCGTCAACGTGACCCAGACAACCGGTTCCCTGGTTGCCGGCAACATCCTGATCAGCAACTTCAACGACAACGAAAACCTGCAGGGCACGGGTACGACGCTCGTGCAGCTCACTCCCGGCGGACGCCTGTCGCTGTTCGCCCAGATCAACCCCGCCGCGCTTCCCGGCCCATGCCCCGGCGGCGTCGGGCTGACCACGGCGCTGGCGATTCTGCCCCAGGGCTACGTCGTGGTCGGGAGCCTGCCGACCGCGAACGGCGAATCCGAGACCGCGCAGGCCGGATGTCTGATCGTGCTCGACTCCAGCGGACACCCGGTCGAGACGATCTCGGGGCCGCCGATCAACGGCCCCTGGGACATGACCGCGGTGAGCCGCGCACAGAGCACGACCCTGTTCGTGACCAACGTGTTGAACGAAACGATCGAACACGGCGAAACGCCGACCGACCAGGGCACGGTCGTGCGCATCGACCTGCGCACGCGTCCCGATCGGATTCCCGTCGTGACCTCGATCAAGGTGATCGCAGGCGGCTTCCCCGAGCGCACCGATCCCGAAGCACTGGTGGTCGGCCCGACCGGGGTCGCCTTGGGCGCGGGAGGCACGCTTTACGTGGCCGATACCCAAGAGGACCGCGTGGCCGCCGTCCCGCGCGCGCTGCATCGCGACAAAACGCTGGAAGGCGCCGGCATCACCATCGCGCAGGGCGGCTATCTGAACAGCCCGCTGGGGATGACGCTCGCGCCCAACGGCGACGTCCTCACGGCCAACGGCGGCGATGGCAACATCGTCGAGACGACTCCGGCCGGCGCCGAGCACCAGCCGGTCGACACGGGAGCCGGCGCGGGAGGACTGTTCGGGCTGGTCGTGGCGCCCACCTCGAAAGGCGTGTACTTCGTCAACGACGCCGAAAACACCCTCGAGCTGCTGCACTGAGGAGCCCCTCGACGCCGAAGACACCCTCCAGCTGCTGCACTGAGGAGCCCCTCGACGCCGAAGACCTCGAAGCTGCTGCACTGAGGAGCCCCCCTCCCTCGGTGTGGCGACGTGGCCGGTTCCCGCTCGCCGCGGGCGGGGCCGGCCACTATCGTGCCGCGCTAGCCTGCGCTAGGTGAGCGACGATGACAGCTTCGATCTCGCCGCCGCCGGGTTGCGCGCCGACGGCGCCGATCTGCGCATCTCACTCGAGGTGCTCGCGTCCAAGCTCGAGCAGTCGCTGCCCGACAGCTGTCGCGTGGAGCGCAGCGGCGGCGGCCTGCTGGGGAGGCGCGAGCGGCGCGTGCGCCAGCTGCGGATCGACCTGGGCGAGATGCGTTATCAGCTGACGATCGACGGCGCCCGCGTCGAGGGCTTTCGCGAGCGACAGGTGGGCGGCGTCGCGATCAAGCGCGAGTCGCTGGACCCGGATCGATGGATAGCGGCGCTGACGGCCGACCTGCGGGCCGAAGCGCAGCGCAGCACCCAGGCGAGAACCGCGCTCGAGAGCCTGCTGCAGTGAGATGAGCGAGCCGCCGCCAGATCGCGACGCAGGCGCCGAGAACGAGGCCGCGCTGGAGCGCCGCCAGGCGGAGTCGCTGGCGCGCGTCGAACAGGGTGGCATCCCGCTCGACGCCGAGCGGCGCCTGCGCGAGCTGGCCGGAGCTTCGTCGGACGGAGGGGGCGGACGATCGTTCACCTCAGACCTGTCGGTCGCCGACTTTGCGCTCTGCGACCAGCTCGAGCTGCGCCCGCTGTCGCAGGTGATGGGCAGCTCGATCTACCAGGTCGGCTATCAGTCCACCCCGTGGCCATCGATGCTCGGCGGGGGTTTCATGTTCGAGCTCGACACCCTGTCGAACGCCTGGAACGACGTGCGCGGGCGCGCGCTTGGACGCCTGCGCCAGGAGGCGGAGTGCGTCGGCGCCGATGCCGTGATCGGCGTCGAGCTGCGCACGGGCCAGCACGATTGGGCCGAAAACGCGATCGAGTACGTCGTGCTGGGCACGGCCGTGCGGGATCAGCGCAGGCGGCCCGGGCGCGAGCCTTACGGACAACGCGCCCGGCGCGGCCGCGAGCGGCACCCGGCGGCCGCCGGGCCGGTGCTGACCGAGCTGTCCGTGGCCGACTACGCCAAGCTCGCGCGCGCGAACATCGAAACGCTCGGGATCGTCGCGTGGAGCTCGGTGTTCTTTGTCGCCGCGTTCTACTCGCAGCAGATGCTCGGCGGCACCGGGTTCATGGAAAACCAGGAGCTGCGCGAATTCACCCAGGGTGTTTACAGCGCGCGCGAGATCGCGATGGGACGGATGACCGCCCAAGCCGCCGAGCTGGGCGCGAGCGGCGTGATCGGCACGCGGATCGAGCACGGCATCGGCCCCGTGTCGCTGGGCGGCGGGCGCTATCAGCGCGGCGGCCTGATGGTGACCTTCCACGCGATCGGCACCGCCATCCGCGAAACCCCGAAGACCTCTGCTTATGCCCCCAAGCCAATAGTCGACCTCACCACGTGATCAGGAGCAGACCATGAGCGAAAGCGAAGGCAGCGAGACCACCTACGACCCGAGTGAGCCCGCCTACGACCCGAGCTCGCTCGAGGGGGTTCCGCAGGCTGGGCGCGAGCGCCTGCAGCAGAACCGCGCCGGCCTGTTCACATCCGACCTGTCGGTCAACGAGTTCCTGCTGATCAAGCAGGCCGGCTTCGAGCCGCTCGGGTTGGTGGTCGGCAGCTCGATCTACCACATCGGCATCCAGCTCGCCGGCTGGAAGAAAAGCCAGGAGATGACGGTGCTTTCGCAGGCGATGTACAGCGCCCGCCAGCTGGCGATGACGCGCATGGAGGAGGAGGCCGATCAACTCGGCGCGGACGGGGTGGTCGGCGTACGGCTGGATGTGGGCCGCTACGAATGGGGACAGGACATGGCCGAGTTCATCGCGATCGGCACGGCGGTGAAGCACCGCGATGGCGTTCTTCACCGTGCGCCGAACGGCCGCCCGTTCACCAGCGACCTCTCCGGACAGGACTTCTGGACGCTGCTGCGCACCGGATACCGGCCGGTGGGAATGGTGATGGGCAGCTGCGTCTATCACGTGGCCCACCGCGGGATGCTGCAGTCGCTGGCCCAGACCGGGCGCAACGTCGAGCTGCCGAACTTCACCCAGGCGCTGTACGACGCGCGCGAGCTGGCGATGGAGCGCATGCAGTCCGAGGCCCAGGAGATCGCCGCCGAGGGGATCGTCGGGGTGAACCTGCAGGAGAAGAGCCACGGCTGGGGCAGCCACACGATCGAGTTCTTCGCGATCGGCACGGCGATCGTGCCGCGCGAGGGCCATGATGAGGCGATCGAGCCGCCGACCCCTGTCCTCGATCTGAGCTGAAAGGAGCAAGCCCATGAGCATCGTCATCACCGAAGACCGCGACGCGGTCCGCCACGTGATCCTCAACCGGCCCGAGAAGCGCAACGCGATGAACCAGGAGCTGCTGCGGGCGCTCGCCGAGGCGCTGCTCGAGGCCGCCAACGACGAGTCGGTGCAATGCGTGCTGCTGCGCGGCGAAGGTCCCGTCTTCTCGGCCGGCGTCGATCTGGTCGAGCTGGCGTCGTTCGGGGGCCAGCCGGGCGTCCTGCGCCCCTTCAGGAACGTCTTCCTGGAGTGCGCGAACCTCTGCGAAACGATGCCCAAGCCGGTCGTCTGCCAGATCCATCGGACCTGCGTCGGCGGAGCTCTCGAGGTCGCGCTCGGGTGCGATCTGCGGGTCGCCTCCAGCGACTCCAAGCTGGGCCTGCCGGAGGTGAAGTTCGGCATCATCCCCGACGTCGGGGGGTCCTCGCGACTGCCGGCCGTCGTCGGGCTGGGCCGCGCCAAGGAGCTGATCATGACGGCCGGCCTGATCGACGCCGTCGAGGCCCATCGCATCGGTCTGGTCAACCGCGTGGCGGCGCCCGCGGAGCTGGAGCAGACGAGCGAGGTCCTGATTTCCGAACTGCTCGCCAACTCCCCCGTGGCCGTCGGCCGCGCCAAGCGCGTGATGGACGCCTCGGCGCGTCCGGCGCTTGCGCAGACGCTCGAGCTGGAGATCGCGGTGCAGGAGTACTGCGTGGCGAACGTGCGCGAGCAGGCGCGTGCGGCTGAGCAGGCGGCCGAGGTCGTCGCGGGGTAGACGGAAGGTCTACGCCCGAGTTCGGTCGCGAGCCGCACCGAGGAACTCGCCGTTGGACAGGACGGCGAAGCGCGCCGCGTCCACGGTCGTTTCAGCGCCAGTCGATCGGTCCGGCCCCAGCGCCATTCGATCCGTCCCGGTCTCAGCGCCAGTCGATCGGTCCGGCGACGAGCGTGTGGCTGCCGAGCGGGCGGCCGAGCAGCTCCTGGACCCGACGGCTGCAGGCGAGCAGCGCCGGCAGGTCGATCCCGGTCTCGATGCCCATCTCGTGCAGCATCGAGACGAGATCCTCGGTCGCGATGTTCCCGGTGGCGCCCGCCGGAACCGGGCAGCCGCCGAGCTCGCCGAAGCTGGACTCGAAGCTCCGTACACCGGCGTCCAACGCCGCCAGCACGTTCGCCAGGCCCTGACCGCGCGTGTTGTGAAAGTGCGCCGTCAGCTCGGTCTGCTGCCCGAGCGCGGCCCGGGCCTGTGCAAAGAAGTCGCGCACCTGCAGCGGGTTGGCCATGCCGGTGGTGTCCCCGAAGGCGACCTCCTGCGCGCCGGCGTCGCGCAGGGAGCGCGCGAGCTCGAGCACGCGGCCGGCGGGGACGCGGCCCTCGTAGGGACATCCGAATGACGTGGCGATCACGCCCTCGCAGCGCAGGCCGGCGTCGCGCGCCTGCGCGAGCACCCGCTCCAGGCCGGCCAGGGACTCGGCGATCGAGCGGTTGACGTTCTTGCGGTTGTGGGTCTCGGACGCCGACAGGAACACGTTGATCTCATCGAACGCGGGGCGCCCACCACGATCGCGCCCGACACGCGCGCGCAGCTCGAGCGCGGCGTCCAGCCCGCGTTCGTTGGGGATCAGCACGCTCGCGGCGACGCGTTCGGGGATGTCAACAC
The DNA here is from genome assembly GCA_035507415.1 of Solirubrobacteraceae bacterium. GTDB lineage: Bacteria > Actinomycetota > Thermoleophilia > Solirubrobacterales > Solirubrobacteraceae > Palsa-744. The sequence continues at coordinate 7,534 of DATJOF010000023.1, forward strand.
CGGCAAGCACCTCGGCTGCGTCGGCGAGCTGAGGAATGACGTCCGGGCGCACGAAGCTCGTGACCTCGAGTCGCGGCAGTCCGGTGCGCGCGAGCGCGTCGATCAGCTCGATCTTGCGGGCCGTCGGGATCGTCTCCGGCTCGTTCTGGAACCCGTCGCGCGGGCCGACCTCGCGGATCTTGACCGAGTCTGAGACCGTCACTATCGGAGCTTATACTCGGCCGTCGTGTCGCCCTCCCCCTCGGCCCCGGTCGCGATCATCGGCGCGTCGGGCGCGCTCGGCTTCGGTCTTGCCGTCCGCCTCTCCCAGGCCGGTGTGCCGATCGTGATCGGCTCACGTGACGCGGATCGGGCGCGCGAAACGGCGGCGCGCGTGGACGCGGCGATCCCCGGCGGCACGGTGAGCGCGCATGACAACGCGGGTGCCGTGCGCGAGGCGGATGCGGTGATCCTGAGCGTGCCTTTTCGCAACCAGTCCGAGACGCTCACCAACCTGCGCGAGGGAATGCGTCCCGGGCAGCTGTTGATCGACGCGACCGTGCCGCTCGCCGCCGCCGTCAGCGGCAAGGCGACGCGCATGCTGGGGGTCTGGCAGGGCTCGGCGGCCGAGCAGGCCGCCGAGATGGCGGGCGAGGGCGTGCGCGTGGTCTCGGCCCTGCACACCGTCAGCGCGGCGTCGCTGACCGACCTCGAGCATCCGCTCGAGCAGGATGTGCTGCTGTGCGGCGACTCGCGCGCCGACAAGCGCGAGGCGGCCACGGTGATCGACCGCATCGAGGGCCTGCGCTGCGTGGACTGCGGCAGGCTGGAGATGTCGCGCATCACCGAGTCGCTGACGGCGCTGCTGATCTCCGTCAACTCCCGCTACAAGACACACGCGGGCATCCGCCTGGCCGGCCTGGTCGACGTACCCTGGGAGTGATGAGCGCCGACGCCGAGGTCGTGATCCTCGCGGGCGGGACCGGTGGGGCGAAGCTCGCGCGCGGCATGGCCGACGTGGTCGGTCCGGAGCGGCTGGCGGTGATCGCCAACACCGGCGACGACATCGAGATATACGGCGCGTACGTCTCGCCCGATCCAGATCTCGTGTCCTTCTGGCTGGCCGATCGGATCGATGAGCGGGGCTGGGGACTGCGCGGCGACACGTTCACGGTCATGGACGGACTGCGCGAGCTTGGCGTCGAGGTTTGGTTCAACCTCGGCGACCGGGACCTCGCCTGGTGCTTGGAGCGCGCGCGCATGCTCGCCGAGGGCCTCTCGCCGAGCGCGGCGCTCGCGCGCTTGAACGGCGCGATCGGCCTGCGCGCGCAGGTGCTGCCGATGAGCGACGACCCCGTTCGCACGTGGGTGCGCTCGGCCGCCGGCTGGGACTCCTTCCAGGAGTTCATGATCCGGCGGCGCGCGGAGGGCATGATCGAGGGGCTCGAGTTCCGCGGGGCCGAGAGCGCGCGCCCCAGCGAGCAGGCGCTCGCCGCGATCGCGCACGCGCGCGTGCTCGTGATCGGGCCGTCCAACCCGCTGGCGTCGATCGCGCCGATCCTCGCGCTGCCGGGCCTGCGCGAGGCGCTCGCCGGCGCCTCCGCGCCGGTCGTCGCCGTCAGCCCGATCGTGGGGGGCCGCGTGCTGAAGGGCCCCACCGCGGCGTTCATGGCGTTCGCCGCGCTCTCCTGCGACGCCGGTGGCGTCGCGGAGTTCTATGGCGATCTGCTCGACGGGATCGTCGCTGACGAGGACGTGACCGAGGCGCCCGGGCTGCAGATCGACACCGAAATGGGCGACGCACGCGCGCGCGCGCGCGTGGCACAGCAAACGCTCGACTTCGCCGAGGCACTACGGTGACGTCCGTGCGCACCCGAAACGCTCGACTTCGCCGAGGCACTACGGTGAGGTCCGTGCGCACCGCCGCGATCCTGCCCGTCAAGCGCTTCAGCCAGGCCAAGCAGCGCCTCGGCGAGAGCGTCGCCGACGGGCTGCGAGCCGATCTCGCGCGCGCGATGGTCGGAGACGTGCTGGTGGCGCTCAAGGCAGCGACGTCGATCGAGCGCACGATCGTGGTCACGCGTGAGGATGCAGTGGCCAGAGCGGCTGCCTACCTCGGGGCGTCGGTCGTGGCGGACGGCGCCGAACAGGGCCAGAGCGCCGCGGTCGCGCTCGGCGTCCGGTCGGCGCTCGACGCCGGTTTCGGGCGCGTGCTGTGCATCCCGGGCGACTGCCCCGCGCTCGATCCGGTGGAGCTCGACGTGCTGCTGGCAAGCGCACCGGTCCAGCCCGTGGCCGATGGCGAGCCCGCGACGGACGGCCGGCCCATGGCAGACGGCCAGCCGGATCTGGGCAGTCAGGTGGTGATCGTCCCTGACCGCCACGGCACCGGCACCAACGGGCTGCTGCTGACCCCGCCGGACGCGATCGCGCCCAGCTTCGGGCCCGACAGCTGCGCGCGTCACCAGGCGCTCGCGCACGACGCGGGCGCGGGCTGCCGCGTCGAGTCCGTCGCGTCGCTGCTCCTGGACATCGACACCGGCGCCGACCTGGCCGTGCTGCGCGAGCGGCTGGCCGGCGAGCACGGTCGCGCTGCGCGTACGCGGGTGGTGCTCGGTCTGACGAGCATCGTGGACCGACGTCGCGATCCGCGCGCGGGCGCCGGGGTTCCGCTGCAGGCATCGCGCACCGGCTGAGTCTCCCGTGGCGAGCGTCCGTGCCCACGCCCTCGCCGGCATCCCCGACGTTCGTGCCGGCGACGACCTCGCAGCGCTGATCGCGGAGGCTGCGGGCGATGAGCTGCGCGATGGTCAGGTCGTGGTGGTCGCGCACAAGGTCGTCTCCAAGGCCGAGGGCGCGATCGTCGACCTGCGCACGGTGCGGCCCTCCGCGCGAGCGCACGAGCTGGCGGGCGGCCACGCCGGCGAAGACCGGCGCAGCGGCGACCTGAGCGGCGAGCCGCCGAGATTCGCTCCCGCCAAGGACCCGCGCGTCGTGCAGGTCGTGCTCGACCAGAGCGCCGAGATCGTGCGCGCCGCCCGCGACGTGTTGATCTGCCGCACCCACCATGGGTTCGTCTGCGCGAACGCCGGCGTGGACGCCTCGAACGCGACGGGCGCGGACACGGTCGTGACGCTGCCGCGCGACCCGGAGGCCTCGGCGCGCGGCCTGCGCGCTCGCCTGCGCGAGCTGACCGGGGTGACGGTCGCCGTCCTGGTGACGGACAGCTTCGGACGGGCCTGGCGCCACGGGCAGTGCGATGTGGCGCTCGGCTGCGCCGGCATGGTGGCGCTCGATGACTGGCGCGGGCGCGTGGACGCGAACGGCCTCGCGTTGCGCGCCACTTGGCTCGCCGTCGCAGACGCCGCGGCGGCAACGGCAGACCTCGCGCGGGCCAAGGACTCGGGTGAGCCCGTGGTGGTGATCGACGGTCTCGAGCGATTCGTTACCGCTGAGGACGGGCCGGGCGCCGCAGCGCTGCTGCGGCCGCTCGAGGAGGACCTCTTCCGCTAGCGCCGGTGGGGACGGCCTCGAGCGCGGCTAGCAGGCGACGGCGCGCGCGGGCGCTGCGCTTGGCAACGGAAAGCGCTGGCGGATCTCGTACAGCGTCGTGCGCTCCGCCGCGGGCCTGCCGGCCTCGTGCGCGGCCGCGATCAGCTGCTCCGGGTCGAGCCTCGTGCCGTGGTAGCTGCCGGCGAGCCGGCTGATCGACTCCTCCATCAGCGTGCCGCCGAGATCGTTGACGCCCCAGCGCAGCGACTCGCGCGCGGCGTCGAGGCCCATCTTCACCCACGAGGCCTGCAGGCTCTGGACGGTTCGCCCCAGCGCCAGGCGAAAGACGGCGGTGTGCTTGAGGTTCTCGCCCGCCGAGATCTCCTCGACGCCGTGCGTGCGCCCGAGCAGGGTCTGGAACGGGATGAACGACAGCGGCACGAACTCGGTGATGCCGCCGGTGCGTTCCTGCAGCTCGCGCACGACGCGCATGTGCTCGGCCAGCTCCCAGGGCTCCTCGATGTGGCCGAACATCACGGTGGCGGTCGAGCGCAGGCCAGCGGCGTGCGAGGCCTCGATGATCTGCACCCAGCGTGCCACGGGCAGCTTGTTGGGCGAGATCCGTTCGCGCACGCCGTCGTGCAGCACCTCTGCGGCGGTTCCCGGGGTCGAGCCGAGGCCGGCGTCGCGCAGGCGCGCGAACACCTCGCTCGGGGGCAGCCCGGAGATGTCGCACATGTGCGCGACCTCCATCGGGCTGTAGGCGTGCAGGTGGATGTCGACGCCCTCGGCCCGGGCCGTGCGCTTGGCCAGCTCGAGCCAGTCCAGGTAGTCCTGCAGCGTCCAGTCGGGATGGATCCCGGACTGGATGCAGAGCTCGCTCGCGCCGTATGCGACCGCCTCGCGCACGCGCCGCGCGAACTCCTGCGTGGAGTGCTGGTAGGCGTCGGGCGAGCGCCTGCTCTGGCCGAACCCGCAGAAGGCGCAGCCGACGGTGCAGACGTTGGATACGTTGACGTTGCGATTGACCACGAACGTGACCGTCTCCCCCGCGAGCTCGGCGCGCAGCTCATCGGCCGCGAGGCGGATCTGCTCGATCGCCTGTGGGCGCGTCTCGGCAAACAGCGCGCTGAGCTCGTCCGCGCTCAGCCTCGCGCCATCGCGCGCACGCTCGACCGCGCCCGCGACGAGCTCCGGGCGCAGCGGCCGAGGCGGATCGCTGCGGGTGGGCGGGCCTCCAGACCCCCGCCGCGGGATGAAGCTCCAATACCTCGCCTTGATCGTGTCGAGCACGCCTCGCGAGACCCACTCGGGGCCGATGTAGCGCGCGTACACGCACAGGCGCTCGGTGAGCGCGTAGCCCTCGCGTTGCAGGCGCTTTCGCACCTGGTGGGGCGAGGGGAACGGGTGCTCGGGCGAGATGTGATCGCCGTTGGCGCTGAGCCCGCCGAGATCGGTCGCACCGGCCTCCACCAGCTCCGGCCACCAGTCGGCCAGGTTCGGCGGCACCTGGATGCCGACGTCGGGCATCAGGCGCCTGGTCTCGGCGATCAGGCGCTTCATGTCCGCGATGCTCACCGGCCCGGCGCCGGCGCGGGCCCAATCGGGCAGCGCCAGCTGCGGCCGGCCGTCGGCCACCCCGGTGCGCCAGTAGTCGCTCGCGGCCGCGCCGGCGATCTCGGCGGGCTCGCGGCCGTAGTAGCTCTGATGCGGCACGAAGTTCTGCAGGATGATCTCCTGGATGTGGCCGTGCTCGGCGTGCAGCGCGGCAAGGCCCTCGAGCGATTCGAGGCGCTCCTGCTCGGTCTCGCCGATCCCGATCAGGATTCCGCTGGTGAACGGGATCTTCAGCTCGCCCGCGATCCGGATCGTCTGCAGACGGCGTTGCGGGTGCTTGCTCGGCGAGCCGGCATGGACGGTGTCCATCAGCCGCTCGGAGATCGACTCGAGCATCAGTCCCTGCGAGGCGGTCACCTCGCGCAGGCGCGCGAGGTCCTCGCGCTCGAGCACGCCGAGGTTGGTGTGTGGCAAGAGGCCCCGCTCGAGCGCGCGCTCGCACGTCCAGACGACATAAGAGGTGAAGTCCTCATGGCCGTATGAGCGCAGCCGTTCGGCGACCGCGCCGTTGACCTCCGGGCGCTCGCCGGTGAGCACCAGCAGCTCCTTGACGTTGCGCCGCGCGGCCCCGTCGAGCATCTGCTCGACCTGCTCGGGCGTGTAGAGGTGCGCCTGATGGGTGGCGAACGAGCAGTACTTGCAGTAGCAGCGGCAGGTTCGCGACAGCGACAGCGTCAGGTTGCGCGAGAAGGTGACTCTGCGGCGCACCCTGCGCAGTGTATGCCGATCCCGGCTGCGTCCGGATCATCGATCGGCGCAAGCCCACGCGCGAGCACGCGCGCGCGGGCGTGGGCTTGCGGCCCAGCCTGTCCCCGCCAGCATGCGTCGCAGCCTGTTCCTGCCAGCGCGCGCGTCGCGCTTCGCCGCCGACCCGGTTCGGCCCACCCACTTCGGGCCGGCTCGTACTTTTTGCGCCGATGTCCGAGGGCGGGCTGCGACTGGCCGTCGCCGGAGGCCGAGACGCCGGCGGCGGGCGTATAGGGTGCGAGCACGATGCCGACGGCGAATGTGTACATGGCCAGGCACGGCCAGACGGCCTACAACCTCGAACGGCGCTTCCAGGGCCAGCTGCCCGTGCCGCTCGACGAGACCGGGCGCAGGCAGGCCGCCGAGCTGGCCGAGCGCGTGGACGAGCACGGCTTTTCGGCGCTTTGGTGCAGCACGCTGCAGCGCGCGCGCGAAACTGCCGAGGTGGTGGCCGAGCGCCTCGGGATGGAGATCGCCTACGACGCGCGGCTCGCGGAGACGGACGCCGGCGACTGGACCGACCTGCTGTTCAGCGAAGTGCAGGCGCAGGCGCCCGAGCTGTTCGCCAAGTTCCTCGCCGGCGATCCCAGCTTTGCGTTCCCCGGAGGCGAGTCCTTCGCACAGCAGGAGGAGCGCGTCGCCTCGGCCCTGCAGGACGTCGAAGCCGGCGCCTTGCCCGCACTGGTGATCTGCCACGGGATGGTGATCCGGGCCGCCTTGTCCACGCGCGCCGGACGCTGGCAGGCGCACGCCGAGCGCGTGCCCAACGGCGCGCTCGTCGCGCTCGATCCTGCTCTCGCGCCGCCCGCGGACCTCGGCGGCACGGTCACCCAGGCGAGTTGACAGCCGGGCGCGGGCCGGGCGCGGGGCGTGCGGCGATGTCACTCGCCCGGTGAACCCCACGGGCGACCGTCACGGGTCGAACCTCCGGGGGCCCTAGCTAGGTCAACATCACGCAGCCGCAGCTGCCGTGGGCCAGCAATCGCCCGTCGGCCTCGACGAACAGGCGCGCATCGACCGTCGCGGTGCGCCATCCCGCGTGCACGACGCGGCCTTCGGCGAGCACCCGTCCGGTGTCGTGGCTGATCGCGCGGATGTAGCGAACCTGCAGATCGGTGGTCGTGTATGCGCCTCCCGCCGGCAGCGTGGTGTGCACGGCGCAGCCCATGCACGAGTCCAGCAGCGTCGCCGCGACGCCGCCGTGAACCGATCCGATCGGGTTGTACATCCACTCGGCGGGCTCGATCGCGAACACGGCGCGCCCGTGCTCGACCTCGACCAGCGCGAAGTCGAGCAGCCGCGCGATCGGCGGTGGCGGCAGCGTGCCGTCGATGATCGCGCGCATGCGCTCGAGGCCCGAGAGGCCCGAGCCGGCGGCGGCGGTCGCGGCTGGGTCCTCCCACGTGAAGGTGCGCACGCGCAGCTTGCCGTTCACGCCCGGGTCGCCGCTCACGCCTAGGTCACCGTTTACGCCCAGGTCACCGCTCACGCCCAGCCCACCGCTCACGCCAGGGTCGCCGCTCACGCCGGGGTCGCGTTCGCCCAGTGCGCTCACGCGGCCTGCTCCAAGCCACTCTCGCCGCCGCCGGCGCCGGCATTCAGCACTCCCTCGCCCCCGCCCGCTCGCTCGAGCGCGAGCACCTGCGCCCCGGCGGTGCTGCGGACCGGTGGTCCGATCGCGGCGAGGGCCAGGCCGGCGGCGAGCCCGCCGGCAACGGTGATCAGCCACGCGGAGTGAAAGTCGGCTGCCGTCGCGGCCGTGGCGCCGAGCACGGCCACCAGCAGCGCGACCCCGAGCGCCACGCCGATCTGGCGGCCCATGGTCAGCGCGGCCGCTCCCGTGGCGAAGCGCTCGGGCGCCAGCGACGAGGCGCCGGCACCGGTCAGGGTCGGGATCATCAAGCCGACTCCGGCTCCGCTGATCAGCATTCCGGGAAGGTACTCGGACGCGTAGGCGGGCCGCTGGCCGGTGCGGGTGATGTAACAGACCGACCCGGACGCGAAGACCAGCGCGCCGATCACGCCCGGGATGCGGTAGCCGACCCGCGCACCGAGACGTGCCGAGGGCACGCTGAATGCCGTCGCCATCGCCGGGCCCGGGAACAGCATCAGGCCCGCCGTGAGGACGCTCTCGTGCCAGACCGTGGTGAGGAACAGCACGCCGCTGACGAGCATCGCGCCAAAGCCGGCAAAGAACAGCAGCGACGCGGTGACGGCCAGACCGAAGCTGCGCACGCGCAGCATCGCCGGATCCACGATTGGGCTGTCGTGGTGCCCGCAGCGCCACCACAGCGCCGGCAACAGCACCGCCGCGAGGCTGAGCGCGGCAAGGGTCGCAGGCGCGGTCCAGCCCCATTCCTGGCCCTTGACGATCGCCACCACGAGGCTCGCGATCGCGAGCATCAGCATGCCGGCGCCGAGCACATCGGGTCGCGCGCCGCCGAGCTCGCGCCGCTCGGTCAGGGTGCGCGCGCCGAACACGAGGCCCGCCAGCGCGACCGGGACGTTCACGAGGAACACGAGACGCCAATCCGCCTGCACGAGCAGGCCGCCGAGCGGCGGGCCCGCCGCAGCCGCGATCCCGCCGGTGGCGGACCATAGACCGATCGCCAGGTGGCGCTCATTGGGAGCAAACTCGGGCAGCATCAGCCCAAGCGAGGTTGGAAGCATCAGCGCGCCACCTGCCGCCTGGACCAGGCGGGCGAGCACGAGCACGCCCACGGACGGCGCGAGCGCGCAGGCCGCGCTCGCGGCCGCGAAGATGCCGAGGCCGAGCAGGAAGGCGCGCTTGCGCCCAAACGCGTCGGCCCAGCGCCCGGCCGGCACGAGCAGCGCCGCGAACACGATCGCGTAGCCGCTGAGGATCCACGACAGCGTGGCGATCGAGGCGCCGGAGAACTGCTTGGAGATCGCGGGGAGCGCGATGTTGACGATGAACAGGTCGAGGCTCGACATGAACACCCCGACACACACGATCAACGAGACGCGCCATTTGCGTTGCATGATGAAACCGACCCTATCACACCAGGGTTGCATCATGCAACCGAGTCGGCTATGATTCGCATTGGACGACCGCACAACTGGGGACAGCGGCGCGGCGCGCAGGTGAGCGACCGTGGCGTACGTCGGACGTGCGGCGAGAAGGTGAAAATGCTGGGCAGCGACTACGAAAACCAGACGTGCAGCATCGCCGGAGCCCTGGAGGTGATCGGTGAGCGGTGGTCGCTGTTGATCGTGCGTGACGTGTTCCTGGGCATGCGCCGCTTCGACGAGATCCAGGCCGATCTCGGGATTGCGCGCAACGTGCTGCAGGCGCGGCTGTGCAAGCTGCTCGACCAGGGAGTGCTCGAGAAGCGTCTCTACAACGAGCATCCGCCCCGTTACGAGTACCGCCTGACCGAGAAGGGAATCGACCTGTGGCCCGCGATCGTGGCGCTGATGCGCTGGGGCGACCGCCACTGCATGAGCTCAGCCGGGCCGCCCGTGCTGCTCGAGCACCGTGGCTGCGGCGGCAGAGTCGACGAGCATCTGATCTGCGAGAGCTGCGGCGCAAGGCTGTCGGCCCGCGACGCCCAAGCGCGTCCGGGTCCGGGAGCAACGCCCGATCACCCGATAGTGCGCCGCGAGAGACTTCGGCAGACCGCCTAGTGGGTCTCCCACAAACGTTTGGCCGGTAACTCGGACTGGGCGGCGAACAAAGACGCATGCTCCCGATCCAGGAGGTGGCCATGCGTCCGCCCGAAGTGTTCGTGCGCGAGCTCTCGTTGGAGGAGGGCGTGCGCCTGAAGCAGATCTCCAAGCGCGCCAAGTACCAGTCCAAGCGCCAGCGGGCGATGATCCTGCTGGCGTCCTCGACCGGGATGGGAGCGCCGCAGATAGCGGCTGCGGTGCGCAGCGACGAATCCCACGTGCGCAAGGTGATCCACGCGTTCAACGAGCAGGGCTTTCGGTCGTTGGACCCTGACTACCGGGGCGGGCGCCCAAAGCAGACGACGCCCGAGCAGCGCGAGCGCATCGTCGCGGTCGCGCGCACCCGCCCCGACCACCAGGGTGTCGCGCTCACGCGCTGGTCGCTGCCCAAGCTGCAGGCCCACCTGGCGGGTATGGGCGTCTGCCTCTGCCAGGAGGCGCTGCGACAGACGCTGATCGGCTCAGGACTCTCCCACCAGCGCACACGTTCGTGGAAGTGGAGCCCGGACCCGGACTTCCAGGCCAAGGCCGAGCGCGTGCTTTCGCTCTACAGGGACAAGCCAGCCGACGGCGTGGTGGTGTGCTTCGACGAGATGGGGCCGATCGGGCTGATCCCCCACCACGGCTCCGGCTGGGCGAAGCACAAGCGTCCGGAGCGGCTGCGCGCGACCTACTCCAAGAACAACGGGGTGCGCTACCTGTTCGGCGACTACGACGTGCACTCAGATCGCCTGCACGGCCGCCTGCGCGAGCACAAGAACAGCGGCGAGGTGCTCGCCTACTACCGCCAGATCCGCATGCGCTACGACCCTCGCCTGCGGATCTACCTCATCGCCGACAACCTCTCCACCCACAAGACGCACGCAATTCGCGACTGGGCGGCCGCCAACAACGTCGAGCTCGTCTTCACCCCCACCTACGCCAGCTTCCTGAACCGCATCGAGTGCCACTTCTGGGGGATCGGCGAGTTCGTCGTCAAGAACGCCGACCATCCCGACTGGCAGGAGCTCGCCAAAGCGATGGCCGACCACATCCGCTACCGCAACGGGCCGCACCGCGACCAGCGGCTGATCAAAGCCGAGCGGCGACTGCTGATCGCGGCGTGAGCGACGGTTTCGGGTGCAACGTTTGTGGGAGACCCACTAG
>DATJOF010000024.1:0-22662 GCA_035507415.1 Solirubrobacteraceae bacterium
ACGAACAAGCCGTACCGGCCGCCCGACCCGCTCGACGAGATGCGCGCGCGGCTGGACACGCTCGAACGCCAGCTGGCCGCGAAGGGGGGCTGAGCCTTGAGCCTCAATTCAACGCCCTACGTCATCAGCGCGCTGCAGCACTCCGCCGCGCTGTTCCGCCAGACGCTGAACTGCCTCATCGCCGGGACCGGTGTCGTCGGCTCCACGGACCTGGAAGTCAAAGAACACTCGGCGAGCCTGACGATCGAAGTCGCTGCGGGCTACGTGTTCGTCCCGGGCACGCAGGGTGAAACCCCCGGCCAGCGCGTGAACGCCGGCACCCAGCACGCCACCTACTCGGCGATGCTGGAACACTTCACCTCCCAGGGCGTGTACCTGGCCGTCGCACCGTCGGCGACCCTGTTGACGGTCGCGGAAGGGAACAGCTCGAACCCGAGGATCGACCTTGTGTATGCGTGCGTGCAGGATGCGGAAAAGTCGGGGAGCTTCAACCAGGCGCTGCTGGGCATCGTGACCGGCACCCCGGCGGGGTCCCCGTCGCCGCCGACGCCGCCGGAAAACAGCGTGGTGCTCGCCCAGATAAAAGTGGAAGCGAAAGCGAAAAAAATCGAAACGGCGAACATCACGGACAAGCGGCCGCATACGGCGCTCGGCGCGGTCGGCCCGTACGCTGCGGTGACGCGCAGCTTCGGCTCGGTATACGAAGAGGCTGGGCCGGCGACGGTGAACCTGACGCTCGAAGACGAAGGGTCCGCGCCGGATGTCGAAGCGGCGCTCTACATCGGCGGCGAAAAGCAGAACCGCTACCAGCGGACGTACGCGCAGACGTCGCACCTCGCGGTCCCGTGGAGCTTCCGGGTGCCGGCCGGCAAGACGTGGCAGCTCAAAACGGAAGCTGGCAACTTCTCGATCGTCGGCAGCAAAGCATGGGTTGCCGTCGGCTAGAGCGCCAGCGTTTCGCTTTCGGAGACTTCCCACCCGAGCGGGTTGGCGAGCGTGCCCGGGGCGCCCATGAAGCGCGAGACGACAGACCACTCGACTTCGGGACCTTCGACCGTCAGGTACGCCGCTCCAGTGCCAGCACAGTCCGGCGAGCTGACGTGCACGAACCGGCTGACCGGCCGCCCTTCCGTGAGGAGCCGTTCGGATTCGGCGTTCCAGGCTGTCTGGCCCGTCACGACACGGCACGAGCCACCTTCAACGGCACCGACGTAGACCCCATTGGCGTAGACGGCGACTAGAACTCTGCCTGTCGGCGGTGTCGGCGTCACTGTCGCCGACACGTCGTATTCGCATCGTTCCTGTTCGTCTTTGCTACCGCCGCCGAAGGTCACGGTTTCGCAGCCGTCGGCTGTGGCTTCCTCGGTCGTGCTTGTGGGGATCACCGGCGGCGGTTCGATCGCCACGGTCTCGACACCGGTGGTCGCTGAGGCTTCGCCCGAGCTGTAGATCACGTCGACTTCATGGGAGCCGAAGTGTTCGTAGGAGACCGGGCATTCGCCGCCGGTCGCCGCTCCGCCCACGTCGATCGAGCACGCGAGCAGCCCGTCCGAGTAGAACGCGAGCACCCCCGAAGGGAGCGCGGGCGCGTCCTCGCTCACGCCGTCGGTGAGCTGTTCGGCTGACGCCGAGTAGCTGTAGGTCACGTTGAGCGGGTCTGCCGGGTCCTGGGTGAACGACGGGTCCAGGTGGGCGTGCAGGGCGTAGGAGGGGCGCGGCGCGGGCGCCGCTGGGTGGACCGCAGGAGCGCTGGCCGGGGCGAGCCCGGCCGCCGGCTTCGGCGCCCGCCAGACGCACCAGGTCTGCTTGACCTCGCGGCCGTGGATCCTGCGGTGCTCCACGCGCTTCCAGTAGTCGGTGCGGCAGCGCTCGTGCTTCGGGTGCTTGAGCAGGTAGGGCTTGTGGAGCGTGGCGGCGTGCGCGTCTTCGTAGGCGAACAGCTGCGCGAGGCAGAAGCCGACGATGAGCGCGGCGAGAGCGATGAGGATCAGGATGGATCGGCGGATCATCGTGAGGCTCCTTGATCGTGACGGGTGCTGGCGGCCCGCGCGGCGCGCGAGCCCGGAAGATGCGAGGAGTTGTCCACAGCGAGAAGTTGTGCAACCTCCCCCGGACCCCCTCCGCTGACTTCTGCTGTTGTTCTCTCGATCTCTAGATGTAGAGAGAGAAGCTGTAGGAGAGCCTGTGGACATGTGGATAACTCAGGCGGGGACCGTCCACTCCTGCGGCCCCGGATCGACGGAATCCGGCTCTGCGCGGCGCCTCGCCTGCTCCCCGGCGACGAGGATCATCTGCTGGTAGGGCGAGAGCGCCTGTGGATAACCAAGCAGCAGCCCCTGTGGACAGGTGTGCCCGGCGGCGAGGTCGTACGCCTCGGCGGCAAGCGCTTCGTCGTCGTAGTCGCGGATTCGCTCCACGTACTGCTCTACGCTGGCTGCTGTCATCCCGAACTCCCGTTTCGTGGGTGGCCTGGCGCCCGGCGAAGCTCAGTTCGTGCGGGCGCCTTCTTGTAGTCAGAACACTACACCCTCGGCGCCTGCTTGTCAATCTTTGTTGCGCGGGCGGTTGTCAGTCGGCGAGTGCGTCGCGTAGTTGGTCGAGCGCCTGTTTGCGGATCTGGCTGATGCGCGATTCGGTCACGCCGAACAGCTCGCCGAGCTCTCGCAGCGTCACGCCAGCATCGACAAGGTCGAACTGCTCGATGATGATGCGCTCGCGCTCCGGCAGCGCGGCGACGGCAGCGCGGAGTTGGGCGTCGCGGTCGGCGAGCAGAACGGTCGGCTCGGGCTCCCACTCCTCGCGCTCGGACTCCAGGGTGGCCATGAGCGTTGGATGCTCGGCCAGTTCGCAGTCGAGGCTCACCGGACGCTCGTACTCGCCGGCGGGCAGCGAGCCTTGCGTGATCCGGCGGCGCGTGTTCCTCGATACGTGGTCCTGCTGGCGGGCATAGTCGAGCAGCGCACTGCGGATCCGCCAGGTCGCATAGCTAGGCAGCGCCGTGCCCCGGTCGGGCCGGTAGCTGTCGACGGCGCGGATCGCGCCCTCCCAGGCGACGCCGACCAGCTCGTCCTGCGCGACGCCGAACCGCTGGCTGTACACGTAGGCGAGGTAGTGGACGGTCCGCGAGAGCGAGAGGATCGCTGTGTCGCGCTCGGTGCCCATGCCGCACGCTTCGCCGCGCGGGCAGCCGAGTCCTTGCCCCATCTCGAGAGAGCTGGCTGTCGCCCCTCGTCTAACTGGATGGGCGGGGGGCGCCGCCAGACAGGAGGTCTCCCATGCGTCGCATCTGCATCGTCTTGGCCGCCCTGGCGGCAACACTCGTGTCCGCGGGCTGCAGCGCGCCGCACCCTCACTCGCCGGCGCGCGCTCCCTCCCGGCCCGCGGGCACGCTCACGTTCGGGCACTGCGTGACCCGCAACCCGCCGTCGATGGGCGAATGCGTGCCGAAGCCCCAGGCGGTCGGGGCGGCCCCGCGTGCCTCATCCGGGGCCCGCTGCGCGGACTGGTCGGTCTGGCAGGGCTACTACCCGTCCACCGAAGGGCTGCATTGCGTGATCATCCAGGGCGCCTACGGGCTCTCGGAGGAGCCCTCGGTGCGCTCGCAGATCGGTGACGCGCGCGCCCACGGCATCCCCTACGGGGTCTACGACTTCGCCGAGCCCGGCGTCAACGGTGCCGCCGAGTTCCGCTACCTGCACGAGCTCGTCCCGGCCTCGCCGCTCGGCTACGCGACCGATAACGAGGTCTCCGGGACGTTCTGGCGGGCGTGCGAGTTCGTCGCCGAAGCCCGCAACTACCACGAGCCGATCATCCTCGTGTTCTCCTACCCGGGCGGCTATGCGGCCGGCGGCGGCGGCTACTGCCCGGGCGCAAAGCTCTGGCCCTCCGAGTGGGGGATCGCGAGCCCTTACCCGTTCGGCGGCTTCCCCGCGTCCTCAATCGTGATCTGGCAGTTCTGCGGCGGCTGCGGGAACAACGGCGCGGACCTCGACCAGGACCGCGGGCTGATCGCACTCGGGCACCCGCCGAAGCCGAAGCCGCCCCCGACGCCGGCGCAGCGCCGCGCGAAAGAGCAGCGCGAACTGCGCGCCGACCTGCACCTGCGCACGATCCTGCGCGCCCTAGAGGCCAGGCACAACTGCCGCAACCCGCCCTACCACCACCCGCTCCCGGACACGCGCGCCTACAAGCACGCCTGCTGGGGGGTCTGGGTGCCCCAGGGCCGCGCGATCGACAGGCAGATCGTGACGCTGGAACGCGAGCTACGCTGAGCGTTGCCGTGCGGCACTACCCGGCGTTCGAGGAGTTGGCCGCGATGGCCGCCCAGCACAAGGTGCGGGTGCTGCTCGGCGTCAGCGACGTGGTCCTGTTCGCCGACCGGGCAGGCCAGCAGCGCCGCCGGATGCTGTCCAGCGTCGAGCTGCGCGGCGTCAACGGCAAGGTGCTGGCCGCCACCCCGGTCTATGACGAGGACCTGGAAGCCGCCGCACGGGACCTGCTGGCACGCGTGGGCTAGACGTAGAACAGGATCGCGACCTCGGCCCGAAGTTCCGGGTGCATGGCGGTCACGCGGACCTCCATGCCGGTCGGCGCCAGTGCGATTGCGGAGCCCGATCGGTAGATGGGAGGCCCAATCGTCTGTATGTCGATGCGGCAGATCATGTGCCGCCGCAGCCACGGGACCATCTCGCGTAGGCGGCGTTCGACGTCGCCGTAGGCGCCGCCTGCCTCCGGGAACAGCGGCTCGCGGTTCTCCGGCCCGAGCAGCCACGCCTCGGCTTCGGCGTGCAGGATCTCGGGGATCGGCTCAGCGCCAAGCTCGCGGGCGAGCGCGGCGGCGTCCTCCCAGCGGTCGAGCACGCGCACCCCGTACTGCTCGGCCAGAAGGTCGAGGCCCGCGAGGTTCTTGCTGATCTCGGCGGCCTGCTCCACCGCGCCGCAGCGCGAGCAGACCAGCGTGGGGCCGGGCGCGTGCCATTCGTGCTCGCAGCGCCGGTCGGGCAGGAACGCCTCCACGAGCGCGACCAACTCGACGGTTTCCGCGCGCCAGCCGTCCGGGTGGATGATGAGGTCGCCGTAGCCGATCACGACCGCGCCGACGGGGGCCTCCGGGATGCCTGGCGGCTCCGAGTAGGCGTAGAGCCCGCAGGTGCAGCGCTCCTGCGGCGCGGGGTGCGAGGAGTGAAGGCACCTAGCTCGCTGCGGCTCGCGCGTGATCGGCCACTCGACCTCGACGGCGGCCGACCTCAGCGGCCCGCTCCCGGCCCACTTGAACACGCGGTAGCCGATCGCGGGCGCGTCGAGCCGCGCGGTCACGCCGGGACAGGCTCGGGCTTGCGGACCGGCGCGGGCATCGGCACCGGCTCGCGCTTCGGCGCGGGCGCAACGGCTGGCACGGTCCCCGGCTTCAGCCCCACGCGGGAATCCTAACTCTTGGAGGAGCGATGAATGTGGAACGCCGTCCAGAGGCTGCTCTCACACCTTTCCAGGGAGTGGCCCCGCTACGCCCAGATCGCGGGGTTCCTGCTCGGCGGCGAGCAGATCGGGGCCTGGTGGATCGGGGGCCACGAACCGAACATCGGGGCGATGACGTTCGCGGCCGGGTGCCTGATGTTCCAGCGGATCGCGGGACGAAAGCCGTGAGCTGGCTGCGCCACCACCACGTCGTGATCTGGCTGGCGGGCTCGATCGTCGTCGCGGCCTTGCAGGCCGCAGGCGTGTTCCATGTCTAGGCTGCGCGCCTGCTGGAACCTGCTCGATCGCGTCGGCTGGGTGATCGCCCTGATCTTCGTCGCGGTCGCCTTCGCCAAGCTGCACAACGACGAGCACGCGCACAACCGCGAAGCGCGCCACACCGCGATCGTCCAGAAGGCCGGCGAACCGACCGGGGTCTGCCTGCGCGAAGCGATGCGAGCCGGGCTGCCGATCGTCGTCCGCGGCGCGGACGCCCTGGAAGCCCAGGAGGCCAAGGCACCGCCCGCAGCCCGCGGGGAGATCGCGCTGTTCGTCCGTTTCGCCCGCAGCGTCGAAGCGCCGCTGCGCGAGTACGTGGCCCTGCAGGAGCACCGCTACCGGGGGGTCTCATGTCCGCGGTGAGCCACAGCGCCTTCGGCAGCGACCGTTTCGGCCAGCTCGCCGAGCGCGCCGCGCGCTTCTTCGGCACGCCGCGCTACATCATCGGCCAGAGCCTCGCCGTCGTCGCCTGGGTGATCCTCAACAGCCTCGCGATCACCGGCGCGATCGCCTGGGACCGCTACCCGTTCATCGCGCTGAACCTCGCCTTCTCGCTGCAGGCCGCCTACGCCGCGCCGCTGATCCTGCTCGCCCAGACCCGCCAGGCCGACCGCGACAAGGCCGGCGCCGAGCGCGAAGCCGCCCACTCCGAGGCGATGGCCAAGGCGCACACGCGGCTGCTCGCCCAGATCGACGACCGCCTGGACTTGGACACCGCCGGTGGGCTGGCCGACCTGAAGGACTACATCGACAAGCGGCTCGGCGGCGATGGGCAACCCGATCAGCCGCGCTGAGGACCCCTACACCTACGAGGACCTGCTCCGCGACCGCGACGTGAAGCTCACGCGGCTCTCGGCGGACTGCGCCTTCCAGTGGATTCAGGGCGCCGCGAGCGGCCCGAAAGGCCGGCCAGCGCGTCGGGATCATCTTCTGGCACCGGGCGCAGGATGGCCGCGCGTGCGGGGGCTACGTGAACTTCGACCCCGACATGGACCGGCCGACCTGGACCGTCGAAAGCGAGGACCCGTTGACGATCAGCCCGAGCGTGCTCTGCAACGGCGCCCACGGCTGCGGCGGCTACCACGGCTTCATCCGCGGCGGCGCCTGGGTGCCCGCATGAGCACCGCCCACCTGATCCTCTGGCTCGCCCTCGCCGGGGTCTGCATGGTCGTCTCCGACGTGCTGGCCACGGTGATGGTCGAGGCCCAAGCCACCTACCGGCGCCACCTGTCCGCGGCCCTGGACACGATCGGCTGGGTCGTCGCGATCACGACCACCGAGTACAGCCTGCGCCTGCTCGACAGCCACAGCACCGCCGCGCACGTCTACTGCTACGTCTGCGTGTCCGCCGCCAACTACTACGGCACCTGGCTCGGCGTCGGCTGGGGCGCGAAGCTCACGAGCCGCCGGCCCGAGCGCGGCGGCCCGCTCACCGAACTGATCGTCCGCCACCTGAACCCCAACCCGAAGGAGACCCCCTGATGGAAGCCCTACCCGCAGCGATCCTCGCCATCGTCACCGCCGTCGTCTCGATCGTGGTCGGCTTCGGCGTCCTGAACAACGAAGTGGCCGGGATCATCGTCTCGGCCGCCGGCACGCTGATCCCCGCCGTGTTCGTGGTCGTCAACTCGCTGGAGAACACGGCCAAGATCAAGGCCGGGGTCAAGAAGTAGATGGGCCCCTACAAGACAGGACGGCTGCCGGCGAGCAGGCCGGCAGCCCTGAAGGATCTCGCGGTCTACGCCACGGGCGTGCTCCCGCGGCCTCCCGCGTCGCTGACCTCGCCGCCGGGCGAGTACCCGATCGACGGCAACGCCACCTACGGCGACTGCACGATCGCGGGGTGCGACCACGCGGTGCGGGCATGGCGCTCGCTCTACGGCGCCACGGGCGTGCTGCCCACCGAACAGGCGATCGTGGAGGAGTACTTCCGGCTCACCGGCGGCCAGGACACGGGGCTGAACGAGGCGGAAGTGCTCAGGGTCTGGCGCGGGCCCGGCCTCGGCCTGTTCGGCGGGCAGATCCGCGCCTACGCGCCGGTGCCGCCGAAGGACACGCTGCAGATCCTCCAGGCGGTCGCGTTCTACGGCTGCGCCTACCTGGGGATCATCGTCGGCGAACCGCAGCAGGAGCAGTTCGCCGAAGGCAAGCCGTGGACCTGGGTCGAGGGCCAGGAAGAAGACGGCCACTGTGTCGTCGCGACCGGCTACACGTCGACCGGGCTGCTCTGCAAGACCTGGGGCGGCGAGGCGCTGCTGACCTTCGGCTACCTGGCGCACGCGCTCGAGGAGGTCTGGTGCATCATCAGCCACCAGCTGGTCGCGGCGAAGAAAGACACGCTGGGGCTCGACCTGGCCGCGCTGGAACACGATCTCGCGAGGGCGTGAGATGACCGGCCCCCACCAGGCCGAAGTCACGATCCGGCTGATCGAGCGCTGGCCCGCCCACGAACCGCGCGAGTCCGACCCGCACTACAAGCTGTTCCACCAGGCGAAAGAGCGGATGCGCCGGCAAGGCCTCCTGAAGTGCAACGTGCGGTCCGACTACCACTACGGGCAGATCGAGCTGCACCACAACAAGGTCGAGTTCGCGCACATCAACGACATCGACCTCGACAAGTTCAATGCCGCCTACGGGCTGGACCTGACCGACGAGCAGTTCGCCGAATACGTCGAGCAGGAGGGCAACCTGGAGCCGCTGTGCACGCTGCACCATCGCGGCCAGGAGGGCGTGCATTCGCTGCCCGAACCCGAGTGGAACGTGCTGCGGACCTCCAAGGACCCGCAGCAGGTCATCACGGCGCTGTCGAATACCGAGATCGGCGTGGTGCCGCCGCCCGCGTCCTAGCGATGCGCCGGGTCCTCATCGCCCTGGCCGCCGCCGACGTGCTCTGGCACCTGGGCCTCGGCCGCTGGGCCCGGAGGGCGCTGAACATCTAGGAGGGCCCCGATGGCGCGCGAGGAGGAGTTCCCGTGGGAGTGCGACCGTTGCGAATGCACGACGGTCTGCTCGCGGCGCGCGCTCACGCAGACCTGGGGCTGGCGGGTGCATGAAGGGTCCAAGGACGGGAAGCCGTGGCAGCTGGTCCTATGCTCGGAGTGCTGCGCTCCGCCGAAGAAGCCATGAGCCCCCGCGAGCGCGAGATCATCGCCCGCATCGCCGCCGGGGAGAGCACGGCGGGGATCGCGGCAGCCCTCGTCATCTCAGAGAACACGGTCCGCACGCACATCCGCAACGCGATGCGCAAGACCGGGGCGCACTCGCGCGCGCAGCTCGTCGCTCTCACGTTCGAGGAGTGGACAGCGCCGGCGAGGCAGCGGGAGCGCCAGGAGGCGATCCTCGACGGGCTCTACGGCGAGCCCCCGGAGGAGTCGGCATCGGCTGTCCCGGCCCACTCGCCGCGGACCGGGCTACGCCACGTTCCTCGAGCTCCCGGAGCGTGAGCAAGAGATCGGCGGAGAACAGCTCGGGCTGCTCGGCCAGGTGTTCGATGAAGATCATGGGCCCTGATCGGCTCGGGGCGGGCAGGGCTTGAGCAGGCGGGTATCGTGATGGACGTTTCGAGGGCTGGCCCTCGGCGCTGAGCGCCGGGGGCCTTTTTGCGTTCTGGGGGGCGATAGCCTTCAAGGGCGCCCGTAGCTCAGATGCCGCACATGAGACGATCCGTCGAGGGGCTGCAGACTGCTCGGCGGTGGTAAAGAGCACCGGACAGCCCCGTGAGGGGAAACGGCAACCCCATCAGCCGGCACGTCGTGGTCTGGCAAGCCACCGGGCGCTACCTTCCTGCACGTTCCGGCCCGCCGGGTTGACAGCCATCCGGGACCCCGGCTACGGTGCCCGCTCCGCCGAAAGGCGAAGTCGCCAGCCTGAAGTTCCCCAAACTGGCGAACCGGGCCCCGGCAGCGCTAGGGGCGACCCGTGAAGGAGGTCTCGTTGAATCCGACGGCTACTCACATTCACCGCTGTTGCAGCACTCGCAGTAACCGCAGCACCCGCGGCCGCTAGGCCCGCCACGGCGGCCGCCTACCACGCCCGCAACCCAGGATGCCGAACCGCGTCCTGCGATGTTCGTGTCGGGCGACGATGGTGGCGAGCCCATCATCCGCCGGAAGCCGCAGGCTGGGCGATCCCCGAAGCGATCGTGATCTGCGAGAGCAAAGAGGAGGATGACCCGCCCGCCTACCCGGGCGGCCCGGCCGGCTTCTACCAGATCGAGGGACCGACCTGGGAAGCCTACGGCGGGCCCCCGCCCGCCGACGCCGCCGAGCACTCGCGCGGCGAACAGTCGGCGGTCGCCGCCCGCATCTGGGACGGTGGCGCCGGTGCGAGCCAGTGGGAATGCAAGGCCTGAGCCTGTAGCCTTCCTGACTGCATCCTCTCTCCCTCGGCCCCTCGGAGTCCTCTCCCTCTGGACTCCGGGGGGCTCTTTTCGTTCAAGGGCGACTGGCGCCCGCAGGGTGCGCTCTGCGAGGGGGCGCCAGCCGCACGGCATGTTCGATACCCGAGCGCGCGATCCCGCAAACAGCGGGAAATGTTGACGCAACTGATGTTGACATGCCGCCGGGGGATGGTGTAGAGTCGCAGACGTGACCCGCCGCCCCTCCCGCACCCCGATGGCCAAGGCGATGCGAGCCGAACGGCGCACCGGGCGCGAACTCGCCGCCGAGCTCGGCGTCCACTACTCGCAGGTCTCACGCTGGCAGCAGGGGCACAGCATCCCGGAAGCGCCCACGCAGAAGCGGATCGCCAAGTTCTTGAACACGACCCCCGAGAAGCTGTGGCCCGTGAAGGACAAGGCGGCATGATCCCTCTCGCCCTCGGAGCCATCTTCGGGTTCTGCGCCGTGATCACGCTCGCCTCGTGCGCTGCCGGGCGCCGCGCTGACCGCCTGTTCGCCCAGGACGCCGCCGAATGCCAGCGTCGAATCGAAGAAGCCGCCGGGCGCCGTGAAGAAGCCTCCGCCTACCGGCTCACCTGCCTACCGCCAGAGCCCTCGAAACAAGCTGAGCGGGAAGTGGTCGCTGAGGCCGAGCGGATACTGGCGAGGGCGGGGCGATGAGCGAGACGATGAGGCGGGTTGACGCGCGCGAGCTTGCGGCGCTTGCGCGGGAGGCCGCGCAGATGGCGGCGCCCGCCTACGCCGCCGTGGGATGGGCTTGGGCCGACGGGGTGCCCGATGAGGCCCGGATTGAGCAGCGGCTACGCGACATGATTTTCGATGTGGAGGTCGAGCACACGCGCTCGACTGGCGGCCTCAGCGTGTCGCGCTGGGTCGAGGACGGCGACGAGCACTTCTCGATCGCGCTTGAGATCGGCAGGGCCCCCCGGTGAGCGAG
This sequence comes from Solirubrobacteraceae bacterium, assembly GCA_035507415.1. Taxonomy (GTDB): domain Bacteria; phylum Actinomycetota; class Thermoleophilia; order Solirubrobacterales; family Solirubrobacteraceae; genus Palsa-744. Next base: position 11,070 of record DATJOF010000024.1, read on the forward strand.
GACTACAAGGGCCTGACCGACGCGCTCCGGGACGGCTGGGGCGAACCCGACTTCCCTTCCGCCGACTACACGCTGGCGGTCGTCTACCCGGACGGCAACCCGATAGAGGTCCAGCACTTCGGATCAGACCTGGACTCGGCGCTGATCGACCTGGCCGCGTGCCGCTCGCTCAGCACATCGCGCGCGCACTGGTACGTGTTCGACGCTGATGACCCGGAGCGCGGCACCTTCGATCCCCCATCTTGCGCAGGCGGCGTTGGCACCGCCCAATACCCGACCCCGGCGGTGCCTGAGGCGCGCCCCCTCGCCGCGCCGCCTGCGCAACACCCTAGCGGGGAGGCTGCGTGATGCGCTTCTGGCTCTGGCTGGGCCTGGCGTTCGGACTCGCGCTTGTCGCCGCGGCCATCGTGAGCGTACCCGTGGGGCTGCTCTGCCTCGCGGCGCTCTGTCTGGCGAACCGGGCGCTCGCGTGATGGCCCAGTTCTCCGGCGAGCTTCCCGTCGACAGCCTGCGCGAAGCGCTCCCCTACCTGCGCCGGCCGTTCACGGCGGACGCCGTGCGCTTCAAGGTCCAGCAAGCCTGGAAAGAGGGCGCGCTGATCGTCTCCTACATCGACGCGCGCCTGGTCGCCGAGCGGCTGAACATGGTCTGCGCCGAGCAGTGGTCAGACAGCTACGAGAACCGGGACGGCGCGATGATCTGCGCCCTGACCGTCTGCGGCGTCACCCGCTACGACGTCGGCGAAGCGTCCGGGACCGCCGTGGCGAAGGCGCTGCGCTCCGACGCCCTGAAGCGCGCGGCGGTCAAGTTCGGGGTCGGCGTCTCCGTCTACGCGGTCCCGAAGATCATCCTGCGCCCGAACGAAGGGCTGCGCCAGCCCAAAGGCAAGGACACCTGGGTCCTGACCGACCAGGGCGAGACGACCTGCCGGGAACGCTACGCGGACTGGCTCGAGCAGAAGGGCACCGAGACGTTCGGCGTGCCGCTCGACCACGGCGACAGCGCAGGCTCACAAGGCGACGTGGAGGTCGAGCCGGTCGCCGCCCCGGAGCCCGACAGCAGCGATGAGGAGGCGTGGCCTGGGCTGCAGGTCAGCTGGGTCCCGCCGAGCGACCCCGCCGCCGCAGCCGAGTGCGCCGAGCAGCAGCTTCGCGAATCCGGCGCCCTCGACGGGATCACGAACGCCTTCCTCACCCCCGAGCAGCGCGCCGAGCTCGAGTGTGACACCGCAGACCTTGACCCGGCCGCCCTGCCGATGCTCTGCCTGGCAGCAGGCGTGGACTCGCTCGATGACCTCACCCAGGCTTCGCTCCCGGCGTTCCGGGCAGCCCTGGAAGCTCATGCGGCGGGGGTCGGGCGGTGAGCGATCAGGTGCAGGCGGCGGCGTGCCTCGGCTGCTTTGAGTCCTGGCTGCTCCCGGATGACCTGCCGCCCGCGGCGGGCGAGCAGTTCCCTCTTCAGTCAGGGCCGTGGGGCGTGCGTTGCCCGAAGTGCGGCGGGGTCATCTGGATCACCGACCCGATGCCGCGCGAGGAGTTCGTGCGCGCATGAGGGGATGGCTTCTCGCTATCGCCCTGCTCGACGTAGGGGTGGGGCTCGCCAACTTCGCCCTCGCGCCGCCCCCGGGCTCGTTCGGCTTCCTCGCCGGGAGCTTCGCGGTCACCGTCGCGCTGTTCCCGGCCTACGTCGCGGGACGGCTGCGCCGATGAGCGCCCCGGCCACCACTTCCCCGCGCGGCGTCTCCGTGAAGCTCCCCGACGACACCTACGCCGCCCTGAAAGCCCAAGCCGAACGCGAGGAACGCACGATCACAGCAGTCCTCAAGCGCGCGGTCCGCGCCTACATCGAGAACGGAGGGGATGAGCAGTGAGCGACGAGGGAAGCGAATTCGGCGCCGGGATCGTCGTGTGCCTCGCCAAGTTCAGCGAGCACCTGCACGAGCACGGCCCCTACAGCGAGCGGCAGATCCGCGAGTTCGCGGACTGGACACCGCAGGAGCGCGGCCGCTGCGAAGCGGAGGCCCTGCGCTACCCGGTGGGCGACGCCGCGCAGAAGCTCGCGCGGATGGCCAGCGCGGAGAGGATGCGCGAGGGCGACCGGGTGAAGGCGCTCTCCGCGATGATCGAGATGTGGATGAACGGCGCATCCGACCACCTGATCGACCTCGACGAGAAGGCGCCGGAGCCGCTGAAAGAGCTTGCCGAGCTGGCGCTGCGGATCGGCCACGGCTTCACCGGCGAGACGTGGACGATGGAGCACGTCAAACGCATCCGCGAGCTCTGGAAAGCCGCCAGCGTCGCGGTGGACCGGATGCTCGGCATCGAGCCGGATTGGGGGCAGTGGTGAGCGTCACCGAGTCCGAGCAGCAGAAGCTCGCCGAGATCGGCGGCGAGGTCTCAGAGGTCGTTGCGCGCGCAAGGACGATCGAGGTCGCATCCGAGGCCGACGCCCGGGAGGCCACCGGCTTCTTGGCGGAGGTCAAGGCGGCGAAGGACCGCAGCGAACGCGCCCGGCGCTTCCTGGTCGATCCGCTCACGAAGCACGTCCGGGCCATAAACGAGCAAGTGAAAGGCGCGGTCGCCCCGCTGGACGAGGCCCGCGAGCTCGTGGCGCGCAAGCTGCTCGCCTTCCGCCAAGCCCAGGAGCGCGAGCGCGAACGCCTGCAAGCCGAGCTAGAGCGTGAGCGCCAAGCCGCCGAGCGCGAGGCCGCCGAGGCCCGCCGGGCCGCATGGGAGCGCGCCCGGGCCGCCCAGAAGGCCGCCGAAGACGCCGAGCGCACCGACGCCGCGAACATGCGCGAGGCCAACGCGGAGGCCGCCGCCGCCCACCAGACAGCCGAGGAGGCCACGCAACGCCAGATCGCCGCCGCCTCCGCGCCCGCTCTCACCGTCGCCGGCCCCGCCCCCCTCAATGCCGAGAACGGCTCAGCCTCCGTGAGCCACCGTTGGAAGGCGACAGTCCTAGACCCTGAGCAGGTGCCCCGGCAGTACCTTGTCGTGGACATGAAGGCGATCAACGCTGCCGTGCGGGCAGGGGTCAGGGAGATCCCCGGGGTCCGGGTTGAGCAGGTTGCGGGGCTGGCGGTGCGGGCGCGGTGAGCGGCGAGCCGCCCATCATCCTCCCGCACTTCTCGACGCGCGAGGAAGCCGAAGCCGCAGGCGTCCGCGAGTGGCGCGACGACGAGGGGATGCGCTGCTACATCGATGACGACGGCGGCGGCTGGGACCTCTACACCGGCAGCGGCGCAGACGCCCAGGCGATTCTCGACGCGCTCAAGCAGGAGGGGATCGAGTGACCGACCTCTCCCTCGCCCCCGACCCTTCTCGCACCCCCGGAGCATGGGAGCGCGAACTGGTCCGCCGGGTGCCGGGCGGCCGGGTCACCTACCGGGAGGCGCCGGCGGGCTGGTTGACGAAGGACGGCAACGTCCGCCAGAAGCCCTACCGCGAGTATGTCTACGAACCCGATGACGGGCGGGCGGTGAAGCTCACGTCGGTCACGACGCTGCTGGACGCGATCTGCCCGAAGCCGGGGATCCCCTACTACGCCGAGGAACGCGGCATCGAAGGGGCGCTGCTGGCGTTCAAGGCCGGGATGCTGGCCGAGACGAGCCGGGCCGAGCACGCGATCGCCGTGGTGCGCGAGCAGGGGTTGGGCGCGGACGCGGCGACGAAACGCGCGCAGCGCCGCGGGCTGAACCTGCATTCGATCAACCAGGCCTACATGGAGACGGGCGAGGTCCCGAAGCTCGCCGAGCACCCGGCCGAGCACCACGGCTACATCCAAGCCTGGGCGAAGATGATCCGGGCCCTGGACCCGGAACCCGTTGAGGTCGAGCAGCTGGTGGTGCACGGCGAGGACGGCTACGCGGGCCGGCTGGACATGCGGGCAATAATCGGGGGCCTTCTCGACACCCTGGACCTGAAGACCCAGGAACGCGGCGGCATCTACGCGGGCGCGCACTGGCAGGTCAACCTCTATGAGCGCGCCGCGGTCTGGTGCGGCGCCGAGCCCGCGTCGCACCGGCGCGTGATCGTCCTCCCAGCCTCAGGGGACTGGAACCTCGACCAGCACTGCATGATGGCCGACCATGAGGAGTGGCGCCTGGACGCGGCCCTGGCATGGTGGCGGGCGAGCAAACCTGTCGAGAACGCGTGCGCCAGCCGGAACCGGGCGGTGAGAGGGTAGTGGGCGTGCACTCGCACGGGCCGGTCAGCAGCAAGGCGATGCGCGCGAGTGCCGCGATGGACAGGCGCGTCCTGGAAGACACCGTGATCGCCCTGCGCGACCTGCGCCCCAGCGAGATCCCCAACGACCCCGAATGGGACTGGTGGCGCCAGCAGTTCATCGACGAGTTCGCGCGCAAAGCCGGCGAGCTGCCCCGGGCGGTGAGAGGGTGAGCGGCGACACGCTGCGCGTCGAATGGGAGTCGCTGAAGGCGGCCGAGCGCAAGCTGAAACAGGCGACGCGCGAAGCCGAGCGGCTGGGTGGCCGCCACGGCGAGAACCTGACGCACACGCTCTACAAGCTCGGCTCGTTCCTCGATGATGGACTGTGCGGCGCGATCCGCCGCCTGCGCGACCTGGAGAGCTCCATCGCCGACGCGAACCGCGAGGAGCGCGCCTGATGCGGACGCCGAGGTATGCGCCCGTGGGCGCGCTGGTCTACTGCGCCTACTGGCAGGAGCACTACACGGTCGTGTCGCACAACGACGACGGCACGGTCACCGTCGACTGGCACGGCGACGCGCGCACGCACGAGTCCGCCCCGCGCCGCACCACTCACCGCACCCCGCTGGACCCCGATGATGTCGTCGTCCGCCTAGCGGACGGCTCCGACGCGCTGCACCCCGAAGGCGTCTGCCGCGCATGTGACCGCTACCGCGAGCTCCACCCCGAGGCCGCCGCATGACCCGCTCTCCGGCGAAGGCGCACGTCCTCCCGGTAGCCCCGCTGCCCCCGCGCCGCAAGCGCAAGCCCGAGCGCGAGACGGCCGTCTACGTGTACGGGGCCCGGCACCCGGAGCAGCCGACATGTTGGCTGGCCGCTTTCAGCGATCAGCCTTGCGCCGGACCATTGGAGCACGCGCACCTGATCGAGCAGCAGACACTGAAGCGCGAAGGCCTCGGCCGGTATCTCGGCGACGCGGCAGTCTGGGAGTGGGCTTGCCGCCGCCACCATTTCGGCTTCGACAGTCGGCTGCGAGTGTTCGTGCCGCGCACGGCGCTCAGCGAGGAAACCGAGCGGTTCGCAGCAGCGCACGGGCTGACCGACTATCTGGACCGGCGCTACGGCGAGCGCGAGCCCATCGCGGCCGTGTTGCGGGTCGAGGAGTCGAGCACCGATGGCTGAGCGGCCCATGCCCGAGCACGTTCTTGCCTACTGCTCATCGCCCGCACGGCCCGGCGAGTGGGTTCAGTGCTCCTGCGGCTGGGCCTCGCCCGATATCTCGTTCCCGACTCCCGAGGACGCGATCCAGTGGGCGCAGCGCGAGCACCCTGAGTCCGACCCTGCCCCGGGCGCCGAGCAAGTAGACCCGGACACGATCGCCCGATACAAGGAGACAGGCGCAGGTGAGTCGTGACGCGCTCTCGGTCTGCACTGGCGTCGGAGGCATCGACCTCGGCCTCGAGCGAGCAGGATGGCGGATCGTCGCTCAATGCGAGAAGGACGCCTACCGGCGGCGGGTGCTCGCCCGGCACTGGCCCGGAGTCCCGTGCTTCGAGGACATTCGTGAGGTCTCACGTTCGCAACTCGATGGACGACGCCGACAACTGGAGCGAGAGCAGCGCGGCGCTGACGGTGGCGACCGACCCGAACGGCGGGCTCGCTGGCGAGGCGTTGATCTGCTCGCCGGCGGAACCCCCTGCCAGGACCTCTCCGTCGCCGGCCGACGAGCCGGCCTCGTCAACGGCGAACGATCCAGCCTGTTCTTCGAGTTCGCGCGGATCGCCGATGAGCTTGTTCGGCCCGGAGGATGGCTCCTCTTTGAGAACGTTCCCGGACTACTTTCCTCCCACGAAGGACGCGACTTCGCCCTCGTACTCTCGACGCTGGCCGACATCGGGTTTCACGACCTCGCCTGGCGAGTGCTGGACAGCCGATACTTCGGAGTGCCCCAGCGGCGGCGACGCGTCTTCATCGTTGCCCGACGTGCTGCTGGACGAAGTGCCTGCGAGGTTCTTCTTGAGCCCGAGAGCGGCGGCGGGGATTTTGCGCCGGGCCGAGAAGCAGGGCCGCGAGTTGCCGCCAGCCTTACATCGGGCTCTCACGGAGCTGGCGTCAACGAACCTGGGCGACGCAAAGAGGACGACATCAACATCGTCAGCGCCCTCCAGCGAGGCAGCAGCGGAGCCGGAGGCCATCGCATCGGAGCCGAGGAAGCCGCAGGTGGGCACCTTGTCGGCTTCGACGCCAGCGAGGACGGAACCGGGCGTGGCACCCCGCTCACCATCGCAGGACCCCTCGGCGGCGGCAACGACGGAGCCGGCCGGCGAACCGCGGACGACCCCAACCTCGTCTGTGCGCCGGCTCACCCCGACCGAGTGCGAGCGCCTTCAGGGCTTCCCCGACGGGTGGACGATCCTCCCCCCGACGGACCCCGCTACTCCGCCTGCGGAGACGCCGTGACCGTGAACGTGGCTCAGTGGATCGGCGAACGCATCTTGGAGCACGCGTGACCTCCGGCAAGGTCTCCGTGACGGTCCGTCTCCCCGAGGAGCTAGCCGACTGGCTACGGGACACGGCAGCAGCGCGAGGCACGTCTCGCTCGCAGCTTGTCGAAGAAGCCCTACGACGGTCTGTGCGTGAGGCTTCTGTCTATCAGCAGGCTTGCGTGGCAGAACGGGCGGTGGCGTGAGCGGCTACGAGGAGTTCCTGCGGGAGAAGGCGCAGGAGGGCAGCGACCACGGGTTCGGGCCCGAGTTCATGCCTGACTTCCTGTTCGACTTCCAGCGCGATCTCGTCGCGTGGGCGACCCGCAAGGGGCGCGCCGCGATCTTCGCCGACTGCGGCCTGGGCAAGACGCCGATGCAGCTCGTCTGGGCCGAGAACGTGCGCCGGCACACCGGCAAGCCGGTCCTGATCGTGACGCCGCTCGCCGTCGGCGCGCAGACCCGCGGCGAGGCGCAGAAGTTCGGGATCGAGGCGGAGGTCTCACGCGAGGGCGAGATCACCGCGCCGCTGACCGTCACCAACTACGAGCGGCTGCACCTGTTCGACCGCGAAGCGTTCGGCGGCGTCGTCTGCGACGAGTCCTCGGCGATCAAGTCCTTCGACGGGGTGCGCCGCGCCCTGGTGACCGACTTCATGCGCAAGATGCCCTACCGCCTGCTCTGCACCGCGACGGCCGCGCCGAACGACTACGTGGAGCTCGGCACCTCGAGCGAGGCGCTGGGCTACCTCGGCCACATGGACATGCTCTCCCGGTTCTTCACGAACAAAGAGCGCACATCGAAGTCGATCGGCGGGCGCTGGCGCGCGCAAGGCCATGACCAGTGGCGGTTCAAGGGCCACGCCGAGGACGCCTTTTGGCGCTGGGTCGTCTCCTGGGCGCGCGCGATCCGTCGCCCCTCGGATCTCGGCTTCGATGACGGTGAGTTCGTGCTGCCGGCGCTGAAGGTCCGCGAGCACATCATCGCCGCGCGCACCGCCCGCGAGGACACCCTGTTCGACCTGCCAGCGCAGGGCCTGCAAGAGGAGCGCCAGGAGTCCCGACGCACGATCGCCGAGCGTTGCGAGCAGGCCGCGGAGCTGATCGGGCGCGCGCGCTCCGCCGTCGCCTGGTGCCAGCTCAACGACGAGGGCGACCTGCTCACCGAGCTGATCGACGGCGCCGTGCAGCTATCGGGCTCAGACAGTGTGGAGCGCAAGGAGGAGGTCCTGGGCGCCTTCGGCGCCGGGCAGATCCGCGTGCTGGTCACCAAGCCGATCATCGGCGCGTGGGGCCTGAACTGGCAGCACTGCAACCGGATGGCGTTCTTTCCGAGCCATAGCTACGAGCAGTACTACCAGGCGGTGCGCCGCTCCTGGCGCTTCGGGCAGAAGCGCGCCGTGACCGTCGACATCGTGACCACCGAGGGCGGCGCGAACGCGCTCAAGAACCTGCAACGCAAGGCCAAGCAGGCCGACCGCATGTTCGAGACGCTGGTCGCGCACATGAACGAAGCGCTCGACATCGACCACGCCGAGAACTACGACACCGAACCGGAGGTGCCCGCATGGCTGTAGCCAAGCAGACCGTGACCGACCGCTACGCGCTCTACCTGGGCGACTGCATGGAGGTCATGCCGACGCTGCCCGCCGGCTCGATCCACCTGTCGGTGTACTCGCCGCCGTTCGCCGGGCTCTACCACTACACCTCGAGCGCGCGGGACCTGTCGAACAACGCCAGCTACGAGCAGTTCATGGAGCATTACGGCTACGTGGTCGACGAGCTCGCGCGGCTGACGATGCCCGGCCGCATGTCCTGCGTGCATTGCATGGACACGCCGACCGGCAACTCCGGCGGCGACGCGCTGCGCGACTTCCCCGGCGACATCATCCGCCTGCACCGTGACTGCGGCTGGGATTACGTGGCGCGCTACCACGTCTGGAAGGAGCCGCTGGCGGTCCGCAACCGCACGATGAAGAAGGACCTCGCGCACCGCACGATCGTGGAGGACTCCACGCGCTGCTCGGTCGCCTCCGCCGACTACCTGCTGACGTTCCGCCGCCACGGCGAGAACCCGGTCCCGGTCGCGCACCCCGAGGGCCTGATGGAGTACGCCGGCGAGCGCATGGTGCCCGAGGAGCTGCTGCGCTACCGCGGCTGGACCGGCAAGCAGACCGAGAACCGCTACTCGCACTGGATCTGGCGCCAGTACGCGAGCGCCTTCTGGGATGACGTGCGGATCGACCGGGTGCTGCCGTTCCGCGAAGCCCGCGACGAGGAGGACGAGCGCCACGTCCACCCGTTGCAGCTCGACGTGATCGACCGCTGCCTGGTGCTGTGGTCGAACCCCGGCGAGAACGTGCTGACACCGTTCATGGGCGTGGGCTCAGAGGTCTACGCCGCGGTGCGCGCCGGGCGCCGCGGGATCGGCGTCGAGCTGAAGCCGACCTACTACTCGCAGGCGGTCAAGAACGTGCGCCGCGCCGAGACAGACGCGCGCGAGCAGGGCGTCCTTGAGGGCGTCCTGGCGGCCGCGCAATAGACCCGACGCTCCCCCGGGGCCTCCAAGGGCGCCCCGCGATGACCTGACAGACCATTCGTTTTGTCCGGCGTATCGCAGACATGTCGCGTGCAGCCCTAGACGCACGATCTGTCGGGCGTACCCTCGGCCCATGCCCGCGCCGCGCGTGCTGCCGAAGGTGCTCACCCCCGACCAGCTCGAGGCGCTGCTCGCCCGCCCGAACATCGGCTGCCCGACCGGGCTGCGCAACCGCGCGATCCTCGAGCTCCTAGCCGGCGCCGGCCTGCGTGCCTCGGAGGTCTGCGGGGTCTACCTGCGCGACATCGACTGGAAACGCTCGGAGCTACGGATCCGCGCCGACGTCGGCAAGGGCGGCCGCGAAGCCGTCCTGCCGCTGGACGAGCGCACCTTCTCCTGGCTGCAGCGTTGGAAGCCCGAGCGGCGCCACCACGCCGCCGGCAACCCGTGGCTGTTCGTGACGTTGAAGGGCGGCCAGCTCGACCGCCGCTACATCTGGGAAATGGTCTCCCGCTACGCCCGGAAGGCCGGGATCGAGGAGCCGGTCTGGCCGCACCGGCTCAGGCACACGTTCGGGACCGAGCTGCTGCGCGACGGCTTTGACCTGCGCGAGGTCCAGTCGCTGATGCGCCACGCCGACATCAGGACCACGGTCATCTACACCTACGTGAGCCCGGAACGGCTCGCGGCGAAGGTGCGGGCGCGGCGGCGGTAAGCGTGCGCCGCTTGTCCTGTGAACCCGCCCGCCCTATCATCACGACCCCTCCATGTGGGTCTGTGCTCGTGGCGCTCAATGATCGCGGTGGACAGCCAGACGGTCGAAGCGATCCGCTCAGCACGACTACGGCTACGCGAGATCGACCTGCCTGTCATCTACGGCAGCGAGGGCGAGCGCAAGAAGTGCCCGCTCAGGGAGGGCAAGCCCGCGGTCCTGGTCGCCCGGGTGCCTTACCGCGAGCACCTGGCGCGCGCGCAACGAGAACCTTCACGGGCGCGGGCGGTGCTCGCCCTGATCGACGCCTGCTCGGCCCGGCGCTTGTCGGTCACGGTCACGCCGGTCGAGGTCACGCGCGAGGGCGAGCGATGGCATGTCCGCTTCGTCCTGGGCGAGCACCCGAGCGAGGAGCCGCTGTTCCTCTCGCGCAGCCGCGACTACACGACGGTGCGCGATGAGCTCGACGCGGGCGAGGTCGTGCTGCCCTCATCGAAGGACATGGCCAAAGCCCAGCAGAAGGCCCGCGAGAAACGCGAGATCCCGACAGCGAACGGCGCCGCCGCGCTGCGCCTGGCCCACCGTAAGCTCGCACTCCGTCGGCACGCGATGACCGTCCAGCAGCGCAGACAGCTCTCACGGGTCGGCAAAGCGATCGAGAAACTGCACTCAGAATTGACGCTTGACAGCGGCGGTATCTTCGACTTGTCCGGTCCCCAGCACCCAGAGGCCGCCGCAGCTGACGGCGATACCGCGTCGAAGGGGCCGGACTCCGCGCACCCTGATGACCGCCGGGAAGCCTAGGATGGTGGCCATGAGCAGCAAGATCGGCGAAGCGGTCGCCTACCTGCTCGTCGCGTGCGTCGCGGTGCTGATGATCCTCGGCACGGTCGCCGCCTGCTACGCGATCGTCAACGCCGCCTTCTAGCCTCGCCCTCATGGCAGCGGCAGCGAAGGCGGCCCGTCATGGCAAGCCGACATGCGGCGACTTCGGCGGCATCAGCAAGCAGACCGGCAAGCCGTGCGGCCGCCCGGCAGGCTGGGGTACCGAGCACGCCGGGAAGGGCCGGCGCCCCGGCACCGGCAAGTGCCGGTTCCACTTCGGCACGACCGAGGTCGAGAACGAGAAGGCGCGCGAAGCCCGCGCGCTGGAGGCCTGCGAAACGCTCGGCATCCCGCACGACGGGATCACCCCCGAGCAAGCGCTGCTGGCCGAGCTCTGGGAGTGCCTGGGCAACATCGACTTCTACCGGCGCCAGGTGCAACGGCTACCGCCGGCCCCGGAGCCCGACACCTTCACGCCCGGCAACGACGGCGAGAAGGGAACCTGGGAGCGCGGCGCGACCGGCATCTACGGGCGCACCTACCACCAGTCCGGGATCCCGACCGGCGAGGCGAAGCCGCACGTGCTCGTCGTCCTCTACGAACGCGAGCGCGACCGGCTGCGGGCGATCGCCGAGTCGATGCTCAGAGCTGGGGTCGAGGAGCGCCGCGTACAGCTCGCGGAAGCGGACGCGGCGATGGTGTTCACCGGGATCACCGCCGCGCTGACCGCGATGGGTCTGGAGGAGCGCCTTGAGGAGTTCCGCGGACATTTCGCCGACGCTCTCAGCCACGGACACCGAGCTCTTCCGCGACGCGCTTCTCGCTCAGGCTAGACCGGCCGCCGAGTGGGAGTGGCCGAAGCTCGC
>DATJOF010000025.1:0-68240 GCA_035507415.1 Solirubrobacteraceae bacterium
CACGGCCCCCCGCTTCCTGCTGGCGAGCGCCACGATCGCCAACCCGCTGGAGCTCGCCCGCGAGTTGACGGGTCTCGACGAGCTCAACCTGATCGACACCGATGCCGGACCCCGCGCCCGGCGCCGGATCGCGATCTGGAACCCGCCGCTGCTCGACGCCGACCTCGGCGTGCGCGCGTCGACCCTGGCCGAGGCGGCCGAGCTGTTCGCCGAGCTCGTCCGCGCCGGTGCGCGGACGATCTGCTTCATGAAGTCCCGTAAGGGCGTCGAGCTGATCCTCCGACAGGCGGTCGATCGGCTGCCCGCCGAGCTCGCCGAGCGGATCGCCCCGTACCGCGCCGGCTACACGCCGGCCCAGCGCCACGAGCTCGAGCGCCGGCTCGTCGAGGGCGAGCTGCTCGGCGTCGTCGCCACCGACGCGCTGGAGCTCGGGATCGACATCGGGCAGCTCGACGCCGCGATCTGCGTCACCTTCCCGGGGACGGTCGCGAGCCTGCGTCAGATGTGGGGCCGCGCCGGGCGCCGGGGCCGCGGCCTCGCCGTCTACGTCGCCGGCGAGGACGCGCTCGACCAGTTCTTCTGCCGCCATCCCGACGAGTTCCTCGAGCGCCCGGTCGAGGCCGCGATCCTCGACCACGAGAGCCCGCTGATCTTTCGCGCTCACCTGCTCTGCGCCGCGCACGAGGGGCCGCTCGAGCAGCGCGACGAGGAGTTCTTCGGCCCCCGCCTGCAGGCCTACGCCGAGCAGCTGCTCGGCGCCGGACTGCTGCGCCGACGGGCATCCCGCGCAACTCGCGGAGACACCGCCGTGAACGTGAGCGGCGACACCTTCGTGCCACGCCGCGCCGACCGCTATCCCGCCGCGGAAGTCTCGTTGCGCTCCGCCGGCTCCGAGCGCTTCGCGATCGTGGACGTCGCCAGCGGCGAGCTGCTCGGCGACACCGAGGCCGCGCGCGCCCACGCGACCGTTCACGGCGGCGCCGTGTACCTGCACCAGGGGCGCTCGTACGAGGTGCGCGAGCTGGACCTGGACCACCGCCGCGCGCTCGTGGCTCCATTCGACGGCGACTGGTACACGCAGCCCAAGCGCGAGACCGAAACCACGATCGAGCGCCTGCTCGACCGGCGCGACACGCTCGGCGTGACGCTCAGCTTCGGCACCGTCGCGGTCACCGAGACCGTGCTCGCCTACCAGCGCAAGCGCCTGGCCGACCACAGCGCGATCGACCTCGTCGGCCTGGACCTGCCCGAAACGAGCTTCTCCACGCAGGCGCTCTGGTACGAGCTCGACAGCGCCGAGCTCGCCGATACGATCCCGCTCGAGTCGCTGCTGGGCGCGCTGCACGCCACCGAGCACACGCAGATCGCGGTGCTGCCCCTCTTGGCGATGTGCGACCGCTGGGACATCGGCGGTCTGTCCACCAACCTGCACCCCCAGACCGGCCAGCCGACGATCTTCATCTACGACGGACACCCCGGAGGCATCGGTATCACCCGCACGGCGTTCGCGCGCTTCGATGAGCTCTGCCGCGACGCGCTCACGTTGATCAGCGGTTGCGGCTGCGCGGAGGGCTGCCCATCGTGCGTGCAGTCGCCGAAGTGCGGCAACCTCAACGAACCGCTCTCGAAGGCCGGCGCCCGGCTGCTGCTCGAGCGTATGCTTGCGCCGCACCGATGAGCCTCCGCCGCTGTTCAAGCAACGTGGTTCACCGCCGCAGATATCGCATCCTGGCCGTGATCGTGGCCTGCATCGCGCTGGGCGGGAGCGCCAGCCAGGCGCAGGCGCCCTCGAGCTCGTCGCTGCCCGCCGAAGGGCCGAGCGGACGCTCCGAGCTGACGAGCTGGACGATGCGCCAGGATCCCGCCAACCACGGCCTTGCGGCAGGCTGGCAGAAGGGGGGTTTCAGCGGCAAGAGCGTCAGCGTTCCCGACGTGATCGATCCGCTGCTCTACTCCGGCCGCGTCGCGGTGTCCAACTACGAAGGCTCGATCGCCTGGTACCGCACGACCTTCGACGCCCCCGCCGCCGGCGCCTACGCGCTGACATTCGAGTCGGCCAACTGGCAGGCCACCGTGTGGGTCGACGGCCACGAACTGGGATCCCACAAGGGCTCGTATCTGCCCTTCGAAATGCGCACCATGCTGACGGCGGGCAGACATACCGTCGTCGTGCGCGTCGACTGGCAGAACCCCGACGCGCAGGAGAAGCTCGGCTTTCACCGCACCTGGTTCAACTGGGGCGGGATCGACGGCGAGGTCAACGTGCGCCCGGTCGGCGAAAGCGAGCTGCAGAACCCGTCGATCCAGACGAGCCTGCCGGCGGGCGCCGTCACGACAGCCGCCAACGCCACCGTCACGGTCGGCGTCGAAGTCCGCAACGACGGCGTCTCGGGGCATCCGATCGTCCCCGAAGGATCGCTCGCGCACGGGACCCAATCGATCGCGCTGCACTTCCCCGAACAGCGCCTGGCGCACGGCCAGACCGCGACCGTGAGCACCACGGTCACCGTCCCAGAACCGGCCCTGTGGTCGCCCGCCAGCCCCAACCTCTACCAGCTCACCCTCGATAACGGCTCCGAAGCCGGCTACTCGGCGCGCGTCGGGCTGCGCCAGATCAGCTGGCACGGCGGACGCGTGTACCTCAACGGGGCACGCCTGGTCCTGCACGGCGCGACCGTCCAGGAGGACGCTCAGGGCCGGGGCGACGCGCTCACGCCGGCCGATGAGAACACGATCGTCAGCGAGCTCAAGGCGATCGGCGCGAACGCCGTGCGCACCCAGCATCCGCTGTATCCCGGGCTGCTCGAACGGTTCGACGCCGCGGGGATCCTCGTATGGCAGGGCATCGGCCCCGTCGAAGGCGCCGGCAACTGGTACTCGACCACGCCGTCATTGACCGCCGCTGCGGAGAACCAGGCGCGCACAGCTGCGATCGCCGAGCAGCTGCACCCCTCGGTCTTCGCATGGAACTTGGTCGACGAGATGGCCGGCAACGGTCGCGACAGCGCCGAGGACACGTACATCGAAACGATGGCGCGCTGGCTGCACGCCCACGACCCGGGGCGCATGGTGGCGGTCGATGTCTGGGGCGATCACCCGCCGACACATCCCGGGGCCGTCTACCGCGAAGTCGACGCCGTCGCCGAGACCGACTACTCGGGCTGGTACGACCACCCGCACAACTCGCCCGCCGCGGTGAGCGCCGAAATCTCCAAGCGCCTGGCGGCGATGCAGCGCACCTTCGCCGGCAAGGTGCTCGTGGTCAGCGAGTTCGGGGCCGAATCGAACGGCCTGAACCCGAGCTCGAGCCCGGGCGGGTACGGGTATCAGGCGCAGCTGCTCGCGCGCCACATCCGCATCTACTCGGCCGACTCGCAGCTGAGCGGCATGTTCGTCTACCTGCTGCGCGACTACCCGCTGAACCCGACCTTCTCGGGCGGCTCGATCCACGAGGTGCTGCCGCACATCAGGCTGATCGAGGGGCTCGACCAGAAGGGGCTGTTCATGTACGACGGCGCCCCCAAGCCGGCCGTCAGCGCCGTGGCAGCGCTCTACAAGGCATTGCCCCAGGTGTGAGCCCACGCGTGCGCGTCCGTGCGTGCGCGTGCGCGCGTGGGTCGGCTCGTGTGACCGGTGACCCGTGACCGGTGGCCGGCGGTCGGCGGCCGGCGCGCTCGGCGTGTGACAGGTCTGAGCCCACGCGCGCGCGTGGGCCGGCTCGATCCGGTACGCAGGCCTGGCCGGCCGGTCAGCCGAGGTTCCCGCGCGCGATCCGAAGCAGGTCGATCGTCTCGTCGTAGAGCTTCACATCGACGCCCTCCTCGAGGGCAACCTCGCGCAGCGGGCGTCCGCTTGCCGTGGCCTTCTTGACGATCGCCGTGCCCTTGTCGTAGCCGATCGCGCCGTTGAGCGCGGTCGCGACCGCCAGCGTGGCGCCGGCCGACGCGTCGGTGCCCGCCCGGTTGACCTCGATGCCGTCGATGCACTTCTCGGCAAAAACGCGCCCAGTCGAGCTGAGCAGCTGCAGCGACTGCAGCAGGTTGCGCGCGATCAGGGGGATGCGCACGTTCAGCTCGAACTGTCCCTGCATCCCCCCCACCGTGACCGCCGCGTCGTTGCCGATCACCTGCCCGCAGACCTGCAGGACCACCTCCGGGATCACCGGGTTGACCTTGCCCGGCATGATCGACGAGCCCTTTTGCAGCTCGGGCAGCAAGATCTCGCCGATCCCTGCGCGCGGACCCGAGCCCATCAGCGCGAGATCGCCCGCGATCTTCGTCAGCGACACGGCCAATATCTTCAGCGCGCCCGACAGCTCGACCAGCGCGTCGCGGTTGGCCTGCGCCTCGAACGGATGCGCCGGCGGCGCGATCTGGCGCAGCCCCGACTCCTTGCGCAGGCGCGCGCGGACCTTCTCGGCAAAGCGCTCGTGCGTGTTCAGGCCGGTACCGGTGGCGGTGCCGCCGAGCGGGATCTGCCCGACGTGCACGAGCGCGGAGGCGATACGCTCCTGGGCCAGCGCGATCTGCGCGGCGTAGCCGGCGAACTCCTGGCCGAGCGTCACCGGCACCGCGTCCATCAGGTGGGTGCGCCCAGACTTGACGACGTTGCGAAAGCTTTTGGCCTTGCGCGTCAGCGAGCGCTCGAGCTGTTTGAGGGCGGGCAGCAGCTCGTTCTCAGCCGCGTCCAGCGCCGCGAGATGAACCGCCGAGGGAAACACGTCGTTGGAGCTCTGGCCCATGTTGACGTGGTCGTTGGCGTGCGCCCCGTCGCCCGCCAACGCGGCGATCACCTCGTTGACGTTCATGTTCGTCGAAGTCCCCGAGCCGGTTTGGAAGACGTCGATCGGAAACTGCCCGTCGTGCTTGCCTTCGGCGATCTCGCGCGCGGCTTTCTCGATGCTCCGTGCCTTGGTGCGCGGCAGCAGCCCCAGTTCGGCGTTGACAGCCGCGGCTGCGCCCTTGATGCGCGCCAGCCAGTGCACCACCGCGATCGGCACCGTCTCGCCGGAGATCGGGAAGTTCTCCACGGCCTTGGCGGTCTCGCCGCCCCATAGCTGCTCGTCTGGCATTCACGTCTCCTTTGTCCGGGCGCGCTCGCGGCCCCGCTCGCGCGAACCCTATCCCCATCCCTCGCCTGCGCGCCCTACCCCCATCCCTCGCCTGCACGCCCTACCCCTATCGCTGGCCTGGGCGCCCTATCCCTATCGCTGGCCTGGGCGCCCTATCCCTATCGCTGGCCTGGGCGCCCTACCCCTATCGCTGGCCTGGGCGCCCTATCCCTATCGCTGGCCTGGGCGCCGATCTGGCGTGTGCGCGCGGTTCACCGCGATCCGGCACATCCCCTCCGACCACCGCACGCGTGCGCGCGCGCGCACGCGCCTCCTACCCGCAGAACGCAGCCAGCTCGCGCGCGAGCCCGACCGGATCGTCGTAGGCCATCAGAAAGCCCGTGCTCGGCAGCACGCGCAGCTCGCCGTGCGCAAGCCGGCGCAGCGCGTCCTCCGCGGGTGCGATCGGGTGAAGACGATCGTGATCGGCCCACAGCAGCAGCACCGGGACATCGAGCCGCGGGTAGAGCTCGAGCAGCTCGGTGCGGGCGCCGCGCGGCCAGCAGCGCGCGCACTTGGCCCAGGAGCGGGCCCGGCTGCGATTGCCCGGCGCGTCGGCGAAGGCGTGCCGCAACAGATCGCGCGCCGCCGGGTTGGCGCGCACGGTCAGGCGATCGACGCTGCCGGGGCGCGTCAACAGGGTGCGTGTCGCGCGCCCGACCATGCGGTCGAGTCCCGGAACGGCGCCGGCCATGAAGCCCGCGCGCCAGGCGGCGCGCGCGAGACGATGCTCCGGCTGGGCATGCAGGCTGCTCGACATCAGCACGAGCCGCCGCGGTCGCAGCTGCCCGCTCTGCATGGCGCGCAGCGCAATGTCGGCGCCCATGCCATGCCCCCCGATCGTCGCGTTCGGCCCGAGCACATCGGCGGCGAAGCCGGCGATCACGCGCGCGTACCAGTCGATCGTGTAGGGGTGACGAGGATCGTCCTCGGAGTCGCCGTGCAGCGGCAGGTCGGGCAGGACCACGCGGTAGCCGCCGGCGAGCTGCTCGGCCGACGGCTCCCACTCCCGATGCGAGAGCAGCGCCGAGTGAAGCAGCGCCAGCGGGCGGCCGGCGCCGAGCTCGCGATAGGCCACACGCGTGCCGTCCGAGTGGTGGTAGAGGCGCAGCCTCATCGACCGATGATCCCAGGGTTCGTCGCGGCGCCCGGCACGGTTCCTGCGCATGCAACGAGCGTTCCGAGCTGCACCGGCCGTTGCGGCGGTTGCCCCAAAGCTGCGCAAACCTGACCATCTCTTGGGATGACCGCGATCCGCACGAATGCCGCCGCGGCGATGCTGGGGGTGAGTCCAAATACCCTGCGCAGCTGGGAGCGGCGCTTCGGCTACCCCAGGCCGCAGCGCACCCAGGGGGGACACCGCCAGTTCGAGCTCGCCGAGATCGAGGCGTTGCGCCAGGCGTTCAGCGAGACGGGCGACATCGTCTCGTCGGTCTCGATCGCGCGCGAGCGTGGCGAGGGACCGTCCTCGCCGATGCGTCTGCAGGCGGCGCTCAGCGAGTTTCGCGAGGACGCCGCGGATCGCGTGCTGGAAGAGAGCCTGGCGGTGCGGTCGGTCGAGCGCACCGTCGAGTCGGTGCTTCTGAGCGCGGTCGAGCTGCTCGAGCCGGGCTCGCCCGAGCGGGCTTTTGCCCGCCGCTACGCCGCCGGCTGGTTGGCGGCGGCGACCCGCGTCGCGCCGTGCGCCTCGCGTGAAGAGGGCACGATGATCCTCGACGCCTCCGCGCCGGCCGGGGTCGACGGGCTGTACGTGCAGGCGCTCGAGCTGTTCCTGCGCCGCCGCGGGCTGCGCGTGCTGACACTGACACTCGAGCTCGAGCCAGCGCGCGTCGGCGCGGCCCTGCGCGCGCTGCGTCCGGGCGCGCTGGTGCTTGCCGGGGCAGCGGCGGACGCCACGCCGCAACGGCTGAGCCGCCTGGTGTACGCCGCGCGACGCGCCGAGCCGGGGATCGCGATCTTCGACTACCGGGCCGCGCTCGCGCAGGGAGCGGCATCCACAGTCACGTGTGTCGGCCCGGGCGCGCTGGACGCGGCCGAGCAGCTGCGCGAGCGCCTGACGGGCGTCGTGCTGCCAGGTCACGCCGCATCCGCTTCCTGAACCCGAGCGCCAACCTAGAATGGGCCGCCCATGTCGGACGGCGCTTCACGGCATCCGCTGATCCCTGCCCGCGCGGTCGATCCGGCGCGGGATCTGCCGGAGCTCGAGCTCGAGGTGCTCGAGCGCTGGCGCGAGCGCGACGTGTTCAGGGAGTCGCTGCGTGCGCGCGCGGATGCGCCGCGATGGGTCTTCTACGAGGGACCCCCGACGGCGAACGGGCCCCCCGGTGCCCATCACGTGCTGGCGCGCGTGTTCAAGGACATCTATCCGCGCTTTCAGACGATGCGCGGCCGCCTGGTCGAGCGCAAGGGCGGCTGGGACTGTCACGGGCTGCCGGTGGAGATCGCCGTCGAACAGGAGCTCGGGTTCACCAGCAAGGCCGACATCGAGCGTTACGGGATCGCCAAGTTCAACGCGAAGTGCCGCGAGTCGGTGTTTGCGTACCTGCAGGAGTGGGATCGCCTGACCGAGCGGATCGGGTTCTGGATAGACCTCGACGACGCCTATCGCACGCTCGATGAGTCTTACATCGAGTCGGTCTGGTGGGCGCTGGCGGAGATCGACCGCCGTGGGCTGCTCTACGAGGGACACAAGGTCGTTCCCTACTGCTACCGCTGCGGCACCGCGCTGTCCTCGCACGAGGTGGCGCTCGGCTACCAGGAGGTGGTCGACCGCTCGGTGTTCGTGCGCCTGCCGATCGACATAGCAGCGCCCGACCTGGCATCCCCGTTGCGCGAGGGCGACGAGCTGCTGATCTGGACGACGACGCCGTGGACGCTGCCGGGCAACGTCGCGGTCGCGGTCGGCCCCGAGATCGAGTACGCCCGCGCTCGGTACGACGGGGCCACGTTCGTGCTCGCGGCGGCGCTGGTCGCGCGCGTGCTCGGCGAGCATGCGGAGATCCTCGAGCGCTTCCCCGGCTCACGCCTCGTCGGCGCCCACTACCAGGGGCCGATCTTCCCCGAGGGACCGTTCGGGCCCGGCGAGCGCGGCGCCTTTCCAGTCGTCGCGGGCGAGTTCGTCACGACCGATGACGGCACCGGGCTGGTGCACATCGCCCCGGCGTTCGGCGAGGATGACTTCAATGTCGCGGCCGCGGCCCGCGAGGTCGCGTTCGACCCGAGCGATCCCCACTCCCTGTTCAACCCGGTCCGGCCCGACGGCACCTACGACGGTCGCGTGCGCAGCCACGACGGCGGCTCGTACGAGGGCCGCCACGTCAAGGATCCGCAGCTGACGAGCGACCTGATCGAGGACCTGCGCGCGCGCGGGCTGTTGCTGGTCGAGCAGCCCTACGAGCACTCCTACCCGCACTGCTGGCGCTGCGGGACGCCGCTGATCTACTACGCCAAGAGCGCCTGGTACATCCGCACGACCGCCCTGCGCGACCAGATGCTGGCGGCCAACGAGACGATCACCTGGCACCCGGAGCACGTCAAGCACGGGCGCTTCGGCGACTGGCTGGCGAACAACGTCGACTGGGCGCTGTCGCGCGAGCGCTACTGGGGCACACCGCTGCCGGTCTGGCGGTGCGCGGACGGGCACACGCACACGATCGGCTCGTTCGCGGAGCTCGGCGAGCGCACCGGCGTCGCGCTCGAGGACCACCACCGTCCATTCGTGGACGAGGTCCAGTTCGCCTGTCCTGAGTGCGAGCGGCCGATGAGGCGCGTGAGCGAGGTGATCGACGTCTGGTTCGACTCGGGCTCGATGCCGTTTGCTCAGTATCACGATCCGTTCGAGAACCACGAGACGTTCACCGAGCGGTTCCCCGCCGATTTCATCTGCGAGGCTCAGGATCAGACGCGCGGCTGGTTTTACTCGCTGCTGGCGATCTCGGTGCTGCTCGGGCGCGAGGCGCCTTATCGCAACGTGGTCTGCCTCGGCCTGATTCTCGACGGCGAGGGCCAGAAGATGTCGAAGTCCAAGGGCAACGCGGTCGAGCCGTGGCAGGTGCTCGAGGCCTACGGCGCGGATGCGTTTCGCTGGTACTTCTTCACCTCCAAGCAGCCGTGGGACGGCTATCGCTTCTCCGAGGAGGCGATCGCGGAGGGGGTGCGACTGTTCCTCAAGCAGCTGTGGTCGACGTACTACTTCTATGTGCTGTATGCGCGGGCGGCGGCTGACGTGCTCGCCGACGCACCCGCGCTGTTCACGCCCGCGCAGTTGACCGACCTCGACCGCTGGGCGCTGTCGCGCACGGAGTCGGCGGCCCGGTTCGTGGCGGCACGCCTGGACGCCTACGACGCCACCAGCGCCGGCCGAACGATCGCCGAGCTGGTGGACGAGCTGTCGAACTGGTACGTCCGGCGGTCGCGCGCTCGCTTTTGGGACGGTGACCTGGCCGCCTTCCAGACGCTGCGCACGTGCCTGCTGGCGGTCGCCAGAATGCTGGCCCCGTTGTGTCCGTTCATCGCCGACGAGATCTACGACAATCTCGATGGAACGCTCGCCAGCGTGCATCTTTGCGACTTTCCGAAGAAGGGAGAGATCAGCGAGCGCGACGAGCTATTGGAGTGGAACATGGCGCTGGCGCGCGAGACCGTGCGCTTGGGCCTGGGCGCGCGCGGCCGGTCGAAAGTCAAGATCCGCCAGCCGCTCGCTGAGGCTGTGGTCGTGGCCTCGGAGCGAGAGCGCGAAGCAATCGAAGGTCTCGCGGAGGTCGTGCGCGCGGAGCTGAACGTGCACAGCATCCGGTTCGTGGAGGTGGCGGACGAGCTCGGCACCTACGAGATCAAGCCGAACTACCGGACGCTTGGCCCACGGTTCGGCAAGGACATGCCGATGGTCGCTGCGGCGGTTGCCGCGCTCGAGCCCGCGCACGTGGCGAGCGCGTTGCGCACCGGCAGCGAGATCGGGATCGCCGTGAACGGGCACGACCATTCGCTCACAGCAGACGACCTGCTGCTGACGCTCCGCCCTCCCGAGGGCTATAGCGTCGAGCGCGAGGGCACCCACGCGGTGGCGCTCAATTTGACGCTCGACGATGACCTGCGTCGCGAGGGGCGCGCGCGAGAGATCGTGCACGCGGTCCAGAACGCGCGCAAGAACGCGGGTCTGCGCGTCGAGGATCGGATCGAGCTGTGGCTGGCCGGCGATCCGCAGCTGATCGAAGCGGCATCAGCCCACAGCGACTACCTCACCGGCGAGACGCTGGCGCTCGAGCTGTCGCTCGGCAACGGCGCCCCAAGCGACGGCTTCGGCGAGCAGGCCCAGATCGACGGGCTGACCTTGTCGATCGCGCTCAGAAAGACCCGCGCTCACTGAGGCGGTCGATCGACGGGCTGAGCCTGTCAGTCGCCTCCAGGAACACCCATGCGCCGCGCCGGCCGCCGCCTCAGGCCGCCAGGACGGGCTCGAGCTCCTGCTCGAGCTTCTTCTTCGGATAGGCCCCGACCACGGTCTTCACCGGGGAGCCGCCCTTGAACAGGATCATCGTCGGAATCGAGAGCACCTGATAACGGGCGGCCGTCTGCTGGTTGTCGTCGACGTTCAGCTTGACGATGCGCAGGTCGGGGCGCTCGCCCGCGATCTCCTCCAGGACCGGAGCGACCACGCGGCAGGGGCCACACCACGGGGCCCAGAAGTCGACGAGCACTGGGCTCGACGCTTCGAGCACCTCGGCGTCGAAGTTGTTGTCGGTGACTTCTGTGAGGCCTGCCATGTCGTCTCCTTCGAAGATCGGTGTCTGCTGGCTTGCGGTCCGCTGGGCCCGGGAGGGCTCGAGAGAGCGTTACGTTCGCCTATCACTATACAAAATGAAGCAACATCCTCCCGATGGTCTCCCTCACTCCGGGACCGGCGCGCGCGCCTCAGCGACGTGCGCAGGCGCCGGCGGCTGGCGGCCGAGGCGCAGCAGCGGCACCAGCCACATCGCCTCGGCCGCGATGCGCCAGGACATCTTGCTGGTGCCATGCTGGCGGTCGCGGAACACGATCGGCACCTCGACGACGCGGAAGCCGGCGCGCACGGCGCGATAGGTGAGCTCGACCTGGAAGGCGTAGCCCTGCGAGCGCACCGAGTCGAAGTGGATCGCTTCGAGGACCTCGCGGCGAAAGCACTTGAAGCCGCCGGTCAGATCGCGCACCTGCAAGCTCAGCACGAGACGCGCGTAGGTCGAGCCGCCCTCTGAGACGAAGCGGCGCAACAGGCCCCAATCGGCGGTGCCTCCGCCAGGGACATAACGCGAGCCGAGCGCGAGATCCGCGCCCGCGCGCACGGCGTCGAGCAGGCGGGCGAGGTCCCGGGGATCGTGCGAGAAGTCGGAGTCCATCTCGAACACGAAGCCGGCACCGTGCTCGAGCGCGTGGTGGAACCCGGCGAGGTAGGCGGGACCGATGCCGTTCTTCTCAGTCCGGTGCAGCACGCGCACGTTCTCGTCTGCGCTCGCCATCCGGTCGGCGATCTGGCCGGTGCCGTCCGGCGATCCGTCATCGACGATCAGGATTCGAAAGCCGTCGGGGGCCGCCTCGGCCAGCACCTCGCCGGCGGCGGCGACGATCGCCTCGATGTTCTGCGCCTCGTTGTATGTCGGCAGGATCAGCCAGGGAGCTCCGGACATCCGTCGGCGTACCCTAGAGCAGTGGACCTCTCGAACGGCGCGATCGCTGACGCGCTGGAAGAACTCGGCGATCTGTACGAGCTCGACGGGGCGATCGTTCATCGGGTGCTGGCGTACAGGAGCGCGGCGAGGGCGGTGCGCGACGCGTCGGTGTCGGTCGCGACGCTGGCCCGCGCAGGGCGCGCGACCGAGCTGGCGGGCATCGGCAAGGTCCTGCAGGAAAAGATCCAGGCGCTGGTCGAGACCGGCACGATCCCGGCGGCGGAGAAGCTGCGCGCGAAGTTCCCGGCGGGGCTGATCGCGATCATGCGCCTGCGCGGGATCGGGCCAAAGCGGGCGCGGCTGCTGTACTCGGAGCTCGGGATCGACTCGCTCGAGGGCCTGCGCGAGGCGGCCCTGGCGCAGCGCGTGCGGAAGGTCAAGGGCCTCGGGCCGAAGTTCGAGGAGAACGTGCTTAGCGCGCTCGACCAGGCCGCCGCCGAGGGCGATCGGGGACGGGCGCGGCTGCTGCTGCCGCAGGCGCTCGAGCTCGGCGAGGCGCTCGCGCGGGGGCTCGAACAGGGCAGCGCCGGCGCCGGGGCAACCGTGATGGTGGCGGGCTCGGCGCGTAGGCAGGCGGACAGCGTCAAGGACATCGATCTGGTCGCCATCGTGCGCGGGCGAGCGGCGCTGGCGCGCAGCCTTGGCGAGCTTGCCGAGATCGAACGCGTCGGCTCGGCGAGCGCCACGGGCGCGAGAGCGGTGACGCACGCGGGTGTCGCGGTCGACCTGCGAATCGCCGCTCGCGCCCAGCTCGGGAACCTCTGGCAGCACTTCACGGGATCGGGCAGGCACAACGCGGCGCTCCGCGAGCAGGCGGTGCGCAACGGGCTGCACGTCTCAGAGCACGGGATCAGCAGCGATCACGACGCGAAGGTCAGGGGCTGCACGACCGAGACCGAGGTGTACGAGGCGCTCGGCTACGAGTACATCGAGCCCGAGCTGCGCGAGGACAGGGGCGAGCTGCAGGCCGCACGGATCGCGCCTGCAGGCGAGTCGCAGGCGACTGGGAGCGCCTCCGGCTCCCCCCGCGCGCGGCTGCCGCGGCTGATCGAGCTGGACGACATCAGAGGCGATCTGCACTGCCACACGGTCGCCTCCGATGGACACAACACGATCGAGGAGATGGCGCTAACCGCGCGCGAGCGCGGCTATGAGTACCTGGCGATCACCGATCACTCGGCAACGCACGGTTTCGGCAACGACGTCTCGGCGGACGAGCTGCGCCGTCAGATCGAGCGCGTGCGCCGAGCCGACGCCACGCTCGAGGGGATCAGGGTGCTGGCGGGCAGCGAGGTGAACGTTCTTCCCGACGGCGAGCTCGACTACGAGCAGGAGCTGCTGCAAGAGCTCGACTGGGTCGTGGCGAGCGTGCACACTGCGTTCGGGATGGCGGAGCAGGCGATGACCGAGCGGATGGTGGCGGCGGTCGAGCATCCGCTGGTGGACGCGATCGGACATCCGACGGGGCGGCTGATCGAGCAGCGCGAGCCTTACGCGATCGACCTCGGCGCGGTGTTCGAGGCGGCGGCGCGCAGCGGCACGCTGCTGGAGATCAACGGCAACCCGAGACGGCGCGACCTCTCCGAGATACACGCGCGCAACGCAGTACAGGCAGGCGTAGGCATCGTGATCGACTCCGACGCGCACCGCACCGAGACGCTCGCGAACATGCGCTGGGGGATCGCGACGGCGAGACGCGCGTGGCTGGAGAAGCACGACGTGGCGAACACGCGTCGCTGGGACGAGCTGGAGAGCGCGCGCAAACGCAATCGCACGCGCGCGGGCGCACGCGCGCGCTGACCTCTACGAGTCGGGTCCGTCGGTTCGACCCTTGGTGCGGATCCGCCGGGCTTCCGCCTGTGGCAACGATCTGCCGGGTTTCAACCCTTGGCACTCGCTATCTGTCGGCCGCCCATGGCTTCGGTTCGGCCGCCTGGTCCAGCAGCCGCGGGAGCAGCTGGTCGCGGACGAGGCGGTCGATCGCGGCGCGGCTGAACGGTGCGAGTGCGCGGGCGGCGCGTTCGCTGTAGCCGGGGGCCGGCCGATCGAGCGCGAGGCGCAGCGCGCCCGCGAGGTCCTCTGACACGAGCCGCGCATCGAGCGTCCTGGCGATCGCCAGCGCGACGTAGGGGCCGGGGGCCGGAGTGGTGACCAGCTGGCAGCCGTCGGCGAGCGACTCGAGCTGAGCGATGCCGTAGTCCTCCCGGCGGGGGGCGCAAACGAACACGCGCGCCCGGCGCAGCAGGGCGCGGTACTCGTTGGGCGGTAGCGGGCCGGCGAGGCGCACGCCCTCGCTTGGCAGCGCGATGCGCGCCGCCTGCAGCGCATCGGCGGACACCCCTGCCACGAGCAGCTCCTCGCCCGGACGGCGCGCGCTTGCCCACGCGCGGAGCACGCGATCGAGTCCCTTCTTCAGCGGATTGGCGGCGTAAGTGAGCGCCGCGATGTCGCGCTCGGCGCGAGCGCGCGGCGGGCCCGAGGGCTCCACAGGCACGGGCAACACGAGCGAGAGAGAGAGAGAGAGCGCGCGCGCGCGCGGGGGCCCCCCGTCGAGTGCTCCCTGACCCCCGTCGAGTGCTCCCCCACCCTCGTCGAGTGCTCCCTGACTCTGCGGCAGCAGCAACGATGCCTGCCCGAGACGCCGGCGCTCGAGCGGGCGCTGCCAGAGGCCGTGGCGGCCAGGTCGGTTGGCGGCGCTGAGGGCGTCGAAGCGGATCGCGCCGGGACGGGGCCAGAGCAGCGCCGCCGTGGTGGTCGAGTAGATGACGGCGCCAGGTTCGTGCTCGGCGAGGCCAGCGCGCGCGGCTCGGCGCGCGGCGAGCGCCCAGGCGAGATCGGTGAGAGCGAGCGTGCGCATGCGCCGGCGCGGCGGCTCGGCGGATGCCAGTGCGACGGAGGCGCCCGCGCGATTCAGCGCGCCGGCAAGCTCAGCATCGACCGCCCGCAGCCCCCCGGTCGAGCCGAGCGAGACGACGAGCACGTCGACCACCGCTCAGCCGAGAGCGCCGTTGGTGGCCTGGGGGCGCAGCGCCTTGAAACCCGGCGTGCGGTCGAGCGCGATCGGGCGCAGCGGCGAGGTGCGACGCACGTAGAAGCAAATGCCATCGCGTTCCTCGATCGCAGCCACGGCGGCGTGCTGGCGACGCCAGGCGAGCGCCCAGATGATCGCGAACCCTGCGGCGATGCCGGGGATCTGGGGTGCCAGGAACGCCAGCCCGCCCGCGATCAGCGTGAACGCGAGCAGCGGCCACAGGCGGTTGAGCAGAATCGCGCCCGGATGCTGCTCGGGCAGGACCGTGCTCGTACGTGCGCTCGCGAGCAGACGGGCGATCGGCGGGCTGGTCTCGTTGCGTCGGCCCAGGCGCAATCCGATCAGGGCCGCGACGATCCACCAGCCGACGGCGATCTCGAGCAGGCGCCGCTCTGAGCTGCCACCCGGGGTCGCGGCGGCCAGCACTGTGACCGTCGCGAGCGCCGTGGCGGCACCGGCGCTGAGCATCACCGTCGTCTTGAGAAACTCCACGAACCGCACGTACGCAAGAACATACGACGCTGTCTAGAGCAGCGCCTCGAGCAGTTCGCGTACGCCGCCCGCTCCGTCGAGCAGCAGGTCGGCCTCGAGGGCCAGCTCGGGCGGCGTTTCATCCGAGCCGACGGCGACGCAGACGGCGCGGGCAAGCTCGCCCGCCTGCACGCGTTCGCGCAGACCGCGGAAGGCGTCGAGATCGGTGGTGTCGTCGCCGACGTAGACGGCGGCCGAGACGGGCTGGTCGCGCAACAGCGCGGCGACGCCGAGACCCTTGTCGAGCTCGACCGGGGGCCGAATCTCGAGCACCTTGCGACCCCAGTGCACGACCAGGCCCTCCTCCTGCGCGCGACGGGCGATCTCCGCGACGGCGGCATGGGCGGCCTGCTCGTCGGGGGCGCCGCGCCAGTGAAAGGCCGCGATCGCGTCCTTGTCCTCGTGGCGGATGCGCAGGCGCTGATGCTCAGGCGTGTAGGCGGCGGCGGCGAAGGCGCGCACGCGCGTGGCCCAGGCCGCCGTGTCGGGGTCGAGCTGTGGGCGCGTGGCACCTGGCAGCAGCAGCTCGCTGCCGTGGTTGCCGACGTAGGCAATCGTGCCGATCGCGACGATTTGACGGGCAGTGCTGGCGCGTCGGCCGCTGACGCAGCCGACGATTCGGTAGCGGCGCGAGATCTCGATCAGCAGCATGCGCGTGGCCTCGGGCACATGCGCATCGGCGGCGTGGCGCACGATCGGCGCGAGCGTGCCGTCGATGTCGAGCAGGACCGCGGCGTGGCTCGGGTCGGAGCGGAGGGGCTCGAGCGCCTCCACGAGCGTCGCAGCGGGGGACACGGACACTAGTATGGCGCGCACTGTGGCCCGCGGGACCGTGTGCAAAGGATCTACCTCCACGCCAGCGGTCGCGACCGGGGCGCCCGGCAACGAGCCGACGGCGCTTTCCGGTCGCCTTTGTCCCGCGCGCGGCGGCGGCGGCGCACTGCCGGGATGAGCCCGGACAGTACGGCCGGCGCGAGCTCTGCAAGGTCGCTCAAGCTGATCGTGATCGGCACGGTCGCGGGCCTGTTCAGCGGCCTGTTCGGCGTCGGTGGCGGCAGCGTGATCGTGCCACTGCTGGTGCTGTGGCTGGCGTACGGCGAGCGCGAGGCGACCGCGACGTCGCTGGCGGCGATCGTGTTCATCGCCGGCTTCGCGGCGGCCGTGCAGGGGCTGTACGGCAACGTCGACGTCGGCTACGCGGCGCTGATCGGCGTGCCGGCGATCGCCGGCGTGCTTGTCGGCACGTGGTTGCAGCAGCGACTGCACACGCGTTCGATCGCCCTGCTGTTCGCCGCGCTGCTCGTGGCAAGCGCAGTCGAGCTGGTGCTGCGGTGATCGGCGCCGTCGCAATCGGTCTCGCGGGAGGCGTGGTGGCGGGCCTGCTCGGCGTCGGCGGGGGGGTGCTGTTCGTGCCGGGGCTCGTGATCTTCCTCGGCCTCGGCCAGCATCAGGCGGAGGCGACATCGCTGCTGGCGATCGTTCCCGTGGCGCTCGTGGGCACCTACAGACAGGACCGCTACGGCCACGTCGAGCGCCACGACGCGCTCATGCTCGGGCTGCTGTCGCTGGCGGGCGCGGCCGGGGGCGTGGCGCTCGCGAACGTGCTGTCCGGGAGCGTGCTGCGCGACGCCTTCGCGGCGTTGATGGTGCTGATCGCGGCTCAGCTCGTGTACCGCACGTTGAGCGCGGGCGACGACGCGGCGCCGGCCCCGAAGCGCCCGTCCACGCTACCTGCGAGCGATGACCCGGCGCCGGCCCCCAAGCGCTCGTCGAGCGGCGGTCGGGATGCTCTAGACTGAAGCTTGCGATGGGACTAGACAATCCTCTTCACATCGCGTTCTTGGTGGTCCTCCTGCTGTTGGTCTTCGGCGCCAGGCGGCTGCCGGAGATCGGGCGTTCGCTCGGCAGCGGGATGCGGGAATTCAAGTCGTCGATCACCGGCGAGGCTCACCAGGGACAGCCGACGCTGACGTCAGGGCAACCTCAGCAGCCTCAGCAGGCGCCTGCACCCGTGCAGCCGGTTCAGGCGGCCCAGCCGGTGGCCGCGGCCCAGCCGGTCGGCACAGCCCAGCCGGTCGGCACAGCCCAGCCGGTGCCGGCCGCGGCGCCACAGCCCGTCGGCGCGGCGCAACCCGCCCCGGCGGCGTCGCCTTCGGACGAGCACCCCGCCGGCTAGCGCTCCAGAGCAGTCAGAGCGTCCGTCAAGCGTGGTCCGCGGAGAGCACGGACGGACGCGCCTCTTGTAGGAGCGGAGCGCCGCAGTGCCAGCAGTAGGCGGCGCCGCGGCTGTGGACGGCGCCGCAGGAACGGCACTGCCCATCGACCCCGGCCTCGGCGGTGGCGAGCAGCCGCTGCAGCTCGCCCAGCTCGGCGTCGGCCTCCTGCAGCTCGGCCGCTTTGCGCGAGAGCACGTCCAACCGATAGTGATCGCGGATCGCCATCTCATACGCGAGCCCGCCGAGGTCCAAGGTGAGCGCGGCAACGCGCTCGGCCAGCTCGAGGCGCCGGCGCCGCAGCTCCGACATCGAGCCGGCGGACACCTTGAGCTCGGACGGGGTCGCCGGCTCCGACCCCGGCCCCGACCCGTTGGCCGAGGTCGCGCTCATTTGACTTCGATCGGCGCGGTCGTGATTTTGTTGAGTTCTTGCTCGTGCGCGCGGCCGGTGCTTTTTTCGAGTTTGGTCACGGCTTTGGTGCTGAGTTTCTTGGCGGGAGGCGGTTTAGCCGCAGCTTTTTCTTCGGCTTTTTCTTCGGCCTTGGCTTCGGCCAGTTCCTTGGCTTCTTCGCTTTTGGCGGACGCCGCCGGTTTGGCTTTGGTCGTCGGGATAGCGGGTGTGCTTGCCGCTGGCGTGGTGGTGGCGGCGGCGGCAGGCGCGCTCGCGAGACCTTCGATTTTGACGACCTGCGGGCCGGTCGAAGCTTTGTTCTGCGTGACCCAGTGACCAACGAGCAGGCCGGCGATCAGCGCGAGCAGGAGCACCGAGGCGACGGCGAAGAGGGGCGCGTAGCGGCGCAGCCAAGCCGGTCCGGCGGGCGGCTCGGCGTAGGGCGCGTAGGCCGCCGGCATCACGCTCACGCCGGGCGAGCCGAGCTGCGGCTGGCGCTCGCTCTCGAGCACGTCCAGGAAGGCGAGCCGCACCGGCGAGACCGGCTGGCCGCAGGACAGGCAATAACGCTGGTCTGGTGCGAGCGGAGCGGAGCAGTTCGCGCAGACGGCGCTCTCGGTGGGCACGGGGGCGAGGTTCGTCATGCCGCAGACGACCTCCCGTCGCCCCGCGCTGACTCTCGCGGGCCGCTCATCCGAACGCTCCCCGCACGTATTCGCGCGTGCGCTTGGCGCGCGGGTCCTCGAAGACCTCTTCGACGGAGCCGTACTCGACCAGGTCTCCCAGGTACATGAACGCCACCTTGTCGGCGACCCTGTGAGCCTGCGCGAGGTTGTGGGTGACGATCACCACCGCCAGGTCGCGCCGCAGGTCGCCGATCAGGTCCTCGATCACGCCGGTTGAGATCGGGTCGAGCGCGCTGCACGGCTCGTCCATCAGCAGCACCTCGGGCCGCAGCGCGATCGCGCGGGCGATGCACAGCCGCTGCTGCTGCCCACCGGACAGGCGCAGCGCCGGCCGGTCGAGGTCGCCGCGAACCTCGTCGTAGAGCCCGGCCCGGCGCAGGGCGTCGACGACCAGCGGCTCCAGCTCACGGCGACCGGGACGCTTGCGCCCCTGCTCGCGCAGCGCGAACGCGACGTTGTCGAAGATCGACATCGGGAATGGGTTGGGCTGCTGAAAGACCATCGCCACGCGCGAGCGCAGCGTCGTGTCGACGAGCTCGTGGATGTCCTCGCCATCGAGCAGCACCTCGCCGGTGCGCCGCGCGCTCGGGGTCAGCTCGGTCAGGCGGTTGAGCGTGCGCAGCAGCGTGGTCTTGCCGCATCCCGACGGGCCGATCAGCGCGAGCACCTCGCCTTGATGGATCGACAGCGAAACCGACCGGACGGCCTCTTTGCCGGCATACGAGACGCCCACGTCGCGCAGGCTCAGGCGCTCGGGTCCGGTCGTGGAGGTGCTGCGGATCGTTTCGCGCTGAGGCAGCGGCCGCGCCGGGGAGGGCGGGCGGTCGAGGACGATCGTGCGCACCGGGGGCACGGCCTGGCTCACGGCGGTCTCGGCCGCGTTCGCGTCGGGGCCGCCGAGACGGGTCTCGGCGAGAGACCCGCGGTCAGCAGAAAGGTCTTGTTGGCGCTCCGTCACCAGGCTCACGGGTTCGAGAAGCATCTCCTCAGGACGCATCGAGCACTATCTCCATCGGCTTGACTTTGACAATCGGATCACTGAGGTTAGCGGTTCTTCGGCGATTTGTGAAATCGGTTGGACCACCGTCGGACCGATGGGGGTCCGCTCCAAGTCGGAGCGACCGTCCGCTCCAAGTCAGATCCGACCCACGGCTCCAAGCCAGATCTGCGCCACACAGAGTCCGCTACACCATCCCGCCGGCCACCGTCAGCCCCTGCGAGCTCGCGTGAGCGCGACCGATCCGTTCAACCAGCAGGTTGAGCAGCAGCACGAAGATCAGCAGGATGAAGGCCGCCGCATACGCCTTTTCGGGCGCGCCGCCTTCCCCGGCCGGCGAGTTTTCATAGACGTAGCTGGTCAGCGAGGAGCCGGTGCCGCGCAGCAGGTTGATCCCGGGCACCGATCCCTGCGTTTCGATGCGCAGCGTGCTGCCGAGCAGGATCAGCACGATCGCGGTGGAGCCGATGATGCGGCTGATGCCGAGCGTGGTCCCGGTCGCGATGTTCGAGCGGACGCTCGGTAGGAGCACGCGCCGGATCGTCGTGATGCGCGTCTTGCCGAGCGCGAATGCCGCCTCGCGCATGTGCCCGGGCACCGCCTGCAGGCCGTCGCGTGTCGCCGCATAGAGCGGCGGCAATGCCAGCAGCGACATCATCGCGCCGGCCGCGATGAACGAGCGTCCATAGACGCCGCCGCTTTCGGAGGTGAACGAGAAGGGCGCCATCAGCGACAGCTGGAAGACGGCGAGCCCGAAGATCGCGATCACGATGTCGGGCGTGCCGGCGACGATCTCGATGCTCGACTCGACCACCCGCGCGAGCCAGGCCGGGCGGCCGTACTCGACGATCCACACCGCGCTGCACAGAGCGAGCGGCAAGGCGATTGCGATGCCGATGATCGTCAGCACGATCGTCCCGATCAGCGGATCCAGAAAGCCACCGGATCCGGCCTGTGTCGTGCTGGCCTGCGGGCGGCCGAAGATCAGGCTCGGACGCAGGTACTGAATTCCCCGAACCCCCATGTAGATGACGATCGCTGCGGCGATCAGGCACAGCAGCGTGCCCGCGGCCCAGGCCGCCACCAACACAAGGCGATCGCTCCAGCGCCAGGTGAGCGGCGAGGAGCGCCGCCCACGCGTGCCTCCGCGGCGGCCGCCTGAACCCGCGTGCCGACCGGAGCGTCGTTGCGGACGCGGCGCAGGCCGACGAGCGAGCGTGGTGCCGGCGCCCGCGGACCCCTCTTCCGCTCCCGATGGCTGTGAGGAGAAGATGCTCATCCGAGCCGTGCCCGTCCGTGTCTGGCCCCGCCCGCCGGCATCATCCGAGCGTCTGGTACTTGCGCAGCGGCAGCTTGACGAGGTAGCCGGCCACGGACAGGAAGAACGCCGAGAACAGCAGCAGCAGCGCGAACGAGTAGACGGCGGCGTTGAGCGAAGGCGAGCCGATGCCTTCGCGGAAGTCGAGGATCGCCGAAGCGAGAGTGCGCAGCGGCTCGAGAAAGAACACCGGGGCGCCGTGCTCGAGGTTGGGGGCGAACGTCTTGCCGCCGGAGACCATCTGGATCATCACGGCCTCGCCGATCGCGCGGGCGGCCGCGAGCACCGCCGCCGCGACGATCGCCGGCCGCACCGCGCGCAGCGTCACCGCGCGCACGGCGCGCAGCGGGTTGAGCCCAAGCGCGACGGCGCCCTCACGCCAGGACGAGGGCACCGCGGCGAGCGCCTCGCAGATCAGCGCGATCATGATCGGCGTGATCATGATCGTGAGGATCACGACGGTCACGCCGAGCCCGGCGCCGGTGAGCTGTACGACGCCCTCGACGGAATGGCGCTCGTTTTCGCTGACCACGTGGTTGCCGACGAACGGCACGAGCACGAGAATCCCGATCAGCCCGTAGATGACCGACGGGACCGATGCGAGCAGCCGCACGACCGGGATCACGACGGCGCGCACGCGCGCCGGCGCGAGCTCGACGATGAAGACCGACGAGAGCACTCCGATCACCATGCCGAGCACGACCGCGATCGCGCTGGTCAGCAGCGTTCCGTAGATCAGCGGCCACGCGCGCAACTGGTAGTCGGCGTTCGTGGGATGCACGCTGGCGGCGTTCATGCGCGCGATCTCGGCTTCGAAATCGCCTCCGCCGAGCAGCCAGCTGAGTCCGTTGTGCTGAAAGATCGGCCAGGCGCGAACCGCGACGAACACGATCATGGCGGTCACGCCGGCGCCGATCAGCAGCGACACCGCGCCGAGCGCTCGCTCGGCGCGGCGGTCGGACCAGGGCTCTTTCAACCGCTCCAGCATCTGTCTCGAGGACCTCTGGGGTTTTCCCTGTGACCCGCGGGTTTCCTTACGATTCCAGAGCTCGTTTGCGTGCCCGGGAGGGCATCAGCCGATCGCGACCCACTGGCTGGCGATGATCTTCTTCGCCGCCGCGGAGTGGTCGACCCAGGTGATGAACGACGCCGCGGCGCCCGTTGCCGGTCCTTTGGTGACCTCGAAGAAGACCGCCACGCCGGGGTACTGGCCGGACGCCGCGGTCGTCTTGTTGCAGGCCACGCCGTTCACCTCGACGGGGTTCAGGCCGCCTTTGTCGGCCTGGTAGTTGGACAGGAAGCCGATCCCGCTCGGCGCGCTTTCGACGGCCTGGCGCATGAGTCCCTCGCTGGCCTCTTCGCTGGCGCTCGACTCGACGCTCTTGCCTTCGAGCAGCAGCGACTTGAAGCTCGTCAACACCCCGGCTACCGAGGTGCGCGTGAACACTTCGATCGGACCGCTGGAGCTTGCGCCGGGCAGGCCGCTCCAGCTCTTGGTCTTGCCGGTGAAGATCGATTTGACCTGAGCCGCGGTGAGGTTCGTGACGGGGTTCGATTTGTTCGTGACGACGCAGATCGCGTACTTGGCGATCGGGTAGAAGTCGAGGCCGGCATCGGCGCTGCTCGGTTCCTGGGCTACGTCGGCGATCGTGACGCTGCCGTTTTTGACGTCGTTCAAGCCAACGGTGGTGCCGCCCTGGGCGATCTTGAACCTGGCCTTGCCGGGGTGCAGCTTGACGTACCTGGCCGCGAGCAGAGACACGAGCGGATAGGAGGAGGTGGCGCCGCTGATGGTGACCAGGGCGGTGGCGCCGGCGGCGGTAGGCGCCGCAATCCCGAGCACGCCAGCCACCATGAGGGCGAGGGAGAGACGGCGGATTCGATGCATTGAAAGGAAGCTCCGTTTCGATTCGCTTTGACAAAAAGTTGACAGCGTGAGGCGCCGACCATAGCATATCCCCACAGATCTGATCGAGATTGGTTATTTTATTGACTTAGTCGAGAACCTGCCGCCAGTCGAGGCTCACTCAATGGACAATCCACCGGACAACACCCCCGAGGACCCGGGCTCGTCAGGCCAGAGCTCCGGCGCTCCCCCCAGCGCCGGCGCCGAGCGCGTGCGCACCCCGTCGACGCGTTGGGTGCTCGCGCTGGCCGGCGCGATGCTGGCGATCGGCGTGGTCGTGGGCGCCGCGATCGGCCCGGCGCCGAGCCCTTCCCTGGCCGTCAACCGGTTGCTGCCGTTGCTGCCGTCGCTGCTGGGATCACAGAGCAAACCGACCACGACGAGCCCGCCGGCGGCGGCGGCCCAGGCCACTCCCTCGGCAGAAGCGAGCCCGGCCACGAAACGCAGGCGCAGGCGGCGCTTGCGCGGCGCCGGTCTCGCCGCAACGGCTCCGGCGGAAGCGCAGGCGCCCGCCGAAGCCTCGGCGCCGAGCTCGACCGCGCCGTCGAGCAGCGGCAAGACCAAGGCGGCGACGCTGGCGCCGGTGACGAAGGTCTGGCTGATCGCGCTCGACGGGGCCGGCTTCGAAGAAGCCGCGGCAAACGCGAGCGCGGCTTCGTACATCGACAATCAGGCGCTGCGCAGCGGCACGTTGCTGGGCGGCTGGTCGGCGCTCGATGGAAGCTCACTCGCCGGCGAGGCTGCGCTGCTGGCCGAACCTGCTCCGCAGCTGCTCGACACGATCGTGCAGCCGCCCTGTCCCGAAGGCGCCGCCAGCGCACAGTGCCAGCCCGGTACGCCCGGCGCGCTGACGGCGGCCAACGAATTCCTGCAGGCGACGCTTCCGACGATCACCTCGAGCGCGGCCTACCGCGAAAACGGCCTGGTCGTGATCACGTTCGCGTCGGTCGGCCTGGCCAGCGCGACCGGCCTGCCCAGCGGCGCCGCCACGGCCACGTTCACCTCCCAGCCGCCCGCGGGCGTGCTGGTGATCTCACCCTTCGCGACCGCGGGCGCCAGATCGTCCGTCGCCTACGACCCAGCTTCACCGAAGCAGAGCCTCGAAAAGCTCTTGCGGCGATGACAGACCAATCAACCAACGAACGGAGACTTCCGTTGTACGCATTGAAGCCAGCTCACCGCAAAGCGACATGGTGGCTTGCCGCGATCGTGGGGGCTGTGACCCTGCTGCTCGCGATCCCGGCAATCGGCCACACCGAAGAAAGCAACCCCAACAACTACAGCTGCCTCGGCAGCATAAGCGCCGGAAGCGCCGAAGAAGGCAGCGAAGAACAGCAGGTTCAGTACAAGTTCTATTGCGACGGGCCGATCACCGGGTATCAGCTGCAGGCCCAGATACCGCTGACCGGTCTCGCGGGTCAACCGACCCTCACCAACAACGCGAGCGGCAAGGCCGTGAGCGACACGTTCTCCTGCTCGGGGGAAGTTCCCGGCTACGCGCTGAACTGCGTGGGCCTCGCCAAGGAAGGCTATGAGACCGTCAGCGGTCAGTTCGCGATCGGGAGCAAGCTGTGCGCCGAGCCGCGCGTCGATCCGCTGTTGACCGTCACGTATGCGTATCTGGAAAAGGGCGCGGTCACGCAGGCGATCGCCGGACCGTTCGATCTCGGTCGCCCGGAGGGTTGCCCAGCAGACGCCAACTCGGGCTACACCCGCCTGAACCCGAAGCCGGTCTCGGCAGACAAGAAGCACAAGGGCAAGGGCAAGGACAAGGGCAAGAAGACGGGGTCCAAGGACAAGCCCACCAAGAAGAAGTAGTCGCCGGCCAGCCGGAGCTAGCAGCGATCGCCGGGAGCTAGCAGCAATCGCCGGCCCACGCGCGCGCGCGTGCGCGCGTGGGCCGCCGGCGGGGAACGATCGGCCGGGCCGTCGGGGAACGGTCCGCCGGCGGGGAACGATCGGCCGGCGGGGAACGATCGCTCAGACCCTAAGACAGCAGGCTGCTGGTCATGCGCTCGATCTCCGCGATCGTGGTGAGCCCGGCGCGAACCTTCGCCAGGCCGTCTTCGCGCAGACGCGACATCCCGCCCGCTTCGGCCGCCGCGGCGATGTCGTCGACCGAGGCGCGTTCGAGCACGAGCGCGCGGATGCGCTCGTCGACGGTCATCACCTCGTACAGTCCCAGGCGGCCTCGGTAGCCCATGCCTCCGCAGCGCGAGCAGCCGACCGCCTCGAGCGGCTGCGAGCCCTGCAGCCCGTACTCGGAGAGCACCGCCTCGGACAGTTGCTGCGGTCGCTTGCAGTGCTCGCAGAGAGTTCGCGCGAGTCGCTGAGCGACGACGCAATCGATCGCCGAGGACACCAGGAACGGCTCGATCCCCATGTCGATCAGCCGGCTGAGCGCGCTCGGAGCGTCGCGCGTGTGCAGCGTAGAGAGCACGAGGTGCCCGGTGAGGGCGGCCTCGACCGCGATGTGGGCGGTCTCGCGGTCGCGGATCTCGCCGACCATGATCACGTCGGGGTCGGCGCGCAGCATCGAGCGCAGGCCCACCTCGAAGGTCACTCCGGCCTTGGGCGCGATCTGCATCTGCTGGATACCGGCGATGCGCTGCTCGACCGGGTCCTCGATCGTGAAGACGCTGTGCTCGCCGTCGTTGAGCGCATGCAGGGCGCCGTAGAGCGTCGTCGACTTGCCCGAGCCGGTCGGTCCGGTGACGAGCACGGCTCCGCTCGGTTTGGCGATCGCGTGCTCGAGGCGGGCGAGCTGCTCGGGCGTGATCCCGAGCGATTGCAGGTTCTGGACGCTGACGCCTTTGTCGAGGATGCGCATCACGACGCCCTCGCCATGCACCAGCGGCAGCGTCACGACGCGGATGTCCACGCGCCGGCCTTCGACGTTGAGCGCGAAGCGACCGTCTTGCGGCAGGCGTCGCTCGGCGATGTCGAGGTCGCCCATGATCTTGATCCGCGAAACTACCCCGGTGGCCATGCGGCGTTTGATCGTCGCAGCCGGCGCCAGCACGCCGTCGACCCGGAACAGGACCTTCGTGTCGCCTTCTTCGGGATTGATGTGGATATCGGAGGCGCCCTGCTGCACGGCCTGCGCGACGACGGAGTGCACGAGCCTGATGATCGGGGCGTCGCGGTCGGCTTCCTCGACGAACCCTTCCTGCTCGGCCTGCGCCTCGGCTTCGGCCTCGTGCTGCTCGTCGACGATGTCTTCGATCGATTCGTCCATCCCCGCGAGCCGCGTCATCAGCAGGTTGAGGTCCTCTGCCGAGGCAACCGCGACTCGCACCTTGCGGCCGGTTATCACGGCGACGTCGTCGATCGTCAGGACGTTCGTGGGATCGGCCGTCGCGAGCAACAGCGAACCGTCTTGGCAGAAGCCGACGGGCACCGCTTTGTAGCGTTTGGCGGCGGTCGCTCCGATCATCTGTACGGCGCCGAGATCGAGCTCGAAGACCGCCAGATCGATGTAATCGAGCCCGAAGCGCTCGGCCACGACGCGCGCCAGCTGATCCTGGCGCAGAACGCCCTGCTCGACGAGCACCTCGCCGGTCGGCTTGCGCCGCTCGCGCGCGGCCGCAACGGCGCGCTCGACGGTGTCGCGATCGGCAAAGCCGAGGTCGACGACGACTTCGCCGATCATGCGGCTCGAGCGCCCGCTCTTGTGCGCCGGGTACAGGCCCTTGGGGACGTGGCTGGCCGCCTCGCCCGCGCCCTCGCTTCGGACGCCCGCTTGCTTCACCGCGCCGGCGGCCTGCTCCACCATGTCGGCGGCGGGATCGAGCGCCACGTCGGCTTGCGCGGCATGGGCGTGGTCCGGCACGGCGTCGTCGGGCTCGCTGTCGGCCTTGTCGTTGACCGTGTCGAATGCGGCTGTGCCCATCACGGTTCCCATCGGCATCTCGGGGCCAGGTCTTGACAGGTTTGGCTAAAGCTGCGCGCCGCGCGATCGTGCGAGCCGCTTGACCGCCATGAGCTACCGTCTTGGGCAATGACGCCGCTGATTTGGGATCACCGCCCGAGCGGCTTGCGCGCGCCGGCGATGATCTGCGCGTTCCAAGGCTGGAACGACGCGGGCGACTGCGCCTCGGGCGCTCTGGCGTTCCTGCGCTCCGCGCTCGAATCCCGCCGCTTTGCCTACTTGGACTCCGAGGAGTTCTTCGACTTCCAGTCGAACCGGCCGTGCATCCGTGTCGATGAGCAGGGGGCGCGCGAGCTGGTGTGGCCCACGGTCGAGGTCTTCGAAGCGCACGCGCCACGGGCGAGCCGTGATCTGGTCCTCGTCCAGGGAGCCGAGCCATCGATGCGCTGGCGTGCATTCAGCTCGCATCTGATCGACCTCGCGGAGGCGCTCGGCGTGCAGGTGATGGTCTCGCTTGGGGGCCACCTGGGCGATGTGGCACACTCGCGTCCGGTGACGATCAGCGGGTTCGCCTCGGAGCCGACGCTGATCGAGCGCATCGGCATGACGGCGTCGCGCTACGAAGGTCCGACGGGCATCGTCGGGGCGTTGCACGCAAGCTGTATGGAGGCTCGTCTGCCTGCCGTCAGCATGTGGGCGGCGGTGCCCCACTACGTGGCCGCCGCGTCCAACCCCAAGGCCGCGCTCGCGCTCGTGCGCCACGTCGAAAGCCTCGTGGGCGTCTCGATCGACGTGACCGAGCTGGAAGAGGCCGCGGGCGAGTACGAGCGGCAGGTGACGCTGGCCGTGCAGGGCGACCCCGACGTTCAGGCATTCGTGGAGCGCCTCGAGCAGGAAGCCGACAGCGAACAGGAGCTGTCACCCAGGCCGGTGCCCTCCGGGGACATGCTCGAGCGCGAATTTCAGCGCTTTCTCAAGCAGCGCGGCATCAGATAGCGCTCAGAGCGCCGCATCACATAGCGCTCAGCGCTCGGCCGCCGGGCAGACGATGCGAAAGTCGCAGAGCGCGCAGGCTCGCTTGGACGGCGTCGGCTCGAAGCGCTGGCCGAGGATGCTTTCGCCGATCTCCTCCACGACGTCTCTGACTCGCTCGAAATCGGTCTCTCCGGGGAGCGTCACCTTGAGGTCGTCGAGTACGTAGTAGTAGGCCCTGCTGGTGGTCTGCAGCCCCCAGGACTCGCGCGCCGCGAGCGCGTAGAGCGAGAGCTGGATGTCGTCCCGGGCATCGCGCGCGTCGCTCGGTCGCGAGGTCTTGTAGTCGATCAGCTCGTAGGCCTCGGGGCGTGATTTCAGGCGATCGACGCGATCGACGCGCCCGCGCAGATGGTGCGGGCCGACCCGCAGGGAGAACTGGCGCTCGAACCACACGGGCTCGGAGTCCTGGCCGTGCAGTTGCGCGTGGTAGCGCGCGAGCGCTGCGCGCGCCTTTGCGTGCAGCTCGCGCTCGTCCGAGCTTGCGCCGAAGCCCGCACGGCGCCAACAGACATCGAGCAGCTCCAGCAGCTGCGCGAGCGTCTGAGCCTCGGCGGAGTGGTAGCGCTCGAGCACCTGGTGCATGACGATCCCGAAACGCTGGCCAGGCGTGGGGGCGGTCGGGATGCGCAGGACGCGCGCGAACTTGTACCTCAGCGGACAGCTGCGATAGGTCTCGATGTCCGAGGCCGAGAGCGCCAGCCCGACGCCTCTGCGCGGCAGGAACGGGCTGAGCGAGGGCTCTCCGCGCGGAGCCGTGGCCTGCGTACGTGCGGCCTGCTTGTCGTAGCGGGCCTGCCGGCCCTCTCCCTGGTCCGTGCCGGCCGGCTCGTGGCCCGCCGTGGGCGACGTCGCTGCCGCGGCGAGCAGCGTGGCATCGAGCGGTGAGCTCTGCAGGATCTCGCGCTGCAGCGCGGTGGCCGCCACGAGCAGTCTCGCGTTGATGTCCTCGAGAGCATCGGCGACGCTCTGCTCGGCGGGCCGCCGGGCCAGCGCCGAGAGCTTGAGCAGCTCGAGGTAGCGGGCGATGCCGTGGGAGATGTCGAGGTCGGTGTCCAGGCGCAGCTCGCCCATGCGCGCCCCGATGCGCGCCACGTCGGCGAGAACCTCTTGGCTGACGATCTGCTGCATGTCGCGAAGGGCCTGGGCCAGCGCTTGGCGTGATTCCGAGTCGGAGTGTTCGGGGCCGGCCTCGCGCTCGGCCCCCAGCGCGGCTCGCGCCAGCAGATCGGGGCGGGCAGCGTCGAGCGCCGCCGCGGCCGCGGCGTGCAGCTCGAGGAAGCGCTGCATGCGGGCGCGCGCCTCGGGGGGCACGTGGGGCGACTCGATCGCGGCGGCGAGCGCCGTGACCATGTCGAGCTTGCGCCGTCTCGCAATCTGGATCACGCGCGCCAGATCGACCTGGCGCAGCTCGATCGGCGGCCGCGCGAGCGCGCGCACGACCGCCGAGGCATCGCTCGGATCGGTCAGCAAGCGCGTCCACGCCACGACGTCCTTATCGAGCGGCGCTTCCACGTCCCCACTCGGCGATGCGGCAGCCCTGGTGTCCCTCACGACCGGCAGATCGCGATCCGGGGGTGCAATCGCTCCCTGCTCGGCGGGTGCGATCACGTCCGTGCCGGGCGGCGCAAGGGCATCCTTGTCGAGCGAGGGCGGCACCCTCCTAGGATATGTGCATGGGCGTCAGACCGGCCATCGACTGGGGTACCGCCCAGCGCGTCGGAGAGCTCGTGGCCGGGTCCCCTCCGTACGGCGGCGTCCTGGCCCGCTCGGTGCAGCCGCTGGCGCACGACTTTGCGCGACGGGTCGGCGAGTACACCGGGCTGCAGCTGCCGCCCGAGCTGCCACCGCTGGAGACGCTCGACCGGCCGGGCTGGATCGCGGCGAACCTCAAGACGATGCGCCCGTTGCTCGACTCGCTGACCGAGTCCGCCGCCGGCGAGAGCCAGAGCCCGACGGGCGCGTCCGAGAGCGAGGGCTCGACGGGCGGGTTCGAGAACCAGAGCCCGACGGGCGGGTCCGAGAGCGAGGGCCCGACGGGCGGGTTCGAGATACGCGGTCTGGCCGGCGCGGCCGAGAGCCGGCTCACGGGCTCGCTGCATTCTGCTGCGGGCCACATGCTCGGCGCCCAGCTCGGCGGGGTGACGGGGCTGCTCTCCCAGCGCGTGCTGGGCCAGTACGACATCTCCCTGCTCGACCCTGCGGCGGCGCCCCGACTGCTGCTGCTGGCTCCCAATCTCGCGGCGGCAGCGCGCAATCTGGGCGTCGATCGCGACGAGCTGACGGCCTGGGTGGCGATCCACGAGATCACCCACGCGGTGCAGTTCTCCGGGGCGCCTTGGCTGCGCGAGCATCTCGGCGGCATGTTGCGCGAGCTGCTGGCGGGCTTGCAGGTGTCGCTCGCGAACGGCGGCTCGGAGCGCGACCACGAGAGCTCACGCCGGCAGGCGACGGACTCGCCCCGGGCGGGCACCGGCTCGCGCCCGCAGGGAGGCGCGCGCCTGCCCGATCCTCGCGAGCTGCTGTC
The DNA here is from genome assembly GCA_035507415.1 of Solirubrobacteraceae bacterium. GTDB lineage: Bacteria > Actinomycetota > Thermoleophilia > Solirubrobacterales > Solirubrobacteraceae > Palsa-744. The sequence continues at coordinate 30,317 of DATJOF010000025.1, forward strand.
GCGCGCGCGCAGCGGCGAGCTGCGAGATCTGCTCGAGCGCGCGCGGCGCGGCGAACTGCTGCGGCTCACGCTCGGAGAGGATCGCTGGCTGCTGGTCGAGCGCATGCAGGCGACGATGTCCCTGATCGAGGGGCATGCCGAGCACACGATGGATGCGGTCGGGGCCGAGTTCCTGCCGTCGCTGCCGCGCCTGCGCAGCGCCATGAACCGCCGGCGCGAAAGCTATCGGCGATCGGCCAGCGGCCTGCCCTGGCGCGTGCTCGAGCGTCTGTTGGGTCTCGAGCTGAAGCTGCGCCAGTACGAGATCGGCCGGCGCTTCTGCGATGCGGTCGTCGAGAGCGCCGGGGCGCAGACGCTCGCGATCGCGTGGAGCTCGCCCGCCGAGCTGCCGACCACGGCGGAGCTGGCCACGCCCGCTCTGTGGCTGGAGCGCATCCAGGTTCCGGCCTGAGCGCCTGTTCCGCAGGACCGGCTCATCACGAACGCACGTTCCGGTCGTTACAATCTCGAGCCACCGGGTAGACCAGTGGGGATCGGGCTTTTCGGGGAAAGTCCGGTGTGCTCGTGTAACTAATCCGAAGTGTCGGGTTACAAACACCTGTTCGTGCTAAGCTCGCTGTCCAGCACGGTCGCGAGCCCACGACCACCGGAGGAACATCTTGAGACACCCAGACGGCCGACCCCCTCGGATGCGGGCCGTCGAACGAGGTTCCCGTGCCTCGCCCCGAAGCAACGTCGCCACACCACGTAATCATCTTCACGTAATCGTCCTCGCCACGAGGAGCACACGACAAGGAGACTCGCTTTAGATGCCAGCCGCCACCACCTCTCAACGTTCCGGCAAAGCCCGCAAACCGGCGGCCAAAGGCGCCGCCACCAGGCGCACTGCCAGCTCGCCCAGCGCCAACGGCTCGAGCAGCGCCAACGGCAACTCGTACGCCGAACGCGCCGTGCTGATTCCGGTCGGCGCGGCCCTGATCGCGCGCGAACGGGTCTTCTCGAGCGTCAACGACACGCTCTCGACCTACTCGAGCAGCTCCAAGACCCAGGCTCAGCTGCGCAAGTTCGAGCGCCGTGGCAATACCGCGCGCCGGCGCGTCGAGCGCGAGATCCGCAAAGCCCGCGTGAGCGTCGAACGCGAGCTGCGCAAGCGTCGGCGTGACAGCGTCGACCTGGCAGACCGGCTGCAGGGGCGCATCGAAAGCCTGGTCTGAGCCCACACGAGCTTCTCCCGCCCCGGCCCAAGGAGAGCCGGGGGCGCGCCGCGCAAGCGGGGCGCCGCCGCCGGAGACGGCGGTAGCGGAAGATCTGCCGGCCCACATATTCGCCGGTGGAAGTAGGACCCTCTCCTCCCTCGCCCTCGGGGCGGTTCCCCGCCGCCCCGAGGGCAACTACTTTTCTGGGGACGCGCGCCGGTTTGCCACAATGGGGTCGTGGTGGAGCGAGATCAGATCGTCGAGGCGCTCGAGGGCGTGATCGATCCGGAGCTGCGGCGTTCGATCGTCGAGCTCGACATGGTGCGCTCGATCGAGATCTCGGCGAACGGCGTGATCGACGTGACCGTCTCGCTGACGACTCCGGGCTGCCCGATCAAGGACCACTTCCAGACGGCCGTGGCGGAGAGGGTTGGCGCGTTGAAGGACGTGCGGCACGTGAACGTGTACTTCGACGTGATGAGCGACGCGCAGAAGGCGGCGCTCAAGCAGGCGCTTGGCCGCGCCAGCCTGCCCGACGGCGGTCTCGCTCGGGTCGCGAACGTGGTGTGTGTGGGCTCGGGCAAGGGAGGCGTCGGGAAGTCCACGCTGACGGCGAACCTTGCGGCGGCGCTGGCCGCCGAAGGCAAGCGGGTCGGCGTGCTCGACGCCGATGTGTGGGGCTACTCGATCCCTCGCATGTACGGCCTCGACGCGTCCCGGCCGCCACTCTCGCAGGAGCGCAAGATCGTGCCGCGCACGGCACACGGCGTGAAGGTGATGTCGATCGGATTCTTCGTGGCCGAGGACGCCGCCGTGGTGTGGCGCGGGCCGATGCTGCACAAGGCGTTGACGCAGTTCCTGCAGGACGTCGACTGGGGTGATCTGGACTACCTGCTGATCGACCTGCCGCCCGGGACGGGCGACGTCTCGATGACCCTGGCGCAGCTGCTGCCGCAGGCCAAGTTCGCGATCGTGACGACCCCGCAGCCGACCGCCCAGAGGGTGGCACGACGGGCGGCCGAGATGGCGCACAAGGTTTCGCTCGAGATCTGCGGCGTGATCGAGAACATGTCGGGCTTCACGACGCCTGGGGGCGAGCGCTTTCAGATCTTCGGCGAGGGGGGCGGACAGGAGCTGGCGGACGAGCTCGACGTGCCGTTGCTGGGCAAGGTTCCATTGACGATGCCGCTGCGCGAGCACGCCGACGGCGGTTTGCCGCTCGTGATCGACAATCCCGACGATCCCGCGGCGCAGGCGATCCGTCAGGCTGCGCGCGGCCTGATCGCAATCGCTCCCGCGCAGGCCCCGCGCGAGCTGCCCGTTCTGCCCCTCGTGCAGGTGGGCGCGCCGAGCACAGACGCGGAGTCCGCAACGTCGCCGGCCGCGGCGGCGTCCGACGACGACGTACCGGCCGACGCCCCAAAACCCGTCGGCATGTCGCTGCCGATGGCCTGAGGACAGCGCCGGCCCGCGTACGGAACGCGGATGCCGGCTGTCGCTGCCGATGGCCTGGGCAGGCCGGCGGCCGAGCCGCCTGGGCTCAGCGAATCGGAGACAAAGGGCCAAAACGCTGGCGTTGGCGTGATTCCGGCATATAGAGTGATTCCGCTTGGTCGTCACGTCCTTGCGCTTCGCCGCTATGCCGAGCATCTCTGTCGATCGCAGATGTGCACCCGAGGATCGCTGTCACGCGAGGCGGGCCCGGCAGCGCATGCGCCGCCGCCGGCCCAGGGTGGCGCGGGCCGGGCTTTGGTTCACGGTGCTGTTGGGGTGTGTGGTCGCAGGGCTCGCCGGCTGCGGCGGTGTGACCGCGCGCGGCCGGTTCGTCGGGCAGGCCGACGCGATCTGCAAGCAGGTCGCGGCCAGGCGCCTGGCGGCGAACGCCGCCCTGAGCAAAGCCGGGACGAGGTCGAGCGCGAACGCGCTGGAGGCGCTCGCCGAGATCGCGCCCGGGATGGGAGCTTACGAGCATGACGCGGTGCTGCGGCTGAGCGCGTTGAGGGCGCCGGCGTCGATGACCCGGGAATGGCAGCGGATGCTGGCCGGCATGGATCGGCTGGCGAGCGACACGACGCGCCTCGGCGCGGACGCGAAGTCCAAGAACGTCAAGGGAGGCGAGGCGCTGCTGGTGAGCAGCCAGCGCGTCCACCGGGAACTGACGGCGCTGGCGGCGCGCGCGGGCTTCACCTACTGCGGGCGCACCAGCTGAGCGAACCGGCCCAGGCGCCGCTAACGTGTCCTGAGAAGCGCGACTGACGCTGAACGCGGGGCCGGCGCTTGAACGTGGAGGTTGCGCCTGAGAGGATCGGATCGCGAGAGTTGACGTATGCCAGCGCCTGAGCAACAAGGAGAGCAAGAGGAGCACGCGTCCGGAGCACGGCTCGCGGCAACCTCGCAGCTGCCGCCCGCCGGCGAGCCGCTGAACGGGCAGTCGCCCGACGGGGCGGCCGAATTCAACGAGCGCCGGGCGAAGGTCGGGCGGCTGCGGGCGCAGGGGATCGATCCCTATCCGCCGGTCACCCTGTGGGAGACGCGCGAGCGGATCGCCGACGTGCTCGCTGCACACGACGCGGCGGCCCTGGGCGCCGGCGAGCATCGCGAGCTGCGCCACCAGGTGGCGGGACGCATGATCGCGAGGCGGGGGCACGGCAAGACCGCGTTCCTGGACATCCGCGACCTGTCTGGCACGATCCAGGCGGTTGCGCGCGTGGACGCGCTGGGACGGGAGACCTACGACCGCGTGGTCGGGCTCGACGTCGGGGACATCGTCGCGATCGACGGTTACGTGTACGTGACCCAGCGGGGCCAGCTGGCGTTGGCGATCGACGAGTGCACGCTGCTCACGAAGGCGCTGCGACCCCCGCCGGACAAGCACCACGGGCTAGGCGACACGGGTACGCGCTATCGCTACCGCGAGCTCGACCTGCTGGCCAACGAGGAGACACGCGATCTGTTCATCAAACGCCACAGGATCGTGTTCGAGATCCGCAAGTGGCTGAACGAGCGTAATTTCATCGAGGTCGAAACGCCGGCGCTGCAGTCGCTGGCCGGTGGCGCCGGATCGCGGCCGTTCGTGACCCATCACAACGCGCTCGATCGCGAGCTCTATTTGCGTATCTCGGTCGAGCTGTTCCTGAATCGCTGCATTGTCGGCGGGATGGAGAACGTGTACGACATGGGCAAGGTGTTCCGCAACGAGGGCATCTCCCCCAAGCACTCACCCGAGTTCACGATCATCGAGTTCATGTGTGCTTACTCCGATTACAACGACGTGGCGACCGTGACCGAAGAGATGTTTCGCGACGTCGCGCAGGCGGCGCTCGGGCGCACGGTGATCAGGCGGAACGGCGAAGAGATCGACCTGGCCAAGCCGTGGCGGCGCGTGACGATGCGCGAGCTGATGCTCGAACGCTGCGGCGTGGACTTCATGGAGTCAACGCGCGAGCAGCTCGCCGAGGTGCTCGATGGGCCGCTCGACCCGGAGGCCAGCTGGGCGGACGTGGTGGCCGACATCTACACGGCGAAGATCGAGCATACGATCAACCAACCGACGCACGTGTTCGACTTTCCGCTCGAGCCGTTCCCGATCACCAAGCGCCATCCCGAGCATCCCGAGCTGGCCGAGCACTTCGACGCGGTGATCGGGGGCATCGAGCTCGTCAGCGGTGACACCGAGCTCAACGATCCGATCGACGAGTGGCAGCGGTTCGTCGACCAGCGCAAGCGTCGCGCGGTCGACGACGGCGACGTGCCGCATCCCAACGACGAGGAGTACACGCGCGCGCTCGAGTACGGCTACTCGCCGACCGCGGGAGGCGGCATGGGCGTCGACCGGCTGGTGATGATCCTCACCGAACGCGAGACGCTGCGCGAGGTGATCCCGTTCCCGATCGTGCGCGAGCTGCGATGAGAGCGCAGTCGAGAGCCGCCCGAGGCACAAGCAGATCGCCTTCGTCGAGCGGGCGGGGCCAGGGCCGGTTGCCGGTGTCGACGGCGCCCACGGCTGCCGGGGGTCGCCGTCGTGCCTAAGCTCGACCTCGATCAGGGCACGGTCGCGGCCTGCCACCAGGCGGCCGCGCACATCGCGGCCCAGGTGGCCGAGGAGATCGCCGGCAAGACCACTGTTTCGGTCGAGCGCACGGTGGCACGGCTGCTCGGCGTGGACGGCGCGAACGAGCTGGAGGTGCCGCTGCCGAACGTGCTGGTGGACCATGTGCGCGACCAGGGGAGGCTGCCGCGCGGGATCGCGTACTGGCTGGGAAACGCGATGCTGGCGGACGAGGGTCGCAGCCCGCAGCAGATCGCCCAGGACGTGGACGCGGGTGAGCTCGACCTTTGCGGACTGCCGGAGAGCCCGCACGAGGCGGTGCACGCGCGCGTGGTGCACGAGTGTGAGCAGCGATTGAACGAGATCGGCAGGCGCATGGACGAGCGGCGCGCGCTGCGGGAGCGTCTCGGTGAGAGCCCGCCACCGCTGCGCTATGTGCTGACCGCGACCGGCAACGTGTACGAGGACGTGGTGCACGGGCTCGCGGTGGCGGAGGCCGGCGGGGACATCGTCGCGGTGATCCGCTCGACGGCGCAGAGCCTGCTCGACTACGTGCCCTACGGACCTACGACCGAGGGATATGGCGGGACGTTCGCGACCCAGGCCAACTTCCGCATCATGCGCGAGGCGCTCGACGAGTTCTCGCTGAAGCACGGTCGCTATGTCCGCTTGTCGAGCTTCTGCTCAGGCCTGTGCATGCCCGAGATCGCCGCGATGGGAGCGATCGAGGGCTTCGACAACATGGTCAACGACGCGCTGTACGGGATCCTCTATCGCGACATCAACCCCGTGCGCGGCTTGATCGACCAGCGTGTGTCACGGATGGTGAACGGCTATTTCGGCGTGGTGATCAATACCGGCGAGGACAACTACCTGCGGACCGCCGAGGCGATCACGGCGGCGCCGTCGGTGACGGCGTCGCAGTTCATCAACCGTCAGTTGGCGCTGGACTCGGGCGTGCCCGACGGGCAGATCGCGCTGGGCGACGCGTTCGAGATCGATCCGCCGGTCGAAAACGGGCTGCTGTACGAGTGGGCTCAGGCCGAGCTGACGCGCGAGCTGTTCCCCGATTGCCCGGTCAAGTACATGCCGCCGACCAGGCACATGGACGGCAACCTGTTCCGGACCCACGCCAGCGACTCGCTGTTCAACCTCGTCACGATCGCGACCGGCCAGGGCATCCAGACGATCGGGGTGCCGACCGAGGGGATCTTCACACCCCATATCCACGATCGCGTGATCGGGCTCGAAAACGTCAACTACACCTTCAATGCGGCGCGCGGGCTGCGCGATGAGATCGAGTTCAAGCCGGGCGGCATCATCCAGACGAGAGCCCGGCAGGTGCTGAGCGGCGCACACGCGATCCTCGAGCAGATCGCGTCCGAGGGTCTGTTCGCCGCGCTCGAAAGCGGCGTGTTCGGCGATGTCGAGCGCAACGTCGACGAAGGCCGTGGGATCGAGGGGATCGTGGAAACGGGCGAGGGCTACCTGAACCCGCTGAGCGAGTTGATGCGCGGAGCGCCGAGTCGTGTCTGAGGCGGTGCCCGATGCCGTGCCCGAGACGTCCGAGGCCGAGCCGAACACCTCCGAGCGCGGGCGCGAGCCGTCCGGGACCCTCGAGGCGGTGGCGGCCAGTGCCGATGCAGTCTCGGGGAGCGGTGAGACCGCGTCGGCGGATTCGGAGCGAGCTCGCGTATCGTCGCGCCCCGCAGTGGATCTCGCGCGCGTGAAGCCCTATGCCGATCACTATGGCGACGGGATCGTCCAGCTCAGCTTCACCCTGCCGGTCCCGTACGGTCTGGCGGCGCGCAAGGCTGCGCAGGAGCTGGCCAAGAAGATGGGCCTGGACCATCCCGAGGTGGTCCACTATCAGCGCCTGACCGAGGGGTACACATATTTCGTGATGTTCGGCGAGTGCACGTGTACGGTCGATTACTCGTCGCTCAGCGTCGAAGGTTTCGAGATCGAGTACATGAGCGAGGATGAGATCGAACGGTTCGCGCAGGAGCGGATCGGCCGACCGGTGGTCGTCGTGGGGGCAGCGACGGGCACCGATACGCACAGCGTGGGGATCGACGCGATGCTGAACCTCAAGGGCTTCCACGGCCACCACGGTCTCGAGGGGTACAAGTCCTTTCAGACGCACAATCTCGGCAGCCAGGTGCCGAACAGCGTGCTGGTGGCCAAGGCGCTCGATCTCGGTGCCGATGCGGTGCTGGTGTCCCAGACCGTGACACAGCAGAACCTGCACATCAACAACCTCACCGAACTGGTCGAGATCGTCGAGGCCGAAGGGGCGCGCACGCAGCTGATCCTCACGTGTGGCGGACCGCGCGTGTCCAACGAGCTGGCCAAGGAGCTCGGCTATGACGCGGGGTTCTCGAAGGGCACCTATCCACATCACGTGGCGAGCTTCATCGTGCGCGAGCTGGCGGCTCGCCTGGCCGATGAGTGAAGGTGCGGGCCGGTGCACGACGATGGCTGACGGCGGACCGCCGCTGGATGAGTGACTGCGCTGCGCTCACGAGACGCCCACCGGCGGGGGTGTCGGCCGATGGATGACGCCCAGGCCAGCCACGAGAGGGGCGCGCGCGGGGTGCGCCTGGCTGACCTGCTCGGCCGGTCGCGGCGTGTGGCGCTGGTGGGCCTGGCCAAGAACACCGGCAAGACTGAGACGCTCGCGGCGCTGCTGCGCGAGCTGGACGCGGCGGGAACGCGCGTGGGCGTGACATCGATCGGCCGCGACGGCGAGGCGCGCGACGTGCTCGATGCGCGGATCGCCAAGCCGCGCGTGCGACTCGCGGCGGGGAGCCTCGTGGCGACCACCGGCGCGATGCTGCGCGCGAGCGGGCTGGCGCACGAGCGGCTGCTGGAGACGGGCATGCGCACGCCGGTGGGCGAGGTGCTGGTGGCGCGGGTCGAACAGGCGGGAGCGCTCGAAGTCGCAGGTCCGAGCGCCGCCTCGGAGGTGCGCGGAGTGAGCGAGGCGATGGCCGAGCACGGGGCCGAGCGCGTGCTGATCGACGGCGCGATCGATCGGCGCGCGGCGTCGAGTCCGGACGTGAGCGACGGCCTCGTGATGGCGACCGGGGCGATCCTCCACGAGGAGATCGAGAACGTGGTGGCGCAGACGTTCGACGCCGTGGAGCTCGTGCGGCTGCCGCTGGCCGGAGACGTTGGAGATTTGGGCGACGACGACACGCAGGGTGAGTCCGCGGGACGGACTTTCGTCGAGCTCGGGCGGGGAGTCGTGCTGCGCGCGGACCCGACTGAGATCGCCACGCTGCTGGCAGCACACACGCGCGCGCGTACGCTGGTCGTGGAGGGAGCGCTGGGGGAGCGCTTTCTCGAAGGCCTGCTGGCGGCGCGGCGCGAGCGCGCCGGGCGTGAGCTGCGGCTGGTGGTGCAGGATCCGACGAAGGTGTTCCTGTCGCGTCACGGCCCGGGCTGGTACCGCCGCCAGGGCCTGTCGATCGAGACGCGGCGCCCGATCGAGCTGCGCGCGGTCACGGTCAATCCGCTGGCCCCGCAGTCACATAGCTTCGACTCGGCGGAGCTGCGCGAGCGGCTGCGGGCGGCGCTCGGCGAGGTGCCCGTGCTGGACGTGCTGGATCCCGACTACTGCGCTTTGGCGTAGTAGTCGGCGTTGATCTGCGTGTACTTCTGCCACTCCTCGGGAAGCTGGTCCTCGGCGAAGCAGGCGTCCACGGGACAGGCCTCGACGCAGGCGTCGCAGTCGATGCACTCCTCGGGGTCGATGTAGAGCATCTCGGCGGCGTCGTATCCGGGCTCATCGGGCGTCGGATGGATGCAGTCCACGGGGCATACCTCGACGCAGGAGTTGTCCTTGGTGCCGATGCACGGCTCGGCGATCACGTAGGCCATTCGCTTCTCTCTGGGGTCGTGTTTGGCGCTGTCGGGTGGTTATCTGAAGAGCTGTCGCGGTCGTCTGGGTCAGCTCGGGAGGTGCCGCGATCGTCCGGATCGTCCCGCGGCAGCACAGGCCGGGATGCCAGCGCGCCAGGGTCGTTCCAGCCGTCCCTCGGGTCGGAGAGCCTATTGTACGAAGCATGCTGCTGCTGACCGGCGCGACGGGGCAGGTGGGCTCGGCGCTGCTGCGGATGCTCGTCGACGAGGGCACGCAGGTGCGCTGTCTGGTGCGCGATCCACGCCGGCTGGGCAGCTGGCGCGTGCGCGTGCAGATCGCGCTCGGCGACCTCACCGATCCGCAGTCGTTTCGCAACGCGCTGCGCGGCGTAGATACGGTGGTGCACCTGGCGGCCACGATCCGCGACCAGCAGCGCGGCTCGATCGAGGAGCTCAACGGGATCGCCACCTGGCGCGTGGTGCGCGCGGCCCAGCGGGCGGGAGCAGAGCGCTTCGTGTTCTTCTCGACGCTCGACGCGAGCACGCACCATCGCACGCGCTTTCATCGCGCCAAGGCTCTTGCCGAGCAGGCCGTGCGCGAGACCGACCTCGATTGGACGGTGTTCGCCCCGTCGGTGATCTACGCGCCGGGCGATCGCTGGATCACGCAGCTGGAGCGGCTGGCGCTGATGCCGCTGATGCCGCTGGCCGGCACGGGGCGGGCCCGCTACCAGCCGATCTGGGCCGAGGATGCGGCGGCTTGCGTGATGGCGGCGCTGCACGATTCCGAGAGCGGGCGGCGGCGCTACGAGCTGGCCGGGCCGCAGACGCTCAGTCAGGCGGCGATCGTGCGGCTCGTGCTCGATTCGATCGGCCGCCCGCGGCCGCTCTTGCCGGTGCCGACGCCGGTGCTCTCGCGAACGCTGCGCCTGCTCGAGGGGACGCTCGGCAGCGAGCGCGTGTTCGCCACCTGGGACGAAGTCGAGCTGATGCAGTGTTCGTCGCTCGCCGCCGAGGGGCCGGCGGACGCCCGGCGCCTGGGGGTCGAGCCCAAGGAGATGGGTGCGGTCTTGGGCGCTGGCTGAGCCCGTCGCCAGGTGTCGTCAGGCTGCTCGCGCCGACGGCGCCGAGACGCGCGCGCGTGGCCAATCCTGCGACCATGTAGGCCTGCCCACAAGGCAGCCAACCCGTCAAGCATCAAGCTCAGAAAGCGAGTGCCATGAGCGCGGTACAGACAGCACCAGAAGTACAGTCGGGCCTCGAAGGCGTCGTCGCCTTCGCCACCGAGATCGCGGAGCCGGATAAAGAGGGTGGCGCGCTGCGCTACCGGGGCGTGGACATCGAGGAACTGGTCGGAGCGGTCCCTTACGAGCAGGTCTGGGGCCTGCTGGTGGACGGGCGCTTCAAACCCGGGCTGCCTCCCGCGGAACCCCATCCGCTGACGGTGCGCTCGGGCGACCACCGCGTGGACGTGCAGTCGGCGCTGGCGATGCTGGCGCCCGAGTGGGGCTTCGGCCAGCTGATCGACATCAGCGACGAGGAGGCGCGTGACAACCTCGCGCGGGCATCGGTGATGGCGCTCTCGTTCGTGGCTCAGTCGGCGCGCGGTGCCGGCCAGCCGCCGGTGTCCCAGGAGGAGGTCGACCTCGGGCGCTCGATTCCCGAGCGCTTTCTGATCCGCTGGCGCGGCGAGGCGAACCCCGATCACGTCAAGGCGATCGATGCCTACTGGATCTCGGCGGCCGAGCATGGCATGAACGCGTCGACGTTCACGGCCCGGGTCGTGGCGTCGACCGGAGCAGACTGCGCCGCGGCGCTGTCGTCGGCCGTCGGCGCGCTGTCGGGGCCGCTGCACGGTGGTGCGCCCTCACGCGTCCTGAAGATGCTCGAAGAGGTCGAACAGACCGGCGACGCCGAGCGCTGGGTATCGGACGCGCTCGATCGCGGCGAGCGCCTGATGGGGTTCGGGCATCGCATCTACCGCGCCGAAGACCCGCGGGCGCGCGTGCTGCGCCGCACTTGCCGGGAACTGGGCTCGCCGCGCTTCGAGGCCGCCGAGGCGCTCGAGCGCGCCGCCCTGGCCGAGCTCCACGCGCGCCGGCCCGATCGGGTCCTGGCGACCAACGTCGAGTTCTGGTCTGCGGTGGTGCTGGACCTCGCCGAAGTGCCGCCGGATCTGTTCACGCCGATGTTCACGTGCGCGCGCGTTGCGGGTTGGTCGGCGCATGTGCTCGAGCAGAAGCGCGAGGCCAAGCTGATCCGGCCGACTGCCAAGTACGTGGGCGAGCCCCCGCGGCCGGTGTCGGCCGTCGAATAGGAGCGCATCGAAGCGATCGAGCGCATCGAAGCGATCGAGTCCTCCTGGATCGAGGCGGTGGGCGGCCGCCGGATTGGAGACAGTTTCGCGAATCGCTTGGTGGTCGGATCGCCGCCGGGTAGCGTGGGCTCGTTGTCATGCCATCGCGGCTCGGGCCGGGTGAGCGGGCGAGCAAGGAGCGCCGATGCGCGCAGTCTCGAACACGACTATAGGTGTCTGTCTACTCGCGGTGCTTCTGGTGTCTGGCTGCGGCGCGAGCGCAACGGGCTCGGCGCGCAGCGCGGCTGCGACCGCCGGATTGCGACAGATCGCGCTCACGAGTCCCGCGATCACGGGCACCAGCATCGCGATCCCCGCCCGTTACACGTGCGACGGAGGAGACGTCTCGATGCCGCTGCGGTGGAGCACTGTCCCACACACGACCCGGGAAGTGCTCGTTGTGCTGTTCTCCGTCGAGCCCGCCAATCGGGGACGCGTGACGGATACCGCACAATGGGTCGTCGCCGGGCTGCCACCCGGCGTTCACCAGCTGGCCGCCGGCAGGCTGCCGCCGGGAGCACTGGTTGGACGTGACGCGGCCGGTCGGACGCGCTATTCGATCTGTCCGCCCAGGGGAGCGCACGCGTCGTACCTGATGGTGGTGTTTGCGTCACCCCAGAAGCTCGAGCACAGCGCCGGCTTCTCGGACGCGTCGGCCTGGGCCAAGCTCAGGCAGATCAGGCCGCCGTACGGAGTGATGCCGGCAGCCTATTGGCGCGCGTGAGCACCTGGAGCCCGCATCCGCGCCTGGACCGCGCATCAGCACCCGGAGCCCCCATCGGCACCCGGACTCCGCATCAGCACCCGGGCCGGCATCAGCACTAGAGCGCGTATTAGCACCTGGACCCCGCATCAGAACCCGAAATCACGCGAGCGGGCGCAATCGCCCACAAGCGCCCCAGTGGGCGACGTCGCGCGAGAAAAGCAAGAGGACCCGGCATCCGTGCCGAGCCCTCTGCGATGCTCTATCGGCCGCCACCCGCGCGTCTTTCACGGCTGCGCGGGAGGCTGGCCGCATCGATATGACCTCGCCGGTGGCGCAGGTCCTTACATCATCCCGCCCATGTCAGGCATTCCGCCACCCGGCGCCGCGCCTTCCTTTTCGGGAGCCTCGGCGACGATCGCCTCGGTGGTGAGGATGTTCTTGGCGATCGAGGCGGCGTTCTGGAGCGCTGAGCGCGTGACCATCGCCGGGTCGATGATGCCGGCGGCGACGAGATCGACGATCTCGTTGGTGGCGGCGTTCAGGCCCTGACCTTTCTTGGCCTTGCGCACGTCGTTGACGACGACCGAGCCCTCCAGGCCGGCGTTCTCAGCGAGCTGGCGAAGCGGCTCCTCGAGTGCGCGCAACACGATGCGCGCACCCGTGCGCTCATCGTCGTCGCCGGCGGCGCCGTTGGTGCTGACCGCTGATGAGGCCTGCAGCAGCGCGACGCCGCCGCCGGGCACGATGCCCTCCTCGAGCGCGGCGCGGGTGGCCTGCAGCGCGTCCTCGACGCGGTGCTTCTTCTCCTTCATCTCGGTCTCGGTCGCGGCGCCGACCTTCACGACGGCGACTCCGCCCGAGAGCTTGGCCAGCCTTTCCTGGAGCTTTTCGCGGTCGAAGTCCGAGTCGGTGTTCTCGATTTCGCCTTTGATCTGGTTGATGCGGCCTTTGATCGCCGTCGCGTCACCGGCGCCGTCGACGATCGTGGTGGTGTCCTTGGCGACCACTACGCGCCTTGCCCGCCCGAGCTGAGAGAGCTGGGTGTTCTCGAGCTTCAGGCCCATCTCCTCGGTGATCACCTCGGCCTTGGTGAGGATCGCGATGTCCTCGAGCATGCGCTTGCGGCGGTCGCCGAAGCCCGGAGCCTTGACGGCGACGCCGGTGAAGGTGCCGCGCAGCTTGTTGACGACGAGCGTCGCGAGCGACTCGCCCTCGACGTCCTCGGCGATGATCAGCAGCGGCTTGCCGCTCTGGATCACCTGCTCGAGCACCGGCAGCACATCGCGCACGGAGCCGATCTTCTGGTTGGCGATCAGGATGTAGGGATCCTCGAGCACGGCCTCCATGCGGTCCTGATCGGTGACCATGTACGGGGAGATGTAGCCCTTGTCGAACTGCATGCCCTCGGTGAACTCGAGGTCCATGCCGAACGTCTGACCCTCCTCGACGTTGACGACGCCGTCCTTGCCGACCTTCTCGATTGCGTCGGCGATCACGTCGCCGATCTCGTCGTCACCGGCCGAGATCGTCGCGACGCGAGCGATCTGGTCCTTGCCCGAGACCGCCTTGGACTGCGTGGCGATGTTCTTGACGACCTCGTCGACGGCCTTCTCGATGCCACGCTTGAGCGCCAGCGGATTGGCGCCGGCGGCGACGTTCTTCAGGCCCTGGCGGACGATCGCCTGAGCCAGAACGGTGGCCGTGGTGGTGCCGTCGCCGGCGACGTCGTTGGTGGCCGTGGCCACCTCGCGCACCAGCTGGGCGCCCTGGTTCTCGAAGACGTCCTCGACCTCGATCTCGCGGGCGATCGTGACGCCGTCGTTGGTGATGGTGGGTGCGCCGAACTTCTTGTCGAGCACTACATAGCGGCCCTTCGGGCCGAGCGTGACCTTGACCGCGTTGGCGACCGCGTCGACGCCGGCCTCGAGCGCCTTGCGCGCTTCAGCGTCGTACTTGAGCTCCTTGTGTGCCATGTTCTGTTAGTTCTCCTTCGCGAGACCCCGGGCCTCACGGCTTGAAGGTTTGTCTTGCGGGTGGTCGCGGCCCGCCCTATACGACCTTGGCGAGGACGTCGGACTCGCGCAGCACGAGCAGGTCCTCGCCGTCGACCTTGATCTCGGTGCCGCCGTACTTGCTGTAGAGGACCTCGTCCCCATCGGAGACGTCGAGCGGCTGTCGCTTGCCGTCATCATCGAGGCGACCCTCGCCGACCGCGAGGACCTTGCCCTTCTGCGGCTTCTCCTTGGCGGTGTCGGGCAGAACGAGCCCACTGGCCGTGGTCTCCTCCTCCTCGATCGCCCGCACGATCAAGCGATCGCCCAGGGGCTTGAGCTTCATATCGAAACAACCTCCACTAGTTGGGGGGGAACGTGTCGGGATTGCGGTGCGATGAGGTGCCGAAGGCACTTCTGCGCCGTTGGCACTCTGGATGGGCGAGTGCCAAGAAGGATCAATATAGCCAGTTTTCCCGGCGCACCGAAGGCTCGTTTCCAAATATCGCGCAAGAATCGTTGCGCGCCCGGGAAAGCCAGGCGCGACGGGCGATTTCTGCGCTCGCAGGCTGCGTTCGGCCGTTTGGAGAGCGATATCGTTGGAGCGGCCGAGCCGACGCGTCCGCAGCCCGATGCCTCTCACCTGCAGCCGAATGTCTGCAGTCTGCAGCCCTGTGCCCGCCGCTTGCCGGCCTGCGCGCTCTGAGTCGCAGCCGTGGCGCCTAGTTCTGGGCGCCCCCGAAGCCCTTGATCGCTTCGGTGATGCCCGAGGGGTTCTCGACGATCTGGGAGAAGCGCACGACCGTGACCGTGTCGTCCATCGAGACGGTGCGACCGTAGATCTGTTCGAGGAAGTGGATCAGCTCCTCGTGGCGGCGGAACTCGGGGTTGTCGTGCTTGATGTCGCGCGGCGACAGATCGGCGACCTTCATCACCTCGACTTGGTCGATCACGGCCTCGAAGATGCGTTCGCGCGGCGAGTACTGATATCCGATCGTCACGAGCACGGCCTGGTTCTTGCGGTACTTGCCAGACTTGTCGCCGAGGCGGATCGTCGCGGTCTTGCGCCCCCGCTTGAGCTCGTCCGCGAAGATGGTCGAGTAGAAGTTGAGTACCTGCACGGACGGCAGGCTACCTCAACGGGGCTCTGCGGCTCGCGCCCTCAGGCGTCGCGTCCGCGGGGCGTCGCCGACAGGCGCGCGAGCGCGCGCTCGATCATCTCGCGTTCGCCGTCGTAGGTGAGGATCGTCTGGGCCTCGCGCAGGTCGATCCAGCGGACCTCCTCGATCTCGTGATCGTGATCGGAGGTCTTGCCCGAGACGTATCGGAAGAGAAAGAACAGGACCGACTTGCCGACGGTGCGGCCGTCACGACGGTAGAAGTAACGGACCTCGCCCAGCTCGCCGAGCGACTCGGCGACGAGTCCGGTCTCCTCGCGCACCTCGCGCGTGGCGGCTTGCAGCGGGGTCTCACCCGGATCGACGTGCCCCTTGGGCAGACCCAGCACCGACGAGCCGTCGGCGGCGCGGCGCGTGGGCACGATCGCCGCCACCTGCTCGCGCCCGGGCTCGCCGCGAAGCACGACGCCGCCGGCAGAGGTCTCGCGCGCGCGCGCTCGCGATCGTCCTGGGCGGCCTGCTCGCCGGGGCGCGCCTCCGCGCCTGTCATCCGGCGGGAGGTCGCGCTCAGAAGACATACCGCCCGAGCGCCTTGACGTCGTGCACGACCAGACGTCCCCGTCCCTGCGAGATCACGTGGGCGCGCTCGAGCACGGCGAGAAAGCGACTGGCCGACTCGCGTGAGGAACCCGCGAGCTGTGCAAGATCGGCCTGAGTCGCGGTGACGAGCACATCGCCGACGGGTTGCCCGAGGGGCTCGTGCCCGTCGCCGCCGGCCGTCGCGACGCCTGTGTCCGGGCTCTTGTCCTGGCCTGCCAGTTCCTGCTCGACCAGCTCGAGCAGCACCGCGGCCACGCGGCTCTGGACTGTTTGGAAGGACTGGCGCGCGAGACGCTCGTTGGTCTCACGCAGGCGACGTCCCAGGGCGATCACCAGTCGGGTCGAGATCTCGGGGTGTTCGGCCATCAGCCTGCGCATGTCCGGTCCGAGCACGGCCACCGCGGTGGTCGGCTCGATCGCTTCGACCGTGGCCGAGCGGCGCTCGTCCTCGAACAGGGCCAGCTCACCGAAGATGTCGCCGGAGCCGAACGTGGCGAGCGTGATGACGCGGCCGTCGGAGTGCTCGCGCACCGCGCGCGCGCGTCCCGCGCGCACGACGTAGCAGGTGTCACTGGCGTCCCCCTCGCGGAAGACGACCTCGCCCGGCTCGAATCGCCGCGGCACGGCCAGCTCGGCGATCCGCTGGACGTCGTCGGGAACGAGCGTCGAGAAGACCGGAACACGCCCGAGCAGCTCCACGACCTCTGTTGAGCGCATGGACGCCACTGGGCAGGGATATCACACCCCACCGTTGCCGGCACGGTGCGCGAACGAGAGGGAACGGGCACGCGATCGCCCGCGATCAACCGGCCCGCGCCGGCTCGCGACGGCGCTATCTTCACCTTTGCGACAACGCGCACTTGACATGCCAGCTCCGATGACGCGCCGACTTCGCAAGCTCCATCAGATCGCGATCGCGTTCGCGTGCGTCGCGGCGTGCGTCGGCGGCGTTGTGCTGCCGGCCGGCTCGGCGGTGGCGAGCGCGAGTGATGGCGGCAGGACAGCAGTTGACGGCTCGAGAGCGGCGATCGCGCGCGCGGCGACGTCCACGAGCTCGTGGGCGCACTCGCGCGAACTGTGGGCGACGGTCGATGTCTGCAATCCGGCCGACCAGCGCGACACGATCGGCATTCGCGGCTCGATGCCGGGGGACGGCAACGCGCACGACACGATGTACATGGAGTTCCAGCTCCAGTACCTGCAGGGCAAGCACACGTGGGTGGACCTCGCCCACGGAGGGAGCTCCGGACTGATCGCCGTCGGCCCGGCCAAGACGGTTCGCCAGGGCGGGACGAGCTTCCAGCTGATGCCCGCCAAGGGCAAGCCCGGTTACACGATGCGGGGATTCGTCACGTTCCAGTGGCGGCGAAACGGCAAGGTTGTGCACGAAGTGACCCGCCCCACCTCGGCCGGCCATCAGGGCGTCGCGGACGCCGATCCGCCGGGGTACAGCGCGGCCGAATGCACGATCGCCTGACGGCGGTCGAATAGGCGATCGGCGGCGCGATCCGCGCGGGCGCCCGCCCACCGGACGGGTCCCGGCTACGCCGATGTCGTGCAGGCGCTGCGACCGCAGGCGCACGCCCTCGGCCGATACGACCTGCAGAGCGTGATTCCGGAGCGAGTATCGGCCGGGAGAGACGGTCGTCGATCGCGGCTTGCCTAGGCCACGCGGCGGTAGCGCTGCGAGCCCAGGCGCGACTGCTCGATCGTGTCGATCGCTTCGCGCGGCCCGACGTACGGGGCGAGCGCCAGGAAGGCGATCGTGTCGGCCATGCGCAGCAGGGAGCGCAGCCGGTCGCTGGATGCGTAGGCGCTGATGATGTCCCAGACGGCGCCGGTGAGCAGCTCCACCATCA
This sequence comes from Solirubrobacteraceae bacterium, assembly GCA_035507415.1. Lineage (GTDB taxonomy): Bacteria > Actinomycetota > Thermoleophilia > Solirubrobacterales > Solirubrobacteraceae > Palsa-744. The sequence continues at coordinate 48,058 of DATJOF010000025.1, forward strand.
CCGCGGGCGCGCGACGCGGCTCGGGGGCGGTCTCGGTGATCAGCGCGATCAACTGCTCGATCGGGCTGGTCATGCAATCGATCGCTCCGGGGCCGACCTCGAACAGGTCCACGAACGCGACCCGCAGGAGTGCCGGGTGCGCGACGAAGTGCTCGACGAAGGCGGTTACCGCGAGATAGGCGTATTCGGCCCAGCTATCGGCATCAACGGCCCTCATTTCGACGGCTTCGATGGCTTCGCGCGCGATCTCTTCGACGGCCGCGATGTAGCCGGTTTCCTTGCCGGGGAACTGCTTGTGAAAGGCCTCGGTGGACATGCACGCGAATTGCGCGAGCTGGGCGTCGGTCGTCGCCGCATAGCCGACGTCGAGTGTCAGGTGGACGATCGCGTCCAGTGCGCGGGTGCGCCGGTCCTCGCCCGTCAGGAAGGCAGCCGGCTCGATCGGCACGAACGTCGGACCGTCCAAGGGGAGCACGCGCAGGCGACCGCTCGCCGGAGAGCGATACGCGTCGATCCAGTCGAGGATTTCATCGGCGAGCGTGCGCAGCTCGCCGATGCGACCTTCGCGCAGGCGATTGAAGATCACGTGGCGGACTCCGCCGACGGTGGCGCGCGCGGCGATCGTCGGTAGCTGCTCGCTTCCGGGACCGGCCCGAAAGGCGGCGAGCATCAGGCGCTCATAGCAGGCGCCGGCGAGATGCATGCGCTCGCGGGCGGTGGCGCCGAGTCCGAGTGAATCGATCAGCACCAGGTGGGCGCCCTTGGGGTCGACCGCGATGTCCTCGAGGAAGGCCTTGCACGAGGCGTGCATGCGATTGGCCCAGCCACGCTCTCGACCCCACGCTTCGAGCACGCGCTTGCGTGAACGTGCGACCACGATGTCGTAGGTCGCCACGAAGCACGTCTTCTTGTTGGAGAACAGCTCGTAGAAGGCCCGGCGCGAAACGCCGGCGAGGCCAATCACGTTGGCGACGGTGGTGCCGCGGTAGCCATGGGCTGCGATCGACTCGATCATCGCGCCGTAGAGGCGGGCGCGCTGGTTGCGGGCGACTTCCTCGCGAGCCATGCCGTGCGGACCGTGCGGGAGCCTGCGATACAAAGGTCCGGCTTCCCCTTGCATTCCGTCCATCCCCACAATTCGAGAAGATAGGCAAAAACAAGGGCCGATGCAAATCTTTCTTATTTGCCGTATTTGGGCCTTTCGGCCCAAATCTCTTGGCCGAATGCGTGTCCGACAGACAAGCGCATTCTGCCCGAGCGGATAAACGCAAGTGTACGAATTCCGCGGATTTCAGGATCGAGCAGGGATAACTCGCCGCCACCGAACGGGGGCTTTGTGCGCCCTGGCGATGAACCCGCAGAGTCGCGGCTCAGGCGCTCAGTGTGAGTCGGCGCGGACCCGAGCGAAAGCCGGATTCAGTTAGCAGCGTCTCCCACTTGCAACCGATCGCGGGCGCGCCGTCGATCCGCTCGAGTGCCAGCCGCCCGACCCGGCCGTGACGCACCGCATCCGCGAGCGCAGCGAGCGCCGCGCGCGGTTGCTCCTCGGCGGCGCGGGCGTCGTGCAGCGTGAGCAAGCCCCGACCCCCGCGCTCGACATACAGGACGGGTGCGCCTGCCACGAGCACCACGTGGGCGCCCGCCACGCGCGCGGGACGGCGCTCGCTCTGCGCACAGCGCGGCCAGGCCAGCACCGCTCCGAACGGCTGGGCAGGGTCGCAGGCCGACAGCACGAGCGCGCGCGAGTCCGCTGGCGTGGCTGCAGCGCCGGTGCGCAGGCGCTCGACTGCGCCGGGCAGTGCGAACTGTGCTCCGCCGAGACCCTCGACGAAGTATCCGCGGCGACAGACGCCGAGCGTCTCGAGCTCGCAGAGAGCGCCGTATAGACCCGCGAACCCGCCGGGCAGGCCCTCCGCGAGAACGTGCTCGCGCGTGAGGATCCCGTGGCGCTCGAGCAGCAGCTCGGCGATCGCGCGCGCCTGCTCCGCGCGTGCACGCACACTGGGCGGCGCAGCGCCGGCAGTCGCTGGGGCGCCGGCGGCGAACAGCGGCTCGGTCAGCGACCAGCGCCCCGGCGGATGCGCGGGCGCCGCCGCGCGTGGGGCCAGGCGGCGTGCCGCAAAGCGCGAGCGCCCCGGGGCGGGGCGGCCCACGGCGCCCGCCAGATGCAACCGCTGTTGGCCGCGCGGGCGCGATCCGCCGCCGCTGAGCTCCCGGAGCGGCGCCCAGGCGTCGTTGGTGACCGAGCCCGACCAGACGAGGTCGAACAGGCCCTCGCGAAGCTCCTGCGCCGGCAGCTCGAGCTCGGCGAGCAGGTCCACGAAGAAGCACGGACCCGCGCGCAGGCGCGTGCGGATCAGCTCGCGCGCGGGCGAATCGGCCGTCATCGAGATCTCGGACAGCTCGGGCGGCTGATGACCAGATGACGGCACAGACACGCCCTTTCGGGCCGTCCCGGGTGGCAACGCGGGCGGGGTGGGCAAGGTGGGCGGGCCCAATATCGGCGCGTCCTCGCGGAAGTAGAGCGCCACGCGGCCGGCCGGCCCGAGCGCCCCGGCTCCGACCCACACGAGCTCGCCGGAGGCGCAGAGAGAATCGAGCCAGCTGGGCGAGTAGGCGCCGAGCCGGCGTGGCAGCACAGCGCTCTCCCACAGCGCGACGGGCAGCGCGAGACCCTGCAGGGGCACGAGGATCTCGCGCAGACGCTCGATCCCGGCACCTTGCGCGGTATGACGATCGATTCCCTGCCAGGCGGGCATGAAGGTGGCGAGCGCGCTCTGAGCCGCGGGCTCGATCTCCTTGCGCAGCGCCGCCAGCGAGGCGCGGCGGACGCGGCGCAAGACCTCGACGTCGCACCATTCCCGATCGACTCCGCCCGGTCTGATCGCGCCGCGCGCGATCTCGCCGGCGCGCTCTAGCTCGCGCAGCGCGGCGCTCGCATCGACGCCGTAGCGGGAGCTCAGCGCGCCGTTGCTGAACGGGCCGTGCGTGCGCGCGTAGCGCGCCACGATCTGTTCGAGCGGGCCGTCGACGTCCTCCAGGAAGGCCGCCGGCAATCCGGGCGGCGGCACCGCGGCGAGCGCGTCGCGCCACAGCCCGGCCTCCTCGGCCGCCACGTAGCGCTGCTCGCCGCCGAGGCGCAGCGCGATCGCGCGCCGTTCGCGCAGCAGGCGTCCGAGCAGCCCGTCCGCGTCGATCCCCTCGAGCACGCGTTCGCGGATCTCCGCCGCCGTAAGGTCGCCGAGCACGCGCAGGACGTCGTGCAGCTCGTCGCGTCCGGTCGCGGCCGTGTTGGGGGAGCGCCGCTGCAGGTCGTCCTCGACGCGCGTCAGGGCGCCCGCGTCGATCAGCTCGCGCAGCTCCTCGGAGCCGAGCAGCTCGCGCAGCAGCTCTCGGTCGAGCGAGAGCGCCGCCGCACGGCGCTCGGCGGCGGGCGTGTCGCCCTCGTACATGTAGGTGGCGATGTAGTCGAACAGCAGCGCTCCCGCAAACGGCGAGGCGGTCTGGGTCTCGACCTCGACGAGCCCCAGCTCGCGCGTCTGCAGATCGCGCAGCAGCGCGCGGGCGGCCGGCAGGTCGAGCACGTCCTGCAGGCACTCGCGGTAGGTCTCGAGCACGATCGGGAAGTCCTCGTAGCGGCGGGCCACCTCGAGCAGGCTCTGGGCCTTCAGGCGCTGCTGCCAGAGCGGCGTGCGACGACCCGGCCAGGCCCGCGGGATCAGCAGGGCGCGGGCGGCGTTCTCGCGGAAGCGCGCTCCGAACAGCGCGCTCGAGCCGAGCTCAGAGGTGACGATCGCCTCGAGCTCGTCGGGCTCGATCGCGACGAGCTCGGCGAGCGTCAGCGCCTCGCCTTCCGCCGCGTCGAGGTCGGGCAGGCGCAGCACGATGCCGTCATCGGACCACAGCGCCTCGGCCTCCAGCCCGAAGCGCTCGCGCACGCGTGCGGCGATCGCCAGGCCCCAGGCCGCGTGCACGCGGGCGCCGAACGGCGAGAGCACGCATACGCGCCAGTCGCCGATCTCGTCGCGGAAGCGCTCGAGCACGATCGTGCGATCGCTGGGCAGGACGCGCGTGGCGGCGAGCTGGGAGCGCAGGTACTCGAGCAGATTGCCGGCGGCGCGCTCATCGAGATCGTATTCGCGCTGGAGCGTGGCCTCGTCTTGCTCGACGGCCCATCGCGCGAACGCGCCGATCGCCCGGCCGAGCTCGACCGGGCGGCCGAGCGTGTCGCCCTTCCAGAAGGGCACCGCCGCGGGAGCTCCCGGCGCGGGCGTCACGATCACGCGGTCGCGGCCGATCTCCTCGATCCGCCAGGTCGAGGCGCCCAGGAAGAACGCCTGGCCCGGGCGGGCCTCGTAGACCATCTCCTCGTCGAGCTCGCCGACGCGACGGCCGTCGGGCAGCGTGACCGCGTACAGGCCGCGGTCCGGGATCGTCCCGGCGTTGGCCACGGCGAGCTGGCGAGCGCCTCGGCGCGGCCGGATCACGCCGGCGACGCGGTCCCACACGATCCGCGCGCGCAGATCGCCGAAGTCCGTCGACGGATAGCGACCGTCGAGCATGTCGAGCAGCCGCTCGAACAGCTCGCGCGAGAGCGAGCTGTATGGGTATGCCCGCCTCACCAGCTCGAATAGGTCGTCGACCGAGATCCCGTCGGACTCGATTGCCTCCGGCTGACCGGAGTGGCCCGGACCTCCCCCATCCGGTGCGTCCAACGGTCCTGACCCGTCCCTCGCGTCCAACGGTCCTCCCCCGTCCCTCGCGTCCAACGCCCCCTCCTTTGCCCGGCCCGGGACCCCCCGCTCGCTCGACGCGGCGATCGCGACGATCTGCTGAGCGAGCACGTCGAGCGCGTTGCGCGGGACGCTGGTCGGCTCGATCTCGCCGGCGCGCATCAGGCGGCAGACGACCGCGCACTCGAGCAGGTCGCCGCGGTACTTCGGGAAGATGCGGCCGCGGCTGACGCCGTCGACGCTGTGGCCCGCGCGTCCGACGCGCTGCAGGCCGCGCGCTACCGACTTCGGAGACTCGACTTGCAGGACGAGGTCGACGGCGCCCATGTCGATGCCGAGCTCGAGCGAGCTGGTTGCGACCAGGCAGGGCAGCTGGCCGGCCTTCAACAGCTCCTCGACGCGCGTGCGCTCCTCGCGTGAGAGCGAGCCATGGTGGGCGCGTGCGATCTCATCCCCGGCCAGCTCGTTCAGGCGCAGCGCGACGCGCTCAGCGGCGCGGCGATTGTTGACGAACACGATCGTCGAGCTGTGCTCGCGCACGGCCGCCAGCAGCTCTGGATAGATGGCCGGCCAGATCGACCCGCGCGTGGACTCGCCACCCGCCAGCGGCTCCAGCGGGTCCGCGGCCGCGCCGGGCGCGGCCGCGCCGGGTTCGGTCATCGACTCGACCGGCACTTCGATGCGCAGGTCGAGTTGCTTGGGCGCGGAGGCGTCGACGATCGTGACCTCGCGTCCGGTCCCGGCGAGGAAGCGGCCGATCTCATCGAGCGGGCGCTGGGTGGCACTGAGGCCGACGCGCTGCATGCGCGGCGAGAGCGCCTGCAGCCGCTCGAGCGTGAGCGCCAGGTGCGAGCCGCGCTTGGAGTGGGCGACCGCATGGATCTCGTCCACGATCGCGAGCTCGACGGCGCCGAGCAGCGCGGCGGCCTGCGACGTGAGCAGCAGGTAGAGCGACTCGGGGGTCGTGATCAGGATGTCGGGGGGCTCGCGGAGCATCGCTGCACGCTCGCGTTGAGGGGTATCGCCGGTGCGCAGGCCGACGCGCAGCCCGTCGGCGCCGATGCCGCGCAGGGGGGTGCGCAGGTTGCGCTCGATGTCGTAGGCGAGCGCCTTCAGCGGTGAGACGTAGAGGACCCGAATCGCGCCATGTCCGGGCTGATCGGCTGCCGCGGCGCCAGCGGCGTGCTCGCGGCCGGCGCCGAGGCGATCGAGCGCGTACAGGAACGCCGCCAGCGTCTTACCCGAACCGGTCGGAGCCGACAGCAGGACGTTCTCGCCGCGCGCGATCGCCGGCCAGGCTTGTGCCTGAGCCGGTGTGGGAGCGGCAAACGCTTCGCTGAACCACGTTTGCACACGTGGGGAGAAACACGCAAGAGAGCCGTCGGCAGCCACTGACGGTTCAGGCTAGCGCGGAGCAGGAGCCCGACAGCGGCCGATGCATGACGGGCGCCGCGCCTTCCCGTGGCTACGACGCCCGCCGAGACCAAGGCACCGTCGGGGGGACGCCTCGATCTCGCCCGAGCGTCGTCGGAGAGGGTAAGGACGACGCTCAAGACCTTGCCGCCCAGACAGACTGTAGTTCCAATTATCGAATCATTGCCATAGGCGTTTCTCATTATTTTTGGCGATTGTCGACGCTCGACCGACGGTCGGTCCGGCTCGGATCGGGCGAACTGCCTCCCGACCCGGGCACGGCAAGCCATGCGCCTGCGGGTCGTATCGCTGCAAGCTGCCGTTGGCACATCGCCGCGACCTGCGCGGGTCGTATCGCTGCGACCTGCCGACGGCACATCGCCACGACCTGCTGGTGGCATATCGCCCTAACCTGCCGGTGACACATGGCCGCGACCTGCGCAGGTCGTATCGCTGCAACCTGCCGGTGGCCATCGCCCCAACCTGCAGGCGGGCGCGGTGGGCTCGGTGGCGGCGTGTCGCGCCGGTCAGCCGGCCGGTAGGCGATAGGCGCTGATTTCAGGCGTCTGGCCGCTCGCGATCGCGATCCCGGCAGGCGCGATCAGGGTGTTGCCGGCGACCGCGATCCCGGTGTTGGTGCCGGCCGGGAGCTGTGTTTCCCAGACGGTTTCGCCGCTGTGGGCGTCGAACGCGAACAGCTTGCCTTCGAAGTCGGTGGCGAACACGAGGTCGTTGACGGCGGTGGTCGCTCCGTAAGCCGCGGCGGGTAGCTTGCGATCCCACTCGACGGCTCCCGTCGTTGCGCTCAGCGCCACGATTTCACCGGTGGCCGGACCGGTTTCGCTCGGTTCGCTTTGGTTTTCGTAGGTGACCGAGTGGTTGACGACGGGCACGAACACGCTGGCTCCGTTCGTCGCCATGGGAGCGATCACGCCCCCCAGCAGGCCCGGATAGACGGTCTCGGGCAGATGGAGCTTCGAATATTCATGGCGCATCGCGTACAGGCCGTCTTGGTCGTGACCGTTGTGGATCCCGACCGAGTGCTCCCATAGGAGCTTCCCGGTCTGGGCGTCGAGGCAGATCACCAGGCCCGCCTTGCCCGCGGCGAGGACCACCTGCCTGCCGGCCACGTTCGCGAGGATCGGCGGGTCCTGCAGGTCGTGGTCGTACAGGTCGTGGGGTGTCAGTTGGTGGTACCACTCGAGCGTGCCGGTGTGGGCATTGAGCTTGACGATCGAGTCGGTGTACAGGTTCGGACCGGGCCTGCTCGCGCCCCACGGGTACTGACTGGTGCCGGGAAACGGCGCCGGGTTGCCGGTGCCGATGAACATGTTGCCGTGTTCGTCGAACGCCGGCGAGTACCACAGTCCGCCGCCGGAGTTGATACCGGCGTTTTCACTGGACCAAAGGCTTTCGGGGGCGGTGTCGAAGTGCCACAGCCTTGCGCCCGTCCTGCCGTCGAGGGCCCACAGCACGCCGACGGCTTCGCCGCCGTAGAACTGTCTGTTGTTGCCCGGGACCGTCGAGACGTAGACGATGCCGTCGTGGTAGCCGGGTGCCATGTCGATGCCCTCGTGTTCATTGCGCACGAGCGTCGTCGTCCAGATCTGGGCGCCCGTCTTCTGATCGAGCGCGAAGGCCGCCGTGGCGGTGGCTCCGAACACGATGCCGTCCTGCACGACCAGCCCGTTCGGGCCCTGGTCGGGCGATTCGTAGGATTTGCTCCAGATCACCTTGCCCGTCTCGAGATCGATGGCCTGTACGTTCGAGGCGAGATCCTGCGAGTAGATGACTCCGTTGGCGATGATCGGCGTCGAGGAGTAGCTGCCGTACTCGCTTTTCGCCGTGAGCGGCAGCGACCATGCAGCTTCGAGCTTCGACACCGTCGAGCTGTCGATCGGCCCGCCGGCATAGCGCGTGTTGGCGGTGTTCGCGTTGGGGTAGCCCGAGCCGGTGAGCAACGAGCTGTAGGGCGAGGAAGACAATCCGAGCGACGCGATCGCGATGGCGGCCACGCCCAGCGCCACGAGCGCCGCCGCGGCGAACCACCCGAGGCGCGGGATCCTGCGCGCAGCCGAAACGGCGCTTGCTCGAGGCGGTCGCACGGCGCGAACCTAGAGGACGGAAATCCACTATGTCAAATGAAATGAGCTTTTGTCTCTGACTGTGTCGGTAACCGGGTCGGCGCTCACCGGCCCAGAGCTGCGCGTGTCGGCGCTCACCGCCCGAGAGGCCCGTGTGTCAGGACCGAGCGTTCGCCGGCTCGCGGTCTGTGACTCGAGTACAAGCGGCTCGAGCACGCGATTCGCAAGCAGCCCGAGGCAGCCCAGGTTCGCAAAGCCCGGGCCCTGCCTGAGCGCACCGAGACCCGGGATGTGGAGTCGCGGGCGCATGTTCACCAGCTCGAGGTTGCGTCCGATCGGGATCTCGCTTGCGGGCCGGCGGCTCCAGAGCGCCCCGACGCGCTGCTCGATGTGCGCGCGCACGGCCGGGTCGAACAGTCCCAGGAGTTGCTCGAGCAGGTCAAACCCGGTGCAGTTGACGACGTAGTCATATTCAGCACGGACGCTCGTGCCGTCCGCGCAGGTGTAATCGAGATAGACGCCCGCACGCGCTCGCATCGGAGCCACGTAGGTGACTCTTCCGGTGACGAACCGGCAGCGCTCGTCGTAGGCGATCGTCGCAAGCGTCTGCGGATCGAAAACACCGCGGTCGCAATGTCTGACGAAGTCCCGGCGGGTCCGCTCGTCCAGTGACTCCCACGACACCTCGTCGGGGTCGGAGAAGACACGGTTCTCCAGAAAGCTCTCGCCGCGGCTGAGCGGGAGCGTCGGCGTGTAGATCGTCAGCTGCGCACTGGGCCGGAAGGCGCGCAGGAACGCCACGCAGCTGAGCGCGCTCTCGCCGCCGCCGACGATCGCGATCGCGGCGTTGTGGTCGGCCGCGATGCTGGCGAGCTCGGCGCGGCTGGAGTCGCAGTGAAAGATGCGCTCAGCGGCGTCGGGATCGTGGGGGAAGCGACGGTGCACCCCGGGTCCGGTGAGCATCAGCGAGCGGGCCAGATAACGAGGCGCACCAGCGGACTCGGCGACGTCGACCCGCCAACGTGGCTCGCTGTCCAGCGCAACGCGCGTGACGCGCCCGCGTACGAGCGTGACTCCCTCGGTGGCACGCTCGAGCACCCACGCCAGGTAACGGCCGTAGGTGCGATGCTGGATCGGGGGCGAGCCCGCGTTGACCCAGCGTACGTAACGGCGCTGCTCGATCATGTGCCGCTGCCAGGTGAACGGCAGCATCGCGCGGTCGATCATGTCGCCGTGCGTCTCGCCGAAGCTCTGATGGCTCTGATAGGGGAACCCGACGTCCTTGATCGGCGGGATCGCGAGCGGCTCCTCGCCCGAGGTCATGCCGTTGCGTCCCGACCACGATGCCGCCGGTTCGGTCGCCTCGACGATCGTCAGCGCGATCGGTCTCAGGCCGAGGCTGTTGAGGACGTGGACCTTCGCGGCGATCGCGGTGGCCTTGGCGCCGGCGCCGACGATCACCAGGTCGGCTTCGGGCGCGGGCGTGTCCGGCGCGCCGCTCACGCCACGGCCGCCTCGCGGGCGCGCGTCGGGCAAGTGGTCGCTTGCGCGCGCCTGCGCGAGCCGGGACCGGCGACGATCACCAGTCCCCTGCGCCCGGGGCTATAGGAGATGGCGCTCTTCTTGACCTGCTCCGAACGCGATTGCACGGCGCGCAGCGCCACCTCTTCGAGCACGGTCGCGGTGACGCGCTTCATCTCGAGCAGCGCGAAGCTCGCCGCCAGGCAGCGCCTGGCGCCGCCGCCGAACGGGAGCCACGTGTAGGTGCCGGGGGGCCGCTGCAGAAAGCGCTCCGGCAGGAAGCTGCGCGGCCGCGGGTAGACGTCCTCGCGACGGTGCACGAGGTGGATGCAGGGTGCCACCATCGTGCCCGCCGGAACCGTGTAGCCGCCGAGCTGCATGGGGGTGAGCAGCTTGCGGACGACTATCGGCACCGGCGGGCACAGCCTCAAGGTCTCGCGCACGACCGCATCCAGGTAGGCGTCGGTCTCGGCGCGCGCGACCTCCTCGCGCAGGCGCGCGAGCTTGTCGGGGTGGCGCAGCAGGCGCTCGAACACCCACGCCAGCGAGGTCGACGTCGGTCCGTCGAGCAGCAGCGTCACCAGTTCGTCGCGCAGGTCCCGCGTGGACATCGGCGCGCCGTCCTCGTAGTGCGCGCGGGCCAGCAGCGACGCGATGTCGACTTCGCCGCCGGCGGTCGCCTGCGCTCGGCGTTTGCGGATCTCCTCGAGCACCGCCGCTTCGACGGCTCGCAGGGTGCGACGAAAGCCCGGGTCGCCGACCATCGAGCGCGGCCCGAGCGCGGCCAGCAGGGCCAGGCGCCGCGGCGCGTTCATACGGTCGGTCAGCTCGCGCAGCAGTCCGCGCAGGCTCAGCAGCGAGCCTGAGCACAGGGGGCCGAAGACCACGCGCATGACCGCCTCGAGCGTGATCTGTTGCATTCGCGGCCACAGCTCGAACGGGCGTCCGCGGGGCCACGTGGCGATCGCCTCGCGCGTGACTTCGCAGATCATTCCGCCGTATCGCTCCGCCAAGCGGCCGTGAAACGAGGGGAGCATCAGCCTGCGCCGTGTCATGTGCTGGGGCTCCTCGAGCAGCATCACCGAGCGGGGTCCCAGGACCGGGCCGAGCAAGGTATTCGCTTCACCCACGCCGAGCCGGTTCGGATCGGCCGTGAACACCCGCTTGACGTCCTCGGGGGCCGACAGCAGCACCCAAGTGCCACCGTGGCGCACGCGCAAGGTGAAGATGTCGCCATAACGCTCGCGGCAGCGTTCCATGAACGGCAGCGAGCGCCACGTCCAGGCGAGGGCCTGCAGTGTGCTTGGAAGGCGCGGGCCGGGCGGCAGCCGTGTGTCCACAAAGATCGCGTGCCTGCCCAGGGCACGATCGGCGAGCGCGTTTTTAGCTGGCGCCTGCTCGATCGCGCGATCGCTCTCAGCCGGGCTGCGATCGGTCGGGGCGCTCGTGTCGATGTTGCGGGCGTGGTTTTCGGTCATATTCGGTGCTTCTGTTTCTCACTTGCGACTTTTCTGCTTCTGTTTCTGATTCACCTCAAAAATGGCCCTCTTGTTTCCTTTTGCGCCATCGCGTGATTGAGGTCATTTGCAGGGCCTTATCGATACTTGCGGCCGCCTGCCGGTCTCCGAGTGCTTGTCACAAGAAATCACGTGGTTATGATACCCGGAAATCACTGCCACGTACTCCGCTGCCGCAAAATTATCGTGTACAACGAGCACCAGTGCCTTAATCGGTTAAAGGGACGGCCTTAAACGCCGTTGATCCGGGTTCGAGCCCCGGCTGGTGCATGAAAATGGCGACCCTGCGCTCCGCGCCCATCATGACTCCGCCAAGCCAGTTGTTCGATGCCGGCTAATTTGTTTGACTATTTCGAGACGCTGAAGCCAGAGGATGGTGCGGCTGCACCGTGGGCCGCACGCGCGCCGCGACGCCCGCGCGGCCCGTTCGACCTCAAGCTCGTGCCGCGCACGCCCGCATGGCGCGAGGACGGCGAGTCGCTCGCGGCGCTTGCCCAGATCGAGAGCGAGCCGTGGGTGCAACGAGTGGCTCCCAACTGTGACGGTGTCGCCGTGCGCCTCGACGACGAATGGGTCGCCACGTCCGGAGCGGCGCTCGAGGCGGGGGGCAGCGCCGAGGCGACGCTCACGGACCTCGCGCATGGCCGGCGCTACTCCGTGCAGTTCTGGGACGCGAACGCGACCAAGGCGTTGCACGTCGGGCACCTGCGCAACCTCGCGATCGGCAACGCGCTGGCCGCGACGCTGGCGCAGGCGGGGGCGCAGGTGGAGCGCCGCAGCCTGATCTCCGACGCCGGGCGCAGCATGGGTGAGGCGATGGCCGGCGTGATGAACAGCGGGCGTCACACGGATTCGTGGCCAGACGGTGACGAGAAGAGCGACCACTTCGTGGGCGTCTGTTACGCGGACTACGTAGCCGCGGCCGTGTCGTTCGAGGGATCGCAGATCGAGCATCCGGAAGACTCGCTGAGCCGCGAGCTGACGCTGCGGGGCGACGCCGCCGATGAGCTGCTGCGCAGGGTGCTGGCGGGGGAACGCGATGCGTTGGAGCTGTGGTCGAAGACCCGTGCGTGGGTGATCGCCGGCCAGCGCAGAACGCTGGCGCGGCTGGGAATCGCCTTTGATCGAGTCTTTTTCGAGTCCGACTTCCTCGGCCAGGCCGCGGAGCTGACGGCGTCGGGCCTGCGCGACGGACGGCTGTACCGACGCGAGGACGGCGTGATCGCCTACGCGACGGGCCTGGCCGATTTCGAGGAGTTTCCGTTGGTGCGCGCCGACGGCGTGCCAACGCAGCACATGCGTGCCCTCGCCTATTGGATGACTGCGCCTGAGCTCGATCAGGTGACCTCGATGCAGGTCTGCGGAACCGAGTGGGTCTCTCACGTCACCTGCCGGCGCAAGCTGATGGACGAGCTGCTGGAGCGCGGCGGCAACGGAAATGGCCACGCGGTGCATCCGACGAACGACATCTTCAACGGCATGGTCTCGCGCCAGAAGCGCGCGCTCGCGTCCAGCGAGGGCGCCCTGCTGATCGACGAGCTCAGCGAGTGGATCGAGACCCAGCTCGACTCCGATCCGCGGCTGCGCGCCGTCCGACGCGCACATCCGTGTCCCGAACGCATCGCCGCACAGATCGCACTCGGCTACTTCCTGCCCCACCCGGTCGCCCCACGCATCGACTTCGACCCCACCAGGCTGCTGATCGACAACGAGAGCCTCGGTTGGGACCTGGTCCGCGCGCGAGCTGGGCGCGGCCTCGATCGCGCTGAACGCGAGCTCGTTCACGGTGGACGCGGCGTCGGTCGAGCCGGGCGCGGCCTCGATCACGCCCGGGGCCGCCTGGATCTGGCTGGGCGCGACCTGCGGGGATCACACCGGACGAGCCCGGTGCGCGATCTCGACTACCGCTTCGCGGTGGTGCAGGCCGAGCTGTACCGCCGTTACGTGCGCCTGGCGGTGCAGCGTCTGGATGTTCGCCCGTTGGCTCACTACTTGAAGCATCTCGCCCGCTGGTACCTCGAGCGCGATCGCAGCGAGCGAGTCGAGCACGTGGTGCAGACGCTGCTCGAGCGCAGCGCGCGCGGTCTCGGGCTCCAGGACACGCGATGAGACCGACGCTGCTGATCGACAACTACGACTCGTACACGTACAACGTCTTTCAGCTGTTGGCGACGGCCCGCGGGCACGAGCCGATCGTGATCCACAATGACGCCGTCTCGTGGACCGCGCTGTCGCGCTGGGACTTCGAGGCGATCGTGCTGTCGCCGGGGCCGGGGCGGCCCGAGCGTTGGCACGATTTCGGCGTCTGCAGCGACATCCTGCGTTCGAGCGCGATCCCGGTGCTCGGGATCTGCCTGGGCCACCAGGGTCTCGGTCACGTGCTCGACGGGGCTGTCCGGAACGCGCCGACCGTGATGCACGGACGCCTGAGCCGCGTGCGCCACTCCGGCGACGGTCTGTTCGCGGGCATCCCGCAGGACTTCTCGGTGGTGCGCTACCACTCCCTGGCCGTCACGGGCCCGCTCGGCCCCGACGGTCGCGTGATCGCATGGACCGACGAGGGCGTCGTGATGGGGATCGAACACGAGCGCCGCCCACTGTGGGGTGTGCAGTTTCATCCAGAGTCGATCGCCACCGAACACGGGCGCCGGCTCGTCGAGAACTTCTACGCGCTGGCGCGCGCGCACGGATGCGCCGGGGCCTCGTCGCCGAGCGCTCGAGCGGGCGGGCCGGCCGCTGCGCCCGCTGGGACGACGCACTCTCCTGGCCCCAGTGGGACGACGCACTCTCCCGGCCCCAGTGGGACGACGCACTCTCCCGGCCCCAGTGGGACGACGCACTCTCCCGGCGGCCCACGCGCGCGCGCGCACGCGCGTGGGCCGCGCTCGCGATCGCTTGCCTTGGTGGTGCGCTCGCTCGCCGGCGAGCCCTCGACCGAGCTGCTGTTCGAGCGTCTGTTCGGCGAGGTCGAGCACGCGTTCTGGCTGGACAGCGCCGACGCTCCGAGCTCGTTGGCGCGCTGCTCGTATCTCGGCACGAGCGCGGGGCCGGGCCGCTGCTTGCTCGAGTACGACGCGCAGGACGGCAGCGTGACCGTGCGGGACGCGCGAACGAGCAGGGTCGAGCGCGGATCGATCTTCACGGTGCTCGAGCGCGAGCTCGCCAAGCGTCGGCTGGCGAGCGACGCAACCGGCGTGTGCGGCCTGCTGGGCGGCTTCGTCGGCTATCTCGGCTACGAGTGCAAGGCCGACTGCGGTTCGCCGAACGTCCACCGCTCGGATGTGCCGGACGCGATGCTGATGCTCGCGAACCGTGTCGTGGCCGTCGACCACGTACGACGCCGCGTCAATCTGCTGGCGCTGAGCGACGCCGGGGCCACCGGGTCGAACGAGGACGCTGCGCGCTGGCTCGAGCATGCCGAGCGGGTGGTGCACGAGTTGCTCGCTGACGGCGGCGCGCCGATGCTGGCGGCGGCAGAAACGGCTGGTGCGGGACGCGACCGGGCGGCCCCCGGCGGAGCTGGCTGCGCGAGCGCGCGAACACCCTCCGAGGCTGTCGTCTTTCGTTGCGGGCGCGGGCGCGAGCAGTATCTCGCCGACATTGCCCGCGCCCAGACGGCGCTGGCTGCGGGCGAGTCCTACGAGGTCTGCCTGACCGACCAGATCTCGACGAGCGCGAGCCCTGAGCCCTGGCCGCTGTACCGGCTGCTGCGGCGAATCAATCCGGCGCCGTTCGCGGCTTATCTGAAGCTCGGCGAGCTGACCGTGCTGAGCTCGTCTCCCGAGCGCTTTCTGGCGATCGATGGCGAGCGACGTGTGCAGGCGCGGCCGATCAAGGGCACGACGCGCCGCTCGCCGGACCCGCTCGAGGACCAGCGGCTGGCGCGCGAGCTGGCGAGCGACGAGAAGACCTACGCCGAGCACCTGATGATCGTCGACCTGCTGCGCAACGACCTCGGGCGGGTCTGCGAGCCGGGGAGCGTGAGCGTCCCGGAGCTGATGGCGGTCGAGCCCTACGCCTCGGTGCACCAGCTCGTGTCGACGATCAGCGGTGTGCTTGAACGCCGGCGAAGCTCGGTGCAGTGCGTGCGCGCCTGCTTCCCCGGCGGATCGATGACGGGTGCGCCGAAGCTGCGCACGATGGAGATCATCGACGACATCGAGCGCGTCGCGCGTGGCGTGTACTCCGGCGCGATCGGCTATTTCGGAGTCGATGGGAGCGTCGATCTGAGCATCGTGATCCGCACGATCGTGATGCGTCCGGGCGCCACCACGATCGGCGCGGGTGGCGCGATCGTGATGCAGTCGGACGCCGAGCAGGAGTTCGATGAGCTGCTGCTCAAGGCCGGCGCACCAATGCGCGCGATCGCGCACGCGGTCGCCGGCGACGACGGGGCGCAGGCGCTGCACGTGGAGCTGGAGCCTGAGCGCCCGATGCTGGGCGCGGGAAGGCTGGCGCAGGCGGCATGACGCACGTGCGCCGCGCCAGTCCTACCGACGCCCCCGCGCTGGCCGCGGCGGTGCGCGAGCTCCTGGCGGAGCTGGGCGGCGAGCCACCGCCGCCGGCCGGCCTGTGCGAGGCAGCGCGGGCCCTGGCGAGCGATCCCGACGCCGGTGTGCTGCTGATCGCCGAAACCGGTGGGACGATCGTCGGCGTGCTCGGCGCGAGCTGGCCGATGGCCGTTCATGTGCCGGGCACATATGCGCTGATCCAGGAGCTGTGGGTCGATCCGGCCTGGCGGCGGCGCGCCGTGGCCGACGAGCTGATGCGGGCGTTCGTCGCGCTTGTTCGCGAGCGAGGCATCGAGCGCGTCGAGGTCGGCCTGCCGCGCGCGGACTTCCTCGGGATCCACGCGACCGCGGCGTTCTACCGCGAGAGCGGGTTTAGGGAGCTGGGGGTGCGGATGCGTCGGACAGTCTCGCGCCCAAGGCCCGACGAAACGGAACCCGCGACCAGCGGGCTGCACACGACGGACGGCGCACGATGAACGAGCTGCTGGTGATCGAGCAGCGACGCGGCGACCGCGACGGCGCCCGCTGGATCCGCGACGGCGGGCGGATCGTGCGCGGGCACGATGACAACCGTCGCCTCACCGAGCTGCGGCGCGGGCTCGGGCGCCACCCGCATGTGCGCACGGCCCCGACAGCCGTGTGCGACGAGCATCTCGAGGGCGTGCTCAGGACGCTGCACGATCCGCAGTATTTGGACGCGCTGGCGCGGGTTCGCGGCGATCGGCCGGTGCTGCTACCCGAGCTGGCGCCTCCGGGTCTGGCGCCGGACATCCCGGTCTGCGCCGGGCTCGTGGCGGCGGCCCGCGAGGCGGTGCGCACGGCGATCGCGGCTGCGCGTCGAACGCTGGCGGGCGCGCGCCTGACCTATGCGCTGTGCCGTCCCCCAGGCCATCACGCCGGCCCGCGCTGGATGGGGGGCTACTGCTACCTGAACAACGCCGGCGCAGCTGCCAGGGCGCTCGAAGACGGTGGCTGCGGAACGGTCGGAATCCTCGATCTCGATCTGCACTACCCGAACGGCACCGCCGCGATCGCGGCGACGATGCCACAGGTCAGCATTCATTCGCTGCACGCCTGGCCCGTTCCCAACGTGGCCGGCCAAACTGCGCTGCCGCAGACCGGGCGCGAGCGGGTCGTGCAGTTCGTGCGAGCACCGGATGGCGCGACCTATCTCGCCGCCGTGGGCGACGCGTTGCGGGCACTGGCGGGCTGCGCGGCGCTCGTGCTGTCGCTCGGCTATGACACGGTCGCGGGCGACCCTCACGGAGGCTGGGCGTTCGCCCCCGCGATGTTCGCGCGCATCGGCCGCCTGCTGGCAGCCTCGGGACTGCCGGTCTGCATCGTTCAGGAGGGCGGTTACGCGCTGCCCACGCTGGCGCCGTGCAGCTATGCGCTGGCGTCGGGGCTGCTGGCGAAAGGCACGCCGTGAGCGGTCTGGCGCCCTATCGCAAGCGGCTGGACGAGCTCGACGAGCGGATCGCGCGGCTGTTCGGGGAGCGCTTCGAGATCTGCCGCGAGATCGCTCGCTACAAGCTGGCGCACGAGATCCCGATGATGGCGCCGCAACGGGTCGCCGAGGTGCGCGCGCGCTATCTCGCGAACGGGGCCGCGGTGAACGTGCCGGCCGACTTCAGCGCCGAGTTGTTCCAGCTGCTGATCGGCGCCTCCTGCCGGATGGAGGACGAGCTGATGGCCTCACCGGCCCTCGAGCGAGCGTCGAGTGTTCGCCAGGTCGATCCACCGGACGCGCGGTTTGCGCCGGCGGGCAGGCAGCGGCGATGACGCGACGAGCGACCGCTGCCCCGTGGTCATCGCAGATGAGCCGGCGCCGGCGATGACAGCGCCTAGGTTCATCACGCTTGGCCCGTCGGGCACCTGCCACGAGAACGCGCTGCTGCGCTATCTCGAGTTTCAGCGTGTGCGCTCGTTCGAGGTGGTCCTGGTCGAAGATCTGCTGGACGCGATCGAGCAGGTTCGCGGCAGGCCGGACACGTTTCTGGTGCAGTGCAGCGCGCACGTGCAGGTGCACCTCGTGACCGAGCGCTTCCATACGGAGGTGTTCGTGGTCGACACGTTCATCTACCCGACCAAGGAGCTGGCGTTGCTGGTGCGCAGGGATGTGAGCGAGCCCGAGAGCCTCGGCATCGTCTCGGCCACGCGCGGCTACACCGACCTGGCTCGTTGGCGGCGGATCGTCGACGAGCCCTCGAAGCCGGTGGTGGCGCGGCACCTGCTGGCAGGCTGCTACGACGCGGGTCTGACGCACCTGCACTACGCGCACGAACATCCCCAGCGCCTGCGTCTGCTGGAGCGCTACGGCGCGGTGGACACGACGTGGGTCGTGTACGGGGCGCGCAAGCGCTTTCGCGGCGCGGTGATCGGGCAGCGCGCTCCGTGGCTGTTCACGGGCGGACAGGGGGTGGTGCGTGAGCCCGAGCCGTTCGCCGCCTGAGCAGCGCTCAGCAGTCGAAGTAGCGGCTCGTCGCAGCCAACGTGAGCGGTTCGAAGTGCGCGAACGGCTGCGTCGCGCTGGGTCCCGCGACCGTGCCCATCGCGATCGGCACCGCCAGCACGTGATTGCACTGCACGCGCACCGTTCCCTGAACGGTCCGGACCGTGGCGCCGGCGAGCGCGTCACGGACCCTGGCGGGTTCGGTCGAACCGGCTTTTTCGATCCCCTGCGCGATCAGCTCGATCTGGTTGAAGGCATCGCCGGCGGCACCGCTGTTGGCGACGATCGTGCCGAGCGAGTCGAGCACGCGCGCGAACGGCGTTTGGTAGATCGCCGCGGACGGGTAGTTGGTGTAGCCCTCGACGCCGAGCGGCGGATTCGGCATGGCAGCCATCGTTCCGTAGTCCATGACTGCGAAGAAGTGGCTCGCTTCGAACAGTCCAAGCGGCAGACCCTGTGCGACCAGCGTGGCGGCGTCGGCGGTGATGACCGTCGAGTACACCGCCTGCGGCTGCTGCGCAAGCAGCTGTCGGATGTTCGGGGTGAAGTCGGCGCCGCCGCTTGGAACGAACACGGTTGGCAGCACGGTCTGGCCGCTTCCTCGCATCGCCCGCCGGAACTCCGTGCTGACCTGGTAGCCGTAGCTGTAGTCATCGGCGATCACACCCACGCGCTTCCACTGAGGATGCGCGCGCATGTAGGCCGCGGCGTTACGCGCCTCGATCTCCGCCGTCGGGATCGTGCCGAACACGAAGATCGCCGGGCCCCCTTCGAAGATGCTGGAATCCGCTGCGCCGACCACGTAGAGCACGTGATTCGGGTTGGCCACGAGCTGCGCAACGCTCTTGGCGACTTCGCTGCTGCACGTGCCGGCGAGGTATTTGACGTGGTCGTTCACCACCAGTTCGCGCGCGCGGGCGGTCCCCGTGTGGGCGTTGGCGCGGTCGTCGCGGACGAGAAGCTGCAGGCGGTGCCCGAGCACGCCACCGTGGGCGTTGATCTGTCGTACAGCCAGCCGCGCCCCCTTCACGTAGTCACGAGCATATTCGTCGCAATAGCCCGTCAACGAGGCCAGATAGCCGATCTCGAGCGGCGCTCCGGACGGGAGGCCGGAGTTGGTCGAATTCGAAGATCCGCAACCTGTGGCGCCAAACGCCACTAGGATTACGGTCATCATCAGACAGCCGACAATCCTCAGTCGCCTGGCAATCATAAACAATCTGTTTATAATCCGGCGGGCCTGCCATGCAGGCACTGCCGAGGCGGCGAGGTGTCCCGACGCGACCCACCGTCTTGGGCCGGCCGGCTGTCTCGAACGAGAGATTCCCTATAGCGAAAATCTTCTAGATACACGAATAGGAATAGCGTAGAAAATGGCCCGATATAGCATGAACAACTCCAAAAACGCCAAGGCGGACGACGAACCGGCCTGGTCGATTCCGAGCCTCCGCGAGCCGCGATATTCGCAGTCTCTCGAGCGCGGGCTGGCGATCCTCGGCTGCTTCACGCCGGAGCGGCCGGTGCTCGGCATCGCCGATATCGCCGACCAGCTGGGCATGAGCCGGTCGACCACCCACCGCTACGTGATCACGCTGGTGGCGCTCGGCTACCTCGAGCAGGGCGCCTCGCGCAAGTATCGCCTGGGCCTGCGCGTCACCGACCTGGGCATGTCGGCGCTGAACGCGACCGGCCTGCGCGAGCACGCTCATCCCTACCTCGAGGAGCTGCGCCAGCGCACGAGCTACACGGTCAACCTGTCCGTGCTCGACGGCGCCGAAATCATCTATGTGGACCGCGCCCGCAGCTACCGGCGCGGCCAGAGCAAAATCGACCTCGGCCTGCACCCAGGCTCGCGACTGCCGGCCTACTGCACCGCGATGGGCAAGCTGCTGGTCGCCTATCTGCCCGAGCCCGAGCAGCGCGAGGTGTTCGGCGAGATGAAGCTGACCAAG
>DATJOF010000026.1:0-57329 GCA_035507415.1 Solirubrobacteraceae bacterium
CAGGATGTTGAAGACGTCCGGGTGGGCCTTCTCGATCTCGTCGAGCAGGAGCACGCTGTAGGGCTTGCGGCGCACCGCCTCGGTGAGCTGACCGCCCTCGTCGTAGCCGATGTAGCCCGGAGGCGAGCCGACGAGCCGCGAGACGGCGTGCTTCTCCATGTACTCCGACATGTCGATGCGCACCATCGCGTCCTCGTCACCGAACAGGAACTCGGCGAGCGTGCGGGCAAGCTCGGTCTTCCCGACGCCCGAGGGGCCGAGGAAGATGAACGAGCCGGTCGGACGCTTCGGATCCTTCAGGCCGGCGCGCGAGCGGCGGATCGCCTTCGAGATGACCTCGACCGCGGCGTGCTGCCCGATGACGCGCTTGTGCAGCTCGTCCTCCATGCGCATGAGCTTCTGCGTCTCGGCCTCGGTGAGCTTGAACACCGGGATGCCGGTCCACATCGAGACGATGTCGGCGATCTCCTCCTCGCCGATCGCCGGACGCTCGCCGGACTCGCCCGCTTCCCAGGCTTCCTCGAGCTCGCGTTTCTTGTTCGTGAGCTTGCGCTCCTTGTCGCGCAGGGCGGCGGCCTTCTCGAACTCCTGTGCCTCGATCGCCGCCTCCTTGTCGCGCCGCGTGGTCTCGACTTCGGTCTCGAGCTCGCGGTTGGCGGGCGGCGAGGTCATCGACTTGATGCGCATGCGCGACGCGGCCTCGTCGATCAGGTCGATCGCCTTGTCGGGCAGGAAGCGGTCGGAGATGTAGCGATCGGCGAGTTCGCCGGCGGCCTGGAGCGCCTCGTCGGTGATCTGCACCTTGTGGTGCTGCTCGTAGCGGTCGCGCAGACCCTTGAGGATCTCGACGCTCTGGTCGATCGTCGGCTCCTCGACGCGGATCTGCTGGAAGCGGCGCTCCAGCGCGGAGTCGCGCTCGAGGTACTTGCGGTACTCGTCGAGCGTGGTGGCGCCGATCGTCTGCAGCTCGCCGCGGGCGAGCGCCGGCTTGAGGATCGAGGCAGCGTCGATCGCGCCCTCGGCGGCGCCGGCGCCGACGAGGTTGTGCAGCTCGTCGATGAACAGGATGATGTCGCCGCGCTGGGTGATCTCCTTCATCACCTTCTTGAGGCGCTCCTCGAACTCGCCGCGGTACTTCGAGCCGGCGACCAGGGCCGCCAGGTCGAGCGTGTAGATCTGCTTGTTCTTGAGCAGCTCGGGGACGTCGGCGTTGGTGATCCGCTGCGCGAGGCCCTCGACCACGGCGGTCTTGCCCACGCCGGGCTCGCCGATCAACACCGGGTTGTTCTTGGTGCGCCGCGAGAGGATCTGCATGATCCGCTCGATCTCGGTCTCGCGACCGACGACGGGGTCGAGCTTGCCTTCGGCGGCGAGCTTGGTCAGGTTGCGCCCGAACTGGTCGAGCAGCTTCGAGGACTTCTTGCCCTCGGCGGGACCCGGCCCCCCGGAGCCGCCGCCGGCACCCGCGCCCGCGCCCTGGCGGCGCCCGCCGGGACCGGACAGCATGCGGATGACCTCGTTGCGGATCTTCTCGGAGTCGGCGTCGAAGTCGAGCAGGATGCGTGCCGCCACGCCCTCGTTCTCGCGGACCAGCCCGAGCAGGATGTGCTCGGTGCCGATGTAGTTGTGGCCGAGCGAGAGCGCCTCGCGCAGCGCCAGCTCGAGCACCTTCTTGGCACGCGGCGTGAACGGGATCTGACCGGAGGTGACCTCCTCGCCCGAGCCGACGATCCGCACCACCTGGGCGCGCACGCGCTCGACCGTGATGTCGAGGCTCTCGAGGACGCGCGCCGCGAGGCCCTCCTCCTCGCGCAGCAGGCCGAGCAGGATGTGCTCGGTGCCGATGTAGTTGTGCTTGAGCGTTCGCGCCTCCTCCTGCGCGAGAACGACCACCTGCCGGGCCCGTTCTGTAAATCGCTCGAACATGGTGTAGATCCTTCCTGCGAGGACGGTGCCTCAAGCACTATGTGGTCCGTATCGACGCCTTGGGAGCAGTCTACCAATCGCCCACGCGGCCTCATGGAGGTCAATCGTCGCACGGAGCGAGGCCCTTGAGAACTGGTGGTTTGAGCACATCTGCCCAGCTTGAACGCGCTGCGTGGCCGCGCGCGCTCGACTCGCGAAAGACGGCCGTCTGCAGGGTGGGCTCAGCGCAGGATCTCGACCAGCAAGACCCATGCGTTGACCGACGCTGCGGCGATCGCGCCGAGCACGCCGGCGACGATCCAGTAGAGCCCGCCCCCGGTGCCCAGGAGCAGGCTGATCCCCCCAATCACTGCCGGAGCGGTGCCGGGCAGCAGCAGCGCGATGTGGAAGGCGGCGCGCTCGTGCTCACGAGCCCCAGGCAGCGTGTCGATGGTCGTCCGTGTGATCGCAGCGCCGAAGCAGACGCCGACGACCACCAGCTCGATGCCCAGCGCGGTTGTGGACTGGCCCGGTATCAGGCAGATCAACGAGATCAGCACGGCGCTCAGCAGCAGCAGGAGCGTCTGGAGCGCACGCTCGGGCAGCCCCGGGAACTGCAGGATGCGCTCGAGGTTCACCGACACGGCTACGAACAGCAGTCCGGTCAGGGCGGCCGAGGCGCCCGCGCTGGCGACGAACAGCTCGGTCCAAGCCTGCGCGGAATAGGCCGTCGCCATGCCCGGACTATCTCAGAGCGCCTCGCGGGCACGATCGCCGCTCAATCGCCCATCGCCAGAGCGCCTCGCGGGCGCGATCGCCGCTCAATCGCGCATCGCCGGGAACAGCACGACCTCGCGGATCGACTCCTGACCCGTCAGGAGCATCACCAGGCGGTCCACGCCGACGCCGACGCCGCCGGCCGGCGGCATGCCCTGCTCGAGGGCTTCGACGAACAGCTCGTCATACGGCTGCGTCTCCTGCTCGCCGTCCACCGCGAGCCGGGCCTGCGATTCGAAGCGCTCGCGCTGGATGTCGGCGTCGTTGAGCTCGCTGAAGGCGTTGGCGATCTCCATGCCGCCGGCGAACGCCTCCCAGCGCTCGACCAGGCCCGGCTCGGAGCGGTGCGGGCGCGCGAGTGGCGAGAGCTCGACCGGATAGTCGGTCACGAACGTGGGCTGGCGCAGGGTGGGCTCGACGAACTTCGAGAGCAGATCGTCGGCGAGCGCGAACCAGCTGACGGCCTTGACATCGAGCTCGAGACCGCGCCCGGCGATCGCGCGTCGCAGCTCCTCGGGGTCGCGCATGTCTGGTTGCGATAGGTCGATGCCAGTGGCCTCGAGGATCGCCGGCGCGAAGCCGATCCGACGCCAGGGTCGCTCGAAGTCGAGCTCACCCGCGTACGCGACCGCGCGCGCTGCGGCCCGCACGAGCGCTTCCAGGCGCTTGGCCTCGTCCTCGTAGTCGGCGTAGGCCTCGTAGAACTCGACCACCGTGAACTCGGGGTTGTGCTTGGTCGAGACGCCCTCGTTGCGGAAGTCCTTGCCCAGCTCGTACACGCGCTCGAGCCCGCCGACGAGCAGCCGCTTGAGGTAAAGCTCGGTGGCGATCCGCAGGTACAGGTCGCGCTCGAGCTCGTTGTGGTGGGTCGTGAACGGGCGCGCCAGCGCGCCTCCGTAGAGCGGCTGCAGCACGGGCGTCTCGACCTCGATGAAGCCCTCGCCGTCGAGATAGGCGCGGATCGCCGAGATGATGCGGGCACGCGCCACGAACAGCGCCCGCGTCTGCTCGTTGGCGATCAGGTCGAGCTCGCGACGGCGATGGCGGGTCTCCAGGTCGATCAGGCCGTGATGCTTGTCCGGCGGCGGACGCAGCGCCTTGGCCAGCACCTGATAGCGATCGACGCGCAGCGTCAGCTCGCCGTGGCGGCTGCGCATCGCGGCGCCGTCGACCCCGATCAGGTCGCCGAGGTCGAGCGAGAGCAGGCGCTTGAAGGCCTCCTGCCCGAGCACGTCCACGCGGGCGTGCAGCTGGATCTTGCCGCTGCGATCGACGAGGTCCAGGAAGGCGGCCTTGCCGGATCCGCGCCTGGCGGCGATGCGTCCCGCGACGCGATGGACGTCCTCGGTCTCCTCGCCGGTCTGCAGGTGCGCGTATGCGTCGAGGATCGAGGCGATCGGCTCGGCTCCGGGGAAGGCGTAGGGAAACGCCGTCGGGTCGGATTCGCGCAGGCGCTCGGCCTTGGCGCGCCGCTCGGCGATCAGCTCGGGCAGGCCGTGTGGGCGATGCCCCTCATCGGTCTCGCTCATCGTGACGGCAGCCTAATGAAGCCTGGAATTGGCAGGCCATCCGGGACTGAGAACGGCACCAAGCCGTGTCGTGCTCCGCTCCAGGAATGCAAGAGAACGCTCCGCACGCCACGGCCGCCACCACGGAGGGCCATCCAGGCCCTCCTTTATTTGAGGCCGACGTCGATCTTCGTGATCTTCAGCTTGCGCGCCGGGCCGCGGGGGACCTTGACGGCGACCGTTTCGTTGCGCTTGCGCCCCAGCAGCGCGCGACCGACGGGCGACTCGTTCGACAGCTTGTTCTCCTGCGGCTTTGCCTCGGCCGAGCCGACGATCGTGTACTTGACGGACTTGCCGGTCTTTTCGTCCTTGACGTGCACGACCGAACCGACCTGCACGACGTCGGTGGACAGGTCCTTGGCCTCGATCACGGTGGCCATCCGCAGCTTCTCCTGCAGTTGCAGGATGCGGCTCTCGATCATCGCCTGCTCGTTCTTGGCGTCGTCGTACTCGGAGTTCTCGGAGATGTCTCCGAACTCGCGCGCCTCCTTGATGCGTTCGGCGACCTCGCGGCGCTTGGCTGTGGAGAGCTGCTCGAGCTCGTCCTTGAGCTTCTCGAGACCTTCAGGGGTGAGGATGACGTCCTTCTGCATGTGACCCTCGAATCGCGGGTAGGTGGTTGGTCGAAGACACGCAAAAGCCGCTTTCTCAGGCGGCGCGTGCCAGGCCACGAGGCTGCGGCGAGCGCAGCAGTATAGCGGGGCCTCGGCGGACCCCGATCCGGATCGTAACGCCAGCTTTCGCGGGTTCGATGGGATGCGAACGCGCCCGCTGGTGTGCGGTTTGAGGCCCCTTCTGCGGCGGAGAATCAGCGGGCGTCGCGCCGCCTGCGCGCCCGCACGAACCTGCCCCCCGTGGCCGTCGGCAGACCGATTGGCGCCGCGGCCCAAACGCGCATGTGCGTGCGTGGCCACGCCACGTCGGACGCGCCAGTCGCCCGGGTGAGCCCACGCGTGCGCGAACGGGCGCGCACGGCCCCGTCGATCGCAACGCCTGCCATCGCCGTCTCCACCGCCGTCGGCACGCGCGCGCGTACGCAGCCCCGCCTTCGCGGAAACGGCGCTCACGGAAGACCACGACCACCGCGCAGTAGTGCCGCATCATCCAGGACGGCTGAGGGCAGCTGGGCGCCGGGCGGTGAGGGCCAGCCCCGCTTTCCGCTTTGGCAAGCTCGACGCATTCGTATGGGCAGAACTCGGACGGGTGAGCTCAGGACACCACAACCGTACGGGCTTCCGGACTCACTCAGTGGCGCTGCGGCTCTCTATCTTTGGTTCAAGAGGCCCACGCGTACACGCGGTGATTGGCGCATGACCGTCCGGTTCACTTCTGATCGCGAGGCGGGCCGAATCTTCTCGCGCTTGCGTTCGCATGTGGCCGCCGCGCGCGCCGTAGCTGACCTGAAGCACCTTGCGTTCGCTCGGCGTGAGGGCGCTTGGTTGCGGGTGTATGCGGCATCGTACGACGGATTGCGCCGCAGCCAGCAAGTCGTCGCGGATGTGATCCAGGCCGAGGGTGTCAGCGCAGAGGAGACGGCGCAACATCTAGACGCGGGAGCAGACTCTTGGCAACCTATATCCTTGCCGCCGCTCGCGGAGCGTGACGAGAGGCTCGTCGTAGAACACCGCGGTGCCGCCCCCTGGGGCTCGGAGGCCGAGCCGGACCGCATTCAGGTCAGGTTCGAGATGCCAAATCGCGACGCCGCCGTGGACTTCGCGGACGTCCTCACCGACGCCGGCTATGTGGTGCACCGCTGCGACTCATTCCTGTTCCTCTTTGCCGACGATAGCGAGTCAGCGCACGCGCTCGCGGACAAGCTACTGCCCAAAGCACCCGACGGCGCGAAAATGTACTTCATGGGCGAGGGGCCCCTGACGGTTTTTATCTAGCCGCCAATACCGTCGATCGACGGTTCCGTTGTCGTCTCCCTTGCGAATATTCCAGGGAGCGGGCCAAGCCTCTGATCATCGGCCACAGGCACCCAAACGGATGATTGACATTTCCTTTCACTGCGCGCTGCCAGCGACGCTAATCGCTGATCGCGATCAGCACAACGCCAGTAACAACCCAGAGAACGCTGACAGCCGTGATCACCATCAGCATTACGCGAAAGCCATTTGACGCAAAGACGGCGTCGAACCGCTTACTTGACCGTCCACGCTCTCGGATGAGTATGCGTATTCCGTGTTCATGACGTGGCCAATACCATCGGCTCCACCAGATCATGACACTCCCCAATAGGATCAGCGCCGCCCCGGGCACCGGCTAACCTCCCGCTCCTTTGTCGGCGCCCGACCGTGACCGGTCACACCGAGAGATCTGGGTGTTGTCGGGCGGGCAATATTAGAACCGCGAGCAGTGGCAGAATCCAGCCCACGATCAAGGACGCCACAAGATAAACTGGGAAGCTGCGCCCGCGTCTCATCGCCAGTCGCCCGACAAGGAACGCCGGCAGGACGTAACCAACAAGCAGTGCCAGTAGTAGAAGAACGTGGATCGGGTTAGCCATTCGGGCGCTTGCCGGTGCTATCTCTCACGACTGGTGGAGTGTGCTGAAGCGGGTCAGAACTCCGGGATCCAGCGCAACGGCAAGCCTGTGGCGCAGCGGCAGCCGGCCGCAGACGGGCACGCCCGGTACATCGTCCTGCTGAGCTCGTCGGCTGAAACATGCAAGCCCCTATTGAACCGTACACCGGAACTCGACGGCGCCAAAAATCGCCGAGCCGCCACCTGTCCCGTAAGCCGTAAGACGGCTGACTCCTCCGCTCAGGCGGCGCCGGAGAGTGCGGCGGGCTCGAGGCCCAGCAGGCCGCGGGCCTGCTCGAGCGTGGCGGCGCGCTGCAGCGACTCGTTGAGGCGCTTGGCGGCGGCGGGATCGAGCCCGAGCCTGCCCACGTACCACGGGTAGAACTTGCGCAAATAGCGCGTGGCGCGCGCCTCGCCGAGGTGCTCGACGGCGCGCTCGATGATCCAGCTCAGCTCGTCCAGGACCTCGCGTCTGGTGGGCGCGCGCTGGCAGCGTCCGAGCAGCCGCGAGAACAGCCACGGGTTGCCGAGCGAGCCCCGCGCGAGCATCACGGCGGCCGCGCCGGTGAAGCGATGGGCGCTGCGAACGCGCGCGGCGTCGTGCAGGCCGCCCGTGAGGATCACAGGCGCCGGCAGCGACTGCACCAGGCGTGCCGCCAGCTCGTAGTCGGGCTCGCCTTTGTGGTGTACGGCTGCGCTGCGGGGATGGAAGGCGATCGCCGCGACGCCCGCGTCTTCGACGAGCCGGTGGGCCAGCTCAAAACCGCTCGTGTCGCCGGCGACCAGACCCGAGCGCAGCTTCACCGTGACCGGCAGCTCGCGGCCGGCGTCGGCGGCTCCGGCACGCGCCGCCCGCGCCAGCGCCACGGCGCGCTCGGGGTCGGCCAGCAGCCCTACTCCGGCGCCCGTCTTGCAGACCTTGCGCACCGGACAGCCCATGTTGATGTCGATCGCATCGGCTCCCGCCTTCGCGACCTGAGCGGCGGCCGAGCGCATGATCGCGGGGTTCTCGCCGAACAGCTGAATCGAGACTGGTCCGCCGCCGCCTGAGAGGTGCCCGATTCCCGAGTCGTGCACGCCGAGCGTCGGGCCGGCCCGGCGCTCGGCCGGATCGATGCGCAGCATCTCGACGCAGGTCTTCTCGTTGCGATGGTGGATCGCATGCGAGGAGACCATCTCCGAGAAGGCCATGCCGGCGCCGTAGCGCTTGGCCTGCAGGCGCACGAACCAGTTGCCGATCCCGGCGAGCGGCGCGAGCAGCACGCGATTGGGCACGCTCAGCGGGCCGAGCATCCACGGATCGGTCAGTTGCGGGGACGTGGCAGGCACGTCCACATTATGGGTCGTGCTAGCGGTTGCGCTCGTGCAGCAGGCGAAGTCCGGTCAGCGTGAGCAGGTCGTCGATCTCCGAGATCTCCTCGCTGAACGGAACGACAAGGTGTGCCAGCCCGCCGGTGGCGATCACCGCCGCCTGGCCGCCGAGCTCGTCGTACAGACGCCGCAGGATGGCGTCGATCGCGCCGGCGTAGCCGTACACCACGCCCGAGCGGATCGCGTCGATCGTGTTGCGCCCGATCACCGACCGGGGCGGCGCCAGATCGACCTTGGGCAGGCGCGCGCCGCGCTCGGTGAGGGCCTCGAGCGAGATCTCGATCCCGGTCATCAGGGCTCCGCCGAGGTAGTCGCCGTCGACCGAGACGACGTCGAAGGTGGTGGCGGTGCCGAAGTCCACGCACACCGAGGGCCCGCCGAAGCGCTCGCGCAGCGCCACGGCGTTGACGAGGCGGTCGGCGCCGATCTCGCGCGGGTTGTCGTAGCGGATCGCCATGCCGGTGCGCGTGCCCGGACCGACCGCATGCATCTCGTGGCCGAGATAGCGGAAGGCCATCTCGGTCCACTCGGGCTCGAGCTGGGGCACGGTCGAGGACATGATCGAGGCCTCGAGGTCCTCGAAGCTGAGGCCCCGTAGGCCCAGCAGGTTGTGCAGCGCCGCGCCGAGCTGGTCGGCGGTGGACTCGCGCACGGTGGCAAAGCGCCAGTGCTCGAGCAGCTCGTCGTCGCGAAACGCGCCGAAGTGTGTCTGCGTGTTGCCTACGTCTACAACCAGGAGCATGCGGGGGCATTATCCTCACTGCAGTGGCCAGCGCGTCTGCGAGCAGCGAGGGCAGCGCTGGGGTGGCGGCGCCTCGCCGATGACCATCGGGGCGGTGCGCGGGATGAAAGGGAAGGTGAGCGGATGAGCGTCAAGCTGTATGTGTTGCCCGGCTCGCACCCCTGCGCGGCGGTGCAGGCGGCGCTCGAGCTGAAGTCGATCCCCTACCAGCGCGTCGACCTGCTGCCGATGAGCCAGCTCGTGATCGGCCCGCTGCGCTATGGCGGGATCACGGTCCCCGGGATGCGTATCGACGGCGAGCGGCTGCTGGGATCGCGCACGATCATGCGCCGCCTCGACGCGCTGCAACCGGAGCCGCCGTTGCTGCCCCCGCCGGGAGACCCAACCTATGCGCGCGTGCTCGAGGCCGAGCGCTGGGGCGACGATGTGCTGCAGAGCGTGCCGCGCCGGCTGCTCGACGTGGCGTTCCTGCGCCGTCCGGTTGCGATGGAGAGCTTCGTCGGCGACGCGAAGCTGCCGCTGCCGCGCCCGCTGATGCGTCCCGCGATGCCGCTCACGGCTCGGTTGATGGCGATCCGCAACAGGGCGACCGACGCCGGGGCGCGCGCCGACCTGGCGGCGCTGCCCGGCGAGCTCGACCGCGTGGACGGCTGGATCGAGGAGGGCATCATCGGTGGGGAGCGGCCCAATGCCGCCGACCTGCAGATTGGCAGCACGATCCGACTGCTGCTCAGCATCCGCGATCTCGGCCCGCTGATCGAGGGCCGCCCGGCCGCGAAGCTCGTCGACTGGTTTCCGCCCGAGGTCGGCGAAGTGCCCGCCGGCGTGCTGCCGGCGGATTGGATGCCCCAGCCGGCCCGCACTCAGCCGGCTCCGACGTAGAGCTCGCGGGCGAGCGAGGCTGATCCTGTGAAGGCGCTCGACCCGCAATCCCTGCCTCAGCACGTCGACCGGCTGTATCGGGCCGCCTGGGCGCTGTGCGGAAGCCGCGAGGATGCGGAGGATCTCGTGCAGGAGACCTTCGCCCGCGTGCTGGCGCGCCCGCGCCTGATCAGAGGCGAGGACGAGCTGTACTACCTGATGCGCGCCCTGCGGAACACCTATTTGACGAGCAGGCGCAGCGCAGCTCGGCGCCCGGTGACGGCCGCGTCGCTCGAACAGGTGACCGTCGCCGATCCGCGCGTGACCGACAGGCCGGCGGAGGCGATCGAGGTCAAGGAGCTGTACGCGACGATCGCCGAGCTGCCGGAGGACTTTCGCCTCGCGCTCGTGGCCGTGGACGTGCTCGGGCTCTCCTATCGCGAGGCGGGGCGCGCATTGAAAGTGCGCGAGGCGACGATCACGACCAGGCTGTTCAGAGCCCGCGGCCAGGTCGCTCGCCGTCTCGAATCCGAGGATCAGACGGCCGGCGAGGCCCGCACGACGCTCACCCCAGACGGCGGGCGAGCAGCCGCGGCCGACACGTCGGCCGGCGCGCCGGCCACCCCGCGCGAGGACGCGCCGGCCAAGGCGCAGGCCGATGCCATAGCGAGGCCCAGCCGGCCTGCCCACGGTGCCCGTGCGAGTCGGGAAGACAATCGCATAAAGGGCGTCTTGGAAGGTAGGAGAACGCCATGAACAGGAGCGTGCCGTGAGCGATCGGCGCCAGAGCGCGCATGACGCGCCCGACCAGCACGAGCAGGTCGGGGCGTTGATCCGCGCGGTCGACGTCAGCGCGCCGGATGGCTTGCACCGGCGCGTTCAGGCGATGGTCGGCCCGCGCGAGCGATCGAACGCGGAGCTGATCAGATCGAGGTTGAGGCCGACGCTCGCGGCGATGGTGATCGCGGCCGCGCTGGGCGTGACGATCGCGCTGGTGAGCGGCGGCGGCACGCAGTCGCCCAGCGTGAGTCAGGCCGCGGCCTTGACCCTGCACGCGGCGACGCTGCCCGCGCCTCGACAGAGCGGCGCGAACAGTGCCCAGCTCGACGCGGCCGTCGACGGGGTGGCGTTCCCCTACTGGGAGGAGCCGCTCGGCTGGCGCGCCAGCGGGGCACGCACAGATACGATCGGCGGGCGGTCGATCAAGACGGTGTTCTACGCGGGCGCGCACGGCGCGAGGATCGGGTATGCGATCGTCGCGGGCACCCCCGCCCCGTCGGTGCGAGGCGGCACCTTGCTGTGGCGCGGCGGCGTGCCGTATCGGCTGCTCCACGTGCACGGAGCGCCGGTCGTGGTGTGGACGCGCGACGGCAGGTTGTGCGTGCTCTCAGGCCGTGGCGTGGACGGCGCGACGCTGCTGCGGTTGGCCAGCTGGGAGGGACGCGCCGAGGCCTCCTGAGCGCGCTCAGGGAACGCACAGCGGAGGGCCGGCCCAGCGCACGCCCTCGTCCAGCGGCAGCGCGGCGAGCGCGTCGGCGAGCGCGGCTCCATTCGGTGTGCGCAGCTCGAAATCGAGCTCGAGCGCGGGTATCAGCACGAAGCGTC
The DNA here is from genome assembly GCA_035507415.1 of Solirubrobacteraceae bacterium. Classification (GTDB taxonomy): domain Bacteria; phylum Actinomycetota; class Thermoleophilia; order Solirubrobacterales; family Solirubrobacteraceae; genus Palsa-744. Next base: position 11,356 of record DATJOF010000026.1, read on the forward strand.
GCGTGAGCAGCTGCGCGTGTGGAAGTCGCAGGCGAGGGTGCTCGAGCTGCTGGTCGCCGAGCAGCAGCAGGTCGATGTCGATGGCGCGTGGGCCGTTGCGCACGCTCGCCGCTTCGCGGCCCAGCTCGCGCTCGAGGCCCTTGAGCCTGTCGAGCAGCGCCAGAGGCTCGAGCGTGGTCTCCACGCGGAGGCAGGCATTGAGGAAGCTCGGCTGATCGTGGACCGCCCCGACCGGGTCGGTGTCGTAGGTTGAGGAGCTCGCGAGCGCCGTGACGCCGATCTCGGGCAGCGCGAGGACCGCGGCTTGCAGCTGGGCGCGACGGTCGCCGACGTTCGAGCCGAGCCCGAGCAGTCCGCTCTGGCCGCAGACCTCAGCCACACGCTTCGATCACGCGCCGCCGCTTGGCCACGCGCGCTACTCCTCGGCCTCGCGCCAGACCTCGACGGAGACCTCATCGACGGGCAGCGGGATCGGCGGCTCGGGCTTGGTCGCCTTGACCCACACCGCCTCGAGCTCGTAGTCGCCGATCAGGCGATCGGCGATCGTGCCGCACAGGCGCTCGAGCGTGCGGTGCGAGCGCTGCTGAGCGATCAGCGCGACCAGCTGGCAGACCTCGCCGTAGTCGACGGTGTCCGCGATCGAGTCGGTCACGGTCGCGTCGATCTCGCCGAGCTCGAGGCGCAGGTCGAGCACCAGACGCTGGCCGACCTCGCGCTCGGCGGCGCTGGCGCCGTGGTGGGTGTAGAGCGACAGGCCGGAGATCTCGATCGTGACCGACTCCCCGGTCTCCTCGCGCTCGTCCGCGAGCTCGCCCTCGTCATCCCCGTCGCGCTCGTAGGGATCGTCGGGGTCATCACGCGGAGGGCGATCACGCCCGTCGCCGTCGCGGGCAGCCTCCGGCTCACCGTCGAGCCCGCCGCGATCTGACCCGCCGCGGTCATCCTCTAGCTCGTCGTGCTCCTCACCGCGCTCGGGGTCCATCGCGCGTCCAACGTAGCAGCAGCGGTCGCCAGCGCTGCGCGCACGGGCGCGACGTCGTGGACCCTGAAGACGCTCGCGCCCCGCTCGAAGGCGAGCACGTTGGTGGCGATCGTCCCGGGCAGGCGCTCGGCGGCGTCGTCCGCGATGATCCGCCCGAGGAAGCTCTTGCGCGAGGTGCCCACGACCAGCGGGCGTCCGAGCACGGCCAGCTCGGCGAGACGCCTCAGCAGCGTGAGGTTGTGGGCGACGGTCTTGCCGAAGCCGATGCCGGGATCGAGCATGATGCGCTCCTCGCGCACGCCCTCGGACACCGCGAAGCGCAGGCGCTCTTCCAGGAACGCCTTGACCTCGTCCACGACGTCCGCGTAGCGCGGGTCGCGCTGCATCGTGCGAGGCTCGCCGAGCATGTGCATCAAACAGCAGGCCACCTCGGTCTCGGCGATCAGCCCGACCATCGCCCGATCGGCGCGCAGCGCGCTGACGTCATTGACGATGCTGGCTCCACGTTCGATCGCCGCGCGGGCGACCGGCGCCTTCGAGGTGTCGATCGAGAGCCGGGCGGGTGCACCCGCGATCCCTTCGAACACAGGCTCGATGCGCCGGAGCTCCTCGTCCGCGGCGACGGGCGCGGCGCCCGGTCGCGTGGACTCCCCGCCGACGTCGAGGATGTCGGCGCCCTCAGCGGCCAGCCGGCGCGCGTGCGCGATCGCCGCATCGGGTCCGAGGTAGAGGCCTCCGTCCGAGAACGAGTCGGGCGTCACGTTCACGATCCCCATCAGCTGGAAGGGCGCGTTCGGGAGCGGCGCGTTCACGCCCTGCAAGCTACTGCCAGCGGGCGGCGGCCAAGGCCGCGCCTGGCGGGCCGTCAGCGCTTGATCGTGAACGCCACGCTGCGCGCGACGCTTGCGCCCGCGCTCGATCGTGCGGTCGCGGTGAGCCGATATCTGCCCGGCTGCAGCGCGACGCCCGCGATGCGTCCGCTGAAGCGCAGCCGGTTGACGCCGCGCGCGTCGGCGTGCGTGAAGCTGCCGAGGGTCCGAAGGTAGAGGCAGCGCTCGAGCCGTCGCTCGCGCCGCCCACGGCGCCGGTGGGAGCTGGCACAGCTCTTGGACTTGCCGGTTCGCACGCGGACTCCGCTCAGCTGGCGCTGCACTGCGAACGTGGTGATCGCGGCCTGGCTGTCGCTGTAGGACACCAGCGTGCCGCCCGATCTGGCCGCGGGCAGGACGCTGGCGCCGGCGTGGGCGGCGCGGAAGCTCCTGTTCGACAGCATCAGCCTGCTGAGCGACGGCGCCGCCACCGTCACACCGGGCGCGGTGGCCCCATCGATGGGCGTGCCGGTGCCGGTCAGAGCAACCGGGGGCAGCGGCTGGGCCGCCGATGACGAGATCGCGACGGTCGCGCCTGCCCCACCGGCGAAGCTCGGGGCGAAGGCGTATTCGATCGCGCATGCAGCGCCGGGTGCAAGCGTCGCACCCTCACAGGCGTCGGAGAGCTTGGCGAAGGCACCTGCTCCGGGTCCGCTGAGCGAGTCGCCGGAGATCGCCAGCGGCGCCGGCCCTTCGTCGGTGACGAGCAGTGTCAGCGTCGGGCTCTGGGAGCCGACCGGCTCCACGCCGAAAGCCAGGGCTGAGCTCGAGACGCTGGCGCGAGCGCCCTCGATCACCAGCGTGTCGTAGCTCAGAACGCCGTGAGCGAGGCCAGCGGCGACGTTCGCGAATGCAAGTTCCTCACTGAAGGCTCGTTCGGAGGAGGTCAGGTCACCGAGTTCGCCATAGAGGTTGTTGCCCCAACCCTCGACCGTGCCGTTGTCCAGCAGGGCGAGGCCGAAGTCCGCTCCGGCGGAGATCGCGGCGACTTCCGACAGGCCCGGGATCGGCTCGGGCGCGAACTGTTCCTTGGGGCCCCCGTCGCCGAGTTCGCCGTGTTCGTCGTAACCCCATCCCTCGACCGTGCCGTTGCGGAGCAGCGCGAGGCCGAAGTCCGCTCCGGCGGAGATCGCGGCGACTTCCGACAGGCCGGGGATCGGCACGGGCGTGGGTTGTTCGGCGGTGCATTTGCCACTGAGTTCGCCGTCACCGCGTTCGTGGTAGCGGTTACAGCCCCACGCCTCGACCGTGCCGTCGGCGAGCAGCGCGATCGTGTATTCACAGCCGGCGGAGATCGCCACGATATTTTCCAGACCCGCAATCTGTTCGGGAAGCTTGTGCGGCTTGTTGGTGCTGCCGCCGCCGAGCTGCCCGTTTCCGTTTGCACCCCAGGCATCGACCGTGCCGTTCGCGAGCAGCGCGAAGCTGTCGAAGCAGCCTGCCGACACGGCCACCGCGTTCGAGAGATCCGGGACGGGCGTGGGCGTCAGCTGTCCTTCGGTGGTCCCGTCGCCGAGCTGGCCATGTTCGTTTTCGCCCCACGCCTCGACTGTGCCGTTCGACAGCAGCGCGAGGCCGTGGTGAAAGCCGCCGGCGACCGCCGTCACTTCTGACAGCCCCGGGATTTGCACCGGCGTCGACTGCTCTTCGGTGGTCCCGTCCCCCAGTTCACCGAAGCCGTTGTACCCCCAACCCTCGACCGTGCCGTTCGACAGCAGCGCGAGCGTGTCGTAGTAGCTGGTCGACGCCGACACGACGTTCGACAGTCCGGGGACGAGCTCCGGCCAGAAGCGACTGCCGCCGCCGGTCGCGCCGCCGTCCCCGAGCTCGGCATAGCCGTCGTATCCCGACATGATCGCCACGCCCCCCTGCGCCCGCGCGGCGGGCGTCTGATACGCGAGCAGCGGCACGCTCGCCGGCAGCACGAGGCCGCAGCAGATTGCGGCTCGACGGAGCGTTCGTATCGAGGATCGACTCAACGCCATGACGATGCGGGCATCGACATGACGATGGCCACACGCTACGTGGACATCAAGGCCAGCGGACAGATAACCGACGGCGAGCCGTGTTGCGGCCCGACCCGCAGGGCGTTAGGGCATGACCCGCAACGCGTCAGGGCACGACCGGGGGCGTAAGGGCCCGACGCCCGGGGCTCAAGGCACGACCCCGGGGCGTCAGGTCAGATCTGGACGTTCGCGGTCGGCGGCCCTGATCTCCGCCGTACCGCCGGCGAGCCCCGGACGCGGGATCGCGCGCGGCGTTTCACGCTCGGGACGATCGGCGGGGGCGGGTGGCGCAGGCAGCTCGGACGTGTCCGTGTCCTCCTCGCCGAAGACCTCCTCCTCGCTCTTGCCGTCGAGCAGCGCGAGGAACTCCTCCTTCTCGATCGTCTCGCGCTTGACCAGGATCTCGGAGATCTTCTCGAGGTCGCGCTGGTGCGAGGTGAGGATGTCGCGTGCGCGCTGGTGGGCTGCTTCGACGATCCGCCTGACCTCATCGTCGATCTCGCGCGCGATCTCGTCGGAGTAGTCGGGCTCTGTCGAGAACTCGCGCCCGAGGAACGGCTGCCCGTGATCGTGGCCGAACACGCGCGGCCCGAGCTTCTCGCTCATGCCGAAGCGCATCACCATCTGCTTGGCGGTCTGCGTGACCTTCTCGATGTCGTTGGACGCGCCGGTCGTGATCTCGTCGAAGACGATCTCCTCCGCTGCGCGCCCGCCGAGCGTCATCGCCATCGTGTCGTTGAGCTCCGCGCGGGTGGTCAGGAAGCGGTCCTCCTGGGGCATCGAGATCGTGTAGCCGAGCGCCTGGCCGCGCGAGATGACCGAGATCTTGTGCACCGGGTCGGCGTGCTCGAGGAAGTGGCCGACGAGCGCGTGGCCCATCTCGTGATAGGCGGTGATCAGCCGCTCCTTCTCGCTCATCACGCGCGTCTTCTTCTCGGGGCCGGCGATCACGCGCATGATCCCCTCCTCGAGCTCGTCCTGGTTGATCTCGCGCTTGCCCGAGCGCGCCGCCAGCAGGGCGGCCTCGTTGATCAGGTTCGACAGATCGGCGCCGGTGAATCCCGGCGTCTGGCCGGCGAGCGCGTCGATGTCGATCTCCTTGGCGAGCGGCTTGCCGCGCGTGTGCACCTCGAGGATTTTGGCCCGGCCCTTGCGGTCGGGGCGGTCGACCGCTATCTGGCGATCGAAGCGCCCGGGACGAAGCAGCGCGGGGTCTAGGATGTCGGGACGGTTGGTGGCCGCGATCATGATGATGTTGTCCTTGGCCTCGAACCCGTCCATCTCGACGAGCAGCTGATTCAGCGTCTGCTCGCGCTCGTCGTGTCCGCCGCCCAGCCCGGCGCCGCGGTGGCGTCCGACGGCGTCGATCTCGTCCATGAAGATGATGCACGGGCTGTTCTGCTTGGCCTGCTCGAACAGGTCGCGCACGCGCGAGGCGCCGACCCCGACGAACATCTCGACGAAGTCCGAGCCCGAGATCGAGAAGAACGGCACGCCCGCCTCGCCGGCGACCGCGCGCGCCAACAGCGTCTTGCCGGTTCCCGGCGGTCCGTACAGCAGCACCCCGGTGGGGATGCGCGCGCCGAGCGCCTGGAACTTCTTCGGGTTCTCGAGGAACTCCTTGATCTCGTGCAGCTCCTCGACCGCCTCGTCGACGCCGGCCACGTCACGGAAGGTGATCTTCGGCGAGTCCGCCGACAGGCGCTTGGCGCGGGACTTGCCGAACGACATGACTTTCGTGCCGCCACCCTGGACCTGGTTCATCAGGAAGATCCAGAACCCGAGGAAGATGATGAACGGCAGGATGTAGGTGAGCAGCGACAGCAGCACGCTGCTCTTTTCCGATTCGATGTTGAAGCTGACGCCCTCCTTTTCCAGCTGGGCGATCAGCTGCGGCGCGGCCTGTTCGACGAAGCCGATTTCATACTTTTCGTTGTTCCCTTTGGCGTTCAGCTCGACTTCGAGCGCCTTGCCCTTGTTCTTGAACTCGACCGACTTGACTTCGCCGTTCGGGATTTCCTTGGAGACCAGCGTGTGGTAGCTGTGCTGGCGCGCGTTGCTGGAGGGCGAGCTGACCAGTTTCACGGCCAGGAAGGCCAGCACCAGCACGATCAGGATTGGGAACGCGGCGCTCTTGAAGGAACGGCTCATGGCGATATCACTGGGTCCTGGCGCCGGTTTCGGTCATTGCCGCCAGTCATCAAGCGTACCACGCGGGATCGGACTTCCCAGCGGCTGCGGGCCCCTCGCGCGCCCCGGACGGACGGCTTCTGTGGCTCTGCAGTCGGCTTTTCGCGCCGGTGCCGGCGGGACTCAGCGCTGGAGCGCGGCGACGAACGGCAGGTTGCGATGGCGCTCGGCGTAGTCGAGGCCGTAGCCCACGACGAACGTGTTCGGGATCTCGAATCCGACGTACTTCGACTGCAGCGCGACCTTGCGCCGCTCGGGCTTGGTCAACAGCGCACATACCTCGAGCGTCCTCGGATTGCGTGAGCCGAGGTTGCGCAACAGGTATTGCAGGGTGAGCCCGGAGTCGACGATGTCCTCGACGATCACGACGTCGCGGTCCTCGATCGCGGCGTCCAGGTCCTTGAGGATCCGCACCACGCCGGAGGAGTCGGTGGCCGAGCCGTAGGACGCGACCGCCATGAAGTCGACCTCGACGGGGATGTCGATGAACCGCATCAGGTCACTCAGAAAGAACACCGCACCCTTCAACACGCCGATCAGCAGCAGCGGCCTGCCGGCGTAGTCGCGTGAGATCTCTTCTCCGAGCTCGCGCACGCGCCGCTGCAGCGCCTCGGCACTGACCAGCACCTCGCCGATCACGCCGGTGGCCTGGTCGCTGGTGGTGGACGCCACGTGGCGGAGTGTAGTCACCGCGGCGGGAGCCTGACCATCGTCAGCTCGCCGCCGGCGAGCGTCGCGCTGACGTTGCCGCCGACGTGGAGCTCGGCGCGGCCACCGCGACCGAGCGAAGATCGGCCAGCGAGCGCGAGGATCTCGGGCACCCGCTCGCCTGCCTGCGGCACGGGCTCGCCGGCGGCGCGCTCGGCCAGGCGCACGACCACCAGTCGCGCCAGCGCGGGATGCAGGTCGGCGAGGCGCTGCACGGCGATCGCATCGGCACCTCCCAGCTCGCGGTCGACCAGCTCGGAGAGCAGCGACGACTCCTCGCGCAGTTGCGCGGCGGTGCGCAGCACGCTGCCCTGGGCGGCGGGATGTACGGACAGCAGGGCGGGCACGACCCGGCGGCGAACCCGCGCGCGCGCGTAGCGCTCGTCGTCGTTGCTCCGGTCTTCGCGCCAGGGCAGCCCGCGGGCGCGGCAGTACGCCGCGGTCTGCTCGCGCGTGACCCACAGCAGCGGCCGCACGATCCTGCCGTCCTTGGGCGCCATCCCCAGCAGCGCTCGCCGCCCCGGCGAGGCCGCCAGGCGATACAGGATCGTCTCGAGCTGGTCGCTGGCGGTGTGTCCGGTGGCGATCAGCGCCGGCGGACGACGATCGAGGCCCCTCTGGCCCTCGGGCCGATTGACCCGTCGTTCGTCCGCCCCATCGAGCCTATCCGCCAGCCCGTCGGCCGCCTCATAGCGCAGGTCGCGGGCCCACGCTTGGAGGTTGCCGCTTGCCAGCGCACGCGCGCGCGCGCGTGCGCCGACGTTCACGAGCTCGAGCCCGACGCCGAGCGCGGCGCAGAGCTCCGCGGTGTGACGCTGATCGGCCACGGAGTCCGCTCCGCGCAGCCCGTAGTTGACATGCAGCGCGTGCACCCGTCCGGCGCCGCACAGGGCGGCCGCGACGTCGAGCAGGCACACGGAGTCGCGTCCGCCCGAGACCATCGCCACGACCGGCGCGTCACCCTCGAGCAGTCCCTCGGCGCGCACCCGCTGCTGCAGCTCGGCGGGGTCCACCGCCACATCACTCTCCCCGCGCGTGCGCCAGGAACAGCTCGGTGGCCTCGTTGAAGCCCTTCAGGACGACCTCGCCGATCAGGTCGAACTCGAGGCCGTCCTGGCGGTTGGCGCTGTCCACGACGGGCCGCGTGACGAGCACCTCACCGCCACCGGCGCGAGCGACCACGCGCGCGGCGCGGTTGACCTCGCGGCCGTAGTAGTCGCCGTCGCGGTAGATCGCGGTGCCGCTGTGAATCCCGATCCGCGGCGCCGGCAGGCCGTCGGGCAGCTCGCGGGGCAGGCCGACGGCCCAGGAGGTGAGCGCCGCCGCGTCGGCGCCCACGATCATGACCTCATCGCCCAGCGTCTTGATCACGCGCGCCTCGATCGGAAGGGTGTGTTCGACGCGGTCGACAAACTGCTCGACCGCGTCGACGGCCTGCGCCTCGCCGGCCTCCTCGGTCAGCTTCGTGTACCCCGCGAGGTCCGCGAACACGATCGCCACGCGCATGCGCCCGGTATCCGCCGCCTCCTCGTCATCGAGGTCGGACTCGATGTGGCCGATCACGTCCTGCTCCACGAAGTAGCCCAAGAGCCGCCAGTGCAGGTAGTTGATGAACGGCACCGCGAAGGGCAGCATCTCGCGCGTCATCCCCTCCATCGCGCCCGCGACCTCGACGCCGGACGCGCCGTCGCGCATCAACGGCTCGTGCAGGTACAGGTGGAACAGCCGCACCTCGGCGTCGGCGACCTGGGCCATCGCCTGCCCGTAGACGCGCACCAGCTGCAGCAGCGCCGGCAGCGGAAAGCCGGCAGCGAGCACCTCGGCCCCGTAGCGCATCACCTGCAGGTCGGCATCGGAGATCTCCCCCTCGGTGATCGCGTTCAGGCCCATCGCGGCGGTCATGCGCTCGATCACCGCGGTGCTGAGCCCGATCTCCTTGGAGGCCTCCTTCAGCGTGTATCTGGCCTCGCTGCTGGGAAGCAGTTCGTCCACGTAGCCGAACGCGAGCTTGCCGCTCTGGCTGGCCTCGCGGATCCGCTCGATCGAATGCCCGCGCTCGCGCAGGCGCGCCACGATCCGCACGTGCGAGGCCGCGGCAGGCGTCCAGGTTCCGTCGTACTGGGGAACGAGCCCCTCCTTGACCCAGCGGCGAACCGTGCCCGGGCTCACCCCCGCGCGCGCGGCGACCTGCGTGAGGGTCAGGCCGCTGGCTCCGGACGCGCTCATCGGCTCGCAGTTTAAAGTCGCCGCTCGTGTCGCAGCCGAAGCAACAACATGCGCCGGGCACGCCGAGCCCTGGAACGACGAGCTCCGGCACGCTGAGCGCGTCGATCCACCTCCATCCCACGGCCGCGCTGGCCGAGCGCGTGCTGCTGCCGGACGACCCCGGTTGCGCGCTCGCGCTCGCTCAGACCTTGATGACGGAGCCGAAGATGTTCAACCACCATCGCGGCCTGTGGGGATACACGGGGCCGGCTCGGATCGACGGTGCGCCGCTGACGATCCAGAGCACGGGCATCGGCGGTCCGTCGGCTGCGATCGTGCTGACTGAGCTGGTCTCGCTTGGCGCGCGCCGTGCGGTGCGCGTCGGCACGTGTGCCGCGCTGGACCCCGGCCTGGCGCTCGGCGAGATCTTGATCGCGCGCGAGTCGATCTGCCTCGACGGGACCTCGCGCGCGCTCGGCGCGTCGGAGCGCGTGGCGGCCGACGCGGGGCTTACGCAGGCCCTGATGCGACACCTTCCGGAAGCGCGGGGAGGCGCAGTGGTGAGCGTCGACCTCTTCTATGACCCCGGACGCCGTCCCGAGACCGGCGATGGGCTCGCGCTCGAGATGGAGTCGGCGACGCTGTTCGCGCTTGGAGCCGCCTGCGGGACCTCGGTTGCCAGCGTTCTGGCGGTGTCGGACACGTTCGACGCACGCGGAGAGCGCGCGCGCATCGAGCAGCACAGCTTGCTGGCGGCGGCCGAGCGGATGGGCGCCGCGGCGGTCGCGGCACTCGCGGTCTGAGGCCAGTTCAGGCTTTGCGCGCCGGGGCTTTGCGTTTCGTTGCGCTGGTCCGCCGCGTGGGCGCGGCCGGCGGCGGCGCGGCCGGCGGCCGGCGGTCGAGCCGCTGGCTGAGCGCCCCGAGCTGCTCCTCGATCTTCTCCAGGCGAGACTCGACCTGGTGCGTGGCGAGGGCGCGGTCGAGCCGATGGACGCCGTCCTCGATGCCCTCGAGGCGCTGTGAGACCGCGCGCAGCCGGCGTGTCAGGCGTTCGATGTCGGCCGCGGAGGGGATGTTGAGCGCGCCCATGGCGAGCTCCTGCGCCTGCGCGGCCTTCTCGCGAGCATCGAAGGCGCGACCGATCGCCCCCGTGAGCAGCGGATTGTCGAGCAGGTCGGACAGCGCCTTGCCGAGTCGATCCTCGCCGTTGCCGGTAAGGCGCTCGCGCAGGTTTCTGACGGCGGTGCTCGCGTCGGACATCAGCTCTTGGGGATTGGTGGGACGGGCGTGGACGGTGCGGGCAGGCGGGACGGAAGCATACGACCCAAGCGGGCCGGACCAGCAGGATACGGTGCAGCCATGCCGGAGCGTCTGTTTCTGTTCGTGCAGTTCGAGTTTCCGTGGCCGCTGGATGTCGCGGACGGCCGCTATCTGCTGCGCGCCGAGCGCGACCGCGAGCCCGAGCACGTCGTGGTGCTGCGGACGCTGCGGGCTCCGGCAGACACCGGCGCGCATGGGCGACGGCGGGGGCTCGGGCGCTTGCGCGGCAGTGCGCCCGGGCGCCTGCCCGCGGTCCCGCCCGAGCCCGAGCCCAGCCCGGTGGCGAGGGTTCGCGCGACGATCATCGACCCGATCTCGCTCGCGGCCGAGCGCCAGGCCAGGGCGTGGCTGGCGAGCTTCGACGCCGAGCACGATGTGGCGACCGCCGCGGGGGCGCTCAACCGGATGCTTTACGCCCAGCGCATCGCGAACGCCGACCCGTACGCCCGCGAGGTGTCCGCCACACAGGCCACCCGGATTCGCGCCGGCTGGGGCGAGGGCGAGCAGGTCGCCGAGGGACGCTGGCTGCACGCGGTGGAGCTGGGCGCGGGCGAGCTGCACGGTCGCGGGGGCAAGGGTCGATTGCGCCGGCGCCGGCGCTCGGCGGCGTTGCGCCCGCAAGAGCGGCTTGCGCGGCTGCTGGGCGCGCGCGAGCAGCCGCTCCTGTGCGAGGAGCTCGCCCTGCGAGCGCGCCTGGATCTCGAACAGGGGCGCGTCGATCATGCCGCGCTCGAGCTCGAGCTCGCCTACCGTGCGGCCTTGATCGAGCTTGCCGGCGAGCGTCGCGGGGATCTGCCGCTGCGCGTGGCCGAGCTGGGCTCGCTGCACGAGGGTGTCACGCTGGCCGCCCGGGCGGTCCTCGCCGAGGAACCGGCCGCGGCTCAGGCTGCAGCGGAGAACTCGAGTGGATCGGGCGCGTACGACGCGGAGCTGATCGAGCACGCGCTGGGGCGGCTCGAGGCCGCGCTGCGCGCGCGCTCGGCGGCGGGATTCGAGGACGCTTGAGCGACTCGCGCCGGCCCTTCACGGCGCCGGGATTCGAGAGCTTCAGAGCGATTCGCGCCCCGCTCTGACCGCGCCTGTCCTGTTCGCCCGCGGGCCGCCGCGGTCCGTAAAGTGCAGATCACGATGGATCCCAGCAGAACCGCGATCGGGACGTGGAGCGGTGGGCGCTTCATGCGCTTTGGCGAGCCGCTCTCAGACGAGCGCCTGCAGGCGCTGCTGGTGCCCGGGGACGGCATCGACACGGTGATCACGGCCGACGTGTATGGGGCGGGCGAGGCCGACAGCCTGCTCGGGCGTGCGCTGGCCGGCGTCGAGCGTGAGCGCTACTGCCTGGTGGGAGCGATCGGGCACGACTTCTACACGGGGCAGCGCGAAGGGGCGAAGGGGTATCCGCGGTTCACCGATCCGGGCCTGCGTGCCGCGAGTGCGTACGGCGACTACATCCGGATGGCGACGGAGCGGAGCCTCGGGCGATGCGGCGTCGAGCGCTTCGATCTGCTGCTGCTGCACAACCCCGATCGGACCGGCTATCGCAGCGAGGCTGTCTGGGAGGGAATGGCGGCGGTGCGCGAGCAGGGACTTACGCGCATGCTCGGCGTCGCGCCGGGGCCGGCGAACGGGTTCACGCTCGATCTGATCGCGTGTTTCGAGCGCTATCGCGAGCTGATCGAGTGGGCGATGATCATCCTCAGTCCGCTCGAGCCGTGGCCGGGCGGGCTGGTGCTCGACGCGGCACAGGCCAACGGCGTGAGCCTGATCGCTCGGGTCGTCGATCACGGCGGCCTGTTTCACGACGACGTGCTGCCGGGCCACCCGTTGGCCGAGCACGACCACCGCGCCTTTCGCCCGGACGGCTGGATCGAGACGGGGCGGCAGAAGCTCGAGCTGATGCGACCGTATGCGGCCGAGCACGACCTGACGATGCTGCAGCTGGCCTGCAGCTGGAGCCTCGCGCAGGCGGCCGTGCGGTGTGTGGCGCCCACCCTGATCCAGGAGCCGGGGGCACACGCCAAGCCGATCGAGCGCAAGCGCGCCGAGCTGGCGGCCACGCCCGCGGTCGAGCCGCTCAGCGCGCGCGAGATCGCCGAGCTGACCGCGATCGGCCAGAACGCGGGCTGCATGCAGCTCAAGGGCGCCACTCCCGAACACGAGGGACCCGAGCGCGCAGACCGTTGGGCGCTCGACGAGGAGCTGCGCGACGTGGCGGGGCGTTGGGGGATCGCGCCGGTGCGGGATCTCGTCAGGAGCCACCCGTCGCCAGCCAACTAGCAGCGCTCGAGGCTGTACCCGTGGAGGCGCGGGCAGCATCGCGCGACCGCCTGGCGTGGGCCGCTGTCGCCGCGATCACCCTCGCGGCGGCCGTGCTGCGCCTCTACCACCTGGGCCAGGTGCTCGACGACCCGTTCTACGACGCGGCCGTGAAGAGCATGACGCTGTCCTGGCACAACTTCTTCTTCGGCGCGTTCGAGCCCGGCGCGAGCGTGTCGATCGACAAGCCGCCGGTGGACCTGTGGCTGCAGGTGGCCAGCGTGAAGCTGTTCGGATTCAGTTCGACCAGCCTGAAGCTGCCCGAGGCGCTCGCGGGAATCGCGGCGGTGCCGTTGCTGTTCGCGGCGGTGCGGCGGATGTGGAGCACGCCGGCGGCGCTGACTGCGGCCGCGGCGCTGGCGTTCATGCCGATCGCGGTGATCACATCGCGCAGCGACACGATGGACGGCGTGATGATGGCGCTGATCGTGCTCGCGCTGCTGCTGATCCTGCGCGCATGCGAGCGCGGCAGCAGCGGCTGGCTGCTCGGCGGCGCCGCCCTGCTCGGCGTGGCCTTCGACGTGAAGCTGCTGGAGTCGCTCGTGGCGGTTCCCGGGCTGGCGCTGCTGGCCTATCTGGGGCTGCCGGGATCGCGCCGGCGACGGCTCCTGCAGATGCTCGCAGCCGGCGCTGTTTACCTGGCCGTGGCGCTGGCGTGGCTGACCGCGACGCTGCTGGTGCCCGCGCACGATCGTCCATATGCGATCGGCTCGACCGACGGCAGCGCCTGGAACGCGGCGTTCGTGTTCAACGGGTCCGACCGGCTGGCCGGCAAATCGCCCGAACCGGGCGGGACCGTGTACGAACCCGGTCACCGTTACCCCGTCGCGACCCAGGAGGAGCGCGACCACATCCCCATCGTGCCGCCTTCGGTTACGCGCCTGCTGGCCACGGTGGGACCGCTGTCGGGCGAGCGCCTGGGTCTGGAGTTGCTGGTCGGGCTGCTGCTCGGGGTTCCGGCGCTGGCGTTCGGCCTGCGCAGCTACCCCGAGGATCCGCTTGACGGGCGCCCGCGGCGGCTGCGGCTGGCGGTGGCGGTCGGCACACTCGTGTGGGCGCTGACCGGGATCGTGCTGTTCAGCCACATGATCCGCCTGCATCCGCGGTACGTCGAAAGCTTCACGCCGGCCGTCGCGATCCTGCTGGGGATCGGCGTGGCGTGGGCGTGCTCGGCCGGCGGCGATCGCGGGCCGTGGCGGGCGCGTCTGGTCGCGCTTGCGGTGGCGCTCGCGGCAACCGCGTACTACGTGGAGCGCCTGCTGTACGAGCGCAGCGGCATCTGGTGGCTGACGTTGGTGTGCGCGCTCGCGGCGTTGGCGCTGGCCGCGGGCGCCCGTCGCATGCCTTCCGCCCAGGGGCGAGAGCTCGACGCCCCGAGGCCGCGGGGGCGGGCACTGCTGGGCGCCGGAGCGGTCGGGCTGACGCTCGTCGCGGTGCTGGCGCTTCCGTTGCGCGCCGACCTGACGGCGATCGAAGACCGCGTCAGCGACGCGGGGTACGTGGGCGCGTTGCCGGCCGCTGAGGAGCAGTTGGTCAGCGCCTACGTGCGCGCCCACCAGGACGGCGCCCGCTACGAGCTGGCCGCGGAGTCCTCCACCGAGATCGGCGCGCTCGTCGTCAAGGATGCGCGCCCGATCGTCGTGCTGACGACGTACAACGGGCGCGTGTTCACGAGCGTGGCCAAGCTGCGCCGGCTGATCGCGGCCGGGGAGGTGCGGTACGCGTTCCTCAACACCTTCTGCGCCGGGCCGGCACAGTCGCTGAACGCCGCCTGCTCAGCGCCGGTCAAGTGGGTGCGCGCGCACGGCACGGACGTGTCGCTCGCGGCCGGGCTGCGGCAGGGCGGTCTGCTGTACCTGCTGCCGGGGGCGCCCACAATCCCGGCTCGGGCGGCTCGGGCGAGACGCTGAGCCGTACGCGAGCTCGGTGCGGCGACCGGCACACGGCCCTACGCCGGCTCGAGCGCTGCTGCCAGGCCGCTGAGCTCCCGCACCACGTCCCCGTGCAGACGCACGGCGGCCAGCTGATCGAGCGGCGTCGGGCCCTCGGTGATGATCGCGAGCGCGCCGCCCGAGCGGAGCGTCAGCAGCGGCAGCGCCCCGGCCGGCTGGACCTCGAGCGAGGAGCCGATGCACATGATCAGGTCGGCGCCGGCGCAGAGTTCGCCCGCGCGCGCGATCGCCGCCTCTGGCAGGGGCTCGCCGAACAGCACGACGTCCGGTCGCAGCGTGCCGGCGCAGAGCTCGCAGCGCGGCACGCCATCGGGTTCCGCGAGCAGACGCGCTCGCGCCTGGTCCTGCGCGACCGACGTCCCGCAGCTCAGGCAGCTGCAGTGCGCGATCGAGCCGTGTATCTCCACGAGCTGATCGGTGCCGGCGGTGCTGTGGAGCATGTCGATGTTCTGGGTGATGACGCCCTCGAGCCAGCCGGCGCGCTCCAGCGCGACGAGCGCCTCGTGGGCTGCGTTCGGGCGCTTGGTCGCGAGCGTGGCGAAGCGCTCGCCGTAGAAGCGCCAGAACCGCGCCGGGTCGCTGTGCAGGGTGTCGATGTGCGCAACCTCCATCGGGTCCACGCGCTCCCACAGGCCGGTTGCCGGCGAGCGGAAGTCGGGGATTCCCGACGGCACCGAGATGCCGGCGCCCGTGAGCGCCACGACCGAGCCGGCTGAGCGCACCAGCTCGGCGAGAAGCTCGCTGTCGTGCGCACGCGCGCGTGCGCCGGTCGTCTCGCTGCTCACTGGAATCGGAAGCCGGCTTGCATGTCCATTTGCGCTGCTCGCCTGCGCCGGAAGCGACTCACTTGCCCCCGAAGCGGCTCACTTGCCCTCGAAGCGGGGGGTGCGTTTGGCCAGGAACGCGCCGATTCCCTCGCGCGCGTCGGCGCTGGTGAGCACCTCGGCGAAGCCGCGCTGCTCGGCGGCGAGGCCCTCGTCGAGATCGCCGGCGCCCGAGACGCGCTTGATCTGTTCGACCGCGAGCGGCGCCTGCGCGGCCAGCTTGTGCGCCCACGCGAGCGCGGTGTCGAGCAGTTCGTGGTCTTCGACGACGCGGTTCACGAGGCCCAGCTCGAAGGCCTCCTCGGCGAGCACGGGATCGCCGATCAGGTTCATCTCGAGCGCCTTGCTCTGCCCGACCAGGCGCGGCAGGCGCTGGGTGCCGCCGAAGCCGGGGATGATGCCGAGCTTGATCTCGGGCTGTCCGAACAGCGCCGAGCGGGCGGCGATTCGGACGTCGCAGGCCATCGCCAGCTCGCAGCCGCCCCCGAAGGCGAGGCCGTTGACCGCGGCGATCGTCGCGACGCCGGACTGGCCGATCTCGCGCATCAGCTCGTGCATGCGGCCAAGCAGGCCGCGCCCGGCGGTCTCGTCCATCGTCGTGAACGCCCTGATGTCGGCGCCGGCGCTGTACAGAAACGGGTTCGAGGAGGCGATCACTAGCGCGCGAATGCGCGGCTCGGCGGCCTTCAGGTGCGTCCACGTCTTGCCGAGATCCTCGACGACGTCGGGCGAGAGCGCGTTCATCTGGCCGTTGGCGAGCCACGCGATCGCTACGGCGCCGCCGTCGCCGAGCGGGGCGCGCGTCTCGAGCTTGATCACCTCGGCCGGCTGCTCTGGGTCGGCTTGCGGGTAGGCGTAGAAGCCCTGGCCGCTGGCCGCTCCCAAGCGCCCCTGCGCGACCAGGCGTCGCAGGATCGTCGGGGGGGCGAAGCGCTCGCCGTGGCGCTCCTGCGCGCTCTCCATGCGCTCGAGCACCTTGTCCAGGCCGTCGCTGTCGGCACGCATGAACGGCGGCATCAGGCCGCGCCGCGGGTCCAGTCCCGCGCCGGCCATCATCCCGAAGTCGATGTCGCGATGGGTCGCGACGCGCTCCTCGAGCACCAGGCAGGCCTCGATCAGGGTCTTCAGCGACATCAGCTCGACCAGCTCGGCGGTGTCCGGCTCGGCCTCGCCCGGCACGTTCGGCTCACCCTGCGCGTCATAGAAGCCCTCGCCGCCGGTCTTGGCGCCGAGCTTGCCTTCGGACACGAGCTTCTGCATCGCGGCGGGCACGTAGAAGCGTTCGTCGCCGTATGACTCGGCGAGGTGCTCGGCGACGTGCAGCACGGTGTCCAGGCCGAGCAGGTTCACGAGGTGGTACGGCCCGACCGGAACGACACCGGAGGCGCCGATGCCCTCGTCGAGCTGCTTGATCGAGAGCCCCTGCTGCTCTTGCGCGCGCCAGACCTCGGAGACGCCCGAGTTGAGGATGCGGTTGACGACGAAGCCGGGGACCTCGGCACAGGTGATCGGCTGCTTGCGGATCGCCTGCGCGAAGGTGACCGCGGAGGTGACGGTCTCCGCCGAGGTGTCCTCGCCTTCGACGATCTCGATCAGCGGCATGATCGAGGCCGGGTAGAAGTAGTGAAAGCCGACCACCTGCTCCGGGCGCAGCGTGGCTTCGCCGAGCTCGGTGATCGACAGGGACGAGGTGTTCGAGGCCAGGATCGCGTGACCGGGCGTGGCGGCGTCCAGCTCGGCGAACACGCCGCGCTTGATCTCCATGCGCTCGGGCACCGCCTCGATCACGAAGTCGACCGCCCCGAAATCGGCATACGAGGTGGTGCCGATGATCAGCCCGAGAACCTGCTCGACCCGCTGCTCACCCTGCTCGGCGGTCAGGCGCTGTTTGTCGACCAGTTTGGCGACCTGGCCCGCTGTCACGTTGCGCGCCTCGTCGAGCCCTGCCTGCACGAGCGCGTGGTCGATGTCCTTGAGCACGACGGGTACTCCTGCGGCGGCAATCGTCTGGGCGATCTGCCCGCCCATCGTTCCGGCGCCGACGACGGCGGCTTTGAATACGAACATGTCTGTGACGATCTCCTGTTTGCTCGAGCGGCGCGGCGCTCGAGCCCGCGAGCGCGCCGCGATGGGCGGCTTGTGGGCGGAGCCTATCTTGGGACGGGCTTCGCGCGAGGTTACCGTGCGCAGCTATGACGGTTCAGGCGTGTTTATCGGGGTAGGTGGTTCACGAAAAGGCGGCTAGGTGAACGGCGTGTACAGATCCGGCGTGCGTGGCAAGACGCGCGCAATCGGCTGGGGCGCGGTGCTCGCGGCGAGCGCCGCGCTTGGGTCGAGCACGGTGGCCCAGGCGGCGCCCCTGGCGAGCGTGTCGACCGGCCCCGCGCAGCAGGTCAGCTACGACTCGGCGGTCCTCACCGGAAACGTGAACCCGCGCGGCAGCGACACTTCGTACTACTTCCAGTACGGGCCCACGACCGAGCTCGGCGGACAGACCGCGATCGCCGATGCCGGTGCCGGGACGAGCGCGGTCAAGGTGAGCGTGCCCGTGAGCGGACTGCAGCCGCTGACCGCTTACTACTTCCGGCTGGTCGCGGTCAACAGCGCGGGTGCGGCGTCCGGCAGCTACCGGACCTTGCTGACGGGCAAGGTGCCGCTGTCGGTGCAGATCGGCTCCTCGCCGAACCCGGTCCCGTATGGGGCGACGATCGTGATTCAGGGCATACTCACGGGCACCGAAAACAGCAACCGCGAGGTCGAGCTGCTCGCCGACTCGTTCCCGTTCACGGCTGGATTTCAGGCGGTCGAGAACCCCGAGTTGACCAACGCGATGGGCGCCTTCTCGTTCCCGCTGCCGGCGCTGACCGAGAGCACCCGCTTCGAGGTGATGACCGTCACCACCCCACCGGTCGTCAGCCCGGTCGCGGTCGAGAACGTCGCGGTCCAGGTCGTCAGCCACGTCGCCCGCGCGAGACGCCCGCATCATGTGCGCGTCTACGGGACGGTGACGCCGGCCGAGAACGGGATGCAGGTCGGTGTCCTGCGCGAGGTGCACGGCCAGGGCGTGCTGATGGGCGGGACGGGGCTGCTGGCCCGCGACGCGACCAGCTCGAAGTTCAGCGTCGTCGTGCCCGCAAGAGCGGGCGTGTACCGCGTCCTCGTGCGCGTGACCAGCGGAGCTCAGGTGTCGAGCTACGGTCCGCCGATGAGAGTTGGCTGAGGCGGGCCCCGCCCCAGCCAACCGGCCTTCAGATAACGAGCGCCGCCCCAGTCAAGCCCGACCCGGCTCGGTGGCTAGGCCGGAACCGCGGCGGGCTCCTCGACGCGGCGAGGGAGCAGCGTTTCGCGCGCGATCACCAGACGCTGGATCTGCGAGGTGCCCTCGTAGAGCTGCATGATCTTGGCGTCGCGGAACAGCTTCTCGACCGGGTACTCCTTGATGAAGCCGTAGCCGCCGTAGACCTGCACGGCATCGGTCGCGACCTTCATCGCGGTGTCGGCGGCGAAGCGCTTGGCGTGCGAGGAGACGAGCGTGTTGCGCTGGCCCTGGTCGAGCATCACGGCCGACTTCCAGGTGAGCAGGCGGGCGGCTTCGATTTCGGTGGCCATGTCGGCGATCATGAACTGGATCGCCTGGTGCATCGCGATCGGGACGCCGAACTGGACGCGTTCGCGCGAGTAGTCGGTGGCGAACTCGAAGGCGGCCCGGGCGATGCCGACGGCCATCGCGGCGACGCCTGGGCGGGTGCGGTCGAGCGTCATCATCGCGAGCTTGAAGCCCTTGTTTTCCTCGCCGATCAGGTTCTCGGCGGGGACCTCGACGTCGTTGAAGGAGATCGTCGCCGTGTTCGACGCGCGCTGGCCGAGCTTGTCCTCCTTCTTGTCGACCACGACGCCGGCGTCGCGCGGAACGACGAACGCGGAGATGCCGCGATGGCCGGCGTCCTTGTCGGTCTTGGCGTAGACCGTGTACCAGTTGGCGTAGCCGCCGTTGGTGATGAAGCACTTCGAGCCGTTGATGACGTACTTGTCGCCCTGTTTGACGGCGGTGGTGCGCATGCCCGAGACGTCTGAGCCGGCGTCCGGCTCGGTCAAGCAGAAGGATGCGAGCAGCGGGGCCTCGGTGAGGCGGCCGAGGTACTCGCGCTTGACCTCCTCCGAGCCGCCGATGATCACCGGCGCCGTGGCGAGCCCGTTGCACCCGAGCGAGGTCTGAATGCCCGAGCAGCCCCACGACAGCTCTTCCTCGATGAGGCAGCCGTCGAGGTAGCCCGCACCCGAACCCCCGTACTCCTCGGGGATGTGCGAGTTCATCAGGCCGACCTCCCAGGCCTTGTCAACGATGTCCTGTGGCCAGGTGCCCTCCTTGTCGTACTCCCAGGCGACCGGCCGGATCTCCTTCACGGCGAAGTCGTGGGCCATCTCGCGCAGGTTCTTCTGCTCGTCTGTGAGCGTGAAATCGACCATCGGTTTGTGCTCTCCTCGGGGCTTACGCGGCGATTGACTGATTGGTCAATCACCTGTCGTTTCCAGGGTAGCGCGCCGAGCGGCGCGACGCCGGCGCACGGGGGGCCGGCCGGCGGTCACGAGCCGGTGGGCGCGGGCAGTCGCAGCGCCGCGAAGTTCGCAACAATCACGACATGCACAGCGCCTTTCAGATCGTCGTGTTCGGCGCGGTGGCGCTGTCGGTCCTGATGTCGATCGTGTTCCTGGTCGGCAAAGGCGGGAGCGTCTACGACGAGATCGGACAGGGCAGCCTGACCGGCGACGGCAGCAAGAACGCGCACGGACACGGCACCGGCGAGCCGCGTCCGGGAGCCGGCGAGCTCGAGGCCTCGGCGGGCAACACCCTGCTCGCACGACCCGAGCGCGAACGTGTCGAGCGCGAGCAGGAAATCCGCCAGATGCTGCAGGCGCGCAGCGAACGGCTCGAGCGCCGCGGCGAGCCGGGACTGGATGTCGATGCAGAGGTGGCGCGGCTGACCGCCGTTCAGGCCACGGTGCCGCAGCGCGACCAGGGGATCGAAGCGGAGGTGCTGCAGCTCGTGGTGGCCCGCAACGAACGGCGCGAACGGCAGGGGCTCGAGCCGCTCGACATTGAGGCCGAGGTGGCACGCACGCTTGCCGAGTTCGACGTGTAGACGCGCTGGGCGTACAGACCGCCGGTCGGGTATAAACGCGCCATGGCCGATCACCGTACCTTCGAGCTCGACGAGCTCGCCAACCGCCCGGGCACGTATTTCAACCCGCAGACCGAGGTGCTGTTGATCGTCGACGACTCGCCTGAGATGGACCACGAGATCTTCAACATGGAGGAGCTCGAGGGCACTGAATGGGTGCTGGTGTCGGACGAGGTGCCGGTCGAAGAACATCGGCGCGACGAGCTGATCGAGCGGTTCCAGGTCGCGTATCACCCCGGCGGCGAGAGCTCGATCGAGGGCGACGTGGACGAGGACGACGACCCGCTGGAAGCCGACGACCAGGAGGTCGGACGGGAATAGCGCTCGCGTCTGTCGGGCCCGCGCGTGCGTCTTCCCGGCCTGTGCGTGCGCCTCTCCGACCTGTGCGTGCGCCTCCCCGGCCCGCGCCTGCGCCTTCCCGGCCCGCGGCGTGCGCCTTCCCGGCCCGCGCGGCAGGTTCCCGGGCCCGCGCAACTGCCGCCGAGCCCGACGGTTGGTGCAGACATGAAGGTACGAACGAGCACCGCGCGCGCAAGTGCCGGCTCGCAACTTTCGATGCAGGCCAAGCGGTTGCACGCCCGGGTGCATGCGCGTCCGAGGGCGAGCCTTAGGGTCCGCGCGATGCGTTCGCTTGCTGTCGCAATCGCAAGGCCACGCGCGCGCGCGCGCACGCGTGGGCTCACGTTCTCCATCACGATCCCCCTGAGGCTCTCCGTCACGATCCCCCTGAGCGCGGCGGTGGGCGCGCTCGCGTGCGGGCTGTGTGCGCCTGCCTGCGCCTCGGCCCAGCCTTCGCGGGCGCACACCTCGACGCGAGGTCCGAGCGTGACGTCGGCGCTGGCGAGCCTGAAGGCGGGCGGGGGAATCACGGCGGGCGCATACAGCCAGTACACGTCCGCCTACTCGTCAGCACAGCGATCGCTGAAGAAGCTGACCGGGACGAGGAAGACCGAACTGGCGAGCGTGCTGGGCAACGTCCAGCAGATCGCCGCCGCGGGCGCGTTCACGCCGTCGCGCTTGCCGGTCCTGTTTCTGACGCTCGAACGCAATAGGCAGTGGTGGACGACGGAACCGCTGCTCGCGAACGGTCAACGTGTGAGCTTTCCCCAGAGCAGGCTCGTTTGGGAGTACTACGCAGGTCAGGGCCTCGAGATCCAGTGGCTGGGGACCTTCGGCGAGGCCAACAGCTATTACGGACGGGGCGAAAACGCCAGCTTGCGCCAGCTTTTGGCGGAAGCGATCCCGCTCGCGACCGAGCGCGCCGGCGGGATCGCCTGGGAGTACATGATCCACTTCGACGGCGGGTCGCCGCCCTGGACGAGCGGGCTATCGCAGGGGACGGCGCTGCAGGTGCTGGCGCGGGCGTGGTCGCGCTTTCACGAACCTGCCTACTTGACCGCGGCGCAGCAGGCGCTCGGCATCTTCCAGACGCCGCCGCCCGAAGGCGTGCGCGTGAGCACAGCCGCCGGCGCCGAGTACGCCGAGTACACGTACGCGCCCCAGGACAGGATCCTCAACGGCTTCATCCAGGCGCTCGTGGGCCTCTACGACTACACCTCGATCACCAAGGATCCGTTGGGGCTCGCGCTGTTCGAAGCGGGAGACGCGGAGGCGCGCCTCGAGGTTCCTCATTACGACACGGGGGCGTGGTCGCTGTATGACCAGTTCGGCGAATCGGACCTCAACTACCACGAACTGCTGACCGAATTCCTGCTGCATCTGTGCGAACGGACGCGGGGCGGGCCGCCGATCCGCAAAGCCAACGCAGCGATCGCCGGCGACGCGATCTACTGCACGACCGCCGAACACTTCACGAGCTACCTGCACACACCGCCGGTCGTGTCGCTGCTGAGCAGCAAGCTGCCGACGAGCGCGCGCGCCGGCGTGCAGGTGTCGCTGTCGAAGATCGCGACGGTCTCGATCACGGTCCGGCGCGGCTCGAGCACCGTGTGGACGAACGCCGCGACCGTCGAAGCCGGCAAGCCGAAGCTGCTGTGGGTGACGCCGTCGCAGACGGGCAGCTACTCGATCGCGATAACGGCCAAGGATCTCGCCGGCAACTTCGCGACTACGAGCGGGACGATCACGCTGACCAAGAGCGCCAAGACGCACTGAGCGCTGTCGCCCTGCGCTGGGCGTCATGGCGTTTGCGACGGTCGAGCGAACGTCCCCTGCCACCGGCGGCGAGGTCGCTCAACCGCGTCCTGCCGGGCTCGTCGGTCAACCCTCGCGGCTCCGTGAGGGCGGACCCTAGACTGCAACCATGCAGCGGCTGGCGCGCGACTGGCGGGCTCTCAGCGCCGACGAGCGCCTGGCGGCAGGCGCGGCGGTGGCGCTGTTCGTGACGATGCTGCTGCCCTGGTATCAGCAGAACGCGGTCGTGAACGCGCCGCGCACGGCACCCCTGCAGAGCCGCAATCTCAACGCTTTCCAGGTGTTCTCGTTCGTCGAGGCGGCGGTGCTGCTGGTCGCGGTGTCGGTCGTCTACCTGCTGTACGCTCGCGCCGAGGGGCGCAGTTTCAGGCTGCCGGGGAGCGACGGAGCCGTCGTGATGGCCGCTGGCCTGTGGACGATGGCGCTGCTGGTGTTCAGGCTGTTCGACAAGCCCGGCATCTCCAGCCACGGGATTGCCGCGAACGTCGGGATCCAGTGGGGGATCTTCTTCGCGCTGGCGGCGGCGGCGCTGATGGTCTACGCCGGGTCGCGGATGCGCGCAGAGCGTCATCCAGAACCGCCGATTCAGCGCGTGCGGCCGCGCCGTCCCCCGCCACCGCCGCCCTCAGATTCTCGCGCTTCCGGTTCACGCCGGCCGGTGGCTGCTGTCAAACGGCCCGAGCGGCCGGTGGCCGCGATCGAACGGGGAGAGCAGCTGTCCTTCGAGGATCCTCCGCGAAGCGCGGATTAGCCGCGCCTGTCTGCACCTATCATTGCGGGGCGATGCAGAACCCCGCTGACGCGCCCGCCTCCGTCGACGAAGTTGCCGAGGGTCTGCGCACGGTCGGATATCTGCCGGGGGAGTCGACTGCGCTGGTCGCATATCTGGCGACCAGGCTGGGAAAGCCGGTGCTGGTCGAGGGCCCGGCAGGCGTGGGCAAGACCGAGCTGGCCAAGGCCTTGGCGAAGCTGCTGGGGCGCGAGCTGGTGCGGTTGCAGTGCTATGAGGGCCTGGACGAGGCCAAGGCGCTGTACGAGTGGAACTACCGCAAGCAGCTGCTGCGGATCCAGGCCGAGGCCGAGGGCGCGGGCTGGAACGAGGTCCAGGAGGACATCTTCGGCGAGGACTTCCTGCTGGCGCGTCCGCTGATGAGCGCGATCGCCTCGGAGCAGCCCGTGGTGTTGCTGATCGACGAGATCGACAAGACCGACCAGGAGTTCGAGGCGATGCTGCTGGAGGTGCTGTCGG
This sequence comes from Solirubrobacteraceae bacterium, assembly GCA_035507415.1. GTDB lineage: Bacteria > Actinomycetota > Thermoleophilia > Solirubrobacterales > Solirubrobacteraceae > Palsa-744. The sequence goes on from DATJOF010000026.1 coordinate 35,308, forward strand.
ATTTCCAGATCTCGATCCCGGAGCTGGGTCTGGTGCAGTCGCGCACGCACCCGGTGGTGCTGCTGACCTCGAACAACTCGCGCGAGCTGACGGAGGCGCTGAAGCGACGCTGCCTGTATCTGTGGCTCGACTATCCCGAGCTCGAGCACGAGCTGGCGATCGTGCGGCTGCACGCGCCCGACCTGCCGGCCACGGTGGCGCGCAAGCTGGTCGAGGTCGTGGGCATGGTGCGCGAGCTCGACCTGAAGAAGCCGCCGTCGATCGCCGAGTCGATCGATTGGGCCAGGGCGCTGCTGCTGCTGGGCGTGGAGGAGATCGACGCGGACACGTTCAACGAAACGATGTCGGTGATCGTCAAGCACCGCACGGACATGGACCTGGTCGCCGAGCGGGTGGGGTTGAAGCTGCGCGCGCCCGCCGATGCCCTCTGAGCGAGCCCCGATCGCCGCGGATGGCCCGGTCCACGGGACGGAGGCCCCGACCCAGCGCACGGATGGCCTGACCCAGGCCACCGATGGCCTGACCCAGGCCACGGATGGCCCGGCTCGCGGGGGCTTTCCCGCGATTCTGCTGGCGCTGGGCGAGGAGCTGCGCCGCGAAGGCGTGGCGATCGGGACGTCCGAGCTGCTGGATGCATTTGCGGTGCTGCGCGAGATCCCGTGGACGGAGCTCGAGGACTTCAGGGAGGGGTTGGCGGCGACGCTTGCCAAGAGCCAGGAGGACAGGCGCGTGTTCGAGCTGGTGTTCGAGCGGTTCTTCTTCCGGGCCGTCGAGCTGGCGGCGACCAGGGAGGGGGTGCGCGAGCACGGCGAGGAGACGGCCGGGGGTCTCGATCTGGACGAGCTGACCGACGAAGAGCTGGAAGCGCTGCGGGCGCAGATCGCGGTCGCGCTGAGGGACGGCGCGGAGGGCGCGATGCGCGATCTGGCGCGGATGGCGATCGCGGCGTTCGCGCGCCGCCAGGAGGGCTCGGGGGTGATCGGCGTGGACGTGCAGCGGATCAGGCGGGCGCTGGGCTTGCGCAGCGAACCGCAGCCCGATCTGCCCGCGAGCGACCCGCGCCGCGAGGGGCTGCCGCGCGAGGCGCTGAGGCGCTTCGAGATGCTGCTCAGGCGCGAGCTCGAGCGGGCTCAGATCGAGCGCAGCGGCGCGCTGCCGCCGGCGCGGCCGCTCGGAGAGCTCGATCGGGCGCTGCCGTCCGGGCCGCTGCAGGACCTCGCGGCGGTTCACCGTGTCGTGGCCCAGCTGCGCCGCAGGCTGGCGACGCAGGGCCTGCAGGCGCGCGGCCATCGCCGCCACGCGCAGGTCGATGTGCGGCGCACGATGCGCGCGTCGCTGCAGACGGGCGGCGTGCCGGTGGTGCTCAAGTACAGGCCGCGGCGACCGCGGCGACCCGAGATATACGTGCTGTGCGACGTGTCCACGAGCGTGACCTCGGCGTCGGTGTTCTTCCTGTCGGTGTTGCATGCGCTGCACGACAGCTTTCGCAAGATGCGCTCGTTCGTGTTCATCGAGCGGATCAGCGAGGTGACCGACATCTTCGAACGGGAGCGGAGCTTCAAAGCGGTCAGCGAGCGGATCGGCAGCGACGCGGGCGTGGCCGACATCTCCGGCTATACCGACTACGGGCGCGTGTGGTCGGAGCTGCTGGAGCTGATCGGAGACGATCTGCATCCGCGCGCGACCGTGATCGTGCTCGGGGATGCCCGCACCAACGGCAGGGATCCGCGCGAGGACATCTTCGCGCAGATCGCGGCGAGGGCCGGAAGGATGTTCTGGCTCAACCCCGAGCCGCGGCTGTACTGGAACTACGGCGACTCGGTGATCGCGGCGTACGAGCAGCACTGCACGGCGTTCGAGTGCTGGACGACCTCGCAGCTCGAGGACTTCGTGCGCGCGCTCGCGCGGCCCGGCCTGGCGATCGCGCGGTAGCGACTGGCCGGCGCGCTCGGCGGACCGGTGGAGCGGTCAGCTCGCGCCGGCCGGCGGCTCCGAGCGCGCGCGTCGCGCTAGCATCCGGGTACGCGGATAAGACATCAGGGGTGCTGGCGGGAAGGCCGGCTGAGATGGCGCACCGCAGGAGTGCCCGGCGCCGACCCTTCGAACCTGTGGGGTAATGCCCGCGGAGGGAGAGACGTGCAGACGGGGCTAGAGCCCGGTCCGAGACCGCCGAGCAGCAAGCCGATCGCACCTCGCGCCGACGCGGCGGCGTGGCCCGTGCGCATCGCGAACGTGAGCCGCGCTTACACGGCGCAGGACGGTGGCAGCGGCGGCAGCGTGCAGGCGCTGGCCGGGATCTCGTTGCAGGCCGGCGCGGAGGAGCTGCTGGCGGTGGTGGGACCGAGCGGGTGCGGCAAGACGACGCTGCTCGAGCTGATCTGCGGGCTGCAGCGGCCGGACACGGGCACGATCGAATGCGAGGCGGCCGCACTGATGCCTCAGCGCGATCTGCTGCTGCCGTGGCTGAGCGCGCTCGACAACGCCGCCCTGGCCCTGCGGATCGCGCACATGCCACGCGCGCGCGCGCGCGCATGCGCCGCCGCCGTGTTCGACGAGCTCGGCCTGACCGGCTTCGAGCGGGCGCGTCCGTACGAGCTGTCCGGCGGGATGCGCCAGCGCGTGGCGTTCGTGCGAACGCTGCTGTCCGGGAAGCGGCTGCTGTGCCTGGACGAGCCGTTTGGGGCGCTGGATGCGATCACGCGCGCGGAGATGCACGCGTGGCTCGGCGAGGCGCTGGAGCGCGAGCCGCGCACGGTGGTGCTCGTGACGCATGACGTCGAGGAGGCGATCATGCTGGCCGACCGCGTCGTCGTGCTGTCGCCGCGGCCGGGTCGCGTCGTGGCCGAGCTCGACGTGGATCTCGCGCGCCCGCGGTCGCGCACCGACGCAGACGTGGTGGCGCTGCGCGAGCAGGCGCTGATCGCGCTGGCGACGGCCACGGCCGCGCCGACGCTGGAGCAGGTCCGGTGAGCGCCGCGAAGCGAGGCATTGGGGGGCCCTCGCGCGAGCACATCGGAGCGGTGCTGGCGCCGCTGGTGCTCGTGGCGGCGCTGGTGGGGGCCTGGGAGCTGTACGTGCAGCTCGGGGGGGTCGACAGGTTCGTGCTGCCGGCGCCGCACGAAGTCGCGGCGGCGCTCTGGAACAACGCCGGGTATATCGCGGCGAACTTGAAACCGACGGCCGAGGAGGTGCTGCTCGGGATCGTGCTGGCGTTGCTGGTGGGGTTCGGGCTGGCGGTGGCGGTCCACCTTTCGCCGCTGCTGCGCCGCGCGGTGTATCCGCTGGCTGTCGGGTCGCAGGCGGTGCCGGTGGCGGTGATCGCCGTGTTGCTGATCTTCTGGTGGGGCTTTGGCATCCTGCCGAAGCTCGTGGTGATCACCCTGATCTGTTTTTTTCCTGTGCTGGTGACGACCGTCGACGGGCTGGCGGGGGTGGATCCGGACGAGCTCAAGCTGTTGCGCACGCTCGACGCGTCGCGCTGGCAGGCGTTTCGCTTCGCCGAGCTGCCCGCGGCGCTGCCGGCTGCGATCAGCGGCGCGCGGATCGCGCTGACGGTGGCGGTGATCGGCGCTTATATCGCCGAGTCCCAGACTGCGACGACCGGCCCTTACGGCGGTCTCGGTCACGAGATCAACGCCGATCTGACGGCGTTGCAGACCCCGCGGGCTTATGCAGCGGCGCTGGTGCTGTTCGGGTTCGCGATCGGTTGCTTCTATGCGCTGGGGCTCGTCGAGCGTCGACTGGCGCCGTGGGCGTACCGATCGAAGCGAGCGGCGCGATGAGGCTCAGGTCGGGCGGGGCCGGAGTGCTGAGCGCGGCGGTGGTGTGCACGCTGACGCTGGCGGTGGTGTGCATGCTGGCGCTGTCGGCTTGTGGGACCAAGCAGGACGTGACGTCGGCGCCAGGGACGAAGCCGTTTACGGTGATGCTCGACTGGTTCCCGAACGCCGACCACGCTCCGCTTTATGCGGCGATCGCGAACGGCGACTTTCGCGCGGCGGGCCTGGAAGTGCGCCCGGTGGTTCCTTCTGAAACGGCGGAACCGCTGAAGCTGCTGGCGGCGGGGAAGGTCGATATGGCGATCTCGTACGAGCCGGAGCTGCTGCTGGCCCGCGATCAGGGTCTCAGGCTGGTTTCGATCGCAGCGCTGGTGCAGCGGCCGCTGACCTCGATCATCGCGCTCGGCGGTGAGCACGTGCAGAGCGTGGCCGACCTGGCGGGCAAGCGCGTGGGGACCGCGGGCATCAGCTACCAGGCGCTCGAGCTGCGCACGGCGTTGCGATCGGCCAACGTGGAACCGAGCACGGTGCACGAAGTGAACGTGGGCTTCAACCTCGTGCCCGCGATGCTCGCCGGCAAGGTGGCGGCGACGCTGGGCGGGTTCTGGAACTACGAGGCGATTCAGCTGCGGTTGATGCACAAGCATCCGGTGGTGATCCCCATCAACGAGGCTGGCGTGCCGAGCTACGACGAGCTCGTGCTGGTGGTGCGCGAAGACCAGGCGCGCCACGACGGTGAAGAGCTGCGGGCGTTCATGCAGGCGTTGACGCGCGGCGAGCGGGCGGTTCGCGCGAACCCGAAGGCGGCGGCGGCGCTGGTGGTGAAAGCGAATCCGTCGCTGGAACCGAGGCTGCAGCTCGAATCGATCCGCCAGACGGTGCCCGCCACGCGGCCGGCCGACCCGAGCAACCCATACGGCTGGCAGGCGCCTGCGCAGTGGGCGAGCTTCGGCGACTGGATGTATGCGAACGGGCTGCTGCGACACGACCCCAACGACGGGTTGCCGCCGTTCACGAACGAGTTCCTGCCCGGACAGGGCATCTAGTGCTTTGCCTGGACGGGGCGTCTGGTTGCTGCCGGGAGGGTGCGGCTGGCTTCTGCCCGGGCAGGGCATCGAGGGCTGGGGTACGGCCGGCGATGAGCGAGCGTCGGCGCGAGCGGGCGGGCAACTAGGATGGGCGCGATGTTCGAGAAGGTGATCGTGGGCGTCGATGGGCGCCCGAACGGCCGCGACGCGATCGCGCTGGCCGCGCGGCTGGTCGATGCGGCCGGCGGGCTGGTGCTGGCGAACATCCACGAGGGCGGCGGGAACCTCCTGAACGCCGTCAGTCCGGGGGTGGTGACGGGCGAGAGCAAGGAGTCACACGAGCTGCTCGAGCGCGAGCGCGCCGAGGCCGAGGTCGAGGCGGAGCTCGTCAGCTACGCCTCCCACAGCCCGGGGCGGGGTCTGCACAGCCTGGCGGAGGAGCGAGGGGCCGACTTGATCGTGGTCGGCTCGTGCAGCCGAGGAGCCGTGGGCAGGGTGCTGCTGGGAGACGACACGCGGGCCGCCCTGAATGGGTCGCCTTGCGCCGTGGCCGTGGCGACGCGTGGGTATGCCGAGCACCCTGTTCCGATCGAGCAGATCGGCGTGGGTTACGACGGGTCGCCTGAGAGCGAGGTGGCGCTGGCGAAGGCGCGCGGGCTGGCGGCCGGGACGCGTTCGCTGGTGCGGGCGCTCGAGGTGGTGGCGATCCCCAACTACGCGTTCACCGGGTTCGGCGCGCCGGCGCTCGGCGAGAGCATCGAAATGATGCTGAGTGAAGCGAACGAACGGATGGCGCAGCTCGACGGGGTCGACGGGCGCGCGGTGTACGGGCTGGCCGGCGAGGAGCTGGCCGCGTTCGGCGCCGAAGTGCAGCTGCTGGTGGTCGGTTCGCGCGGGTACGGGCCGATGAAGCGGCTGATCATCGGCAGCACGTCCGATTATCTGCAGCGGCACGCGCGCTGCTCGCTGCTGGTGCTGCCGCGCTCGGCGGAGCCCGCAAGCTCCGGGGCCGCGCCCGCCGCAGCCGACGGGTCGCCGCAACAGTCATAGGCGACGGACGGCGCGCGATCCGTCACGCGCCGTCGCTCAGCGACGTGCAATCCGTAGGCAACCACATCGAGGAGCGTGATTTCCCCCGTGTGATCCGCCACGGGGCGCCCGGTAGGTTGCGCTGGCATGGAGCAGCACACCGATGGGACGGGGCCGCGGAGGATCCGGATCGTGCTGGCCGACGACCATGCGGTCGTGCGGAGCGGTCTGCGCCTGCTGCTGGATGCGGAGCGGGGCTTCGAAGTGGTGGGTGAGGCGGGCGATGTGCAGGGCGCGCGCAGGCATGTGCGCGCCGAGGAGCCCGACGTGCTGGTGCTCGACCTGAATATGCCGGGGGGCTCGAGTCTCGAAGCGATCCCGGCGATCCGCGCGGAGAGCCCGGGGACGCAGATCGTGGTGCTCACGATGCAGCAGGAGCCGGCGTTCGCGCGCTATGCGCTGAGCGCCGGGGCGATCGGGTACGTGCTCAAGGACGCGGCCGACGATGAGCTGGTCGAGGCGATCAGGCGCGCAGCGGAGGATGAGAGCTATCTGAATCCGCGGCTGGGCGCGCGGATGGCGGCGGGCCCAACGTCGGGACCGCGGGATGACCTCAGCGAACGGGAGCTGCAGGTGCTGCGGTTGATCGCGCTCGGGTATACGAACGCCGAGATCGCCAAGCAGCTGTATCTGTCGGTGCGTACGGTCGAGACGCACAGGGCTCATGTGCAGCAGAAGCTGGGCGTGTCCTCGCGCGCCGAGCTGGTCGGGTACGCGCTGAGGCGCGGGCTGGTCCAGACGTAGCGAGGCGAGGATCGTGGAGAATGGGCGCGCATGGCGCGAATCGGGGTGCTCACCGGCGGAGGCGACTGCCCAGGTCTGAACGCGACGATCCGGGCGGTGGTGCGGCGCGGGTTGGCGAACGGGGAGCACAGCTTCGTCGGGTTTCGCAATGGCTGGGCGGGCGTGCTCGAGGACGAGGGGATCGAGCTGACGATGCAGAGCACGGCCGGGATCCTGCCGCGGGGCGGCACGATTCTCGGCACTTCGCGGACCAACCCGTTCGCGGCGGGCCGCGACGGCTTGGGTGCGGTCCGGGCGACGCTGAGGCGTCGGGGCGTGGACGCGCTGATCCCGATCGGGGGCGAGGACACGCTGGGGGTCGCGCTGCGGCTGGCCGGTGAGGGTGTGCCGCTGGTGGGCATTCCCAAGACGATCGACAACGACCTGGGCGGGACCGACGTGACGTTCGGGTTTCAGACGGCCGTGCAGATCGTGACCGACGCGGTCGACCGGCTGCATACGACCGCCGAGTCGCACAACCGCGTGATCGTGGTGGAGGTGATGGGCCGACATACCGGCTGGATCGCGACGCACGCCGGGATCGCGGGAGGAGCCGATGCGATCCTCGTGCCCGAGCGGCCATTCGATGTCGAGGATGTTTGCAAGCGATTGCGCCACCGGCACGCGCGCGGGCGGAGCTTCTCGATCGTGGTGGTCGCCGAGGGAGCCGTGCCGCGCGAGGGCACCCTGCAGACGCGGGCTGGGACGAGCGTGGATGCCTTCGGTCATGTGCGTCTGGGCGGGATCGGCGTGGTGTTGGAGGGCGAGATCGAGCGACGGACCGGATATGAGACGCGGGTGACGATCCTCGGACATGTGCAGCGCGGCGGAACGCCGGTGGCCTACGACCGGGTGCTCGCGACCCGGTTCGGCGTCGCCGCGATGGACGCGATCGCGGCGGGCCGGTTCGGCACGATGGTGGCGCTGAGCGGGACCGAGATAGTCGAGGTCGAGCTGGCGCAGGCGCTGCGTGAACCGAAGCTGCTGGACCCTGGTCTGTACGAGACGGCCGAGCTGTTCTTCGGCTGAGAGCCCACGCCCGCGCACGCGCGCACACACGCGCGCACACACACCCGCGCACCCGCCCGCCCGCACACACACGCGCGCACCCGCCCGCCCGTACACACCCGCACACACACGCCCGCGCACCCACCCGCCGCACCCACCCGCCAGTACACACGCCCGCCCCCCGCTCGCACACACACCCCGCCCGCACACATACGCCCCCGCCCGCGCGCACACACCCCCCCGCACACCCGCACGCGCGCACGCGCGCACGCGCATGGGCCCCCTACAACGGCCAGTAGTGGGCGACATGAGCCGCGGCACGAGCGGTGAGGAGCGGCTCGGGAGCCGCTGAGCGGGTCTCGCCGGCGCCCCCGAGGGCGGCGAGCGTGACGGCGACGGACTCGGCGAGGGCAAGCGGTTCATAGCCGCCCTCGAGCACGAGTCCGAGCGGGAGGGCCCGCTCGGCGGCGAAGTCGCGCAGGTGGCAGGCGATCTGCGCGAAGGAGCCGGTCTGGAGCCGGCAGTTGGCGAGCGGATCGCGGATGTGAGCATCGAAGCCGGCCGAGACGAGTACGAGCTCGGGGTCGAAGGCGCCGGCGGCCGGCAGGGCGACGTGCTCGAGCAGCGACAGCCACAGCTCCTCTTCGGATCCGGCCGGGACGGGCAGGTTGATCGTGTAGCCGAGGCCGGGGCCCGAGCCGGCGTCGCCGAGCGGACCGGTGCCCGGGTACAGGCCGCCCTGATGGATGCTGGCGAACAGCACGTCCGAGCGCGTGCGGAAGGCCTCGGCGGTGCCGTTGCCGTGGTGGACGTCGAAGTCGAGTACGAAGACGCGCTCGAGGCCCAGCTCGTTGATGGCGAGAGCGGCGGCGACGGCGACGTTGTCGAACAGGCAGAAGCCCATCGCCCGGTCGGGCTCGGCGTGGTGGCCGGAGGGGCGGACGCAGCAGAAGCCGACCGCGGCGTCGCCGGCGAGCAGGGAGCGGGTCATCTCGCAGGCGCCGCCGGCGGCGTGCAGGGCTGCACGCCACGATGCCTGGCCCACGTACGTGTCAGCGTCGATGGCGCCGCCCCCTGCAGCGCAGAGCTCGGCGATGGCGCGCACGTGCCGGGAGCTGTGGACGAGCTCGAGCTCGTCGGGGCTGGCCGCCGGCGCGGTGCGGCGCTCCCAGCCGAGCCAGCCGCGCGCGTCGAGCTCGGCCTCGATCGTGAGCAGGCGCTCGGGGGTGTCCGGATGGGTCGGCAGGTGGGCACGCGGATCGTGCTCGAGGCAGGCGGGGTGGCTGAAGAACAGACCGGGGGGCGGGTCGGGAGAAGGGCTCATGGGTCGGGAGAAGGGCTCATTTGTTGACTGGTGCGGGTTTTGTGGGCGCGACGATCGACGGAGCTGATCCGCCGCGCGGGCGCGCGCGCGTGGGTGGGCGCGGCGGCCGAGACGGGTGTGTGCGGAGCCGTGGGGCGCCGCGGCCAAGATGGGGGCGTGGTTCACTGGCAAATATGCCAGGCGAGACGATGCGGGCGATGATCTTCGAGGGCGTGGGCCGGCCGCTGCGACTCGTCGAGCTGCCGATCCCGAAGCCCGCGCCGGGCCAGCTGCTGCTGCGGGTGAAGGCGTGCGGCGTCTGCCGCACCGACCTGCATCTGCTCGACGGCGAGGTGGCGATCGAGCATCCTCCACGCGTGCTCGGGCACCAGATCGTCGGCGCGGTGGTGAGCGACAGCGACTCGCCCGACGGGCGTCGCGTGGGCGTGCCGTGGCTGGGATGGACGGATGGCGAGTGCGAGTACTGCCGCTCGGGCCGCGAGAACCTGTGCCCGCGGGCGCGGTTCACCGGCCGCGACGTGGACGGCGGGATGGCCGAGTATGCCGTGGCGGACGAGCGGTTTTGCTTTGAGATTCCCGCGGGGTATCCCGATGCGCAGGCCGCTCCGTTGCTGTGCGCGGGTCTGATCGGGTATCGCTGCCTACGGATGTGCGGTGCGCCGCGACGGCTCGGCCTGTACGGGTTCGGCGCGGCGGCGCATATCCTCGCGCAGCTGGCCGGGCACGAAGGGCGGGAGGTTTACGCGTTCACGCGCGCGGGCGACGCCGACGCGCAGGAGTTTGCGCGCTCGCTCGGGGCGGTGTGGGCGGGTGGGTCCGACGACGCGCCGCCCGCGAAGTTGGACGGCGCAATCGTGTTCGCTCCCGACGGCGCGCTGGTTCCGATCGCGCTGCGGGCGCTGGCGCCGGGCGCGAGCGTGGTGTGCGGGGGGATCCACATGAGCGATATCCCGAGCTTTCCGTATCACGAGCTCTGGGAGGAGCGAGTGGTGCGCTCGGTCGCCAACCTGACGAGGCGCGACGCGGTCGAGTTCCTCGAGCTGGCGCCGCGAGTCCCGATCGAGACGCGCGTTCACACGTACGGGCTGGCCGAGGCCGGCCGGGCGCTCGAGGATCTCCGAGCGGGGCGCTTCACGGGCGCCGCCGTGATCGTTCCCTGACGCAGGCCAGGATCGCAGTCCGAATCCCCGCGCCACGATCCGGGCACCGAACGCTGCGCCGCCGGCGTCACCGGTCGCGCGCCACAGCCCCAACCGCCACCCAGCCTCCACACAGCTCCAACCGCCACCCGTCCCCCGCACGACCCCAACCGCCACCCAGGCCCGCGCACAGCCCCAACTGCCACCCAGGCCCCCGCGCGACCCCAACCGCCACCCAGGCCCCCGCGCGACCCCGGCCGCCACCCATCCCCCGCGCTCCCGAGTGCCACATTTCGCTTATATTTATCTTAGGGTTGACTTATTCTTACTTTATTCCGATAAGTTCGTAAGCCGGCTCATAGCCAGGGGATGAGCGCGACGTTCGAGCAACATACGCAGCGGGAACAGCCGCGGATTCGCCGCCTGATGGAGGTCGGCCGGACGTTGATGGGCGAGCTGGACCTCGAGGTGGTGCTCGATCGCGTGCTGGAGACGGCGCGGGAGTTGACGGGGGCGCGATATGCGGCGCTCGGGATCCTCGACGAGCAGCGAACGGAGCTCGATCGCTTTCTTACGCTCGGGGTCGACGGCGTGACGCGGCGCGCGATCGGCGATCTGCCGCGCGGGCGCGGCGTGCTGGGGGTGCTGATCGAGCAGCCGGCGCCGTTGCGGCTGGCCGACGTCGGGGCGCATCCGCGCAGCTACGGGTTCCCCGCAGGGCATCCGGTGATGCGCTCGTTTCTCGGCGTGCCCGTGCTGATCCGGGGCCGGGCCTGGGGGAATCTCTACCTCACGCAGAAGCGGGATGGCGGCGAGTTCACGGCCGACGATCAGGAGGCGGCGACGGTGCTTGCGGACTGGGCGGCGATCGCGATCGAGAACGCTTGCCTCTACCAGATGAGCGAGCGGCGGCGGGTGGAGCTCGAGAAGGCGTTTCGCGGTCTCGAGGCTACCCGCGACGTGGCGGTCGCGATCGGCGGTGAAATCGCGTTGGAGCACGTCCTCGAGATGATCACCAAGCGCGGGCGCGCGCTGGTGGACGCGCGCAGTCTCGTGATCATGCTGCGGGAGGGCGAGGAGCTGGTGGTGGCCGCGGCGGCCGGCCACGTGAAGGAGGCGCCCGGCACGCGCACGCCGATCGCGGGGTCGACGTCGGGCGAGGTGCTCGAGCTCGGCCGACCGGAGCGCATCACCGACGTGACGGCGCGGCTGCGATTGGCGCCGCGGGAGTTCGGTGTGTCCGATCCCCGCACCGCGCTGCTGGTTCCGATGATCCACCGCGGCGACGCCGTGGGGGTGCTCGCAGCGTTCGACCGCGGCGAGCAGGAGGCTGCCTTCAGCGAGGATGACGAGCAGCTGCTGCGGACGTTTGCGGCGAGCGCTGCGACCGCAGTGGCGCTGGCGCAGGGCGTGCGGTCCGACCGCCTGCGCGTGTCGCTCGCCGCGGCCGAGGCAGAGCGCGGCCGCTGGGCTCGCGAGCTCCACGACGAGACGCTCCAGGGTCTCGGGGGGCTGCGTGTGCTGCTGTCGTCGGCGGTGCGCCACAACGACCCCGATCAGATCGAGGGCGCGGTGCACGAGGCGCTGGGGCACATCGAGCGCGAGATCGAAAATCTGCGCGTGATCATCACCGAGCTGCGTCCGGCGGCGCTCGATGAGCTCGGCCTGGCGCCGGCGATCGAAGCGCTGTTGGAGCGTCACGGCGAGCAGAGCAGCTTCGCGATCTCGAGCGAGATCGACCTGGCCGCGCTCGACCCGGGGGTACGCCTGGACCGCGAGCTCGAGACGACGATCTACCGACTTTTGCAGGAGTCGCTGACCAACGTGGCCAAGCACGCCGATGCTCGCTCTGTGCAGCTGTCCGTGCGCGAGCGGGCCGACGAGATATGCGTCCGTGTCCAGGACGACGGCGTCGGCTTCGATGTTGACCTGGCGACGAGCGGGTTCGGTCTGGCCGGCATGCACGAGCGCGTGACGCTCGCGGGGGGCAGGTTGATGATCGACTCGGGCGCGACGGGCACGATGATCGAAGCGCGTCTACCCAACGTGCCCGACGCGTCGGGGCCCGACGGACGCCTCGCCCACGCCGCCGCGGCCCGCGAGGCGTCCGCGCGTCGGTAGCAGCAGGCGAGCCCCGCGGGGGCGCGGGCGCTGGGTTTTTTCATTTCAGCCAATTCCATGAGGTTTCTCAGGAAGCGGTTATCGGCTCCTTAGCTGGGCGTCACACACTCATCGCACGCTTGTTTCGCGTCGTCGTGACCGAGACGGCACCTGAGCCGGGCCAGATTGGAGACCGCGAGTCAGATGTCACCACAGACACACGCCAGAGACGCCGCCCTGCGCCGCCTGCGACGGGTGAATCGGTGGGCGCTGGCGGGCAGCGTCGCGTTGACCGGCCTTTTCGCGGAGGTGGCTGCCAACGCGTTTCCAGGCCGGACCGGGAAACCGACGTCGACCCGGCACGGCGACGGCGGCCGCACTCGAGACAGGGCCTCGGGAGGCTCATCGTCCGAATCCTCGGGCATCCTTCAGTCCCCGACACAGGCACCCCAGAGCACTGGGGAAGAAGCCGGCTCCGACGGATCGAGCTCGGCCGAGGAAGGCACGGGCTCGGGCGAAGGCTCCAGCGGGGAATCGTCGGCCGGTCAGGAATCGTCCGGCAGCGGTTCGTCCGGCAGCGGTTCCTCCGGCAGCGCCGGCGAATCCTCGAGCCGCCAGGAATCTTCGACGAGCCAGGCGGGCTCGAGCTCCACGGAAACGGGCTCGGCCGGCGAAACCGCGTCCGGTCAGAGCTCCTCCTCCCAGGCGCAGGAATCGAGCTCGACCCAGGAATCGTCGTCCGTGGAATCGCCGGTCGTGTCGGGAGGATCGTGACCGCCGTCGCGGAGAGCGCGTGGGAGGTGTTTGCCAGCAAGGTCGTGCTGCGCGTGACCGAGCCGGGTGCCCTCGAGCGCGCGCGCGCAGCCGCGGAGCGCGAGCTGAACGCGATCGACCGCGCGTGCAGCCGCTTTCGCGATGACTCGGAGATCACGTACGTGAACGCGAACGCGGGCCGGGCCGTGCCTGTGAGCCCGTTGCTGATGGAGGCGCTCGCGCTCGGCGTGCGGGCCGCCGAGATCACCGAAGGCGACGTCGATCCGACGATCGGAGCGGCGCTGGTGCTGGCGGGCTATGACCGTGACTGGCGCCAGCTGGCTGCGTCCGCTGAGAGCGCGCCGCCGGTGCTGCCCGAAAGCGACACCCCGCCCCGAGGCTCCGATAGCCGCGCCTCTGCCCCAGCGCCCGGCAAACCCGCCGTCGCGGGGGTGCGGGTGATGGGCGGGTGGCGACGGGTGGTGCTCGACCGCGAGCGTGGCATCGTGCGCCTGCCGGCGGGGGCGGTGCTCGACCTCGGTGCGACCGCCAAAGCGTTGGCGGCCGATCGGGCAGCGGCTGCCGCGGCCGCCGCGGGCGCCTGTGGCGCGCTTGTGGCGATCGGCGGCGATGTCGCCGTGCAGGGCCCTGCGCCCGCCGGCGGCTGGTCGATACGCGTGACCGATGACCATCGCAGCGGTCCGCGCGCTCCCGGGCAGACCGTCACGATCGTGGCAGGCGGCCTCGCGACCTCGAGCACGTCCGTGCGGCGCTGGAGCCACGCCGGACGCACGCGACACCACATTCTCGATCCCGCCACCGGCGAGCCCGCGCGTGGGCCGTGGCGCACGGTGAGCGCAGCGGCCGGGAGCTGCGCCGACGCCAACATCGCGACCACGGGCGCGATCGTGCGCGGCGAGCGAGCGCTGGCGTGGCTGCGCGCGGTCGGACTGCCCGCGCGGTTGGTCGAGGCGGACGGTCGCGTGCACGCGGTCGGCGATTGGCCGCGGCCACGTCTCGTGGCCTCGCAACCGGCGCAGTCGCGAACGCGACGGTCGGCGCGAGCGCAGCTGCGAGCCACGGCTCCCAAGCCACCAGAGTCGTCGCCTTTGCGACGCGCCGCGTCAGCGCGTTCGGAGCACGCGCAGTCACCGCCGACGGCCCCACCCCGGACGAGCTCGCGGCGCATGGCTTCACGGGCGATGGCCGTCCAGGCGATGGCGGCGCACGCGATCGCCGCGCGCGCGAGCGCGGCGCAGGCTCACGAGGTCCTGCGATGAGCCTCGTGCTCGCGTCCGCGGGGCCGAGCGCCTACTGGTACTTGACGCGCGCGACCGGTGCCGTGGCGCTGCTGCTGCTCACCGCCGCAGTCGTGCTCGGGGTGGTCGACGTGCGTCGCTGGAACAGCGCGCGTTGGCCGCGCTTCGTGATCGATGCGGTGCATCGCAACGTGTCGCTGCTGGCGATGGTCTTCCTCGTGCTGCACATCCTCACCTCGGTGCTGGACGGCTTCGCATCGATCTCGCTGCTCGATGCGGTCGTGCCGTTCGCGGGGTCTTACCGGCCGTTCTGGCTGGGCCTGGGCGCGGTGGCGTTCGACCTGCTGCTGGCGGTGATGTTCACGAGCCTGCTGCGCCAGCGGATCGGCTATGCGGGCTGGCGCGCCGTGCACTGGCTGACCTACGCGAGCTGGCCGATCGCCCTGCTGCACGGCCTGGGCACCGGCAGCGACGTGCAGCAGACGTGGTTGCTGTCGCTGAGCCTCGCCTGCCTGGCGCTGGTGATCGGGGCGGTGATCGTGCGCGTGCTCGCGGGCTGGCCGGCCAACGCGCGCGGGCGCGCAACGGCGCTCGGCGGCATCGCAGCGTTCGCGCTGTTCCTGGCGGTCTGGCTGCCGAGCGGTCCGCTCGGCTCGGAATGGGCGCGACGGTCGGGAACGCCCGCGTCGCTGCTCGGACACTCGAGCACGAGCGCCAAGACACAGGCGTTGGTGCAGGCACGGACGACGGTCGCGGAGAGCGCACGATGAGCAACGTGGGCCTCGTGGCCGATCGCTTCGCCGACCGGGGAGCGGCCGAGCGTCGGCTCGCCGACGGCGGCGAGGATGCCGGGCAGGCGCCGGCGCTGCTGCCTCGTCTGCTGCGCGGCCTGCACGGGCAGGGACAGATGAGCCTCGAAGAGCACCTCTCGGTGCATGGTCAGGTGGCGACTGCACGCGCACGGCGCCGTCGCCAGGAGTCGCCGCTGATCGCAACGGTCGAGCAGGCCGGGCTGCGGGGGTGCGGCGGCGCGGGGTTTCCGACGGCGACGAAGCTGCGCGCCGTCGCCGGTGCCCGCGGCAGGGCGATCGTGGTGGTGAACGCCGCCGAGGGAGAGCCCGCCAGCCGCAAGGACAGGACGCTGATGGAGCTGCTGCCCCACCTCGTGCTGGACGGAGCCGAGCTCGCGGCCCAGGCGGTTGGCGCGGACGAGATCATCGTCTGCGTCTGCGAGACCGTACCGGCGAGCCAGCAGAGCGCGGTCACAGCGATCGACGAACGCCGGCGGCACGCCGGTGCTCGCGTGCGCACCCACCTGAGCCTGGTGCCGGGCCACTACGTGGCCGGGCAGGAGTCGGCCTTGGTCAACTACCTGGGCGGCGGTGCGGCCGTGCCGACATTCACTCCGCCGCTGCCGTTTGAGCGTGGTGTGCGGCGCCGGCCGACGCTCGTGAGCAACGCCGAGACGCTCGCCCATCTCGCACTGATCGCACGCCACGGGCCGGAGTGGTTCAGGCAGCTGGGCACCCCGTCCCAGCCCGGGTCCGCGCTCGTGACGCTGTCCGGTCCGGTGAGCCAGCCGGGCGTGTATGAGATCGAGCACGGTGCCTCGCTGACGTCGCTGGTGGACGCGGCCGGCGGCATCACATCCCCGCCGCGGGCCCTGCTGGTCGGCGGGTACGGCGGCAGCTGGATCGGCGGTGAGCTGCTGCCGGGCGTGGTGCTGTCCGACGAACATCTCGCCGCCCACGGGGCGACGCTCGGTGCCGGCGTGCTGGCGCTGCTCTCCGCGGATGCCTGTGCGGTGGCTGAGACGGCCCGTGTGGCGCGCTGGCTGGCCGACCAGAGCAGCGGGCAGTGCGGTCCGTGCGTGTACGGCCTGGACGCGATCGCGACGGGCGTGGAAGAGCTCGCATCGGGAGTCAGGACCGGGGCAGCCGCACAGCGCGTCACCCGTCTGGCCGGCCTCGTGCGCCGGCGCGGCGCCTGCGGACACCCCGACGGGGCCGCCCGATTTGTCACGAGCGCGCTCGAGACGTTCGCGCCCGAGTTCAGCGAGCACGCCCACAACGGCCCCTGTGAGGCGTGCACGCGATATTCCGAGCTTCCCCTCCCCTCCCCCACGCCGGCCCGGGCTCGTGGACGAGCCCGGGCCGGCGGCGCCCGCGCGCGGGACAGCCGATGAGCGAGCGACTGCGCGTGAACCCGATCGCGTGCGAGGCCCATGGCATGTGTGCCGAGCTGCTGCCCGAGCGCGTGACGCTCGACGATTGGGGATACCCGATCGTCGACGACCGGCCTCTGCCGCCGGCCCTGCTCGACCACGCCAGGCGGGCGGCGCAGGCGTGTCCGACGCTGGCGTTGCTGCTCGAGCGCGACCGGCGACGCTGAAGCTCGCGCGTTCTGCGACCCGCGGTCTCGCGGGCGCGCTCTGGCATCGTTGCGCCGGCTGCTGCGATGAGCGCGATCGACACGATCTGGGAAGGCATCTCCAATGCGCTGCTGATGGCGTGGACCGTCTGGTGGGCGTTGGTGCTGGGCTTTGCGATATCCGCGGTCGTGCAGGCGTGGGTGCCGCGCGAGCGCATCCAACGCGCGCTCGGGGGCGCTGGCCCGCGGCCTGTGGGGCTCGCGACCGCGCTTGGAGCCGCTTCGTCCTCTTGCTCTTACGCGGCGATCGCGATCGCCCGAACGCTGTTCGCGCGCGGCGCGTCGGCCGCATCGGCGCTGGCGTTCCAGTTCGCGTCCACCAATCTCGTGTTCGAGCTGGGGATCGTGATCTGGGTGCTGCTCGGCTGGCAGTTCACGGTCGCGGAGCTGCTGGGCGGGCTCGTGTTGATCGCGATCATGACGGCAATGCTGCGCCTGTTCGTGTCAAGGCGTTTGGAGGCGCAGGCGCGGGTCCATGCCCAGCGCCTGGAGGCCGAGAGCCACGGCAGCCATCAGCATGACGGCGGCGGCGCCCACCACCACAGCGCCGCCGGCCCGCCGGGTCTGCGCGAACGGCTGACGAGCGTCGCGGCCTGGTCGCAGGTGGCCGGCAACTTTCGCGCCGACTGGGCGATGCTCTACAAGGAGATCATCGCCGGGTTCTTCCTCTCGGGGTTCGTTGCGCTGCTCGGCGACGATTTCTTCGACGCGCTGTTTCTGCGCCATGCACCGGGCGCGGTGCGGCTCCTGGAGAACGTGATCGTCGGGCCCCTGATCGCGGTGCTGAGCTTCGTCTGCTCGGTCGGCAACATCCCGCTGGCCGCGGTCCTCTGGTCGGGCGGCATCGGCTTCGCCGGCGTGATCGCGTTCGTGTTCGCCGACCTGATCACCATCCCGATCGTGCTGGCCTACCGCAAGTACTACGGCACGCGCTTCACCGTCAGGATCGTCGCGCTGATGTTCGTCACGATCGTCCTGGCCGCGCTCGCGATCACCGGGCTGTTCGCCGCGGCCGGCCTGATTCCGCAGGCGCGACCGGCACGGGGGGCGATCTTCGAGCCGGTCGGGCTCGACTACCGGCTGTTCACGAACGTGCTCGGCCTGGCGATATTCGCGGCGCTGTTCGCGCTCAGGCCGCGAACCGCACCCGAGCCGCAGGCGAGTACGCCCTAGCGAGAGCCTAGAGCCCGGCCGCGTGCACAGCCGCAAGGCCCGCCCACTCGCCGTACGGCGCGAACAGCTCGCGGACCTGCTGCTCGCTGGCGCGCGCGCGTGGGTTGCCGCCGCTGAGCAGGCGGCCGGCGAGCTTCAGCAGCCCCAGGTCGCCGGCCGGCAGCTGGTCGTAGCGGCCCTGGCCGCACAGCGCCAGGATCTCGACGGTCCAAGCGCCGATTCCGCGGATCGCGCGCAGCCGCTGCCAGCCCCGCTCGTGAGCGCTGTCGTGCAGATCCACGCGTCCCGCCGCGACCTCGCGTGCGGCGCGGTGCAGCGCGAGCGCGCGCGTGGGCGACAGCCCGCACGCCTCCAGCGACGCCGGCGCGGCCCCGGCCAGCGCGCCCGGCGCGGGCGAGTCGCGCAGGCCGCTGGCCCAGGCCTGCGGAGCGCTGAGCGAAGCCTGCTCACCCGTCCGGGGACGGCCGAGCCGCGCGACCAGCCGGCGCTGGATCACGACCGCCTGCTCGTACTCGATCAACTGCTCGCAGACGGCCCAGACGAATGCCTCGAATGGCTCGGGGCGGCGCGATGCGCGCAGCCACGGCCGCCTGCTCACCGAACGCCCGATCAGCGGGTCGTTCTTGAAGCGCCGCACGAACTCGCTCAGATCGTCGTCGACGCCGGTGGCAAAGCGCATCCGCGCGATGCCGTGTTCGGCCGCCGCGTGGCTGTGGGCGCGCGCGCCGAACAGCACGGCGCCGCGTTCGAGTTCGGTGGCGCGCACGGCCACAGGCGCGCCCGTCGGATCGTGCAGGAGTCGTTCGATCACCCCGGAGCGCCTGCGCGTGAGCCCGTCGCGACCCAGGCGCCGTGGAAGCCGGAACGGGCCTGCCGGCCGCACCTGGACCCGCAGCTCGACCTGATCCCGGCCGGAAGCTCGAAGTCGGCTCGACGCCGGGCGGACGCGCAGCCCCACCTGTCCCGCGGGAGTCAGCGCCGGCCTCTCAGCGATCGGCGGGCGCGCCGAGCAGGTGAACGTCGAGCAACAGCGAGCGCGTGCCGACGATCTCCATCAGCGCGCGCCTGCGCTGCGGGGCTCGGCGCCGGGCCGATCCGCGGACGGCCGTGGCGCGACGGCGCCGGCGGCTCGCCAGGCCGACGATCGCGGCGCCGGCGACGAATCCCCCCGCGGCGACCACGGCGGTCTGCGCGGCCGGCGACACGGAACGGATCAGCGAGCGCCCGGCCGGCTCGCGCAGGCGTGCGAAATCGTCGCGCACGACCGCCTCGGGGGCGAGCACCGGCAGCCCCTCGGGGCTCGGCAGCCTCACGATCTCGCCCGGCTCGCTCACGCGGCCAAGTGTAAACGCCGGCCCCGACCGCTCGATGCAGACGCCTCTGCGAGGTCCGGCAAGTCCCCTGCGCGAGGGGAGCGGGCGCGTGCGGGGCCGGGCTACAAAGTCCCCTGTACGAGGGGAGCGGGCGCGTGCCGGGCCGGGCTACAGCTCGCGCTCGTACATGCGGTAGCGCTTTACGACCGTGCCGCCCATCGCTTCCATGCCGCGGTTCATGGCGGTGTTGGTCTCGAGGATCCAGCCCATCTCGCCGCCCTTCTGGGGCCGCGCTTCGGCGGCGTCGAAGTGCGCCTGATAGAGCTTCGCCGCGACTCCGGTGTGCTGGTACTCCGGCTTGACGCCCAGCCACCCGACACGCACCCGGTCCATGATGGAGCCCTTGCGCAGGAAGTACCACCAGCCGCGGGGCAGCACGCGGCCTTTCATCTTCGCCAGCACCTGGTTGAGATCGGGAATCGTGATCGCCATGCCCACGACCTCGCCCGTGTCTTCGCGCTCGGCGATCATGAACCAGTGCTTGTCGAACGCGAGCTGGAGCTCCTGGGCGAGAGCGTCGAGATCCTTCTTGGAGTAGGGCACGAAGTCCCAGTTCTCACTCCACGCCGCGTTGTAGACCTGACCGAAGAAGTCCATGTCCTTGCGCAGCTGACGGCGGCGCATCGGGCGCACGCGAATCCCGTGCTCGGACTGCGCCTTCTCGGCGAGCTCCCAGATCACCGGCATCACCTTGTCGCGTTCGGTGACCTCCAATTTCCACATCAGCAGGTCGATCGCCTTGGTCATCCCCGCCTGCTCGACTCGCCGCTGGTAGAAGGGCGGGTGCCACGGCTGATGGATCATCGGGCGCAGGTCGAAGCCCTCGACGAGGATGCCGCACTCGTCGTTCATCGCGAAGTCGGCAGGGCCGACCATGCGCTCCATGTCGCGCGAGTCCAGCCATCGCGCGGCGGCGTCCAGAAGCGCGTCGCACACGTCCTGGTCGTCCTCGAACTCGAGAAAGCCAAACCAGCCCCAGCGCTTCTTCTGGTGCGCGTTGAAGGCGTGGTTGACCTGGGCGCTCACGCGTCCCACGACGCGCCCGTCGCGGTGGGCGAGGAAGTACTCGGCCTCCCCGTGGCCGAAGAAGGCGTTCATCCTGCGATTCAGGAAGATCCGTCGCTCCAGCTTCAGCGGTGGCACCCACAACGGATGGCTAGCATGCAACCGGAACGGCAGGTCGATGAACCGCTTCAGGTCGCGCCGGCCCGACACCGCGTTGACCTCGACGCCTACGTTGACCTCGACGCTCACGGCCGGCACCCTACACGCAACGGGGCGCGCCACCACCAGCACGCAACAGCCGGCCCAACCATCCGCCAACGCCCATTGCCCAGACCCGAGAGCCCCGCAACGACCTACACGCAATAGCCCAGGCGACGACCACCTGCACGGGAGGCCACGCGGCCTTATGGCGATCAGCACAGACAAGCCCAAAGAAAGGGCGAGCGAGCCCGCTCGCCATGACCTCTTCGCGAAGGTGCGCGGCCACGAACGCGAAGCGATTTTGCGCGCGGCGCGCGAAGCCGAGATCCTGCCCTACTTCCACGTGCTCACGTCGGCGGCGATGCCGGTCGTCGAGATGGAGGGGGCGCGCCGGATCATGCTGGGCTCCAACAACTACCTCGGTCTGACGGCCGACGAGCGCGTGCTGAAGGGCGCCGAGGACGCGCTTCACCGCTACGGCACCGGGCTGACGGGCTCGCGCTTCCTGAACGGCACGATCCCGCTGCACCTCGAGCTCGAGCGCGAGATCGCCGAGTGGATGGATACCGAGGACGCGATCGTGTTCACAACCGGCCACCAGGCCAATGTCGGCACGCTCGGGACGCTGCTCGCGCCCGGGGACACCGTGATCGCAGACTCGGGCGATCACGCCTCGATCCTCGACGGCTGTCTGCTTTCGCGTGCCAAGCTGCGTCCGTTCCGCCACAACCGTCTCGACAAGCTCGAGCGGGCTCTGGAGCGCGCACAGGGCGATGGCGGGGGCGTGCTCGTCGTGGTCGACGGCGTCTTCTCGATGGAGGGCGACATCGCGCCGCTGGGCGCGATCTGCGAGCTGTGCGAGAGGTACGGCGCCCGCCTGATGGTCGACGAGGCGCACGGCGCCGGTGTGCTGGGCAGGCGCGGCGCGGGCACCGCCGAGCTGCTCGGCGTGGAGCGGCAGGTGGATCTGCGGATGGGCACCTTCTCCAAGTCGCTGGCCTCGTGCGGGGGCTTCGTGGCCGGGCCGGCGGACGTGATCGAGTACCTGCGCCTGTACTCGCGCGCCTTCCTGTTCACTGCCTCGGCCGTCCCGGCGGCGCTCGGCGCGGCGCTGGCCGCGCTGCGGATCGTGCGCTCGGCCGAGGGCCCGCCGCTGCTGGAACGTGTGCTCGCAAACGCGCGCACGTTGCGCGAGGGCCTTCAAGAGCTCGGTTTCGCGGTCGTCTCACCGCAGGTGCTGCCCGCCGGGACGGGCGCGCGGGCGCCGGGCGTGATCGACACGGGCGGCCAGGCGACGATCGTCACCCCCGTCGTGCCGCTGCTGGTCGGCGACGACTGGCGGGCGGCGCTGCTCTGGAAGGCTCTCTACGAGGCCGGCGTGTTCGTCAACACCGCTCTGCATCCGGCGGTCCCGCCGGGCGGGGCGCTGCTGCGCACGAGCGTGATGGCGACCCACGACCGCGACACGCTCGAGAGCGCGCTCGAGGTGTTCGCGCGGGTCAAGCGCGAGTTCGAGGCCGAGCACGGACCCCTCCCGGGCCCCGCCGAAGCTTGACCGGCCGTTAGCCGAAATCGGCC